>CAZRFU010000006.1:0-10362 GCA_964599475.1 uncultured Thermoanaerobaculia bacterium
GACGGAAACCACTGAGCCGAGCGAAGCGGAGCGCACGACCTCACGGCCAAGCGCAGGCGAGCCACTGACGGTGCGCTTCTCGAGCTTTGGGTACCACTGTCGTGCGCGATCAGCCGAGGAGCCCACGGCGCGAATCCTCCGGCGGATCCCGGATCCCGGTTCCCGGGTCCCTGCTTCATCGACCAACAGCGGGGCGGTGTGCGCGAGACGGCTCGTCTGCGCGACTCCGACACGACCCACGACCCTGGTAGGCTCCACCCATGATCCCTTCGCCTGCCTCCCCGATGGCGCCGGTCGATCGTGCTTGGCTGCGCATGGACGAGCCGGCCAACCTGATGGTCATCAACGGCATCATGATGCTCGACCGCGAGGTTCCGGCGGAGCGCATCCGTGAGGTGCTGTCTCGCCGGCTGCTGATGGTGCCGCGCTTCCGGGACCGCGTCGTCCCCGCGGCCGGCGGGCATGCATGGGAAGTCGCCGAGGTCGACATCGCCGCCCATGTACCGGAAACAACCATCGAAACCGGGACCGACGACCTCGGGCTCGAGGCGCACGTGTCGATGCGGATGTCCGAGCCCCTCGACCCCTCGCGTCCGCTGTGGTCGTGCGAGGTGATCCAGGGCCATCCCCGCGGCACGGTGATGTTGTGGCGCATCCACCACTGCATCGGCGACGGCATCGCCCTGATGATGGTGATGCTCGCGCTCACCGACCGCGACCCCGACGTCGACGCCTGGGAGGCGGCCCTGGCCGGTGACCGTGAATTCGGCAATCCCCTGGTCTCGCTCTTCACCGATCGCACGCTGACGCCGGAGGACGCCAAGGACCACGTCGCGCAGTTCATGCCCGAGGCGGTCACCCTGCTGACCCGCCCGGCGGAGATCATCCAACGCCTGCCACCGTGGCAACTCGGCATCGCCTCGAGTGGCTCACTCGCCTACCTCTTCGGCCTGCCGCCCGATCGCCGCACTCCCTTCAAGGGCCCACTGGCGGTCGAGAAGAAGGTGGCGTGGTCGAAGGCGATCCCGGTCGCGGACGTCGCGGCGATGCGCAAGTCGATGGGCGGCACGGTCAACGACCTCATCACCACCGCGGTCGCCGGGGGCCTTGGTCGCTACCTCGTCGGAGCCGGCTTTCGCAGCAACCTCGACATCCGCGCGGTGGTGCCGGTGTCGCTGCGCCCGCTCGAGCGCCTCGCCGAGCTCGGCAACGAGTTCGGGCTGGTGTTCCTGTCGCTGCCGCTCGGGATCGACGACCCGCGCGCGCGCCTGGCCGAGCTGCAGCGGCGCATGAAGAAGCTCAAGTCCTCGGCCCAACCGATCGTCGCATTGTGGTTCCTGCGCCAGATCGGCAAACTCCCGCAACTCGGTCAAGACGGTATCCTGCGGCTGTTCGGGATGAAGGGCACCGCGGTGATGACCAACGTGCCCGGCCCGCGCGAACGCCTCTCCTTCGCCGGCGCCCAGATCCGCGACATCCTCTTCTGGGTCCCCCAGTCGGGCCGCCTCGGCATGGGGATCTCGATCCTGTCCTACGCCGGCAACGTCCGCCTCGGTCTTGCCACCGACGCCGGCCTGATTCCGGATCCCCAGCGCATCATCGATGGGTTCGAGGCGGAGCTCGAGCGCATGGCGAGGTAGACCATTCGCGAACGATCAGCCGGGTCGGGCCAACCAGGCGTCGACCCGCTCCTGGTACTCCTGAAGCGGGATGAATCGCGCTGATCGGAACGGCGGCGGAGCATCGAAACTCAGGGCGACCGTGACGTCGACGTCGCCCGGCTGGGGCAGCAACAGCAGGCCCGACGATCTCGAGCGCCGGTCATCGAAGCCCGCCACCACCCAGTCCGAGCCCTCGGGCCGCGCCGCCTGCCAGCCGGCTTCGAGCCACTCGAGGGCCTCGAGGAGGGCGGCGCCGCTCGACCCGAAGGCGAAGCGCTCGAACCGATGTCGACCGTTGGCACCTCGAGATACCACCATCGTTCCGACCGGCCGGCCATCCTCGAGAACCGCGCTGAGCCACTTGGTGGGCACTCGAGCCTCGACCTCGGCGCGGCCTTCCAAGGTGCCGAGCTCAAACCACGGCAGCGGCAGGCCGAGGCCCAGTTCCTCGCCGAGCTGAGCCTCGCCGGAGGCCCCGACGCGCCAGCGCCAGGCCAAGCGTTCGAGCTCGGCTGCCAGCGCTTGAACGACCTCAATCGACGGGCGTATCGTCGCGAGCACGCCAACTCCTCATGGTTGGGTTCGAAATACGGCCGCCACCTCCGGGCGGAGCCACTCCCAAGCGCGCTCGATCCGGGGATCGGTGGCCTGTGACGTGAGCGGATCCCGATAGCGCACGATCGCGTCGTCACCTTCGCCGATCACTTCGAACACCACCACCAGATGGTCTCGACCGTGGAGGCCAAGCACCACCGGACGCCCCCGGTCGACATCCGCGGCGATCTCGTCGAGGCTGACGGGACTCTGTGGCTTCGGCCCGAGATGTGGCCCGAGCGCCACCTCGAGCTCCGGGCCGGTAGCCCTCCCGGCACACTCGGGGACCGGGTGATCGACCCCGTTGCAGAGGTAGCCGCAGCACGTCCCCGCTTGAAGGTGGGCTCTGACCCGCTCCACACACTCGCACTGCGAATCTGGGGTCTTGAAGTGTCGGCGAACGCTCACCGCTGCCGCAGCCCAGCACCAGTCGGCAAAACACTGCTGCTGGACCTTGATCGCAAAGCCGACGACGCGGAGCGCTGCCCAGCTCGGAGTCTCCACCGACTGCCTGAGCCAGGCTCCTCGAAACGCTCCGGCTGCGAACGGGCTCAGCATCATTGCCGTGCTACGGATCCCACGTGGCCCGGAGGATCGGCTTCTGGCAGATCCGTGGGGGATTGCCTCCCCAGGTGGCGGCCGGTTTGTCGCAGAACGTGGCCTCGCCGTCGTAGCGCAACAGAACCCGCTCGTCCGCTGCAGGCACCTTCGCAAGGAGCTGGTTGAAACCCTCGAAGTGATGGAGCAGGCGATTCTTCGGACCTGGCTCCTGCTTGCAGAAGTCCGCCACGCTGGGCTCGTTGCTCAGGATCATCCGCACATGGCGCAGATCTGCGGGGGGGCGAATGGTGATGCTCTGCCCGACTGCGTTGGCTGCATGCGGCTTCAAGTCGATCACGACCTCGGGCCCAAAGATCGGAATCTTCCACGACAACGACCCGGCCATCTTCTGGTACTTCCCGACCTCGCGCATCGCCGCTCCCCCAGTCACCACCGACCATCCCTCGCGGCGCTCGAGGTATCCGACGTCGAGGAAACCACGATCGACATCGAGGCGCACCACCGACCGCGCGCGGACCTCGTCGTCGACCCCCGGCGCGAGCAAAGACGAGTGAGCCGCGAACTGCCCCATGTCGACGAGATAGTCCCCGAGCACCACGGACCGGACGACGCCCTGGCCGGCTCCTCCGGGATCGACCTGCAGGTCGAACCCGGCCTGCAGCGAATAGCCCTGAGGCAACCTGGAATATTCGACCGCCTCCCACCCGCCGGTGCGTTTCAGGCAGTGGTTCTGAAGGGTCGGATCGGCGAGCACTTCGCACGGGACCTGGAGGTGTGCCCGATGCGCCAGGCCACCATGACCGTGCCCGCCGTCAGCACGAGCTCCAACGATTCGCACCATGCTCTGGTCCACGCTCGGCACCAAGGCGAACATGCCGGCAATCTCCACTTCCAGCACGAATCCAGGGGACGGCGACGGGGCCGGTGTCTGCGCACTCGCGGCGATGCCCCATCCACACAAGCACGAACCGACGACAAACAATCCCAAGTACAACCTCATGGTGCGCTCCTTCCCGTTCCTCAGAGGTGTTGACGGACAACTTGGAAGGATTCCACGGCAGCCCTCAGCCGTGGGTCCTCGGTTTCGAGCCACACCCGGCGCAGCGCGGCGGCACCGGACCACCCTGCTGCCAAGTGTCGATGGAGGAGCGCCATCACGTGCGCGGTCAGCTGGTCGTCGAGGTCTCGATCGCTGGCGACCACCTCGGCTGCCCCGGCCTCGACCAACGCCCGCACCAAGTCAAACGGGGCTCCTGCCCCCTCCCGGGTGGCATCCCGACCCCGACACGCCGCGAGCACCACCGTGCGCACGCCGTCGAACGGCAGCCTGGTCAACCCCATCGCGTCGACCTCCCCGTCACCGCCGTGTGGGTCGGGCGCAAGGACGAGCCGGCCGCCCCGCACCGGATCCTCGGACGCCACGTGTGCACCGATGTGAACCACCGCCGGCCGATCGGCCAAACGTCGCTGCAGGGCCGTGATGTTCGCGTCGCGCCCGGTCAGAGTCTCGCTCTCGACGTACCAGCGCCCGGCCCTGCTCGCCTCCGCCAGCGACCCCGGCAGCCGCTCGAGGGCAGCTCCAGGACTCGGCTCCGGGTCGACGACGAAAAGCGCCCGAGCCGCCGCTTCCTGCTCCACAAGGGCCGCTCCAGCCTGGAGCGACGACAAGGCCACGGCAAGTTCGAACCTCGCCACCAGTGGCTCGGCGGAGCCAGGAGCCTGCAGCTGAGGCCACGGCACGGCGAAGAGAATGTCCGTCGGCACCACGGTGATCCGCTCTACATCCCGCATCCACGGGGACGCGCCGGCCATCAGAGCCGCGCTGAGTGCCGACAGCGCGGTTGCGTCGCCGCCCTGCCAGGCTCGAACCAAACGCCGGAGCTCGGCCAGCGGCACCTCGAGCCGCTGCCGCCTGACTCCCGCCGAGCTGAAGTACCACGCCTCGACATCCTCCTCACCGAGGAGGTATTCGACGACCAGGCTCTTCGGAGCCAGGCCGCCCACCAGTCCGGCAAAGCTCGGCACGCCCGCAGTGGACGCTCCGTCCCCCCGCGCCGCGCGGCGTAGGGCTGCAACACCCGCCCACACCCGCTCGTCGTTGGCCCCGGCCCGGTCCATCAGATCCTTCCAAACCGTGGCGATTCGTTCCGCCGTGGCCAGATAGCGGGCCCGACCGGCCGGATCTGCCACACCCGCCCGGATCGACGCCACCCGCCGCGAAGCCTCGAGCAGAAGCGCCTCGGACCGTTCCAGCTCACCCAAACGCGCCGCCGCGATCGCCTCCATCAGCACCGCCTCGACCTCGCCCTCGAAGCTCCAGCGTCGAAACACCGCCGTTGCTCGCGCTGCCGCAGCTGCCGCTCGGCCCGTCTCGTCGACCAGCAGCCGCTTCGCCAGCTCCACCTCGAGTGTTCCCTCGGCCAACGCGCGGAACCTCCCGTCGGCGATTCGGCTCAGGTGGGCCCGCGCCTGGCTCTCGAGCTCCTCGATCCCCGCGGAATCCTGCTCGAGCGCCAAAGCCACCAGAGCCACCTGAAATCTCGCGAGTGGATCGCCCAGAGCCTCGGCGGACCGTTCCAACTCGACCACAAAGACCTGAGCAGCCTGCCTCAGGCCGAGCCGGCGCGCATGCTCCAGCCAGACCATGTCGATGTTGTGCCGCCGCACCAGATTGGTAATGACCCCTCGGCGACGGCTGGCTTCGCGAAGTGCGCGCAAGGCAAGCACTTCTTCCCCCAACGACGGATAGATCTCAGCGAGCAGGAATTCGACCGCGGCGAGGTTCTCCTCCTCGCCGAGAGCTGCGAACACGTCTCGCGCGGTCTCCGTGGGTTCGATCGCCTGCGGTGCCCGACTCGAGGTCAGCAGAATGTGCCCAATCGACCACAACGCCCGGGCCTCGAGGCTGCGTCTCCCGGCAAGCTCCCTGGCCGCGGCAGCCACGACCAACTGCTCTTCCAGGGCCGCGGAGACCGCACCCAGGAAGAAATCGGCCACGGCTCGATAGTGGCGAGCCCACTGAGCCATCGGGCTCGACTCCGCCTCGAGAATCACGTGCGCCACCTGCAGCTCCCGGGCAGCAACCTCGTAGTCGAGCGCCCGAATCGCAGCGGTCCCGGTCCTATAAGCGCGGTACCCAGCTGCGAGCCGAGCGTGCCGCGCTGGTTCGGCATGGAGCTGCGCGACGCTCTCGCTGAAGGCCATCTCCCCCTTCGATTCGGCGACCGCTCGGGCGACCTCCGTCAGCGTCGCGAGTCGGCGTTCGGCTTCATCCGGATCCCCCAGCGCCGCTGCCCACCAACCCAGAAGCTCCTGCTCCGCGAGCTCTCGCAGCTGCTGAGGAAACCGATCGGCGCGCTCCACGAGAGCGGCAGTTGAAAGTCGTCCGGTTTCCCACTCCGAACGAGCGGACTCCCAGGCCCGCGAAGCGGCATCACCGTCGTCGAGGAAGCCGAGCTCCTTCAACACGACACGCCGATTCGTGGAGGCGGAGGTCTGACCCTGGGCGACCGCAGCGACCAGGTCGAGGGCTCGGAGCAGATACCGCGGATCTTCCGTGATTCGGCCCCGAAGGACGAGGACCCCGGCGAGGTCGGCGGCGAGTGCCACATTCTGTGGGTCGAGGCCCATCGCCATTTCGAGATCGCCAGCCGCGGCCTCGAGCACACTCTCCGAGCGGGAGCTCACCACCCGCCAGACAGCCCGAGCCCGCAGCCTCCGAGCCTCGGCGACTGGATCGGCGAGCGGGCGCGAAGGAGGCTCCAGAGCCTGCAAGGCTGACAGCCGCTTCACGATCGCGGAGGTGTCCGGACCGGAAAACGAGGGAGGACAGGGCGGTTCTCCCCTATCGGCCTCGAATCGCCCGATCGCAACATCGAAGGGACAGGTCCCCGCAACAGCTTCGGCCATCTGCTCGAGCAGGTCCGCGTCCGACCCACGAGCTGGAGCAAGTGCCGTCGCCACGGCCAGGATCGTCGGAATCCACCACTTCACAGCACGTTCACCCACAGGCACCCGCGAAACTCACCCCTGCTTACCCCCCAACCAGCGCCTCGAGCTCCGCCAACATCGCCATCCCCTTCGGCCGATCGACCATCGCGAGGTAGGCGAGCTTGCCTCGCAACCACGCCTCGAAGTGCTCGTGCCCCTCGCGGTTCTGGGCGGCCAGGCCGGTGGTCCTGGCGCCGTGCAGGATCGCCCGCAGGCGCCGGACCTCCGCGCGTGGCAACGAGGTCTTGGCGTTGACGACCACTCCGGTCACGGCCTGCTGCCCGCCGCAGCGCTGCACCCGCCCCTTGTGCGGATGGACGACGAAGCCTTCCTCCTCGACCAGGTGGCGGATGCGCGCCTGCAGCCTCGGGATCTCGTGGCGGTGGCCCGGCGGGGCGGAGAAGGTGAGGTCGTCGGCGTAGCGGGTGTAGGTCCAGCCGGCGGCGGCAGCGGCACCGCAGAGGCGCCGGTCGAGGCGACGCACGACCATGTTCGACAGTGCCGGGCTGGTGCACGCCCCCTGCGGCAGCGCTCGCGGCCCCACTGCGACGAAGTAGCGTTGCCCTTCGTATTCGATCGGTCGGCGCGGAGCTTCGGTGCACAGTAGCGCCAACACCGTCGCCACCGCCGGCGAATAGCCGAGCTGGTGAAACAGGCCGCGAACCCGCGGAAAGGTGATGGTGGGAAAAAAGTCCTGGAGATCGAGGTTGAGGACCACGTCGCGGCCGACGTGAGGGGTGGCGCAGGTCACGGTCGAACGACCGCGGACGAAGCCGTGGGCAGTGTCTTCGAACGTGAGTTTCGAGAGGATGTGGTCGAACACCCACCGTTGCGCGGCGCCCAACTCCCGATGGGGAGCGCTGAGAGTCCGCATTCCTCCGGAGCGCTTGGGCACTTCGAACGACACGTAGTGGACCAGCGTTGCGGCTTCCGCATGGAACGCCAACCACCGCAGCCGCGGCACCGGAATCCCGAGCGCCTGGGCGACCTCGGCCGGTGTCGACAACAGCGGCAGGCCCTGCGCCTCGAGCCGTTCGATCTGCGAGCGCCGGTCGGCGAGCTGGCCGGAAACGCCTTCGCCGAGGAAGACGATGTCTTCGGCGCGACGCTTGGCGACCTCTTGGGCCCGGCGCTCACGGCGTGCAGCCGCTTCAGCCTTTCGCGCTGCCTTGAGCTCGGCCTTGCGCGCCCGTTCCTGCTCGATCGCCTGGTCCGCCGACGCATGGGCCATCGCCGACACCAGCTTCTCGGCCTCGTTGTGGCGCAGCCACAGATCGCCGACGCGGTGGATTTCCTCGAGCTGCGCTTCGCTCAGCAGCCCGCGCAACACCAACCCGCGATCGATCAGCGCAGTGCGTTCGTCGCTCTGCGGGGGAATGGTGTCGACCCGGCCGATCCACGCGGTGCGCCAGGGGGTGATCCGCAACGCCCGGCGACGCAGCTCCTCCGCCGACAGGCCGAGGATTTCGCTCGCTTCGTAGGGGTTTGGGGCACTTGGTTGGGCAGTCCAGCTGCCGCCACCGCCCCCGCTCGAGGTCGAGGAGCTGCCGCCGGACGAACCCCAACCGCGCGCGGGCGCAGCCGTCGTGCGCGGTGGCACCACCGCCGGGATCGGGCTCCCGACCGGGTGATAGACGAAGCGGCCACCAAACGCCGGCCGTTCGGTGCGTTGGTATCCCAAGGCAGCGAGAGTGGCATCGTCGAAACGTTTGGCGACCACCCCAACCGCCAGCATCAGATTGGTCGGCGTCACATTGGCGAGCACTTGGTCCGCGATCTCGCGGTCCGAGAACGATCGCTGCGACTGGATCCACGACCGGACCGTCGCGTCGATCACCGCTTCGAGCACCCCTTCGGGCGGAGTGCCGGTGCTCACCGCTCGGGCAGCAGCGAGCCAACGCTTGAGGTAGTGCCAGAAGCTCATGGGGCGTGGTTCAGCTCTCGAAGGGGGCCATCCGCCCGACTTCCTACCGGGGATCGCGTTCGATCACCGAGGGCGCCGGCGTACCGGTGACGTCCGAGACTCCTGAGTCGCCTTGGTGAGACGCACCGGTACGCCTGCGCCCAAAAGAACATCGGGCGCGAGGACGCAGTGTGCGGGCAAACTCCACCGCGGCGGAACACCGCGGCAATGATGGGCTCGGGCGGATGACACCCTTCCAGAGCTGAGCCGACAGCGGCGGAAGGCACTACGAACGGGAAAACCATGAGCTCGTCGTCCTCGGCGACGCGGTTGGGCCCGACTGATCGCGGACCAGGAGTTGCACCGCCAGCAAATGGCGGCAGGGTCCGCCTCGCAGGCGGTTCTTGTAGAAGTAGCTGCAGCTGCACTTGGCACGGCTCCAGGCGCCGTCGGCGTCGAGCACACCCTCGCAGTCGACGCGGTCGGCCTTGGCGGTGACGTGCCGTCGGCCAGGGCTGATCTCCTCCTGGCGCTTGACCTTGACCTTACCCTCACGGTAGATGCGCAGGCCGTGCTCGAGCTCGGGCGGGTCGGGCCCCAAGACCTCCTGCGACAGCGCCACCGGCATCACCGAGCGGTAGCGGTAGCAGTCGCCGGCGAAGTCGTAGACGACCTGGCCACGTTTGGCCAACTCCCGCAGCGATCCCAACACCACGTCGGGAGAGCTCTCCGCCACCGCCTCGAGCCGCGGCAGCGGCGCAACCTGGGTGCGATGAAGGTAACGCTCGAGGGTGGCGACGACTGCGGGCTCGGGTCGAAAGCGCGCCGCCAACAGCTCGACCGCGGCGCTCGAGGTCCAGTCGTTGGTGGTCCAGCCAGAGAGGGCGAGCACCAGGCGCATCTCACCGCAGTGCACGATCCACACACTCGGCAGGCCCGAGCCGAGCAGCGCCACCTCGATGCGCTCCGCCAGCGGCAGGACCCGCGCCAAGGTCAGCAGCCGGCGCCGGCCCCAGACCTTGATCTCCTGCGGCTGCGGCCCGTCGTAGACCGGCCCGTGGGAGGTGATCTCGACCCCCCAGGGGTCGAGCACCAGCCGCAGCGGCTGGCCCGGCGTCAGGACGAAACGCAGACTGCGGGGTCCACGCTTCTCGCGATGGCGCCTGAGGTACGCCAACACCGAATAGAGCGCCTCGCGCGAAACCACCACGCGGCTCGAAGGCAAGGACATCGCCGCCTGCAGCTGGCCGAAGCCCCGCAACCACGAGGGCGGCAGATCGATCTTCTCCTCACGGTAGCCGCCCGCACCCGCCACCGCCACCTCGAAGCCGGCCGGGTCGACCAACAGCCGCGTCGGCCGATAGGTGCGCAGGGTTTGGAAGTGGTCGTAGAGCGCAAGCGAATAGTCGACGTTGGTGGTGCCGCTCGAGGCCGCGGACTCCCCGACGAAGGCGTCGCGATCGACCATCAAGCAGCCGTAACTCGACTCGTCCTTCGAAAAACACTCGAAGTAGACGACGTCGGGAGCAACGGTGACGACCGGATCACAGGGCACCAGGTGGCGAAACAGCTCGGGATCGGTGCGCGCCAGCTCGTTCGCCCATTGCCGACGCGCCTTCCAGTAGATCTCGTGCTGGCGACGGAACTCACGGT
>CAZRFU010000006.1:10372-11115 GCA_964599475.1 uncultured Thermoanaerobaculia bacterium
ACATCGCCTTGCGCAACTCGGCTTCCTGTCGCGTCTGTTCGGCTTTCCAGGCGGTGTAGGCGGTTTTGTCGCGCCGCTTGAACCGCAGGTCACCAACGACCACCTCGTGCAGCGCGCTGATCGCCTCGCGGAAGCGCAGCGGATACCGCACCTCGGCGTCGTAGGCGACCAACGGTCGCGCGAGGTTCGGCGCAAAGCTCAACTCGAGCCCGGTGCGCTGCTCCTTGACCTCGCTGCGGCCGAGGTACTTGAGGTCGAAGATCACGGCGTACCCAGCCCTTCGAGGTGCAATTCGGGCAGCTGCCGCGCAAGCGCCTCGCGCAACGCAGGGGTGGTGTAGGCCGCACGCGCCACCGCCGCGAGACCGGCGCGGCGTTCGGGCGCTCGGACGCTGCGCAGCGCGATCCCCAGCAGCGGGATCAGGGCGTCGGCCTCCTCGGGCTTGGCGGCCACCCGGCGCGCGACCTGGGTCAACACCTGCTGCTTGACCCGTCCGCCGCGGTGGATGCCGAGCAGCGCGGTCGCCCACAGCTGCCGCACCGTCGACGGCGCGACCGCCTCCTGCCAGCGTTCGAGATGCCGCACGAAGCGCAAGCGCACGTCGTCGTAGGGGGACTCGGCGAGTGCGGTCCACAACCCCGTGTCGTCGCCAAAGCGCTGCTCGACCAGGGCCAGACCCGCCGCACGAGGTTCGAGGAACCGGGCGTCGACCAGATCGCGCGCCATCTCTGCCGTGGTCCACG
>CAZRFU010000006.1:11125-62980 GCA_964599475.1 uncultured Thermoanaerobaculia bacterium
AGCAGAACCTCACCGAGCCAGGTCATCGCCGCCGAACGGACACTTTCGAGCGGCGCGGCGCGCAGTCCCAACACCACCAACGCCTGTTCGGCCGAGGCCACGGGCTTCTTGGTCAGCCACGAGAGCCCCAGTTCGGCGACCGGGGCCACCGACGTACAGGCGAGGTCGACGGTCTGTTCGAGACTCAGGCGGTCCGGATGGACATGGCGGGCAACCAGGCGACAGATCTCGGGCATCGCCTCGGTGCGGGCCTGCAGCAGCAGCAGCCATTCGGACAGCGGGAGGTTCTCGAGCCCGCCGAGGCGCCCGAGCAGATCGGCGGCGAGGCGCTGCAGCTCGGGATGGGGGGAGTCCAGCAGGGCCCGGACTCGCACGAACGGCAAGGTCCCGAGGGCTTCCCGGTGATCCCGCTCGAGCAGGGTCAGCGCAAACACCCGCACCGGTCGGCTCGCAGCCTTCTCCGCCAACTCCAGCAACTGCTCGAAACCCTCGGCCCAGATCGCCGGGTAGGCCGGCGCCGGCACCAGGTCGGCGAGTTTCGCGCCTGCCACCAGACGCAGGCCGCGCGGGCGCCGCTCGAGCACCGACGAGTGCTGGTAGAGCGCGTGGCACAGGCTCCATGCATCGAGCAACTGCTCCGAACGCTCGAGGTGGCGATCCTCGTAGCGCACCAGAGCTGCGGTCACGGCCCTGCGGTAGCGCGCCGGATCGCGCCTGCCGAGCTCGCGGAAATAGCGCCAGACGCGCCGGCAGAGATAGAGCCGGGTGGCGGTCGAAAAACGCTCGGGTTGCACGACCCGTCGTCGCCCCTTGGGTTTCGGAACACTACCCGGGACCGAACGATCGCGCTGCAACACCCACTCCGAGCTCGACACCCGGGTGCGCCAATCCCACGATCGCCGCTCCACCAGCTTGCGCACCACCAGTCGATCGAAAGCCACCATGAAGCGGCCGAGCAACTCGTCGTCCGCCGCCGCCTCGGCGAGCTTGTAGAGCCGCTTGACCAACACCTTGTGCCGCGGCCGATCACAGCCGTCGTCGACGTAGGCGAGCAGCGCCCGTCGCGCGAACGGGCGCGGGTCCCAGTACCACCGCGCTGCCAGTGCCGCGAGCTTCTGGTCGGAGCGCACGGCCAGCACCTCGGCGAGAAAACGATCGTCGCCGCTCTCGAAGAACTCGTCGATCAGGACGGTGGAGCCGTCCGTTCCGGGGGACATCTGCGGGGACTCTACGTTTGACCGCCGGGACTGTCAAAAGGGGTTGGGGTTAGGGGTTAGGGGTTGGGTCAGGCGTGCAGCGAGGCCAATCAGACGGAAACCACCGAGCCGAGCGTAGCGGAGCGCACGACCTCACGGCCAAGCGAAGGCGAGCCACTGACGGTGCGGTCCTCGAGGTTGCGGAACCCGCAGCCCTGCGAATTCAGCTCGAAAATCTCATGTCGCGAGAGTCTGCGCAAATCTCGTCATTTCCGAGGTTTGCGCAGACCCCATCGAGGAATGTCGCAAAGCACGTGACCCGTGGCGGGGCAAGCCACTAAGGGACCTCTCCTCCCCACGCCGAGATAGGCTCCGCTACGCAGTCAGGTCACATGCTTGTCGGAGGGTCACGATGGGTGACATTCGCGATGGTGAGGTCGTCGAGGTCAAGGGCTCGGCGGCGAAGCCCTACGAGCTGCGCAGCAACGGCGGGGTCTACTCCTGTAGTTGCCCGGCGTGGCGCAATCAGAACGTCCCGATCGAACAGCGCAGTTGCAAGCACCTGCGTGGCCTGCGCGGCGACGCCGCCGAGGACGCGCGAATCCTCGCCGCCGGTGGCACTCCGGGTGCGAGTGGGCGCAAGGCCAAGCCCAAGGGTGCCACGACGGTCGTGCACGAGGACACGCCCGAGGTCGTCGACGATGCGAGCGACGGCGCCCCGGTGTTGCTTGCCGAACGGTGGGACGGCGTGCTCGACCCAACCGGCTGGTGGATGAGCGAAAAGCTCGACGGCGTCCGCGCCTACTGGGACGGCACCTGCCTGCGGTCACGACTCGGCAACGAGTTGCTGGCACCGGACTGGTTCCTCGAGGGGCTGCCCAGCTCGGCCCTCGACGGCGAGCTCTGGGCAGGTCGACGCCAATTCCAGCGGGCGGTCAGCATCGTTCGCCGCCAGGATCGGGGCGAAGCCTGGCGCGAGATCAGCTTCGTGGTCTTCGACGCCCCCACCCTCGAAGCCGCTTTCGAGGACCGGTTGGACCACTGCCGCACCATCCTCGACGGCAGCAAATGGCCTCACTTGACCGCCCACGACCACCGGCGCTGCGAAGGTGTCGAGGCGCTGCGGCGTGAGCTCGCGCGAATCGAAGGCCTCGGCGGCGAAGGGTTGATGTTGCGCGAGCCGGGATCGCGCTATGTCGCCGGTCGCTCAACGACGCTGCTCAAGGTCAAGAGCTTCCGCGACGCCGAAGCGGTGGTGATCGGCCACACTGCGGGTCAGGGTCGCCACGAAGGCCGGGTCGGCGCCCTGGTGGTCGAACGCCCCGGCGGCACGAGATTTTCGGTCGGCACCGGCCTCTCCGACGCGCAACGCGCTGCGCCACCGCCGATCGGGGCGATCATCACCTACCGCTACCAGGAGCTGACCGACGCGGGGGTGCCCCGGTTTCCCTCCTTCGTCGGCGTCCGCGACGACGTGCGCCTGCCACGTCCAGCCTCAGCGCCACCTCCGCCCACCACACCCCGCCCGGTCACGCAGGCCCTGCCCACCGCCACGCCGGCGGCAGGAACCCGGCGCTTCGAGCTGAGCGACGGCACGTCGCACAAGTTCTGGGAAGTTGCCGTCGCCGGAAACGACATGGTGGTCACCTTCGGCCGGATCGGCACCGCCGGCCAATCGAAGACCAAGGCCTTCCCGTCGCCGGTCACCGCGAACGCCGAAGCCGAAAAGCTGGTGGCCGAAAAGACCGGGAAGGGTTACCGGCCGGCGTAGCGGCGACCCGCGCCCGGCTCCGCGGGTCGCGCGCGAGCGGCCCCCGTCCCACCGGCCTCCTCCCACCGGATCCGGGGTCCCGGGTCCCGGGTCCCCTTCCCCCCTAACCCCTAAAAAACAAACACCAACTGCGCCACACCCGCCGCCAGTCCCAACACCGCCCCCAACGCAATCAACTTCCACTCGTCTTCCTGGAAACACGGGCGCAGGAGGTCCTGGAACTGGGCGGAGGGCAGCGATTCCATCCGATCGCGAAGCAGGTTTTCGACCAACACCGCACGATCGGCCACGAAAGCGGGATCGTCGAAGGGGTCGATCGACACCTCGACGGCCTTTTCCCCCACCATCTTCTTGATCTCGCTGAAACCCACCGGACCCACCGCAACCTGGGCGAGGGGACGGGCGAGCTCGACCGCCTCGTCGACCACCGGCTTGACGTGGCGGCGGATCATGCGGCGGGTGTTGTCGCCGCGTGGTCCGTGGAGCATGGCATCGACGAGCCGGCGGATGGTCAGGATCTCGCGGGTGACGATGCCGGTCCACACCCCGGCGACCTCGCGTTGGCGCTTCAGAAACAGTCCCTGGAGCACCCACGGCCCGAGGCGCCGCGGCTCCAGCGGGCGGAAGATGATGTTGATCGCGAGCCAATTGGTCGCCCAGCCGACGATCAAGCCGAACAGCGGCAACACCCACCATTGGGGATAGACGATCCACACGGCGAGTTGGACCAAGCCGAAAAGCAGCCCGAACCAGAAGCCCGAATTGATGATGAAGCGGAACTCGGCTGCGCCGCTTTCGAGGAACAGACGATTGAGCAGGATCTTGTCGCCGGTCAGCCGGGTGACGATCATGTGCTTGAAGTCGAGCAGGTCCTCGACCTTGGTCTCAGCCTCGCGCATCATGTTGGCGATCAGCGTCGGCATCTTCTCCTTGACCCCGGCGTAGGCAATCTCCTTGACGAATCCCGGCAGGTTGTCCCACAACACCGGGTTGGTGCGGGTCATCACGTCGTCGGTGTAGTCGACCAGGCGCGGCTGCATCACCCGGTCGATCTGCGCCGCGATCTTCTCCGGCTCCATGTAGCGGAACAGCTCCGGGAACGTCCCGAGCCGGCTCATGGTCGAGTCGACGAAGGTCGTCGCCATCTTTTCGGCCTTCGACGGGATGATGCCCTGCCAGCCGAGCAAGGGGCGCAGACCGATGAACTCGAGCGGCTTGAAGGTCATCACGATCGCGATCCAGTTGGTGATCCACCCAACCAAGCCGGCAACCACCGGGATCGACGCGTACTTCCAGAAGTCGGGGTGCTCGAAGGCGGCGCGGAGTGTTTCGAGCATCACCGGATGCTATTCGGTTCGAGCCCGAGCCGGGTGGATGGGTGTCCGAGCCCGGTATCGAATATCGGGTACAAGGTATGGGTATCGCCGGGTCCCTGGTCCCGGGTCCCGGGTCCCGACCCAAACACGGGAGCTCGCCAGGGAATTCTTGGACGGTGATATACGTATGCGTGACATGTACCTCCTCTACCTTCAACCGGTCCACCCGTACCTCGAAGGACGATCCCACCGCGCTTTGTGGCCGCTCGTCGAGATCGTGGGCTGGACCTTCGTGGTGGTCCTGATTGGGGTGATCGTCTTCGACACGCTGCAAGACTGGGTGTGGAGTCGCCGCAACAGCCGCGCCGGGGTGACCAAGCCGAAGCACGAGGGGGACCTCCGGATCACCGAGACCTCGGTCCTGAGACGGCTGTTCATGAAGCGCCTACCGCCAACGACCAAGGTCCTGACCCGACGCGGCTTCTCTCCGGCCGGCGGAACCGGCGCCGACGACTACAGCCCCACCGGGAGAAACCCCCGCGAGCCCCGCGATCGGCCGGGCGGCGTCGGCTAACGAATCGCGTGCTCGAGCGCGGCGCGAAGCCCGCGCGCGACCTGCGAATCCGGGTCGATGGAGAGCTGGCGTTCGAGCTCGACCCGGAGGCGATCGGCCCGCTCGGGATCGGCGAGGGCGCGGGCAAGGCTCCCTTCGAGGTCCTCGGGGTGCAGGGCCTCGAAGCTCTCTGCATCCAAGCGTTGCGCCCGTTCCGGCGTGCGACGGACGAGCAACATCATGCGGTCGTCGAATCCAACCACCACGAACTGCTCCGGTGGGAACAACAGCCGGTGGATCGTCGAGGCGCCTACAGGTACCGGGCGACCGGCTGCGTCGAGGTCGAACACCGGGACCGGCCGGCGGTCGTAGCGCACCAGCGCCCCATCGATCGACCAGTGCTCGAGCAGGTCCTGCCACGCCCGGCCGTCACGGCGCGCTGCTCCGAGCTCGTGGAGCAAGTCGGCTCCGAGCTCGTTGCGGGTGTCGATGAAGATCTTCCGGGGCGGTTCGGCGGCCCAGGCAATGTAGCCGCCGACCACCGGGTCGTTGTAGAGGTGACCGAGATCGGGCCAGTGCGCGAGCTGTGCGACCAACCGCTCGGGGTAGCGTCCGGGCTCGAGGCCCCATCCCGGTTGCGGGCCAACCCGGCCGAGCGCCGGCACGCCCAGCACACCCCAAACGACCACCAACAGGCTCGTTCCGCTCCCCAGCAACGGCGCCCACCGCGAGCTTTTCCCCGCCAGCATGTGGCCGAGGGCAAAGACCGCGGCAATCGCAAACAGCGGCTGCTGGCGCGCCTGGAGCACTCCGAGCCCGAGCGTCGCCACGGCGACCAAGGCGGTCGGCAGGTGCAGGGTGCGAGCACGAGCGGCGCCGGCGAACGCGAGCAACCAGGCGAGCGCCACGACCACAAACGTGGGATCAGGGTCGGTCCAGCTCGGAGCCCAGTCGGGATTGGTCGCGTCCAGCCCCGCCAGTGATGCCGCGATCGACCCCGGCACCGCAAAGATGTGTGGTCCGTAGGGGTTCGCCATCAACAGCGCCGCAGTTCCCAGCGGGCCGCCGATGATCCAGCGCCAGCGCCACGGCTCGGGGCTGAAACGGGTGCCGAGACCGTACAGCCCAACCACGATCGGTGCCACCAGGGCGCCCGGATGCGCGTTCGCCCACACCACCACCAGCAGCACTCCGGCGCCCATCCGCCATCGCCGCGGTGACGCCCTGTGCTCGAGCGCCGTCAGAAGCAGGGCCAAGCCCGCGAAGGTCACGAGCTCGGGTCGCAGGTACAGGCGCGCGCGGATCACCGCGAGCGCCAGCGCCACCACCGCGGCGGCAATCGCGGCTGGTGTCCCGGCGCGGCGACAGCCGGCGTACAGCACTGCGGCCAGCCCCACCACCAGCAGCACCCGTGCTGCGGCGAGGAGATCGAGACCTCCGACGCGCTCGACCGTCGCCACCACCAGCTGGAACAACCACTCGTGGTCGATCCACTCGAGTCCCACCGCGGTGAAACGCAGGGGATCGGTGTGGGGGATCGCTGCGTGCTCGAGGATCCACCGACCGGCGGCGAGGTGCCAGAAGATGTCGGGGTTGCGGATCGTGACCACCCCGAGGATCGCCGCCACCACCACGGTCACGCCACACCACCAGCGCTCGGCCCGCAGCCCGGTCATCGGCGCCTCCTCGACCAGCGCAGCGCCAGCAGCAGCAGGCTCACCAGCGAAATCGCCGTGCCGACCCGGCGCGCCGGCGGCATGCCCACCGCCGCGCCCACCCGGTGGGTGCCGGCCGGAAGATCGAAAGCGAGCACGCCAGCCGGCGAACGCGCGAGGGACACCCGCTCGCCACCGACCATCACCGTCCACCCCGGAAACGACCAGCGCCCGAGCTCGAGGCGGGCCGGAGCACCCACCGTCACTTCGAGGTCGACTGCGCTGCCTCGCCGTTCGGCCATGGTGACGGTCACCAAGCCGCCATCGGGCCGCCACGCCGGTTCGCGGCGGCTCGCGACGATCGCGGGCTCGGCTCCCTCGGGCAGGAACTCGTGGCCAACCGTCGCGCGCTCCATCCGGTTCTGAACCTGCTCCGGCGCCAGGGCATCTTCGACCACATCGGCCTCGGGCAGCTGCCGCACTACTCCCAGGGGAATCACCGCAGCCGCGAACGCCAGCGGCACGACGACCCCGGCCGCCCAGCGTCCGCCCCTCGGACTGCGCTCGCCGAGCTCGCGCAGCGCCACCAGGAACAGCACGGTGGTGCAGAGCCCCAGCAGCCCCAACAACCGCCACGGGAACTGGAGCAGGGCGAGACCCGGTACCGCAGCCCACACCGGTGCCGATAGCGGCTGCATCAGGATCAGCAGGCCAGCGCCGCCGCCGACCCCAAGCAAGGCCAGCCGCCGCCGTCCGGGCTCGACCGCCGCCATCGACACCCACACGCCCGCACAGAGCCCGATCAACGCCATCCACCCCACCGCCGGACGCCCGTCGAGCGCCAGCCACGGCACACCCTTCACGAGGTTGGCCATGATGTCGAACTTGCCCTGGCCGAGGTCGCCAAGCTGCACCAGGTCGCGATACGCCACCACCGGCAACCAGAACCAGGCGCTGAGAGCTGCGCCGACGACACTCGCCACAGCCACCACTCGAACCCGCGGCCGCCATGCGCCGGGCAGTCCCAAGGTCAGCACCACCAGCACGCCGATCGCCAGCATCGCCGTCAGGTTGTGAGCCAGGACCACCAGCGCGAGGCACGCGGCGACACCGCCCCAGCGGTACTCGCGGTCGAGCTCGAGCGTCGTCGCCACCAGCCACACCAGCAGCACCAGGCCAAGAGCCTCGCCAGCGGCGTTGCGGACGAAGGCGTTGGTCAGCAGGTACGGCTGCCAGGCAACCAACAAGGCACCCATGACCGGCGGCGCGCCCACAGCTCGCGCCAGACGCGCGCCACCCCAAGCCGCCAGCACCAGGAGCAGCGCCAACGCCACGGCACTGCCCCGCAGCACCGATCCGGTGACAAGGCCCGCACCCGCGGCGATCGCCGATCCCAGCGGAGCGTAGAAGGTGAACACCGGCGAGCCGAAGCCGCCGTAGAGGTCCGGCGCCCAGAACGGCACTATCTGGCCATCCGCCCAGGCAGCTTGAAACTGCGCCGTGCGCACGAGCTCGAGACGCCAGTCGTGGCCGCGCGGATAGCCGAGCAGCAGCAGAGGTGCGAGCACTGGGAGGAGCACGAGTGCAAAGGCTGCGAGCCGCCGCCAGCTCGTGAGAGCCGGGATCCCCCTCCCTACCGCCATACCGCCAACAGCCCGCCGAGCGCGAGCAACACGATTCCAGGCAGCAGCTGGCCGCCAATCGACACCAGAATCGCCCCCGCGACGAGGCAGAACCCCCCCAGCACGGCACTACGCAAACCTGTCAGGGGGCTCTCCGGCTGACGCCGAGGCGACGTGGCGTGCTCGAGGAAGCGCACGCCCTCGCCGACCAGACCCGGCGCCTTGAGCAGCGCATCGAGCAACTCGGGAGCGGTGCGAATCGCCTCCTGAGCGATCCGCACCGGGGAGAGGTGATGCAACAGGATGCCGCGCATCGGCCCGCGCGACACTTCGGCCACGTCGAAATTCGGCATCAGGATGCGCCCCACACCTTCGAAAGTCACGAGGGCTTTGACCATCAGCACCATCTCGACCGGAAAGTACATGCGGTACTTGGCGCCGCGGGTGACGCAGTCGAGGATCAGGCGGCCGAGCGAAGCGCCGCCGTGGGGGCTGCGCACCCGGAAGCGTCGGCACACCTCCTCGACCTCGCGGCGAAAGCCGTCGACGTCACCCTTGCGCGGATCCGGGTGCGCGATCTCGGAGAGGTAGCGCGCCGCGTTTTCGACGTCGCCGAGCACCAAGGCCGAGTAGTAGTAGAACAACAAGCGCCGCAGCTCGATCGAGAAACGCCCGACCATCCCGAGGTCGATGAAGCCGAGGCGTGGACCCGGCAACAGCAGCAAGTTGCCGGGATGCAGATCGGCGTGGAAGAAGCCGTCGCGAAACAACATTCGCACGATCGCCGACGCTCCGAGGTCGACCAGTCGGTCGCGGTCGGATTCCGACAGCCGCTGCGCGTCGAGGCTGTCGGGCCGAACACCTCGCAGCAGCTCCATGCACAGGAGGTTGCGGGTCGAATACCGCCGGTGAATCCGCGGAAAGACGACCGACTCCTCATCCTGGAAGTTGGCCGCGAAGGTCTCGGCATGGTCGGCCTCGAGGTCGAGATCGACTTCTCGCAGGGTGTAGACACAGAACTCCTCGATGACCCGCCGCGGCTGAAAACGCGGAATCACGAGTTGGAGCAGCCACCCGAGCCCACGCAGCAACACCACGTCACGGACCAGGGTTTCGCGGATCCCCGGCTTGACCACCTTCAAGATCACTGCGTGGCCTTCGTGGGTGCCGGCGCGATGTGCCTGACCGATCGAAGCCGAGCCGATCGGCATCGACTCGACGTAGGTGAAGACCTCGCGCGGATCACGCCCGAGCTCACGCTCCACCAGCACCAGGAAGTCCTCGAACGGGATCGCCGGAAGGCGGTCGAGCAGGTTCTTGAGCTCCACCGTCACCGATTGCGGCAGCAGATCCTCGCGCAGAGACAAGATCTGGCCGAGCTTGACGTAGGTCGGCCCGAGCGCCTCGAGCCGCCGTCGCAACTGCACCGGCACCGACACCGCGAGGTAGTCACGCGCAACCAGCTTGCGGGTGAACCACGAGATCGACCGCAACAGCCACCAGCCGATGCCGCGTCGCGGCATGCCCGGGGCCGGCTTCACCACCACCGCGAGAGCGCCGAAACAGAAACCCAGGACATGCCGCCACGTCACCACGAAGCGCCGCACCAACCCGGCCGGCCGAAGCTCGGCGAGTCGCCGCAGTCCTTCGCGACGCGCCTCGATCAACGCAGGTGGCGCGTCGGTGCTGCGAGGGGGCAGGGCGCTGGGGGAGGATGCCACAATGCGATGATCGTACGACACTTCGCGCCTTGACGCACTGCGGCATGCCGCATGAACCCTGTCCAGGAGTTGTGAGCTCGGGCCTGATCCCCGGTCCTCGTCCCGGCCCCCGGTCCCCGGTCCGGTACCAAGTACAATCCCCGCCCTTCGAGGAGCACCCATGACCGTCTTCCACCATCGCCGCGCCGTTGTTGCTCTCGGTGGCAACGCCATTAGTCGACCAGGAGAGTCCGGTTCGGTCGAGCAGGACTTCGCCAACCTCGAGGCTTCCCTCGACGGCGTCGTCGACTTGGTCGAACGGGGCTGGCAGGTGTTGATGACCCACGGCAACGGCCCCCAGGTCGGCAACCAGATGATCAGAGTCGAGCTCTCCGCCGGCCAGGCCCCACATCTGCCGCTCGACGTCATGGTCGCCGACATCCAGGGCGGCCTCGGCTACATGATCGAGCGAGTGCTGCGCGCCAAACTGCGTCGTCGCGGCCTGTCGACCAAGATCTGCTGTCTGCTGTCGATGGTCGAGGTCGACGCCAACGACCCGGCGTTTCAGAACCCCACCAAGTTCGTCGGCACCTTCTTCCGCGCCGAAGAGGTCGACGCCCTCACCCGCGAACGCGGTTGGAGAATGAAGGAAGACAAAGGGCGCGGCTGGCGCCGGGTGGTCCCGTCCCCGGAGCCCAAGGGCATCGTCGAGTGGCAGGAAATCAACCAACTGCTCGACTTCGGCACGTTCGTGATCAGCGCCGGCGGCGGCGGCATTCCGGTCGCTCGCACCGCTTCGGGAGAGCTCGACGGAGTCGAGTGTGTGGTCGACAAGGACCTCGCTTCGGCAGTGCTGGCGCTTGCGGTCGGTGCCCCCGAGCTGATCATCCTCACCGGCGTCGAGCAGGTGAAACTCGACTTCGGCACCCCCGAGGAACGCGCGATCGCCTCCATGACCGTGGTCGAAGCCCGTGCCCACCTCGCCGCCGGCCAATTCCCCGCCGGCAGCATGGGCCCCAAGATCGACGCTGCCTGCCGTTTCGTCGAAGGTGGCGGCAGCCGCGCGCTGATCACCGACGTCTTCACCCTGGTGCAGGCGCTCGAGGGCACAACCGGGACGTGGGTGACGGCGTAGGGAGGGGGAAGGGGTTGGGGTGGGGATTAGGGTTAGGAGGGATCCGCCCGAGCACCCTCCTCCGCCGCGCCGGGCGGGTTAGAATCACCCAGGGCCTGAACGCGGCGGCGCCCCACGACCGCGATCGCGACCCCGAAACTCTGCTCCTCACTGCGGCCGCGCGCCGCCACCCACCGCTCCATGGCCTCTGATCGCACGCCCCACTCAGTCGTCCTTCGGCCCTCCGCATCGGGCGCTGCCCTGATGCTCGCCGCGGCCCTGTGCACGGCATGGCTGCCGACCCACACCGCAGCCGCTGTCGCGGAGTGGGTCGCGACCGAGCAGACCCGCGCTCGCCTGATCTCGCCGTGGGAGGTCGCCCCGGCAGCAACAACGCAGCTCGAGCTCGGCCTCGAGATCGAGCTCGCCGCCGGCTGGCACATTTACTGGATCAACCCCGGCGATGCCGGGTACCCACCGGAGCTCACGTTCCCCGACGCCGCGGTCACCATGGCCTTCCCCTCCCCGACTCGCTACGAGCTGCCCGGCGATCTCGTCGCCTTCGGCTATTCCGATCACGTGGTCTATCCCCTGCACCTCGAGCTCGCGACGACGCCGACCGCGGAAATCCGCCTGATCGGTACCCTCGACTTCGTCGTCTGCGAGGACGAGTGCATCCCCTACCGCCAGGAGCTCGCGCTGGAACTGCCGGCCGGCGATGCTCGGGTCGACGCCGCCAACCGCAGCCTCCTCGATCAGTGGCACGCACGCGTCCCAAAGCCACCCACCGCCTACCCACCGGGGGTGACGACGTCGTGGAGCCGCCTCGATGCGGCTCCAGGGTCGGCGGACCTGAGTCTGCGACTCCAGCCGGGTACCACCCAGGTCACGGCCCTCGACCTGTTCTTCGAGCCGCTCGACGGCGTCGCCCTCACCCGACCGCGCCTGCTTCTCGCGCGGGACAGTATCGAGCTGAGCCTGTCGGCTCGCAGCCTCGACGCGCGGCTGCCGCTGCCGGACCCGCTCGAGCTGTCATGGGTGCTGACCGGCCTCGCGCTCGACCAGGCCCCGGTAGCGCTCGCCGGCAACGCCATCCTCGCCGCCGACTCCCCCGAGCCCACCGGCCAGGCCTGTCCGCTCGCCGCGCGTCGTTGGCCCATCGCCACGGGCTTGGCCCTACTCTTCGTGATCGCCGGCGTCATCGCCATCCGCCGCGCCAATCCGCGCCCAGCAACACCCATCAACCCGGAGGACTCTCCATGAAGCACCTCGCGCTCCTCGCCACCCTCACCCTGCTGGTTCCGGCCATCGCCCACGCCGAGCTCGCCGTCGGATCAGCCGCTCCGGCCTTCACCCTCGAAGCCGTTGACGGTTCCAAGGTCTCGCTCGCAGACCAGTCCGGCAAGATCGTCGTGCTCGAGTGGATCAACCCCAACTGCCCCTTCTCTCTGCGCCACACGAAGGAGAAGACCATGATCGGCCTTGCTGCCGCCAATCCCGAGGTGGTGTGGCTCGCGATCAACAGCACCAACCCGAGCCACAAGGACTACCTCGATCCGGCGGCCCACGCGGCGTTCAACACCACCAACGGCATCACCTACCCGGTGCTCTACGACCGCGACGGCGCCGTCGCCAAGGCCTACGACGCCAAGACCACACCACACATGTTCATCATCGCCGCCGACGGCACCGTGGCCTACAACGGCGCCATCGACGACAACCCCCGCGCCGCGAGCGACAACAACTACGTCGAAGCCGCGCTCGCCGCGATCGCTGCCGACAAACCCGCCGACCCCTCCGTCACCAAGCCCTACGGCTGCAGCATCAAGTTCTGAGGAAGGTACTGGGGACTGGGTATCGGGTATCAGTGATCGGGGACCTGATTGTCGTCCGCCGGGGTGCACCACGGAGGGGTGCATGAGGAACTGCTCAGAGAATCCTTGCGCAGCACTCCGGCGAGTACCCTATACACGATACCTTGGTGCCCGGCCTCGGAATTGCCCATCTCCACCAACCGGCGTGCACCGCTGAAGGTGGAGACTGCTAGCCCTGCAGATCGAAGCCGCCGATCGCCACGATCTTCCCGTTGAGGACCAGCTCGACCTCGTGCCGACCGGGGTAGTGGCGGCGGGTGGTGTGTTGGGCCAGCGAGACGGTGAGGGCGACGTCGGCGCGGCCGCCCGGGTGGAGGTCGACGACGCCGGCTTTGAACACCTTGCGCCCGGTGCCACGGACTTTGACGAAGTGCACCGCCATGTCGGCGAGGAGGCGTTGAGGGGCGTCGGCGGTGCTGTGGATAGCGACGCGGATCCGCACCTTCTCGCCGATCCGCGGTGAGGGTGGATCGTAGGTCACGGAAGCGACTTCGACCTCCGGCTCAGCGCCGGCGCCGACCAGGGCCAGCGCTCCTGGATGGGCGCGTTTGATCAGGGTGCGCAGCGCGTGGCGCACCAGGCGCTCGCGCGCGGCCGACGCCGCCCCGAGCCACCGCGTGGCGACCTCCACCACGAGGTCGGGGCGGTCCTTGGCGAGGTCGTTCAGGTTGTTGGCGACCGAGCGGCGGACGTATTCGGAAGGATCGTCGCGCAACCGTTCGAGCAGGGCGAGCGCCCGCTCCGGGCGTTCGAACAGCTCCGGGACACGCCGACCCCAGGGCAGCCGTGTGCGGGTGCCCTCGGAGACCAGCCGCCGGACGTGTGCGCTCGGATCCTCGACCCACCGTTCGAGCCGCGCCCAGGTGCGCTCGGAGTGCACCATCATCACCTCGCGGATCGCAAACTCCGCGGTGAAGCGTTGCGTCAGCTGGTAGAGCAGGTCGAGGGTGCGATCGGGATGCTCGAGCCCCCGATCGACCGCGAAGATGGTGTGGGGCAGATAGCGAAAGGGGGCCATGCCGGCGCCGTCACGCGGTGCTTCGACCGGCGGCAGCGACGCCTCGATCCATGCCGCGGCCCGCTCGAAATCTTCGGGGAGCACTTCACCGAGCGCGACCGCAAATTGGCGACCGCGGTCGAGCAGCTCGAGCAGGTCGAGTCCTTCGGTCGCCCGTGTGACGAAGGCATCGAACGGGAAGCTCTCATCGACGGCGGCAAAGTCCGCGGCAATCGAGTGCGCAAGGGCGGGAGAGAAGAAGTGCTTGAGCGGTTCAGCCATGGTGCCGGGAGGTTATCGCCCAGAAGAGGTGCGCGCGCAACGCGCACCCTGGGGCGCTTCCGCGGCCCGTACACCGGAACCCGCTGCTGGCCTCCGGCGGATCGCGGATCCCCGATCCCTTCCGGACCTAACCCCTAACACCCAACACCTAACACCTCCCCCTGCTAACCTTCCCCACCATGCAAACCGCCCTCTCTCGCGGCCCCGTTCCCCACCTCGGCGAGCTGCTCGCGCGGTACCTCGAGGAGTACCTCGGCAAGATCGATGCGGCAATTGCGCCGATGTCGGACGACGCCTTGTGGCGGCGACCCGAGGAACCGGTCAACAGCGTCGCCAACCTGATGATCCACCTCGCCGGCAACCTCTCGTTGTGGATCCTCCATGGCCTCGACGGTCGCACCATCGAACGGCACCGCAGCGCCGAGTTCGCCGCTCGCGGCGGGCTCGACCGCGCCGAGCTTCGCGCGCGGCTGGCCGGCGTGGTGAGCGAGTGCACGGCGGTCCTGCGGGCCTTCGACCCGACGCGGGCGCACGAGGTCACCGACATCCAGGGCTACACGATCGACCGCCTCGGTGCTGCCATCCACGCGGTCGAGCACATGTCGTACCACACCGGGCAGATCCTGCAGCTGTCGAAGTTGCTCGCCCCAAGCTCCGGCATCGAGCTCTACCCCCAACACCAACACGAATAGCGAAGGCGCGCCATGGCTTCTTCTCCTGAGTCCCTCAATCCCTCAGTCCCTCAGTCCCTTCCGATCTCCACACTCTGCGTCACCGGCGCGGGGCAAATGGGTGCCCAGATCGCCATGCTCGGCGCCTTGGCCGGCATCGAAACTCGGCTCCACGACATCTCCGCCGAACAACTCGCCAAAGCGGTCGACACCAATCGCAAACACGTGCGCCGCCGGGTCGACAAGGGGCAGCTCTCGGAAGCCGACTTCGACGCCGCGATGGCGCGCTTGTCGACCACCACCGAGCTCGAACAGGCCGCCGCGGGGGTCGACTTCGTGATCGAAGCGGTGGTCGAACGCCTCGAGGTCAAACGCCAGGTCTTCGCCGTGCTCGACCGCGCCGCGCCGGCCCACGCGATCCTCGCGACCAACAGCTCCTACCTGATGAGCAGCGAGATCGCGAGCGCCACCTCCCGACCCGACCGCGTCTGCAACATGCACTTCTTCTTCCCGCCGCTGGTGATGAAGCTGGTCGAGGTGGTCAAGGGTGAGGCGACCTCCGAGACCACCCTCGAGACCACCATGGAGCTCGCGCGCCGGATGGGCAAACACCCGGTGTTGTTGCGCCGCGAGATGCCCGGGTTCCTGGTCAACCGGATCCTGCGCGCGATCACCAACGAGGCGTACTTCCTGCTGGAGAACGGGGTCGCCAGCTTCGCCGACATCGACGCCGCCTGCCGCATGGGCCTGAACCACCCGATGGGCCCGTTCGAGCTCTCGGACTACTCGGGCCTCGACATCGGCTACAACGCGCGACTGGAGATCTTCGAGCGAACCGGGGCCGAAAGCGATCGACCCGCGGCGTCGCTCGAGCGGCGGGTCAAACGCGGCGACCTCGGGCGCAAGACCGGGCGCGGCTTCTACGACTACAGCACCGATCCGCCCACTCCGAGCGCCGACTGAGGTGGCCTCACCCGCGCTTCGCCTCTGGGCCCGACGCCTCGGCTGGACCGCGCTCGGCACCACACTCGGCCTGATCGCTGGCGCGTACCTGGTCCTGTTCGCGCTGGCCAAGCTCCAGCCCGCTCTCGAGGAGTGGCACACCATCGATCTCCGTTCCGACCGCCCTGGCAAGGGACAGGATCTCGCCGACTGGCTCAGCCAAGAGCAGCGGCTGTTCGAGACCCTCGACCAGCGCCTGTCGACGCTCGAGAACCTGCCGGTGGGAAGCCGGTTCGACCCCGAGAGTCCGACACACCCGCGCCGGCTGCCCTACGCCGGCAACCGCAGCTTCGAGCTTGCGCCGGAGCATCCGATCGGCGCGGTGTTGCTGCTCCACGGCCTGACGGATTCGCCTGCGAGCCTGCGCGCGATCGGCGAGAGCCTCGCGCAAGCAGGATTCCGCGTCTTGGCGCTGCGCATGCCGGGGCACGGCACCGCCCCGGCCGGGATCGCCACCGTCAAGTGGCAGGACTGGCGCGACGTCGCCGAGCTCGGTCTGGCCGAGCTCACCAGGGACCTTCCGCCGAAGGCACCCCTTTCGGTCGTCGGCTACTCCAACGGCACGGCGATCGCGCTCGAGATTTCGGTCCGCAGCATCCTCGCCGGTCGCCGCGCCCCGGACCGGCTGGTGTTCCTGTCGCCGGCCCTGGCGGTCGATCCGTTGGCCGCGTACGCTCACTGGCAGCTGAGCGCCTCAGCCCTGCCGGGCCTCGGGCCCCTTGCCTGGCAAGGGGTCGAGCCCGAGGTCGACCCGTGGAAGTACCAGAGCTTCCCGGTCAATGCGATCGTGCAGATCGATGCCCTGACCCGCACCCTCGAAACCCACCTGCAGGAGCTCGAACGGGCCGGCCGCCTGAGCGAGCTCCCACCGATCCTCAGTGCCCAGTCGGTGGTCGACGCCACCATCCCACCGCTCTTGTCGCTGTCGCGCCTCTACAGCCGTATCCACCGCGCCGACAGCGAGCTGATCTTGTTCGACGCCAACCGCGCCGCACGCCTGGCGCCGCTCCTGGGTAGCCACGTCGACGAGCTCTTCACCGCCACTGCCGCGATCGCGTCGTTCCCGTTCCGGGTGACCCTGGTCACCAACCGCAGCCCCGAAATGCTCGAGGTCATCGCCCGGGTCCGTGAAGCCGGGACCACCAGCTGGACCGATGAGGACCTCGGCCTCGCCTGGCCTGCCGACCTCGCGTCGCTGTCGCATGTCGCGATCCCGTTCCCCGCGAGTCATCCGCTCTACGGCACCGGGGCGGGGACCGCGCCGCTCCCGTTCGGTGCGCTCGAGTCTCGCGGCGAACGCGATCTCGCCCTGCTACCGACCAGCCTGCTCGGTCGCCAGCGTTGGAATCCCTTCTATCCCTACCTCGAGGGGCGGATCCTCGAGTTCCTCGGCCGGGACGGGAGTGAGGGACGAAGCGACGAAGCGACCAACGGACCACGGGACTGAGCCCCCCTCTCGAAGCCCCAAAGGGGCGCCAGGTGATAGCCCAGGGCAAAGCGCAGCGACGCCCTGGGTACCGCGCCCCCTACTCGGACCGAGCCCTGAAAGGGCGAAACTGCGGGGCTGCGGGCGAACCGCCGACGGCAGGTCCGTCGAGTGTTCCGCGTCTCGGCTACGCGTCGGCCGCGGCGAGCCCGGCCAACAGGGTAATGAGGGACCGCAGCGGATCCTCAGGAGCAACGACCCCCTCGACCAGTCGGAGGAGATCGGCGCGGAACTGCAGCACATCCCCGCGGTCGTAGGTCACCGCCGCCAAACGACCGCGTTCGTCGACACACAGGAAGGTGTGTGCCGCCTCATCACTCCGGAACCACCCGACACAGAGGAGCGCCTGGTTGAGGCGAGCGACCTCGGCCTGGCGGAACACCTCGCGGTGTGGATCGAGCTCCCACGGCGCCTCGCTCCACGACGATCGCGCCGCCTCGACGGCGCCCGGGATCCTGTCGATCCACACCAACGATGTCAGGTCGACCACGACACCCGCTGCGGCGATGAAGAGACCGCTGTAGCTGCGGTAGAGCTGCTGCAACTCGGGTGGCAGTGGCCGTCCCAGCCGCACCTCGAGATCCTCGATTTCCGCGGCCGACGCCGGCGGCAAGACCTGCAACGAGCGCACCGCACGCGAATCGAGGTGGGCGATCACCCCGGCCAGCTCTTCTACGCAGGTCGGTCGGTGCCACTGCTGCCAGCTCGCCGGACGAGCGGGCTGATCGATGATGCTGGGTTCGGTCTGATGGCGCATTGGCGGGTACTCCCGAGTTGTCGTTCACCCAGGATGCGCAGCGAAGGCCGAGAACGGGCCAGGGTTGAGCAGTTCCTCATACACCCCTACGTGGTGCATCCCGGGGGATGAAAATGAGGAGGGACCAGGGACCAGGTACCGGGGACCCGTCGGAGTGCGGAGTGGTTCCCTCCGAGTGGATCCGGCTCCCACTCGGGTCCCTGGTCCCCGGTCCCGGGTCCCGGGTACCCATTTTCTGTCCAGTTCCCCATGCACCCCTCCGTGGTGCACCCCGAAGGATGAAAATCAAGTCGCCCATCCGGTCTCCGTTCCGGATCCCGGGTCCCGGGTCCCCGGTCCCTGGTACCCATTCAGCGCCCCGCCGGCACTCGCTCGACCCACACCGACGGTGGGAGACTCACTCCGAGCACCGACTCGACGGCCGTGCGGATCGAATCGAGCAGGGCAGGGTCGCTGACCACGCGGTCCTCGTCGAAGCGCAGGGTGGTGATGCCGCTGCGTTCGAGGGCGTCCCGGCGCACGCGCAGGAAGACGCGGTAGACGTCGAGCTGCCCCTGCTCGCGATTGCGAGCGCGGCCGATGACGAAGGCCATCAGCTCTTTGAGGCTGAGACCACGCGCGGGCGAGCTGGGTACCGCGTCGCGCGCTCCGAGCGGTCGAAAAGGCGGCGGAAGAGTAACCGATGCCGGGCTGGGGACGGGCCCCGCGGCTGGAGCAGCCTGCGCCAGCGCCGGTGGAGGCGTCGGCAGCGCCGCCGGCGGGGTCGGGATGCTCAGGCCACCTCGCTGCAGCAGCGCGAGCAGGGTCGTCTCGCCCGCCTCGGGAGCCGCCGCCGCGCTCGCCGCCAGGTACTGTGCCGCCGTCAGCTCACACTCGACGATCAGCCCGCGGGCGAGCAACCTCAACGCCGCTCGTTCAGCCACTTCGCGATCCAGGCCGAGGGTGCCGCAGAGCCGAGCCACCGAGTCGCGGCCGTTGAGGTTGAGCAACAGCGCCCACTCGGCGGCAAACAGCCGCAGCGTCGGGTCGATCTCGGTGGCTCGCGGGCGGTACACCGCTGCGGCGGGTGCCGTGCTCACGCCGGGCCCCCCGCCGTCCGCCGCGGTTCGAGAGCCACCACCAGCAGGAACCGATGGCCGCGCCAGCGCACCGGCATGACGAAACTCGATGCCGGCAGCTCGAGGCGCGCCAGCTCCCCCGGACCAAGGCTCTGCGGCACCGAGATCTCCCAGTCGCCGCCGAAAGCGCGGTTGGCGTTGCCACTGAGCACGTTCGACACCTCGCGACAGACATCCGCCAGCGTTCGCTCCGAAATCTCGTTCTCACCCAGAAGGCCCAGCAGCTCCTGGAGCACCGGGTTGGGCGCCGCGAGGTAAAGCGCGCCGTCGTAGAACCCGCGGATCCTGACCAGGCTGACGCGGTCGAGGCTCTCGCGGCGGGCCAGCTCGAGGTAGGGCTCCTCGAGCTCCGGTGGCTCGTCGGGGGCGAGTTTGGCGAAGTAGTCCAAGGTGATCTGCCTGAAGAGCTCGAGTTGTGCCGCGTCCATCAGCCTTCACCACCCTCTGCTTCGACCCCGTCTGCCATTGCACCCGTGCGCCGATGGTCGCGCCGCACCGCGTGCTCCAGCAACAACAAGGTGAGATCCTCGTGGATCGACGCACGGGGAATGCTCGCGCGCTCCCGCACCCGGATCGCATCGCAGCTCCAACCGAGCATCTCGAACAGCGCCGCGGTGCCCGAGAGCTCGCGCGTTTCGGCGTGGATGAGCCGCCCGGCGCGCAGATGGACGACGCCCCAGCCGCCGCCGCTGCCCTCGAGCAGCACTCGACAGGTCTTGCGCTCCTGCTGCAACAGCTGGAGCACGGCCTCGAGCCCAAGGCCACGGACGAAGCTTTCGGTCGCCTCGAGCAGATCCCCGGCAACCGCGAGAATTCGGTCGAGGTCGAGCGGTGCCCCAAGCACGGCGTCGAGACCCGCTACCGGCCCCGCGGCCTCGCCGTCGAGCAGGCCGACGATCGGGACACCGGGCAGCTCGCGATGCAGTTCCTCGGATCGCCGCGTCAGGCGCGACGCCTCGGACTCGGCGACGATGAACAGCGCCACGGCCCGCCGCTGAGCCATCGCCACTGCGTCGAGGCTCGACGCCACCTCGAGCACGGCGACGCTCGGATCGTGGAGCCGGATCGCTTGCGCCACCAGCTCGCGCCGCAGCGGCTCGGGGTCGAGCAGAACCACCAGCTCGGCCCCCTGGTCGTGATCGTCTCTTGGTTCTCCCACGAGCTCTTCCTCAGGAGCGCAGGACTGCGGCATGGCGAATCAACTCCCCGATGGCCTCAGCCACCTCGACTTCGGTAAAGGGTTTGGTCAGGAATCCACTCGCGCCGAGGCGAATGGCCTCGAACGCCACGCGGTGACTGTTGAGCGCCGAGATCACCAGGATCGCGACGTCGGGATCGATGGCGACGATCTCGCGGATCGCTCCGAGGCCGTCGAGCTCGGGCATGGTCAGGTCCATCGTCACCAGCTGCGGCAAGTGCTCGCGGAAGAGCTCGACCGCCCGGCGGCCGTTTTCGGCGCGGAGCACTTCGTCGATGGCCCCACCCTGGACGGCGCGTTCGACGGCATTGCGGACCACCAACGAATCGTCGACCACCAACAGCTTCATGTCGGCACCACCACCCGGAACGCGCACCAGCTGCCGGCCTCGCCGTGCACTTCGGCGTCGCCCCCGCGAGCACGGGCCTCCGCCAGCACCAAATCGAGACCGACACCACGGCCGGCGTGCTCGCTGAGCTGATCGGCGGTCGAAACCCCCGCGGCGAAAACCAGCTGCCGCGGATCGGCGAGGAGCTCGGCCGGCGCCCCCCGCTCGATGCCACTGCGACGCAGACTTTCGAGGTCGAGGCCGCAGCCGTCGTCCTGAACCACCAGCTCCATCCAGCCGTCGCGGCGCTGGATCCCGAGGTCGATGCGGCCGACCGGAAGCTTGCCGACCGCAACGCGCCGATCCGGCGGCTCGATGCCGTGGACGACGGCGTTGCGCAACAACTGCGGCACCGCGATCCGCAACAGGTCGTGGAAGCTCGAGGCCCACGGGCCCGACTCGATGGTCACGTGGAGCTCGGCGAGCTTGGCTTGGTCGCGAGCGACGGTATCGACGAGCCGGCGCGCCCGGGCGATCCACTCGGCATCGAGCTCTTCTCCCGGCATCGCTGGCGGCGTGGCAGCAGACGGCGCCACGCCGCCCCCCGACCACGCCCGCAGACGTTCGACGACGGTGCCGACGGCAGCCTCGATCTCTCCGAGCTGGTCCAAATCTGCCAGATGAGGGCCTGCCGCGTCGGCCAGCTGCGTCTCCAGGCGGTGCGCAGTCGAGGCGAGGCTCTCGAGCCCGAGCATCGCCGCCTCGCCCTTGAGACGGTGCAGGGCTCGCTTGGCCGCTGCCGACGCCGCTGCCGCGGCGGGAGTGCGAAGCTCGCGACGGGCGGTCCCGAGGGCGGCGAGCAGGCTCGAAACCGCTCCCGCCTCGGCGCCCACCAGGGTCAGGGCGAAGTCGAGCCGTTCCTCGGCTCGCACCTGCTGTTCGGCCACTCGCGCGGCGAGGGCCCGCTCGGCACTCAGGTCCTGCAGGTGCACCAGCACGTGGTCGATCCGGCCGTCGACGACGCCGCGAACGAAACGGGTCGCGAGGATCCGGCCATCGCGGGTGACGAGCTCGTGGATCGGGTTGATCTGACCGATCAGGTTTTCCGCGACCCGCGGCGAAAACAGCGGCTCGAGGTACCCCTGCGCCAGCTCGCCGATCTCCGGCCCCGCAAGGGCCGCGATCACCTCACCCACGCTCCGGCCGGCGAGATCCGCGCCGAGCAGCTCGTGGGCCGACTGCGACACCTCCGCACCGATTCGCCCATGCCGGTCGACGATCACCAGGCCTTCGCGGATCGTCGCCAAGATCCGCCGCATCTGCTCGTTGCGCAGCGCCGTGCGTTCGGTGTGGGCGAGCAGCACCGTCTCGAAGTCGAGCAGCCGCACCGACGCGGCGCCCGCGACGACGATCGGCTCGTAGGCGAGCTCGCGGGGGCGTTCGAGGGCGAGCCGAACCGCCTCCTCGAGGCTGAGCTCGGCGTCGAGCACCAGGGTCGGCCCCCGTTCCTTCTCGAGGCGTTCGGCCATCAAGCGCAACGGCCGCGGGTGGTAGAGATCCATCCCGCAGTAGCGCCCGATCAAGTCGAGGTAGCCGCGCCGGGAGATCGCCCCGCGAACAGCCCCGTCCGCGCCCAGCAACACGCCGGGGAGATCGGGCTCGGCCAGCAGCAGGTCACCGAGCTCCCGGCCCCGCGCCTCGAGCGGCAGCACGGTGTCCCAGCCACCGAGCTCGGCCAAGTTCCAGCGCCGCACTTCAGCAGGCGGATGGCGAGTGGGAGGCTGGGCGTGGAGAGCGGTGCGCATCGTCGTCCCCGACGTTCCGGGAGGACAGCGTAGCGCCCGGTCGCGACGATCCGGTGGCAGCGCAGTGACAGCCTTCGGAAGCGGTGCTGCCTACTCGTCGGCGCGCGACCGATCCGCCAGGATCGCAAGCAGCGACTCGAGCGGATCCGCGTTCGAGCAAACAGCCCTCGGCCAGCCGTGGCAGCTCTGCGCGAGGCTGCAACACGCCGTCACGATCGCAGGTCACAGCGACCAGCAAGCCGCACGGGTCGACGCCCAGAAGGTCCGCGCGCGATCCCAAGCCCACCACATGGCGGAGTGGCAAGAATCGTGGTCGCCGGTCATTCCGCGTAGGATTCGGAGGTGTGATCCGGCTCCTCCTGCTCAGCCCCAAGGGACCGCTCTACCGCCGCAGCGGCATCTTCAAGCAGTCGTTGCGCTACATGCCGCTGACGCTGCCGACGTTGGCATCGCTCATTCCAGCCGACGTGCCGGTGGAGCTCACCTGTCTCGATGAGGGGTGGATCGATTTCGACCCCGACACCGCCGACTACGACCTGGTTGGGATGACGGTGATCACGGGCTCGGCGCCGCGGGCCTATCGCATCGCCGACCGCCTGCGCGAGCGGGGCATTGCGGTGGTCCTCGGTGGCCCCCACGTCACCTTGGTCCCCGACGACGCCGCCCCGCACGCCGATGCCATCGTCGTCGGCTACGCCGAGGACACCTGGCCGGCGCTGCTGCGCGACTTCGCGGCCGGCGACCTTTCGCCGCGCTACGACCAGGCCCCGGGTCTCAGTCTGGCCGGTCGACCGCGCCCCGATCGCACCATCCTGCCGCGACGGCACTACCTCACGAAGGACGTGTTCGAGGCCACGCGCAGCTGCGTCCACGCCTGCGAGTTCTGCGTCGCCCCGAGTGCCTGGGGGAGAACCCCCCTGCACAAGCCGGTCGGCGAGGTGGTCGACGATCTGCGCGCCGAAGGTGCCAGGAAAGCGATCTTCGTCGACCTCAACCTGATCTCGAATCGGCGGTACGCCGAGGAGTTGTTTTCGGCGCTGATCCCGCTGCGGCTGCAGTGGTACGGGCTCGCCACCACGCTGGTCGCCCGCGACGCCGAATTGCTCGCCCTGATCCAACGCAGCGGCTGTCGCGGCCTCCTGTTGGGCCTCGAGTCGATCGTCGAAAGCAACCTCGACGATGCCCGCAAGGGCTTCAATCGGCCCGACGACTACGGCGACACCATCGACACCCTCCACCGGCACAACATCTCGGTGCAGGGCTGTTTCGTCTTCGGTCTCGACCAGGACACCGCCGCCACCTGTCGCGAGACCGCGGAGTTGGCGGTCGACATCGGCATCGACCTGCCGCGCTTTGCGATCGCCACACCCTTCCCGGGGACACCGTTCTTCCACCGCCTCGAACGCGAGGGGCGAATCCTGACTCGCGACTGGGAGCGCTACGACGGCCAACACGTGGTGTTCCAGCCCGCGCTCATGGGGGTCCAGGAGCTCGAGCGGGCGACCGAAGCGGCGTGGAAGTACACCTACTCCTGGGGCGGAATCGCCCGGCGATTGCGGCGCACCGCGGCACCCTGGCCGGTTGCCATCGCCACCAACCTCGGCTACCGCTTCTACGCCCACAACCTCCACCGCTTCTACACTTGCGATTGGGCCCTCGCTGCCGATCCGCTCCGGGATTGGGGCCCCAAGCCGCTGGCGATCGTCCGGCGCGAGGCGTCGTGAGCCGCCCCTTCCACGTCACCCTGATCCACCCCTGTGTCGGTCGCCGCGCCGGCGAGCGTCGCTACATGGCGACCTGGAAGATGGAGCCGCTGCCGGTGGCCGCCGTGTCCGCCTTGCTGCCGGCCGAGGTCGAACGGCGCTTCTTCGACGATCGCCTCGAACCGATCGACTACGACGCACCCACCGACCTGGTCGCGATGAGCGTCGAGACCTACACCGCCAAACGCGCCTACCAGATCGCGAGCGAATACCGCCGCCGCGGCGTGCCGGTGGTGATGGGGGGCTACCACGCCACCTTGTGTACGGCCGAGGTCGAGCGTTACGCCGAGTCGGTGGTCGTGGGCGAAGCCGAAGCCTCGTTCCCGCAGCTGCTCGACGACTACCGCTCGGGGAAACCGCAGAAGGTCTACCGCGCGGCGAGCCGACCCGATCCCTCGACCATCGTGCCGGATCGCAGCCTCTTCGCCGGGAAGGGCTACCTGCCGATCCGCCTGATCGAGTTCGCGCGTGGCTGTCGCTACCGCTGCGATTTCTGCGCGGTGCAGTCTTTCCACCGCGCCACTCAGACCCATCGACGCGTCGACCAGGTGGTCGCCGAGCTGGCGACGATCCGGCGCTTCGGCCAGATGGTGTTCTTCATCGACGACAACCTCGCCTCCGACCTCGACGCCGCCAAGGAACTGATGCGCGCGCTGATCCCGCTCAGAATTCGCTGGGTCAGCCAGGCGAGTATCGACATCGCCTTCGACGACGAGGCACTCGACCTGATGCGCCGCTCGGGCTGTCAGGGGGTGTTGGTCGGCTTCGAGAGCCTCGACGGACCGACGCTGCGGCAAATGGCCAAGGGCTTCAACGCCACCCGGGGAGGCGCTCCGGCGGCGCTCGAACGCTTCCGCCAACACCGCCTGCGCATCTACGGCACCTTCGTCTTCGGCTACGACCACGACACCGCCGAGACCTTCGATCGCACCCTCGAGTTCGCCGAAGACCAGGGCCTGTTCATCGCCGCGTTCAACCACATCACCCCGTTCCCCGGCACCCCCCTCTACCAGCGCCTCGCCGATCAGCAACGCCTGCTGATGGACCCGTGGTGGCTCGACGACAGCTACCGCTACGGCATGGTGCCCTTCCGCCCCAATCTGCTCGAGCCCGAAGAGCTCGCAACTCTGTGCCTTGCCGCCCGCAAGCGTTTCTACTCGTGGCGCAGCATCGCGAGGCGGCTGCGCCGCCGGGTCAATCACCGCGATCCGTGGATGGCGGGCTACTACCTCGCCACCAATGCCCTGCATCAGATCGACATCGGAGGTCGCCACGGACTGCCCCTTGGGGACGCGGCCGACCCGAGGCCGCTGCTCGAGGCCTCGTGAGCGTCTCGGTGGAGGTGGTCGATCGAGAGGATCATGCCGCCGACCATGCTGCGGCGGCGTTGCTCGCGCGCCCGATGGAGGGGTCGGTCCGTCTCGCGCTGACCCGTAACCCGTCGCCGCTCGGGTCCGCGGAGCTGATCGATCGGCCACCGCAGCTGATCCTCGCGCGCGAGGGGAATCAGCCGGTGGGAATGGCGATGGCCTGGCGTCGACCGGTGTTCCTCGACGGGGCCGAGGTCGAGGCCGGCTACCTCGGTCAGCTGCGCCTCGAACGCCCGCTCGGGCGGGGTCCACTCACGCGGGGGTTTGCCCTCGCGCTCGCCGACAGCAAAGACGTCGCAGTGAGCCTCACCACCATCGCACGCGACAACCACCGGGCGCGTCGGCTGCTCGAGCGGGGCCTTCGCGGGCTGCCGATCTACCACCCGGTCGGCGACATCACCACCTTGGTATTCCCCACGCGTCTGAGCGGGGGCGGGCATGCACGCCCCGCGGAACGGGGCGATGCCCCGGCGATCCGCGACCTCCTCGACCAGCAAAAGTCCGACTTCACCCTCTGCCCCCGGTGGCCCTCGATCCCGACGTCCAGCTCCGATCCCGCCTCCCCTTCCGACCGATCCCGGGTCCCGGATCCCGGATTCCCCGTCCGTGCCCCCTCCTCCCTCCTGCCGGGTCCCGGGTCCCGGGTCCCGGGTCACCCAGCGAGCATCCACTGCGACGACGCTCCAGGCCGTTCTGAGAGTACCCGGTACCGGGTACCCGGTACCTCCGCCTACCGCGACCTCACCCTCGAGGACTTCCTGGTCGCCGAAGAGGGTTCTCGACTCGTGGGCGCCTGCGCACTGTGGGACCAACGCGGGTTCAAACAAACCGTGATTGCCGGGTACTCGCGGCTGCTGCGCGTCGTGCGACCAATCTCCAATGCCCTCGCTCGACTCGCCGGTCGATCCGGGCTGCCGACCCCGGGTGCGATCGTTCCACTTGCGTTCCTTTCGCACGTGGTCGCGCCCACCCCCGCCGTGGCGCGGGACCTCGTCCGGTCCGCGATGCGCGCCGCCCGGTCGCGTGGCGTCGAGTGGTTGAGCCTCAGTCTCTCGGCGAAAGACCCCCTTCTCGCGACACTCTTTCGCCTTCCCCATCGGCGCTACGACACACGGCTCTACGCGGTCGGCAAGGTGGAACCAGCGCTGGTTTCTGCCATCTCGGCCGGCTTTCGCCCAGAGGGAGCGTTGTTGTGAGTTGGTGGTGGGGACCCGTCGAGGAGCTCACCCCGGTCGACCTCACGGCGATGGCAGACCTGTTGGCCGAGTACTTCGACGGCGCCGAGCGCTCCGTTTTCGACGCCGACCTGGCCAACAAGACCCACGTCGTCCTGGTGCGCAACTCCTCCGGCCGACTGGTCGGCTTCACCACCCTGGCCCTGGTGCCGGCGGCCGGCGAGCTGCCGTGGACCATCTACTCCGGCGACACCATCGTCGCCCCCGAGGGTCGCGCGAACGCGGAGTTGGCCCGCGGCTGGATCGAGGCCGCGCTGAGCTTGGCCGACCGGCACCGGATCGAGCGGCTGGTGTGGCTCCTGGTCTGTTCGAGCGTGCGGACCTACCGCTTCCTGCCGGTCTTCTTCACCACCTTCAGTCCCCACCCGACGCGCCCGACCCCACCCGAAGTCCGCGCCGAAATGCAGCGACTGGCACAGGCACGCTACGGCGGCGAGCTCGATCCGGCCTCGGGTGTCGTCACCCTAGCCCATCCCCAGATCGTCAAACCGACCCGCAGTGCCCCTTCGACCGACGACCTCGAAGCGTTCTTCCACCGCGCCAACCCCGGCGCCGATCGCGGCGACGAATTGGTGTGCCATTGTGAGATTCGCCTCGACAATCTCACCGCCGCTGGTCGCCGCATGCTGTCCGCGACCCGGCGGATCGCAGGATGAACCGCTTCTCCCTCGTGCACGGCGCCTGGCGCCTGGCGGCGCGGGCCAACGATCGGCGCTTCGCTCGCGCGCTGCACCATCCCGAGCCGACTCAACTCCGGGTCCTGCGCGATCTGATCGCCACCAACCGCACCAGCGAATTCGGCCGCCGCCATCGCTTCGACCGGATCGACAGCCTTGCCGGCTGGCGTTCCCGCGTGCCGCTGATCACCGGCGACCAGCTCGCCGAAATGACGCCGAAGCTGCTCACCGGGACCGCCGGACTGACGACCGAACCGATCCGACGGCTGGTCCCCACCAGTGGGTCGGCCGGCGCAGTCAAGCTGGTGCCGTGGACCGCGGGCCTCGCGCGCGCCTTCGGCGCGGCCATCGACCCGTGGATGGCCGACCTGATGCGGCGCCACGCGGAGGTGACCCGAGGACCGTCCTATTGGTCGGTCTCGCCGGCGGTGGTGCCCACGTTTCCCGAGGCCAGGATCCCGGTCGGTTTCGACGACGACACCGCCTACCTCGGGCGATGGCTCGAACCGCTGGTGGGCTGCGTCCTGCTGGCGCCGAATGCGCTCCGACATGCGGTAGATCCCGACGCTTTCCGCTACGCCACCCTGCTGCTGCTCCTGGCCGCCCGGGAGTTGCGCCTGATCTCTGTGTGGCATCCGTCGTTCTTCTCGCTGCTGTGGCAGGCACGGCGGGCCTGGTGGGACGACCTCTTGCAGGACCTCGAACGGGGGACCCTCCGCGTCGCCAACGCGCTTGGGCCGGCAGCAGGCGCTGCGGTGCGGCAACGCCTCCGCGCTGATCCCCGGCGCGCCCTCGAGCTCTCGCGCCTCGGGCCCAACGCCGGTACCGAACAGATCTGGCCCAAGCTCACGGTGGTGAGCGCCTGGGCCGACGGCCCGGCGTCGGCACCCGCCACGGCGCTCGCCGAGCTGATCGCGCCCGCAGTGCTCGAGCCCAAGGGATTGCTGGCGACCGAAGCGATGGTCACGGTGCCCTACGCGGGCCGATCACCCCTGGCGCTTTGCTCCCACCACTTCGAGTTTCGCGACGACGCGGGCGCGTTCTTCGCGGCCCACGAACTACAAACCGGGGCACAGTACGACATCATCGTGTCGACCCAGGGCGGCCTCTACCGATACTGCCTCGGTGACGTGGTCAGAGTTGACGGGTTCCTTCACGGCACGCCGAGCCTGCGCTTCGTCGGACGCAACGACCGCCGGGTCGACCAGGTCGGTGAAAAACTCAGCGATGCGTTCGTGCGATCCGCGTTCGAGGCCGCGGGCGCCGGCCGGTTGGGCTTTGTCCGTCTGGTTCCCACACCGCCCCAGCCCGACCAGCCGCCGAGCTACACTCTGCTGGTCGATTCCACTGTTGACGACCCCTTCGACCTGAGGGCCAGGATGCTCGCCGAGCTTCGCCGCAATCCCTACTTCGCCCAAGCGCTCGACCTCGGCCAACTCGGTCAATTGGGCCTGTTCCGGGTTCGGGGTGATGCCGAGACGCGCTGGCTCGAGCTCGAGAGTGCCCAACGCCCGCTCGGAGGCATCAAACCGACGTCTCTCGGCACCAACGTTCGCTGGGAAACCGTTCTCGACGGCGACCCGCTGTCCCCGACTCGAGGAGAATCGTGATGCGTCTGATCTCGTTCCTGCTGATCGCGGTGCTGAGTATCGTCGCCTCCCGTGCCGTCGCCCAAGACGCGCGCGCGGAGCCCGCGGAGACGATGCCGGTCGGGCCTGCCGAGGTGGATGTCGACCAACTGCACGATCAGCTCCGGGCGCTCAAGGCGACGATGGAGCAGGCGCTCAACACCCGCGACCTCGACTCGCTGCTGGCCAACGTCGACGAAAACGTGGTGTTCACCACCATGAACAGCGACGTGGTGGTCGGAAGGCAGGGTGTTGCCGACTACTTCCGCAAGATGCTCGAGGGCCCCGAGGCGGTGGTCGATTCCGTCACCTCCGAGTTCGTCCCGGAAGCGCTGTCGTTCCTCCACGGCGGGGACACCGCGGTCAGTTGGGGCCACACCAACGACCACTATGTGCTCAAGAGTGGGCCCGAGCTCGACATCAGCGCCCGCTGGTCCGCGACCATGGTCCACAAAGACGGCCAGTGGCTGGTGGCGAACTTCCACTACTCGACCAACATGTTCGACAACCCGGTGCTGACGGCCCAGCGCAGAACCCTGGTAATCGGCGGGACTGTGGCAGCCGTGCTGGCACTCGTGCTGGGGGTGGTGATCGGGCGACGAACAGGTCGGGCTGCGTGACGGGGACGCTGCCGCCCTGGCCGCTGGGGTGGTATGCGGTCGCGCGCGGCGGCGAAGTCCGCACCGACGCGGTGCTGACCCGTCGGCTCGCGACTCGTGAGCTGGTGCTGTTTCGCACCACCTCAGGTCGGGTGGTGGCACTCGACGCCCACTGCCCGCACATGGGAACGCACCTGCGCCACGGCCGGGTCAGCGGTGAGCACATGGAATGCCCGATGCACCACTGGTGCTTCGACGCCGACGGGACCGCGCGGCGAGGCCGGGACCGGTGCGGATCGACCGGCACCGCGATCGTTCACGAAGCCCAAGGTCTCGTGTTCCTGTGGCTCGGCGACGAGCCCCCTCTCGCCCCCCCAACGCCGGCCGCACCTTCGGGCTTCCGCTGGCGGGCCGGAGGACCGGTTGCCGTCGCGACCTCGTGGCATGCGCTGATCGTGAGCGGTTTCGACATGGACCACCTGGAGGCGGTGCACCACCGACGCCTGCTGGCCCCACCCGAGCTCACCACGACCCAGAACGGCCATTTGCAGCTGCGCTACCGGTCGATGGTGGTCGGAGGTGGGGTCGCCGACCGTCTCACCAACTGGCTCTCGAATGGTGCAATCGACGTCACCATGACCTGCAGCGGGCCACTGTTCACGGTCGAGTCGCAGCTCGGGCGGAGGAGGACCAGCGCCGTCCTCGGCCTGCTCCCGACCTCTTCCGGGGTGCTCGCCTACGGCAGCTTCGGCATGCCGCAGTCGACCTGGCTGCCGTCCCTGCAGCTGCGCATCGCAACCTGGCTGTTCCTCAGCTTCCTGCGCAAGGACTTCGCCATCATCGAAGGGATCGACCTGCGCACCGAGGTTCTCGACCCCGGCGTTCGCGCCATGGTGGGCTTCCTCGCCAGCCTTCCGGACCACAGCGAGCGCCGCTGAGATGCAGATCCCCAACCGCCGCAACGCCCTGATCCTGCTCTTGGCCAGCGCCGTCGACGGTGCTGCGCTGTGGGCCGCCAGCCACGCCGCGGCGTGGTGGCAGGTCGCGTTGGCTGCCCTGGTGTTTGCGTTCTCCAACAACACCCTGTTTGCGCTGCTGCACGAAGCGGTGCACGGCGTGCTGTTCACCAGCCGTCGCCTCAACCGCCTCGGGGGCGTCGTCGCGGCGGCCTGGTTTCCGACCGGCTTCTTGGTGCAACGAGCCTTCCACCTGACCCACCACCGCAACAACCGCACCCGCTTCGAGCAGTTCGACTACATCCACGACGACGACATCAAGTGGCTGAAGTACGCCCAGTGGTACGCGATCCTCACCGGCCTGTATTGGGCAATCACGGTGGTCGGCGTCGTGCTGTTCGCGCTGACACCACGCCTGCTGCGGCTGCGATTCCTGCGGCGCAAGGATTCCCAGCTCGCCACCCAAACCAGCTCCGGACCCTACCTCGATGCGCTCGACGCCCTGCCGCCGCTGCCGGCACGCCTCGAGCTGGGGGTCGCGGCTGCCTGGCAACTCGGCATCGCCTGGGCGCTCGGACTTTCGTGGACGGGCTGGCTCATCTGCTACGCCGCTTTTGCGCTCAATTGGAGCTCGCTGCAGTACGCCGATCACGCGTTCTCGCCACTCGACCCCAAACGCGGGGCGTGGAACCTACGGGTCCCACGGCTGGTGCGATGGATCTTCCTCAACTACCACTTCCACCTCGCCCACCACCAACACCCTCAGGCGCCGTGGAACCATCTGCCCGACCTGGTCGATCCCAACGAGCCGCAGCCACACTTCTCGACCATCTGGCGGTCGATGTGGGCAGGGCCCCGCCCCTACCCCGGAGATCCCGAAAAGGCGAAGCCGTGAGCCCAGAGGAGCAGCGACCCTGGCTGGCGCTGCCTCCCCGAGATCAGCGCTTCGGCCTGGCGTTCCTGTGCGGGAGCTTCCTCCTGCTGTGGTGCGTCACCTTCGTCGGTGCCGAGTGGATTTCGGGGTTGGTGCCGTGGCGCATCCAGGTCGATCTCGCGATCGAACGGTACTTCCCCTTCGTTCCCGAGCTGGTGTGGCTCTACCTCTCGCTCGATGTGGTGTTGCTGCTCGCGCCGTTCGTGCTGCGCCGCGTCGAGCAGTTGGCGACTCTGTTCCTGGCGCTGACCCTGGCGACCGCGGTCGCCACCGTGGTCTTCGTCCTGCTGCCGGTCGAGCCGCGGTTCCTCGCCTTCGATCCACCGACCGGGCTGCTCGGCTCCGCGTTCCAGCTCGCCGATGCCATCAACCTCGACCGCAATCTCCTGCCCTCCTTGCACGTCGCCTTCGCTGTGTTGGCAGCGCTCGCCCTGGCACCGCGAGGCCGGCCGGCGGTACGCCTGGCCCTGGGGACTTGGGCCCTGGGTGTCGCCATCAGCACGGTATTGCTGCGCCAGCACCATCTCCTCGACGTCCTCGCCGGCGCCGCACTCGCGGTCGGAGCCTGGGTCTTCGTCACGCGTGTCGCCGTGCCCCGTGGCTGGGCCCGCGCCCTGGCCATCGACGTCTTCTGCATCGACACCATGCTCCAGTTCGCCAGGCGCCACCGCCGCTATCTCACCATCAGCCTGGCCCTGCTTGCGGCCAGTGTGCCACGCTGGCGCGAGCGTCGGCTGCTGCGCACCGGCTTCTGCACCCTGCAGGCGATCGACGACCTGTACGACGGCGATCGCCCCTGCGCCGATCCGATCGCGGTGGCAGACGCGCTGGCCCTGCAGATCCACCACCGGAACTTCGGCGACGAGCCGCTTGCGCTGCTGGCTCGCGCGATGGTCGAGGACCTCGAAGCACGAGGCGGACGGGATGCCGTCGCTCAGGTCGCGGCGCTGATCGCCCACATGCGCCTCGACTGGCTGCGCCGTCGAGACCTGCTGGCGTTCGACCAAGGCGCTCTGACGAAACATCACCGCACGACTTTCACCCTCAGTCTCGACCTGATGTTGCTCGCCGGCGACTGTGAGCTGCGGGCTGCCGACGTCCCCGAGTTGGTCGACGCACTCGGCTGGTGTTCGACCGTCCGCGATCTGCCTGAAGACCTGGACCATGGACTAATCAACCTGCCACGCGAGGTGGTTGTGAGCTTCGCGGCGGAGGGCGCCCGTCCCGATCGGTCGTGGGCCGACCAGCCGGCGGCCCGGGTGTGGCTGGAAGCGGGCCGGATCCAGGCATTGGCATCGATCGACGGAGCCGAAGCGACACTCCTGACGCTTCGTGGCCGTTCCGGGCACTCCGTCTTGCGACGGTTTGCACGGTCGATTCGCCGCTACGCCGAGAACCCGATCGTGCCTGGCTCGACGGGATAGTCTCGGCGAGATGAAACCACGCACGCTCGCGGCACTCGGCCTGGTGGTCGTTGGACTGGCGACGGCACCGGTGCTGGCGCCCGGCACGGTGATCTCGGCGCGCGACATCCCGACGTTCCATCTCCCACTGCGCGCGTGGTTCTGGCAGGAGGCTGCGGAGCTCGGTCGACTGCCCGAGTGGAATCCCGGCATCCACCACGGGCAGCCGACCCTGTCGAATCCCAACACCATGGCCTTCTACCCGCCGAGTTGGCTCGGCCTGGTGCTGGCTCCCGAGCGTGCCCTCGGCTGGCTGGTCTGGCTGCACGTGCTGTGGGGCGCTGCCGGCCTGATGCGGCTGTCGCGGCTATTCGGGGCGAGTGTGGCTGCGAGTGTGCTGGCCGGAATCGGCTTCGGTCTCGGCGCCCCGTTCCTATCCCTGATCAACGCCCTGCCGGTCTTGTTCAGCACGGCCTGGTTGCCGTGGGTGTTGTTCTTCGGCTTGCGGGCGATCGGCCCCGAGCGGGGCAGCGTGTTCGCCGCCGCTTCCGCTCTGGCGCTGCAGTTTCTCGCCGGCGAACCGGTCCTGCCGATGCTCTCGGGCCTCGGCCTCGGCCTGCTGGTGTTGCTCGGACCGACTCCTCCAGCGGGCCGCGACCGGGCACTGCTGCGCCTGGCGGCCATCGGCGCCTTCGCCGCCGCGCTCGCCGCGGTGCAGCTGGTGCCGACGACCGTGCGGGTACTCGAGTCCCCGCGGGCCGGCGGTGCCGACGCAGAGCAGGCGTTGCGCTGGTCGCTGCCGCCCGAGCGGCTCCTCGAGCTGATCCTGCCGACCTTCCACGGCCATCCCCACCGCGACGAGTCGGGCGAGCTCTTCGGCTGGGAGCTGCACGACCGCAACTTCCCCTACGTGGCGTACTTGGCGCCGGCCGGGGCGCTATGGGTGCTCGCCGTCGCCGGGGCGCTCGGGGGGGGCCGCTGGCGACGGCCCCTCCTCGGAATCGGCATCGTGGGCGTGGCGATGGCGCTCGGCCGCCACGATCCGCTCTACCTGCTGCTGCGCGAGCTGCCGCCCTTTGGGTGGGTGCGCTACCCCGAGAAGTGGCTGCTGCTGGCGATCACCCTGGCCTTCGTCGCCGCAGCGATCGGCCTCGATCGCTGGCGTGCGGGTGGGTTTCGGCTGCCCCTCGGTGCAGCAGCGATCCTGACTGTCGCGGCCGGCTGCTGGTGGGGGTGGCTCGGGAGTAACGCCGCCCTCGAGTGGATCAGCGTCCGCGGCGGCGGCGGGCCACCCCAGGTGATCCTCGAGCAACAGCGGTGGCTGCGCGGCGAGGCCTTCGCGACCGCAGCGATCGCCGGGCTGGTGGCGCTGCTGCTGTGGTGGGGTCGCGAGCCTGAGCGACGGCGGGCCGCCAGTCTGGCGCTGGCGGGCCTGGCGATCGTGCCGCTCGTCCCCGCAGTCGGAAGCCTCCTGTTCACGATCCCGGCGCCCTTGTTCCTGACCGCTCCGCCGACCCTCGACGCCGTGGCGCCAGGTGCGCGGATCCTCAACACCATGACCTACGACGGCGAAGAGGACGTGGGCGTGCGCGTCGGCCCGGTCGGCGCCCAACAGGCGATCGGCCGGGTGCGCCGCCTCGACCCCTACTGCGCCTTGCTGTTTGGTCGCCGTTACGGCTTCCACCGCGACTACGATCTGATGATGACGCCGTGGGCGGTTTATGCTCACGAGATGTTCCTCGACCAGTGGCACTTGGGCGACCCTTCTCACCAATCGGCGATCGCACTCGCCCGCGCCTGGAGCACCGAGGCGGTGGTGTGGCGGCGCAGCATGGACGACCTCGCGGAGGAGGCTCGCGCCACGCGACGCGCCCCCGAGCTGGTGCGGGTCGAGGTCGATCCGGCGCCGGTCCCGGTGGTCCGCGCGGTCTCGCGGGTCGAGGTGCACGCGGATCAGGCCAAAGCCCAGGACGCCGCCGCTGCTGCAGGCTGGGATCCCGCCACCACCTGGATCACCACTCTGCTGCCCACGAACGACTTCGAGCTCCCCACACACCTCGAGGCGAGTGACGGCAGCGACGAGCTGGCGCTCGAGTGGACGTCGACGGCACCGGTCGCCGTGGTGATCGCCCGCACCTTCGATCCGCGGTGGGGGGCCACGCTCGCCGACGGCGCCGCGCTCGACCTTCACCCCAACGCCCTCGGCCAGATCTTCGCCACCCTACCCCCGGCGCCGACCGGGGGGCGCGCAACGCTGCGCTTCCGCGACCCGACCGTGCCGATCGGGCTGTGGCTCACGGCCCTTGCCCTGCTGGCGGGTGGCGTCTCGACCGGCATCGCCCGCCGCCGCGGGGTGTCGGCGTGAGCCCCGAGTGGTTGATCGGGGTCTGGCTGGTGGCGATTGGGCTGATCCTCGGCAGTTACCTGAATGTCGTCATCCACCGCATGCCGCGGGGCCAAGACACCGTGCTCGCGCCCTCGGCATGCCCGGCGTGTGGCGCCCGGATCCGCTGGTACGACAACGTTCCTGTCCTCGGCTGGCTGTTGTTGCGCGGACGCTGCCGCAGCTGCGGTGCGGCGATCTCACCGCGCTACGTGGTGGTCGAGATCCTCGGCGCAAGTGCCGTGCTGGCGGCGTGGCGCTTCTTCGGCTCGACGCCGAGAGCAGCGGTTGCGGCGATCTTTTTGCTGACCCTGATCGCGCTCGCCGGCATCGACCGCGAGCACTTCATCCTCCCCGATCGGATCACCTATCCGCTCCTGATCCTCGGCCTGGCGCTCGCCGCCTTGCGGCCCGAGTGGGGCTTCGTCGCGAGCTGGCGCGACGCCGCCGGCGGTGCGCTCGTGGGGGCAGCCATTCCGCTGACCATGATCGGCCTGTGGTTGGTGCTGCGCGGTGAGGAAGGCATGGGTCTCGGCGACGTCAAGATGCTCGCCGGGGTCGGCGCCGTGCTCGGGATCGAAAGAGTGCTGGTCACGGTGTTCTTCGCCTCCCTGGTCGGCAGTGTGGTCGGAATCGTCGGCATGGCCCTCGGTCGCCTCCACGGCAAGAGCCACCTGCCGTTCGGCGTGTTCCTCGCCGCCGGAGCTGCCGCTGCGCTGCTCATCGGCCGGCCGCTGGTCGAGTGGTATACGGGGTTGTTGTGAGGGAAGGGACCAGGGACCGGGGACCGGGGACCCGGGATGTGAAGAGGTATTGGGTATCGGGTATTGGGTATCGGGTATCGGAGAAGAGGGACCGGGGACCGGGGACCGGGGACTCGAAGAGGTACCGGGTACCGGGTACTGGGTACTGGTTTTCGGAGAAGAGGTATCGGGTATCGGGTATCGGGTATCGGCCGGAGAAGTGGGACCAGGGACCGGGGACCGGGGACTCGGAGAGGTATCGGGTATCGGGTATTGGGTATCGGGCTGCGGAAAAGAGGTACCGGGTTCCGGGTACCGGGTACCTGAAGAGATTTGGAAGACCGGATCCGGGGATTGGGTCCGAAGTACCCGGTACCTGGTACCCGGTACCTTCTGAGACCTGGTACCCGGTACCTTCCAACACCCGGTACCTGGTACCCGTCCCACCGGGGCCACCGTGACGACTCCCGCTCCCGCCGATTGGCAGGGTCTCGCGCGGCGCTCGCGTGAGGTGTGGGTGTTGATCCCGGTGGCGGTGGCGCTGATCGCGGCCGCAGCGGTGGCAACCCTGGCGGCCTGGCGTAGTGGTGCCGACGTGCTCGAGGACCAACGGCGACGCGAGGCCGAGCGCGTCGCGGCGGCAGTCGCCGGCCGGCTCGGAAGCTCCACCCCGAGTGAGCTGACCCTGCTGTCGCTCGCGCCGCAGGCCCTGTCGATCGCCGTGCTCGAAACCGGTGGCACCGTGGTGGCCGCCACCGAATCGCCGACTGGCGTGATGCTCCCCGAGGCTGACGAACGCTCCATTGTCGTCGAGGGCAGGGTCGTGGGGTGGAGCCCAACGGGGGCCGGCCGGCTGGTGCGGGTCGAGCTCGCCGACCTCGGGCTCACGGGGCAGCGCTCCACCCAACGCATCGTCGGCTCGCTCCTGCTCGTGGTGGTGCTCGCGGGCAGCGTGTTGGTGCTGCTGTTCCTGCGTCGCTACCTGCAACCGTGGGAGGCGCTGCTGGCTCAGGCCAACCTCGCCACCGACAGCGACCAGGGCGAGTGGATCGCTCGGGCCGTCGACACCGCGCTCGCCCGCCACCGCGGCGAGCTCGACCCCGACACCGGTCGGGCGGTTGCGGCGAGTTTCGAGACCGGGGTGCTGGTCCTCAGCGGCGACCGCCAGGTGACCGCCGTGAACCCCGCCGCCCTCGAGCTGCTGGGCATCGGCGAGCCCCGACCCGGCAGCCCGCTCGGCGAAGCCCTCGCCACCCAGCCCGAGGTTGCCGCGATGGTCGCCGCGCGCTGCGACAGCACCGACCCGGCCGAGATCTTCGATGTCGACCTCGGTGCGGGAGCGACCCTCGGCATCTCGGTCCACCGCCTCACCCGCGGCGACGGCGGCGCTTTGGTGCTGCTGTCGGATCGCACTCGCGCCCGCCGCGAACAGGTCGAGGGTCGACTCGCCACGGCACTCGCCGAGCTCGGCGAGCTCTCGGCCGGCGTCGCCCACGAGCTGCGCAACGGCCTCGCCGCGCTTTCCGGTCGACTCGCCCTGCTCGATCGCCGCCGCGACTTCTCCCACCTCGAGGCCGCCCGCACCGAGCTCCACACCCTCGAGCGCGTGGTCGCGGACTTCCTCGCCTTCGCCCGCCCCGGCACCGCCCAGCGCGAGATCGTCGATCTCGGTGCACTCCTGCGGCGCCTTGCCCCCCCGGACGCGATGGTCGAGGTCGGCGATCCGCCGCCGCAGCTCGAAGGCGATCCCGTCCTCCTCGAGCGGGCGCTCGCCAACCTCATCGACAACGCCGCCCGCGCCCACGGCGACACCGCCGAGCCTCTCGAGCTGGCCGCCATGGTCACGGGCGAGCGAATCCTGGTCGAGATCCGCGACCGCGGCCCCGGCATCCCCGCCGACCTGCGACCGCGCCTCTTTCAACCCTTCGCCAGTGCGAGGCCCGGCGGGGTCGGCCTCGGCCTGGCGGTCGCACGACGCATCGTCGACCTCCACGGCGGCACCGTCGAGCTGCTGGATCGCGAGGGCGGCGGCACCATCGCCCGCGTTACCATCCGACCTGGCAGAATCGTTACGATCGGTGACAACTAGACCAGCGCGGCCAAACGCGTCCCGCCACCCGCGCGAACAAATCCACATCCCTGCATGCCTGGCAAGCTTCGTGCTCTAGGACCACCTGGAAGGAGAGTCATCGTGAGATCTCGGAAGAGCCAAAGCGGCTTCACCCTGACCGAGTTGCTGGTCGTCATCGCGCTGATGTTCATCATCGCCGCTTTGGGCATTCCCGCCTTGATGAATCTGGCCCACCGTACGCGAGTAGAAGGAGCAGCACGGGAAGCGACGATGTTCCTCCAGCAGGCTCGCATGAACGCAGCCAAGTACAACGTGCCCGTCGTCGTCGCATTCGACTTCGGCACCTATCCCGCGCTTCGTGCCTTCACTGACTTCGACGACAATGGCCTGCTCAATCCGGATCCGCTCGTGACGGAGGTCCGAGCGACCGACTTCGTGATCGCGACCTACCGCCTGCCCGGGCAGGTCGCCTATCGCAGTGATGGCGGCAGCGATATCGCTGCCATCAACGGGTTCAGCACCGTGGGCAGCGACACGGTCATCGTGTTCAGACCCGACGGTTCCGTTACTGCTCCGGGCGACTTCGCTGTCGGCGACGTACGCGGCAACTTTCTGAGGATTGCGCTGACTCGAACCGCCAAGACCGATCTCTCCAAGTGGAATCGCGACACCTCACTGTGGGATCCTCAGGACCAAGGAGCCTGGATATGGTACTGACACAGCAGCCACTCCCAAGGACCTCCCGCTCGGAGCAAGGCCTCTCCCTCGTCGAAGCGCTCATCGCCGTGGGCCTGATCTTCATCATCGCCGCGGGCATCCTTCCGCTGTTCAGCCGCGCCCTGGTCAACAACAGCATGGGCAATGTCGGCTCGCGCAACGCCAATTCTGCTCGTGAGGCGGGCGAGTACGCGATCGGTGCCCCCTTCAACGATCCGCAACTCACGATCCCCGCCGGGGCAATAGTGCTCGTCGCGGAACACAACTGGGTCTCGGACCGACTCGCTGCCGACGCCACGGAGCACAACCCGTGGGAAGGTCGATGGTTCCAGCGCTCTCCCGGAGCCAGCGCGGTACCTACGGATCGCTTTGGCGGCGTCACAGCACGACGGATTGTCGAAACTCGCCAGTACGGTGTCGGACAGTGGACGAACGGCGCCCCTTTCGAGGAGGCTGACGCCCTCGCGGGCGACACCCTCAACGACTTCGTGCAATTGAAGGTTGTCGACATCGAGCTCCGGAGCGAGGACGAGCTCGGCGCGAGCATCCTGAAGACGCTCGGCAACCAACGGTCCTCGCGGGTTCGCCTGCTCAAAGCCTTCTAGGGAGTTCATCCGATGGCTGCATACCGAAAGACGACCCTCGCCCGCCCGCCGCAGGATCAAGCCGGCTACACCCTGCTCGAGGCCCTCGTCACGCTCTTTATCGTGGCGGAGATCCTCGTCGCAGTGCTGGTGCTCTTCGACTTCAACACCAAAGTCGGTCGCGCGCAGATGCAGGTTGCAGAAGCCCAGCAGAGCGTCCGCGTCGCCCAAAACGTGCTGATCCGGACGGTGCGGCTGGCTGGGCGTGGTGGAATCGGACAAGGTCAGCTGCCGGGCCCAGTCGGAACACCCTTGCCGGACGTTCCCGGCGGTCTCGCCCTCAGCCTTCAAAGCAATGTCGCCGACGGAACCGAAGTTGCCCCAGGGCTCGCCGGATCTCCCGTCGCCCTCGCGGGAACGGACATCCTGACGATTCGCGGATCGATCGACAACCGCATCGGTTTCCTGGACTATGGCCCTGCGACTCCGGAGAGTCCAGACGGGGGAGCCAACGTCCAGATTCTCGACACCAACGACGGGATCGGCCGGTTCTTCATTCCCAGGCTTTGGCGACCCATCGGCATGGAGAGGGTCGTCGATGGCGCGGAGGTCGAGCAGGATCTCGCACCTTTCATTGATGCGGTCGACGGTGGGCGGACAGAGGCAGTTCTGCTCACGTCGCGGGCCGACCCTTCGATCTTCGGCCTCGTGGAGCTGGACCCGGCCACGTCGGATGTCACAGGTGACCCACTCGTCATCGGGTTCCGCTTCGGGGGAGTGCCAAACCCCACGGACTATTCTCGAGACCTCAATTCGGCCGTGCCATTTGCCAGATTGCTAAACGCCGCCAACGGCAACTCTCTCACAGCGATCATTCTCGAGGAGTACCGGTTCTTCGTGCGTGTCCCCAACGGGGGGCTGGATCCCGGCACCGGGCGACGAGGCCCGGCCCTGACCGTCGCGAGGATGTTGCCCTTCAGCAACCTCCCCCATGCCGGCGACAACGCCAACCTCACGACCGAGATTGCGGAGAACGTCTGGGATCTGCAGGTCGCGCTAGGCATCGACACAAGCCGCGATGGCGTGATCGCCGATGGCGAGCTGACGGCAGGGCTTGACCCAAGCGCTGATGAATGGCTCTACAACGACGAGGATGACAACGACTCGGTGGCTCTGTGGAACACGACTCCGCTCGCCCCATTGCGGACCGTCCGAGTGACCACCCTGGCGTTGACCGACCGGCCGGACCCGAAGTACTCGGCGCCGCGCACCGGGCGGCTCGAGGACCGCATCTATGCCGCCGGAGATCCGCTCAACACGAACTTCATGCTGCAGTTCCGCCGCCGTGCGGTCCAAACCAACGTCGACCTCCGAGGCCTCTGATGTCGCCTGAACGAACATCTCCCTTCCCCTCCGCCCACGAACGCGGCAGCGCCTACATCGTCGCCTTGATGGCTCTCCTGGTCCTCACCATCGGTGGTCTCGCCGTGACCCTGGTCTCGCAGACCGAGATGCAGGTGGGCATGAACGAGAAGGTCATCCAGCGCACGTTCTATGCCGCCGAGTCTGGACTGAGCCTCGCTTCCTCCTACATGCTCACCGTCGGTGGCGCCTGTCAGCCTCGCTTGCAGAGCGGCCTCGGCCGACCCGGCTGGGCCTACGTCGCCGAACTGGAGACGGACCCACATGTCGGGACCTTCGCCGATGTCGCGACCGTGTCGCCAGCCCTCGTCCTCTTCAAGGGCTGCTGCAACTGGTGCCCCTGCCAAGAGGGGCAAAATGACGAGATCCATCGCTTCAACTACGGACTCATTGCCGACTCCGAGCGGCAGACCGCCGACCCGACCGGCCCGCTGGCCAGTGGCTACGCGGTCATCGCCAGCAAGACTGTCGGTGCCGTTCTCGACATCCAGCCCTTCCACGCCAGCGAAGTCGCGCAGTGCATGAGCGTCGATCCGGATATCGTCCGCCGCTTTAAGTTCTAAGGAGAAGACAGTGAATACCCCAAGAATGACGTGGCTCCGGACTACCTACGTGCTGGGAATCCTCGGCGCGGTCTCCGCTGCGAGCTGGGCCGACGACCGCGACCTGCTTCGCACGGCGTCGGCCGATCCGTACGTGTTCATCCTCTTCGACGTCTCGGGCTCGATGAACTGGACCACCCAGTGCACCCAAGCCCAACTCGACGCCGGCACCTGCAATTACCTGTGCCCGGGCATCGACTGCACGCCTCGGGCCATGGGCGACGACCCCGCCTCCAAGATGCACCAGGCCAAGGATGCCATCCACAAGGTTCTCGGGGAGGTCGAGAACGTCCACTTCGGCTTTGCGACCTACAACCAGAACGACCTTCGCGCGACCTACAAGCACTGGCTCTACCAGGCGGGAAACGATGGCCCGACGCTCGACGACGGCGAGGTCTGGCCACGCGAAGGCGCGATCGAGACCTTCGGCCGGGACTTCGGCTGTGACTCAGGGGACAACGATTTCAACATCCCGTGTTACGCCAGTTGGCCCGCTGATCTCGACGACGCATGGGAGGTCGAACGGGCACTCCGAGCGCCCAAGCTCGGCGATTCCGGTGCCGAGACCGATTACATCTACATCCGGTCCTCGGGAACGCGCTATCGCATCCGGTACATGCTAAGCGCGGGCACCCTGGGTGATCCCACCATCGATGTCCACTACCTCGCACAGCGCTGCAACAACAGCGACTGCTCGAGCCGAACCTCCCTGCCCTGGGCCACCGTGACCCTTCGGCGTGTTACGGACTTCTTCCACTGGGAGAGCAGCAGTTCGGGCGGGCGCACGGCTCGACGAAGCTACTTCCCGTACGAACAGGACCACGCCGCCAGCGGCACCTGCAACGGCTGGGATCCCAACACCGACACCGGCTCGGATGACTACGGTGGCGAGAACATCAGGCAAACGACGACCTCGACCGATCCTCGCGGCAACCGCTTCTACGTCGGCGACGTGATTCCGCTGGACTGGAACACCGACAACCGCAGCCTGATCCAGTCGCGTCTCGCCCCCAACGGTGTCGACTTCACCCAAGCGTCGTACTTCCAGGATACTCCGGGTGCGAATTCTATTCTGCACCTTCGAGACGACCGGCAGAAGCCACTTATCGCGCAGGGCAGCACGCCCCTCGGCGCGTCAATGAGCAACTTCCGTGACTGGTGGCGGGGCAGCAGCGGCAGTCCGGGTTGGTCGGACATCGCGGCGCTCCAGGACCCCGACTGGGTGTGCCGAAAGAAGTATCTGATCGTCGTCACCGATGGCGACGAAACCTGCGGTGGAAGTCCGGCATCGGTGGCCGGGAACCTCAATCAGCCCGGCAACGACCGTGTCCGCACCTACGTCGTCGGCTTCGGTCTGCAGGGCAGCACTTCCCTCGAGGCCATCGCGACCTCGGGCGGCACTGGCAGGCAGCCAGACGGCAGTGGTGGCCCGATCTTTCCCCAGAACAAGGATGAGCTGATCAATGCGCTGACCAGCATCTTCGGCGCAATCCAGGAGGAGACTCGGGCTTTCGCCTCGGCGACCGTGCCGTCGGTGCAAGCGGACATCTCGGATCGGGTCTACCTCTCTCGCTTCCTGCCCTTCAATGACGAGCCGGTCTGGTCCGGTGGTCTCGACGCATTCCTCAAGCCCGTGCCGCTCGATGACAACGGACAGCCCGACCGGACTGTCACGTGCGGCGGCGGCAACGAGAGCAGCTGTTTCCTTTGGGACGCCGGCCGAGAGCTCCTTCTCCAGGACGGCATGGGCCTGGCGGACGACCAGCGGCGCGTCTTCTACGTCCGCGACCTCCCGATGAGCAGCGTCCCGGCGACGAAACGTCCACTTGAGGCGCCCGCCGGGGACCCAGGCACCTGCACCGGCTATCCCCCATCGGGTTGTTCCGAGTGGTGGGATCTGTTCTTCGGATTCGGCCTCGACCCGGCCCGAGCACCGGCAGAATTGGCCGGTGATGCCACGAGCATCATTGACACGACGCTGGCGGAAAAGGTCGCGACCTACGAGCAAGCGAACTCGGACGGCTCCACGACCACGCGCACCGAGCGCTACAAGTTGGGCGACCTGTTCCACTCCGATCCCACCTACGTCGAGCGACCGCTCGACTTCGAGTTGCTCGCCCGCGACCTCTACGGTAACGACTCCACCTGTGACGCGGAGCCGCCAAACCACAATCGAGGGTATCGCTGCTTCGCCGACAAACACCGACTCCGCCGCAAGACCGTGTTCGTCGGGGCAAACGACGGCATGATTCACGCCTTTGATGCCGGCACCTTCGAAGGCCCGCCGGACACCGGCACCTTCAATACCGGCACCGGCCGTGAGCTCTTCGCGGTGATGCCACGCGCAGCCATGCCGATCGTGCGCGATCAAGCGGACGGCGACGAGCAGATCTACTCGATGGACGGCGCCCCGCGGGTCGGTGACGCGTTCATCGACCCGATCCACAACGGCGCGCCCGACGAGGACGACCGTGAGTGGCGGACGATCCTAGTGGCGGGCATGCGGGAAGGTGGCAACAAGTTCCCGAGCCAGGAGTGGGTCCCCCGATTCGAGCACGTCCCAGGTCAGCGGATCCGCAATGCCTACGTCGCTATCGACATCACCCAGCCGGACCCGTACGATTCAGACGGGGTCCCGCCGGAGGACGTCGTGCCTGCCTGTCTGCGCCTGAACAGCTCGATTCCGTCGGACTGTGGCGTGCTCTCCTATCCCACCCTGCTGTGGGAATACAGCGACCTCCACCCGGCCACACGAGTCTCGATGGACGAGGACTCGAACGGCCACCCCGACCTCGGCGACACCTGGTCGAGGCCGATCCTCGGGCGAGTTCGGACCGACGCCGGCAACCGCGAGGTGGCAGTCTTCGGCGGCGGCATGGACACGCCGTTCCGCAACGGCACCATCGGCAACTGGATCTACATGGTCGATATCGAAACCGGTCGCACACTCTACAAGCGTCGGATCATCGGGGCCGTTCCCGGTGAGATCGCCGCTCAGGACCGCGACAACGACGCGTTCCTCGACACCCTCTACTTCGGCACCACTGCAGGGCTCGTCTACAAGGTAGACCTTCGCACCCTCGGGACGGTCTCGAATGTCACCGCCCGCGATCTCAACGGCACAGCGCTGACCCAAGCGCGGATCACCAATACTGACTGGGAGCCGTTCCCTGTCTTCCAGACCGGCCCGGCAGGGGCAGCGGGGCCGATCTTCCACGGACCAACCGTGTTCTACGTCGCCCGCGCCGCCATGTACGCCTTGGCTTTCGGGACGGGCGATCGAGAGAACCTGTGGTCCGAGGTGTACGGCGCCGGACGGTTCTACGTCATGCTCGATACGGGCTTTACTCGAGCCCAGTACCTTTCGGGCGCCCTGCCGAGGACCGAGGCCAGCTACATCGCTGTTGACCCCGATGGTCTGGAGACCTCAGCCGACAGAATCCTCGATGGTCCGGGAGGCTGGTACTTCACCCTCGGCGAGGACGAACGCGTGATCACTCGCGCTGCCGGGTTGGCTGGACTGCTCAATTTCACGGCCTTCCAGCCGCAGGTCGAGTTCGTAGATGTCGACGAGGACCAGCTCTGCGCTCGAACGGGTCTCAGCCGTATCTTTGCGGTCAATGCCTCCAACGGCAACGCGTTGGGCCTGACGGTGGAAGGCGACACAAGGCGGTACATGGAAGTTCGCGACTTCACCACGGCCCCCACACTCGAGCAAGTGCACACGAAGAACCAGCCCTCCGGCGGCACCGAGGTCGCGGAGTGGGACGCCGACCAGCTCGCCGTGATCGAATCGGTGATGAGCTTCTTCCCAGATGGGACCCGCTTCGGCAACTACTACTACCAGCTCACACCGCGCACGTCCCGCAACGAGCAGGTCAGGCCGATTCCAATCCCGATTGGTATCATCGTCTCCAACTGGAAGGAGTTCTGATGATGCGTATGCTGGCTGCCACCCTCCTGCTCCTCGCTGCTTCGGGCTCCCGAGCCGACGTCCTGGTGCTGCGTGACGGCTCCAGGGTGACTACCAAGGGGGCCTGGGAAGTCCGTGGCGCCAGCATCGTCTTCACCCTGCCCAACGGCACACTCGGGTCGCTCCGCGCCCGAGACGTCGATCTCGACGCGAGTGCCGTCGCCACCGCGGAGGCGGCCCGACCCCAGGCCACCTCTCCGGCGGAAGCCGCCACGCCGGAGCGTCGCGCAGCGGTCCTCACCCTCACGGACGACGACATCCAGCGTGCGCCTCAAGATGTGATCGACGCTGCTGCGGCACGCTTGACCGCTCCGGTCGGCGAGCCTGCGAGCGAAGGGGAAGCAGCTCCAGCCGCGCCCAAGCGTGGCGTAGCCGTCGCGGTCTCATCCTGGGAGGAGTCGTATTCAGTGGAGGAAGGAGGCGTCAGAATCAGCGGGTCCCTGCGCAACGACGACGACTCCGTCGCGACTGGTGTCAGCGTGACGGTTCGGGTCTACGACGCCGACGGCAAGCTCCTGGGGGAATCGCCCGCTCGGATTGGCGACGCTGCGATTCGGCCCAAGGGCAACACCGGCTTCACCGCCGTGTTCCCAGGCGTTGGCGCGGTGAACGACGTCAAGTTCGAGGTTCGCCACAACGCGATCGAGTTCACCCGCCCGGCGCCTGCTCCACCAGAGCCTGGCGACGAAGGCTGAGTCGCCTCGGTCAGGAGCGCCAGAGCAGCCCCCGCAGATCGTACTGGTCGAGCCGGCGCATCAGGGTGCGGTAGCTGATCCCGAGCGCTTGGGCTGCCTGGTGGTGATCGCCGGCCGCGGCCTCGAGCGCGGCAGCGATGCGCTTACGCTCGCTGTCGGCGGTGGTTGACCCGGTGGGAGCGGTGGGGCCGGCGAGGTCGCCCACAGAAAGGCTTTCGCCCTCGGCGACAATGGCGGCGCGCTCGAGGACGTTGGCGAGCTCGCGCACGTTGCCGGGCCAGGGCTGATGCTGCAGCCAGTCGAGGGCCTCGGGATCGAGGTGTCGGGCCGCCGAGCCGTGCCGTTCTGCGGCTTTGGCGAGGAGGTGGCGGGCGAGTCGGCCGATGTCCTCCGGGCGTTCGCGCAGGGCCGGCAGGCGAATCGGGAAGATCGCCAGGCGATAGTAGAGATCGGCGCGGAAGGACCCCGCAGCAACCATGTCCTCGAGGTCGCGATTGGTCGCAGCGACGAGGCGCAGGCCGACGGGGATCGGCCCCGAGCCGCCGACGCGTTCGATCACGCGCTCCTCGACGGCGCGCAGCACCTTGGCCTGCACCTCGAGGGGAAGCTCGCCGACCTCGTCGAGGAACAGGGTTCCCTTGCCCGCCGCCTCGAAACGGCCGATCTGGCGCTGATGGGCGCCGGTGAAGGCCCCCTTCTCGTGCCCGAAGAGCTCGCTTTCGACCAACGGCGCCGGAATCGCCGCGCAGTTCACCGCCACGAACGGCGCACTCCTGCGGGCCGAGAGGAGGTGCAGGGAGCGTGCGAAGAGCTCCTTGCCGGTGCCACTTTCCCCGAGAAGCAAGACCGTGACATCGGTCTTGGCCGCCCGCTCGAGCAACCTCAGCGCACCCCGAAAAGCAGGCGCCGTGCCCACCAGCTCGGGCCCCCCCGGGGCGCGGAAAGGCGGCTGTTCAGCCACCGTCGCCGGCAGATGGGTCGCAAGCAGCGAAAACAGGTCGTCGAGCTCGACCGGCTTTTCGAGGAAGTCGATGGCGCCGCGTTTCATCGCCTCGACCGCCGTGCCGACGCTGCCGAAGGCGGTCATCACCACCACCGGCGTGCTCGCGCGCCGGGCCGCGTCGACCACCTCGAGACCGGTGCCGTCGGGCAGTTTGAGATCGGTCAGGACGAACGCGAACGTCCCCGTGGCGAGATGCCGGCGAGCTGCGGCGACAGTCTCGACCGCTTCGACCTCGATCCCTTCGCCGGTCGCGGCGTCGACCAGAACCGCCCGCAGGCCCGGGTGGTCTTCGACCAGCAACAGCGGCCCCCGCTTCACGTTTCCTCCAAAGCCTGGAGGACGGCGCTGACCAGCGCTTCGTCGTCGGCCGCATCGACCGTGCGCAGATCGAGGATCAATCGGTCGCCGCGAAGGTACCCGAGCACCGCCGGGCGCCCGAGCCGCAGGCGTTTGGCGAGGGCCTCCGATCCGGCGAGCTCGATCACCGGCCCTGCGATGCCGGCAGCGGCACCCGCTCCGCCGCCGAGCTCGGCGCGCCCCTCGCTGATCGTCGCTCCGAGGCGGGCCGCGGCACCCTCGACCCGCACGAGCAGGTCGGGCGTGGGCTCGAGGGCGCGGGCTGGATCCTCGAGACGACCGGCCATGTGGGCGGACAGCACCGCCTCGAGGGCGACCAAGGTTGTCTTGCCGGGTCTCAAGGCGCGGTAGAGGGGATGTTTGCGACAGCGTTCGATCAGCGCCGCGCGGCCGACCATCAGGCCCGCCTGCGGACCCCCGAGCACCTTGTCACCACTGCCGATCACGAGGTCCGCACCGGCCGCGATCAGCTCGCGGATCGAGGTCTTGGCCTTCAGCGCCGCAGCGGGGCTCGGCCCGAGCAGCCCGGAGCCTTCGTCGACGATCAGCGGAACGCCGTGCTGGTGGGCGAGCTCCGCCAGCGCTCGGGTCTCGACCTGTTCGACGAATCCACTCACCCCGAAGTTGCTGCGAAAGACCTCGAGGATCATCGCGGTGTCGCTCGACAGCGCGCGGCGGTAGTCGCCGATGCGGGTGCGATTGGTGCTGCCGACCTCGACCAGGCGACCCCCGGCCGCTGCGAGAATCTCGGGAATTCGAAAGCTCCCGCCGATCTCCACCAGCTGGCCGCGCGAGACCACCACCTCGCGGCCGGCCGCCAGCGCCGCCACCGCCAGCACCAACGCCGCTGCGGCATTGTTCGCGACGACGGCCGCCTCGGCTCCGGTGAGATGTTCGAGCCGCGACGCCACTCGTCGCAGGCGCTCGCTGCGGCGATTGGTGTCGAGGTCGAGCTCGAGGTCACAGGCGCCGAAGCCGGTCGCGACGATGTCGTCGACCACCACCCGTGGCAGCGGGGCCCGCCCGAGGTTGGTGTGCAGCAGCACCCCCGTGGCGTTCAGGACGCGCCGCGTCCGTCCACCGAACCGGCCGAGCAGCCGGCGCTCGGCGTAGAGCACCGGATCGTCGACCGACGCTCCCGAGCGCAGCGCCTCGACCGCCTCGCGCAGTGCCTCGACTGTCGCTGCCCGGCCCCAGGTCTCGACCAACGCCGTCGCCGACGCCGTCGCCAGCAGGCCGCCGATCGAGGGCAGGCGCCGCAGACGATCCCCAGAGGCCGACTCGGCGGTGGACATCACTTCATTGTAGCGATGCCGGCCGCAATCTTGCCCGTTGCCCGAAGCAGAGGTGAACCCTCTCGGATGCTGCCCGGTGCGCTCCCAGAGTACCCGGTACCCAGTACCCGGTACCTCCGCTAAACTTCGTCCATGCTCTCAGGTCCCGTCGCTTCGCGGCTTTCGGCAAAGGGTCACTTCTCGTGACACCCGAAGAAGCGGCGCTCGATCGCCTCGACGCCGCCATCAAGCAGCTCGAAACCGACTACCGCCGCTACTTCGCGGGCGATCTGCCGCTCGCCCCCGAAGAGCTCGAGAACCAGATCCGAGCCACCTTGCGCAGGCTGCGCAACACCCCGGCAAAACGCGCCGCAGACGGCTTCCGGCTGGGTGCGCTCGAAGCGCGATTCAACTCCTACGCCGAGATGTTCCGGCGCCGCTACCGGGAACGCGAAGAGGGTCGCGCCATTGGTCGACCGGCGGCCTTTTCGGCGCCCACATCACAGCCGAGCGCACCCATCTACCGCCGCGACGATGGTGTGGTCGTCGACGATCGGGCCGACCGCGCAGTGGTCCGGGCACTGTGGGAGGATCTGTCACGAGCCGGCGGCGCCGGGTCGATGGATGCCGACGCGCTGGCAGCCTATCTCGAACGACAGACCGAGGCGATTCGCGCCAAGACTGGACGCTCGAAGGTCCAGTTCCGTATCGTTGAAGAAGAGGGGCGCCTCAAGTTGAAGGCACGCCCTCTAGCCTGATCGCCTCAAAGGAGCACCTCGTGAGCCCAACTCGAACCCTCGTCCTCTCTGCCGCTGCCGTCGTGGCCAGTCTCGTGGCCTGGCAGAGCAAGGCCGTCGTCCCCGCGCGCACCGGCCTCGCCATCGACGAGCTTCAGAAGAAGGCCGCGTCCCAACCGAACGATGCCGCGATCCACAACGATCTCGCCAACCTCCTCGAGCTCGCCGGCCGCGTCACCGAGGCCGAAGCGACCTACCGCACCGCTCTTGCGATCGACCCGGCATTCCAAACCGCCAGGTTGAATCTGGCGATGTTGCTGCAGGAGACCGGACGCGCGCGCGAAGCAAAGAAGGAGCTCGAACGGGTCATCGAGGCCGATCCCGGTCGCGCCTGGGCCCACTACCAGCTCGGCGTCATCGCCGAACGTGCGGGACGGACGCGGCGCGCAATTGCCAGTTACGCCCGTGCCTTCCAGCTCGAGCCCGCTCTGACATTCCCTCGCAACAACCCGCAGATCGTCGACAACAAGCTGATGGTCCAGGCTCTCCTCGCTGCCTTCGGCACCGCCTCACCGGCTGCCACCGCGCCGCGCGACTACGCCGATCCGGCCGGGGTCGGCCGTGCCGTCGCCGACGCCATTCGGTCGGGGCTCGAGCCCGAGCCGGGGTCCGCCGCCGATGCGTCCAGAGCGGCGGTCGTGCGCAATCCCGTCGCCGCCAGCAGCATCGTCGCCGGGGGTGATTCGCCGGACCGCGGCGAGACCGAAAAAGTGCCATCGCGAGTGCTGGACGCGAGCGATCTCCAGCCGGGCGCACGCACCGGCCAGGTGGTTCCCGGCGATGGCGCCGGCGCGGTGCGCTCGCGGCGCGATCGCTCGGCTGCCGGCGGCACGGTCTACGAGGGCCCGGTCCGCGGAGCCGGCCGCACGGCCCCACCCTCGAGCACCCGCGGCGGTGGCTTCCGCCCGGGGCGCCTCAGCACCGGCAGTCTGGACACGGATTTGGTGAGGCGGCCAGTGGTCGAGGTGGCGCCGGCTTGAGGGGTTAGGGGTTAGGGGTTAGGGGTTAGGGGTTAGGGGAAGATAGCTCGCCGTTCCGAACCGGCACGGTCAGACGACCTCGAGGCCCCGGATCAGCAGCGTCGGCGAACCGATGAAGCCTCGCCCAGGGATCAGCTGGATGTCGCGACACACCGCGGCGATGCCTCGGAGCGCCGTGCTGACCTTGCCCACCACTCGTGCTCCCGCAAGCGGCACGGCGCCTTCGCGGGCGAGCTCGAAGCCACACACCGGCAGATCGATCAGGTCGCGCTCCAGATCGACGAAGCCGGCGCCCGTCGACGCCAGCAGATAGGCCGCGCCGACGGAGTCCTCGAGGAGCTTGGCCGGCGCCAGCGAGGGGTTGGGCTTGAGGTACAGGTGTGACGGCGCCAGCCGCGGGCGATCGCGCCAGCTCGGGCGGGCGGTGTTGCCTGCCACCTCGAACCCGTGCGGCGCCTCGCCGTAGCCGATCAGCGACTGCCGGAAGACCCCGGCCTCGACCAGCGTCACGGCGCGGGTGGGCATGCCTTCGCCGTCGACCGGTGCTTCGGCCAGGCCACCGAGCAGCCGGCCGTCGTCGACGAGGGTCACGAGAGGGCTCGCGAGCCGACCGGCGTCGTCGAGCAGGCGCACGATCGACGGGCGTGGCCCGAGCAGGGCCGGCGCCAACGCTCCGAGGATCTCGGCCGCGAGCGGTGGCGCCAGAATCACGTCACGCAGGCGTCGTTCCGGGCGGCGGCCGCCGGCCAGGGCCACCAGCCGATCCGCCAGTCGTCGCGCCACCTTGCGCGGGTTGAAACGTTTGGCCTCGCGTTCAGCGAGGTACAGCCGCGTGCGTACCAACCCTCCACCTGGGCGGTCGGCCTCGGCTTCGATCCGGAGCGCCGCCAGCCGCTGGCGCAAGTCGCCGATCCGCACACCGCCGCTCGAGACCAGATCGGCGCTGCTGGTGCCGTCCTCGAGCACGGCGCGCACCACGCGGGCGCCAGCCAGCTCACCCTTGAGCGCGGCTTCGATCGCATCGAGGATGGTCGTGCCTTCGCGTTCACCGAGCAGCGGCGCATCGAGCTCGGCAGGCGGCTTCCACGGCTGCACCGCCTGCACGGTCGGCAGCTGCAGCGCGGCGCCGATCGGGTCCGGCCACACCTGATCCGGGTCCGGCACACCGGTGCCGCAGCAGAACCAACTCCCCGACTTGCTCCCTGCACGCACCGCCCACCCCTGTTCGCGCACCAGCCAGTTCT
>CAZRFU010000006.1:62990-97446 GCA_964599475.1 uncultured Thermoanaerobaculia bacterium
TGGCGGTCCTCGGGGCTGTGGTCGAGACGCCGCGACCGCCCCCGTTTGAGGTAGACCTCGGCCGCAGGAAAGCCCGCTTGCTGGAGGCCGTCGAGGCGTTCGAGGGCGAGCTCGAGGGTGCGCCGGGCGTCGTTCATCGCGCGACCTCGAGCCCACCGACGAAGGCGATGGCGGGGGTGCGTGCCCACACCCCGAGCAACTGGCCGTCCTTGGCGCACCACCCGGCACCGGCAAGCTGGGGCTCGCGACCGATCCCTGCGGTGGCCGCCAGCAGCCCTGCCACCTGGCCGACCAACCGGCACGGCCCCAGCATCTCGGCCGGCGTGCCGCTGCGGATCCGCCGACATCCAGGCAGGTCGAGCACGAACCTGCCATTGGTCGGATCGAGGGACCCCCGATCGACGTGACTCACCAGCACGCCCTCACCGACCAACCCCAGCAGGTCCTCGAAGGACGATCCTCCCGCCGGGACTTCGAGGAAGGTGGATCGCGGGCCGGGGCGGTCGAAGCGGGTGGCCCGGCGCGCCGCGCCAGCAATCAAGCGCTCGCTGCCGAAGGCCCCGCGCCGATCCGCCAGCGGCGATTCGACCACCCCCTGGCGCAACAACCACCGACGCACCACCGCCACCCCTTCGTCATCGACGCTGCGCCGTACGCTGCTCGGAGCGGCTCCAGGATCGTCGAGGACATTGAGGATCTCGGTCCCGAGGCGAATGCCGACAGCACTGTCCGGGCGCCCTCCGATGGCCAAGATGTCGGTTTCCAGAGCGTGACCAACCGCCTCGTGCAGCACCACCGCCGCAGCTTCCGGCGCCAGCACGACCCGAACCGGTCCCGGGTCGGCCAGCGCCGTGGCGTCACCCAGGCGACGTCGCTGGTCGATCTGGCCAAGGCTCCGGGTAACCAGCTCACCGGCCTCCTCAGGGGCGAACAGTTGCGAGAACCGCGCGCCGTCGACTTCGATCGCCAGCGACAAGAAGCGTTCCCGCTGTTCGGGGCCGGCGAGCTGAGCCCCGAGCACCCGCGAGCTGCGTTCATGTCGGCGCAACTGCACGCGGCCTCGACCCCCGAGCTCGGCTCCGAGGGTCTCGACCGCCGCGATCAGCGGGTCGAGATCCCGCGGGGCCGCCGGCGGCGGTACGAACGCGGGCAGCGGCCGCGGGGTTCGCGGATGGACTCGCGCCGCCATCCGGATCGCCTCGTCGATGACACCCGGCCAGAAGGCGTCTCCGCAGGCAAACCAGGAGCCGGCGCCCCGCAGGAACCGCACCGCGAAACCCTCCTCAGAACGGCTCTCGGACTCGAGGCCACCTCCCGCGAGCCGTACCTCGTCGACCCCGAGGCGCTCGAGGTAGAGCTCGGCATCGTCACCCGGCTGCTGCAGGATCGCGGCAAGCGCCCGACAGGTTGCCCCGGTGTCGATACCATCGAAAACCATCGATGGATTGTTTCACAGCCCTAGGAGGTACCGGGTACCGGGTATCGGGTACCGGTCGGAACGCCGAGGGGGGAACCTTTGAGGTGCGCGAGGAGGAAGCGTTGGGTCTCGTTCAGGGCTCGGATCAGCGCCGGGTTGGGTCCGACGAACGGGTGTTTGGCACCGAAGGTGTGGTCGCCGTCCGGAATCTCGACCAGGCGCGACCGCTTCGCTCCGGCGGCAGCCAGACGCCTGCCTTCGTCGATCGGCACCGTCTGGTCGTCGAGGCCGTGGAGGATCAGCCACGGCACCGCGACCTTGGCGGCGGCCGCGAGGATGTCGAGGGCCGGTGGTGGGTTTTCGACCTCGGCGAGCAGCGCCGGCCCCAGGGCCAACACCTGGCCGGTGCGGCCATTGACCACCGGCAGCTCGCCGCGTTGGCGCCAGACCTCGAGCTCGCCTTCCGAATGTCGTGCGATCGTCGAAATCGCGTTCCAGGTCACGATCGCACCGGCCTCGGCTCGCTCAGCGGCAAGCACCGCGACGCCACCTCCCCGACTGTGGCCGAGTAGAGCGAAACGCGACGGATCACACCCGTCGGCGGCTCCGCCCAGCCGGTCGTGCCTCAGCCCCTGCACGATCGCGAGAACCTCCTCGACCTCGCGAGTGTAGGTGTCGTCGCGGAAGGCACGCACGTCCGTCACCAGCTCGCCTCCGGGCGCCATCCCCGCCCCGGTGAGATTGAAGCGCACCACCAACACGCCGCGAGCCGCGAGGAGCTCGGCCAAAGGTGGGAAGAATCCCCACTCCATGAAGCCCTTGAAGCCGTGCACCACGATCGCGACCGGCCACGGGCCGGGCCGCGTCGGCCGATCGACCACTCCGTGCAGCAGGCGTCCGTCGACAGTGAGCTCGAATGGTCGCATGGAGGGAATGGTAGCGGGTACCAAGCAGGTACCGGGTACCTGCGCCACCCCCGCGCCTTTACCCGATACCCGATACCCGATACCCAATACCCAATACCCAATACCCACCATGCAACATTCCCCGCCCGCCACTCGTCAATGAGAGTGCAGCAAGGCTGGTCTTCGATGTCCGACACGATCGCCCCCCCGATTGAGCTCCAGTGTGCTTCGGCCCTGCTGGAGCTGGCAAGCCAGAGCGCCGCGGCCGGGTGCTTCGAGCTCGACCTCGAGACGCTCGAGCTGCGCGGCACCAGTGGGCTGCCGGCCCTGCTCGGCCTGGCGACGCCGCAGGTCACCTGGCACGGTCTGCTCGGCGCCCTGGCCGAGCCGTCACGCAGCCTGGTCAGGGAAGGCCTCGAGCGCACCTGGAGCGCGGGTGGGGTCTTCGACCGGGATGTCGCAGTCCTGCGAGAGCATGGCCGCCACGGCTGGCTCCACCTCGTCGCCCGGCGCGAGATGGTCGATGGCAACCCGCGCGTGCTCGGCGCCTTGCGAGACGTCGACAGACGCCGTTCCGACGACGTCGCCTTGGCGCGGCTGGCAGCGAGCCTCGGACCGAGCGGGCCCGAGCCGGCCGCCGACGCCGCGGTGCGCGCCGTCGCCGAGGCCTTCCACCTCGACGCCGTGATGCTGTTCGAGGTCCAGGGGCCGCCGCAGATGCTCTCGCTGGTGGCCGGTTTTCGAAACGGCCAGAGGGCCGCCCCGCGACGCCCGAGCCCACCCTCTCCCGCCTGCTCTCACGTTCTCCAGACCAATCGCCTGCTGCTCGCGGCCGCTGCAGCCCAACGTTTCCCCGGTGACCCGCTGGTCGCCGGTCACGAGGGCTTCGCGGCCGTCACCTTCCGCAGCAGCGGCGGGCCCTCAGGCCTGCTCACCGTCGCCTCACGTCGCCCCTTCGACGATGCCGATCTGTTGATCCCGATGCTCGAGATCGTCGGCGGACGACTGGCCGCCGGCCTCGAGCAGCAGCGACTGCGCAAGCAGCTCCTCGACGCCCGCGCCCTGATCCACCATGCCAGCCGGCTCGAGGCGCTCGCCACCATGGTGGGGTCGATCGCCAAGGAGCTCGAGCAGCAGACGAACCACCTCTTCGAGCACCTCGACCTCGCCGGCAGCTCCCTGCCCGACCAGCACTCGGTCCACCACGACCTGGCTCACATCGAGCACGCTGCGACCGAAATCGAGCGCCTCCTCCATCAGCTGCAAGCATTCGCCCGTGGCCCCGATGCCGTCCGCGCCGACCTCGATCTCGCGGCGACGCTGCGCGAGCTCGAGCCCAGCCTGCGGGCGCGCCTGCCGGAGACCCTGTCGTTGACCGTGCGCCCAGGCTCGGGCGCCAAGCTGGTACGCGCCGACTTCCGCGATATCCAGCAGCTCGTCGAGACCCTGATCGACAACGCTCGTGAGGCATGTGCTGCCGGCGAGATCTTGCTCGAGCTGACCGATGGCTGGCTCGATCGGGCCTCGGCGGGGGAGCTCGGGGCTCTTCCCGCAGGCCCGTGGTGCGGCATCGCGGTGGCTGACCAAGGCCCCGGAATCCCTCCAGAGCTCGCCGGTCGCGTCTTCGAGCCCAGCTACACCACCAAGGCCGGAGCGAGCTGGCTTGGGTTGACCGAAGTGCGCGAGCTGGTCGAGCGACTCGGCGGACACATCGCCTTGGTTCCCCGCCCCGGCTGGGGGACGACCTTCGTAGTCTACCTACCGGGCGCCCGCCCGGAGCCGTCGACGTAGACTTCTGTGATGAGCGACGTCGCCTGTGTGATCGAAACTCCCGAATCGGTCGTCGTCGATGGTGCCGACCGCATCCGTTTCCTCAACGCCTACTGCACCACCGACGTCCGCAGGGCTGCACCCAATCAGCGCCTCGATGGGTTCTTTACCTCACGGGACGGTCGCGTGCTGACCCCCGCCGGGATCACTCCCACCGCAGAGGCTCTGCGAATCGACGTGCCGGCGGGCCAAGGGACGCTCCTGGTCGACCACCTGCGCCGCTTCGTCATTGCCGATCGGGTGCAGATCGTCCTGTCCGACGAGCCGGCGGCGCGGTTCGTCGGCCCGGAGGCGGCCATCGACGCGCTGGCGACCGACCCGTGGCACTGGAGCCGAGGGGGCTGGCTGGGTCTCGACAGCATCGTGATCTGGGGCCCACAGCCCGCATCAGCCGACTGTGACCCCGGACCGATCGAACGGCACCGGATCGAAGCGGCAACACCTCGTTTCGGAGTCGATTTCGGCGCCGGCGAGTACTTCCCCCAGGAGCTCGGAGGCTGGGGCGAGCGCCTGGTCGATTACCAGAAGGGCTGCTACCTCGGCCAAGAGGTGATCGCGCGAATCCACTGGCGCGGCAAAGTCCAGCGTCGCCCGCGTGTGCTCGAGCTTTCAGGCGATGCTGCGACCGGGGTTGCTGTTCGCTACCAGGACCGCGACGCCGGAGTCCTCACCAGCATCGCCGGCTCGGTCGGGCTCGCGATCCTCCACGATCGGGTGCCGGATGGGGCCGTCGTCGAGCTGGCTTCGGGCCAGCACGCGCGAGCTCGATGACGGTCCGGGTGCCGACGCCGGCGGTCAGACCGTAAACGACGAGCCGCAGCCGCAGGAGCCCACAGCCTTGGGGTTGTTGAACTTGAACCCCGCACCCTGCATGCCCATGACGTAGTCGACGGTGGTTCCCAACAGGTAGCGCGCCGAGACCGCGTCGACGTAGATGGTCATCCCGCTGGTCTCCCAGATCGCATCCCCGTCGCGCGCTTCCTTCTCGAAGTCGAGCGCGTACTGGAAGCCGCTGCACCCACCTCCCACAACGCCGATCCGTAGCCCCCACGACTCGTCGAGTCCCTCCTCGCCGCGGGTCAGCTTCATCATCTGGGCAGCCTTGGGGGTCACGATCACGGGCTGCTCGAAGGTCGCCTCGGGTGGAACGGAGGCAGCGGTGGATTCGGGCTGGCTGGTGGATTCGATCATGTGTTTCTCACGTTGTTGATCACCCCGCCACGGTATCCGCGTTCGAGGTGGGCGTCAACCGGCGCCAATCGGGAGAACGCCGGTCGGCCGGGGGCTATTCCCAGGGAGGGTATCGGGTATCGGGTACTGGGGACCAGGGACCGGGGACCAGGGACCGGGGATTGGGGATTGGGGATCGGGAACCGACTCGATCCCCCGGGGCGCACCCCGGCCGATGAGAATCAAGTCCGCCGTCCGGTCTCCGCTCCGGATCCCGGGTCCCGGATCCCTGGTCCCGGGTCCCCATTTTCTGAGCAGCAATGCACCACCCAACGGTGCCTGGTGTCTCCCAAGCGGTATCATGCCAACTCCATGGTTCGTGCTTTGCTCTTCGATTTCAACGGCGTGTTGGTCGCCGACGAGGCTATCCACATCGCCCTGCTGGCCGAGGTGCTGCGCGGTCACGGGCTCGACCCTCCGGCCGATCTCGCGCGCCGGTTTCTCGGCCGGCCGGATCGCGACTGTCTGCGCGAAGCCTTCGCCATCGCCGAGCGACCGCTCGACGATGCCACCCTCTATCGGCTCCTGGCCCGCAAGGCGGCCGCCTATCGAGAGCAGACCCAACGCGACGGGTATCCGCTGGTCACCGCGGCCATCCAGTTGCTCGCGCGCGCCGCCGACGAGGGCCGCGCCGTGGGGATCGTCAGCGGTGCGCTGCGTTCCGAGATCGAGCTCGCACTGCGACAAGCCGGTGTTCGCCGCGCCGTGAAGGTGATCGTCGCCGCGGAGGACGTGCGCCATGGCAAACCGTCTCCGGAGGGTTACCTGCGGGGCGTCGAGCTGCTCAATTCGCTGCCACCGCTTCCGGATCGCCTGCTGCATCCTCACGAGGTGGTCGCGATCGAGGACTCCCCGGCCGGTCTGCGCGCCGCCCGCGAGGCTGGACTGACAACGCTCGCCGTGGCAGGATCCGTGCCTTCCGAAGAGCTTGCCGAGGCCGACCTCGTGGTGCCGGCATTCGGCCCCGAGCTCCTGTCTCGCCTCGACGAGCTCGTCGGCTCTTCCTGAACCCGCTACGCCAACGGAGCCCCCATGCCATTTCCTCTCCACCACGATCGCGGCAGCGGCCGCATCGAAGCCATCACCGGTGGCATGTTCTCGGGCAAGAGCGAGGAGCTCGTGCGTCGGCTGCGACGAGCCACGATCGCACGCCAGCGGGTCCAGGTCTTCAAGCCCGCGCTCGACACCCGCGACGCCCCCGATCAACTGGTCACCCGCGATCGAAGGGCACTCGAGGCGATCACCGTCCCGAGCTCGGCAGCGCTGCGCGAGGCTCTGGACGCCGAGACTCAAGTGGTGGGCATCGATGAGGTGCAGTTCTTCGACGACGACATCGTCGCCCTGCTCACCGAGCTCGCTGATCGCGGCTTGAGGGTGATCGTCGCCGGCCTGGACCAGGACTTCAAGCGACGACCCTTCGGGCCGATGCCGGCCATCCTGGCGATCGCCGAGTTCGTCGACAAGATCCACGCCGTTTGTATCCGCTGCGGCGGGCCGGCCTCGTACAGCTTCCGCATCGCCGGGGGCGGCGAGCAGGTCTTGGTCGGCGACACCGAGAGCTACGAGGCACGCTGTCGGGCGTGTTACGAGCACGGGTGATCTCATTCCCCCGCAACGACCTCCTTGCTGTTGCCATCCGCCGACACCACCCACACCGCCCTATTCCGGCCGCGTGCCTTGGCCTGGTAGAGCGCGCGGTCGGCGCTGGTGATCACGGCCGAGAGTTGTTCGGCATCGCCATCTCCGAGCGGGAAACAACACGCACCGAGCGACGCCGCCAGGCGCAGGCTCCCGGAGCTGGTCTCGACGGAGGTCTCGGCGATCTCGGTCAGGAGCCGACGCAGCAAGCCGGGCACGGCGTCGAGCTGAACCTCGCCCAAGAGCAGCAGGAATTCCTCACCACCCCACCGTAGCACGGCATCCGACGCTCGCGCCATGCGCTCCAGAGTACGGGCGACCGCAACCAGCGCCGCGTCGCCGACATCGTGGCCGAAGCGATCGTTGATGCTCTTGAAGTGGTCGAGATCGAGCACCACGACCAACAACCGCGTCCGTTCTCGATGGCGCAAGGCGCGTTCGGCTTCGGCTTTGGCAACCAATCCGAAGTAACGCCGGTTCTTCAGACCGGTGAGCGGGTCGGTGATCGCCGCCTGCTCGAGCCTGGTGTTCGCCTCCGCGAGCTCTCGCGTGCGCGCGGCGACCTCGTGCTCGAGCGCCTCGGCTCGCCGCTCCGCCGCAGCAGCCCGCGAGCGTGCCCACAACAGCGCCCCCCCGAGCGCCGCCAGCCCCATCAGAGCACGGGCCCACCACCACTGCCACCATGGCGGGCTGACCACAAACGACAGGGTCAGCGGGTCGCTCGCCGTGCCGGCGGCGTCGAGAGCGTCGACCAGCACCCGGTAGTGGCCGGGAGGAAGACGTGCGAACTCCGCGCGGGGGGCACTCGTCCACCCACGGGTGATCGTCGACGGCCCCGAAAGCTCGGTGCGATACCGGATAGCGTGTTCCCGCTCGAAGGACAGCAGCCGGAACTCGAGCTCGACGGTGCTGTCCCGCCACGGCAGCTGCGCCCCATCCCGCAGCATGTGACGCGCCGCTCCGTAAACCGCTCGTTCGAAGACCAACGGCGCCGGACCCGGCGCCGGCCGCCAGGAGGGAGCAGGGTCGAAGACTGCCAGCCCGGCCGCCGTGGCCGCCAGCAGACGCCCCGAGACGTCGGTGACGGCGCCAGTCACCTCGGGATTCGGCCAACCCGCATCGGGCCCCCAGCGAGCTCGCGGCGCTCCCTGCGGTCCGAGAGACGGCGTGATCGCCACAGCACCGCGCGAGCCGAGGGCCACGATCTCAATGCCCCGAGCCACCAGGGCCGCGATCGGGCCGACCGGATCCGCCACCGGCCAAGCCGCGCAGCCGGCGCTCGGCTCCCACCGGTGCAGGCCGGCCGGCGAGCCGAGCCACAGCGCATCGCGATCGACCAACAAGGCCTGGACGCGGCTCGCGACACAGTCGCGAGCAACAATCTCCCAGCCACGGTGATCCAGACGGAGGATTCCGGCCGACGAGCCAAACCACACTGCGTCGGCGCCCGGCACGCCCGGATCGGGACTGGCGGCGAGCGCCTGCAGCTCTTCGGCCCGAACCCCGTGCGGCAGGTCGACGACCCGCCTCACGGCGCCATCGCTGTCGATGACCGACGACCCGTGCGAGCTCGAGGCGTAGAGCTCGAACCCGCGGCCGAGGCGGCGCAGGACCAGACGATCGACCGACACTGCCGGCAGCGCGGCGTTGTCGATGTTCAGGTTGCGGAGCAGGCGAGCTTCTCGCCACTGCTGCAACCCCCGAGAGTGACCGATCCAGCGCGAACCGTCCGGCGTGTCGGCCACGTCGAGTACCAGGAGCTCACTCGATCCGGATGGCACGAGCGGCACGAACCCACCCTGACGCCATTCGACCGCCCCGCCGGCCGTGCCGACCCACAAACTCCCGTTCGCCCCGACTCCAACACCGGTGATGGTGCGATCGGGCAGGCCGGCGCGTTCGTCGACCGTGGCGATCCCATGCGCCTCCAAACGCAACACGCCGGCGTTCATCGCCCCCAGCCACAGATGGCCGCGCGAACGCTCGACCAGCAGCGCATGCACAGCGTTGCTGGCCAGCCCCTGGCGCACCCCGAGCACCCGCCACGAGCTCGGAGACGACACCAGCGCCAACCCTCCCGGTCGCAGACTGGCTGCCAGGACCTCCGAACCGTCGGCGTCCACCATCGGCTGCAGCGCAAACACCATTGCCCCCGGACCATCAGGCGCGAGCCGCTGCACCGCCTGGCCGTCCCACATCGCCAGGCCACGGCCGGTGCCGATCCACAACTCGCCACCGAACCGGGCCAGCGACAACACCACGCTGTTGGGAAGGCCGTCGGCTTTGGTCAGGGCGAAGTTGGTGCGCCGTGCTCCGGTGGGCAGGTCCTCGACCTCGACGAGGCCGGCACCGTCGGTGCCGACCCACAGCCGCGCCGGCTCGAGCGGGTCGACCATCAGGGTGCGGGCTCCGCGACCTTCGAGCAGGTCGGATGGACGACACTGCTCGAGGTCGCAGCGGAAGAGTCCATCGATCGCCGCCATCCACATCGACCCATCGGCTGCCGGCGCAAACGCGCAGACCCCTCGTACTGCCGGCGACTCGACTGCCACGACCGCCCCATCGGGCTCAAGCCGCCACACCTGGCCAGCCTGGTTGCCGATCCACAGGTCGCCGCTCGCGGCGCTGTGGAGGGCCCCGACGACGGCACCTCGCTGCTGGCCCGGAAGCTCGATTTCCCGCCAGCGATCGCCATCCCAACGCGCCAGGCCATGGCGCGACCCGGCGTAGACGAACCCCGTTGCGTCCTGTGCCAGAGCCATCACCGAGGTCTGGGACAAGCCGTCGCGCTCGGTAAACTGACGCAGCGCCAACCACTCGGGAGTCGTCGACGCGATGCTCATCGTCGGCGCGAGCACCAGCGACACCGCCAATCCGCCGACGCCGGAGCTCGCCCGCCGCAGCGGGGTGAGCCCGAGGCGACCGACGAGCCCCGTCACATCATCACCCGAGTGGGATCGGCCGGTTCTTGTCGTCGACCTGCACGTAGACGACCTCGGCCTCGGTGACCTTGACCTTGGCCGCGTGGGGGCCGGGACGTTCGGCCTCGACCGTGACTCGCGTGGTCACCGAGGTGCGCCCGGTCTTGATCACCTCGGCGTAGAGCGACACCAGGTCGCCGACGAAAACCGGGTGGTGGAACACCACCTCGCGCATCGCCACGGTGACCAGCCGCCCCGGTGCGATGTGGTGGGCTGCGATCGCCCCCGCCTGGTCGATGTAGGACAAGATGATGCCGCCGAAGATGGTCCCGAGACCATTGGTGTCCTTCGGCATCATGCTGACCCGGATCGCCGGCTGGCGCACGTCGATGGTGCGGGTCGTCGTTTCGGTCGCTTGACTCATCTGGGCTCCGTAGTGCGGGAAAGCCGCCGCAAAGCCTCATTCTACGCGCGCCGTGGTAGGGTCCCGGCGATGACGGATCGGGCCTCGCCACCGGAGGATGCGGCGCTGCTGAAAGCAATCGCCGAGCGCGACGCCGGCGCGCTCGCCGACCTCCACGACCGCCACGCCCCACTGCTGCTGGCCTTGGTCCGGCGCGTGCTCGGCTCCGAGGACGACGCCGAGGAGATCGTCCAAGAGACCTTCCTCCAGGTGTGGCGTCAAGCCCCCCGGTACGATCCCGAGCGGGCTTCGGTCTCGACCTGGCTGGTCCTGATTGCTCGCAGCCGTGCGATCGACCGTGCCCGCAGCCGCGGAGTGCGAGCACGGACGGAAGATTCGCTGGCCCTCGAACCCACTGCTCCGGATAGATCCGCGGCCCAGGTCACAGCCGTACTCGACCACGAACGACGACTCCGCGTCCGGCAAGCCCTCGGTGGCCTTCCGGCAGAGCAGCGAGCAGTACTCGAGATGGCCTACTTCGACGGGCTGACCCAGCGCGAGATCGCAGAGCACACCGGCACCCCGCTCGGAACGGTGAAGACTCGCACCTTGCTCGCGATGAAGAAGCTGCGCGACGAGTTGCGCACCGAGATCGCGGAGCTGCTGTGAGGGACGACATACTCGATCCGCGCGAGGAGCAGCTGCTCACCGACGCCCTCGACGCGCTCGATGGCGGCCTCGCGCCCGATCCCGGCGACCGCGAGGCCGTCGAGCTGTGGGCGGTGTTGGCAAGCGCCCTCGAGCCCGCGACTCCACCGCCCGGGGCACGAGACCGGCTGCTCGATCGGCTCGCCGCCGCCGAAGCAGGGCCGGCGCCGTTCCCGCTCCACCGCCGCCCGGAGACTCCCGCCCCGCCGCGCTGGCCTTTCCTGGCGTTGGCGGCCAGCACCCTGGTCGCGCTCGGCCTCGGGGTGCTGGCGGTCGCCGGCTCGCGAGAGAACCAGCGTCTTCAGGATCGGCTCGCACTCCTCGAGCGACGCCTCGAATCCGAACAAGCCTCGCTGAGGGCCGCCGAGGTCGAGCTCGCCGGAGCCCACGGCCGCCTGGGTCTGGTCACCAACATCTCGACCGAGATCTGCCCCCTGCGTCCTGCCTCCGACTCGGTCCCCGCCGACGCCCGCGGGGTGTTGTGGATCGCTGCCGACCATCAGCACTGGCACCTCGCCGTCGAAGGTCTGCACACCGAAGAAGGCTCGGAGCTGGAGCTGTGGTTCCTAGTTGGTGAAGACAAGGTGCCCGTTTCCGGCGGGCGCTTCCGCATGACTGCGGGGGAACGCATCGAGCTCGGTTCGCCCGAGATGCCGGAAGGCACCCGCGCAGTGGCGATCACCCTCGAGCCGATCGACGATTCGCCGGAGCCGCAGGGACCGATGGTGCTCTATGGGGACGATGTGCGGACGATGATTTGAGAGAGGTACCGGGGACCAGGGACCAGGGACCGGGGACCAGGGAATGAAGATACTGGGTATCGGGTATCGGGTATCGGGTATCGGGTATCGGGTATCGGGTATCGGGCGAAGATACTCCGGATCCCGGATCCCGGGTCCCGGGTCCCGGGTCCCGGGCCCCCGGTGACGAGGGAATACTCGCGGTGTACGGTGCGTTCTTCGGGGTGACCTCGGGAATCGATTCCGAGATCAGGAGCACAACGTGTATTTCGACCCTGTCTACTTCCTCTTCATCGGTCCCGGCCTGCTGTTGTCCCTGTGGGCCAGCTGGCGCACCAAGAGTGCCTTCACCAAGTGGTCGCGCGTGCGCACCATGCGCGGCATGACCGGCGCCCAGGCGGCGCAGATGCTGCTCGACCGCGCCGGAATCCGCGACGTGAGGGTTGTGCCGACCTCGGGCTTTCTTTCCGATCACTACAACCCGATGACGAAGACGCTGGCGCTGTCGGAGCAGGTCTACGGCTCGCCGTCGATCGCCGCCGTCGGGGTAGCGTGCCACGAGGCGGGTCACGCGATCCAGCACGCCAAGTCCTACGGCCCACTGTGGATCCGTTCGCTGCTGGTGCCGACGGCCAACATCGGCTCGACCTTGGGTTACCTCGGCATGGCGATCGGCCTCGGGCTGCAGTCGCAGGGCCTGGTCGCCGTCGGCGCCCTGCTCTTCTCCTGCGTGCTCGCCTTCCAGGTGATCACGCTGCCGGTCGAGTTCGATGCCTCGGCCCGCGCCAAGAAGCTCGCCTTCGAGCACGGCATCGTCTCGGAGTCCGAACGTGGCGGCGTGAGCTCGGTGCTGAACGCTGCGGCGCTGACCTACGTCGCCGCTGCGGTCTCCACGCTGCTGACGCTGCTCTACTTCCTGCTGCGCTCGGGTTTGCTCGGCGGTCGCCGCGACTGAGCCCCCGCGGCCGTCAGGTGGCCGGCAACACCGACACGTCGGGAGAGGCGAGCAAACGTTCGTCGGCGGTGACGAGGGTCAGCCCGCCGACGAACGCGGTCGCAGCGATGAAGGGATCGGCAGGATCCTCGTGGTCGAGCGTGAGCCGTCGCGAAGCCTGCGCGATCTCGATCGAAAGCGGGGCTTCGAAAATCGGCGCCTGGGCCAGTGCCTGGTCGATCCACTTCTCGACCGGGACCCTCAGCTCGATTCGCCCCTTCTCCACCAGGAGCAGGGTCTCCCAAACCGAGATCGGCGAGAGGTAGAGCTCGTTGTCGGCGTCGGCAAGAGCCTCTCGAACGACCGGAGCCAGCCGCTCCGGCTCGAGCAGGCCCCAGATCCAGACGTGCGTGTCGAGCAGCAGCTTCACGGCGGTTCGAGAACTTCCCAGTCGCCTCCCTGCGTTGCGGGGGCGACGATGTCGCCGACCACGCGGCCGGTGGCTGCGAGGCCCCCGAGCCAGCTCGAAGCCGTTGGCTCCTTCGAGGCCGGCACGACTTCCGCGATGGGCTTCCCGAACCGCGTCACCAGGACCGGATCCCCGGTGCGACGGACCCGTTCGAGCACCGCCAGGCACTCAGCCTTGAACTTCGAAATCGCCATCTTCTCCACGGAGCCACCATACCATGGTCAGGCGACCATGGTCGCTTCTCGCCTCCACCGCGGGAGATGCTCGACGATCCGAGGTTCGGAAGCGCTGGTCTAGACCGGCTCGCTGCCGATCAGGCCGATGAGCTCGGCGGTGCGGCGATCGCGGTCGGCGGCGTTCGACGCCTCGAGCACCAGCCGCAGCAACGGTTCGGTGTTGGACGGCCGCACGTTGAACCACCAATCGGGGTACTGCACCGTGATGCCGTCGAGGAAGTCGATCTCGCCGTCGGCGAACCGTTCGCGCAGCCGTTCGATCGTGCCGGCCTTGTCCTCGACCTCGAAGTTGATCTCGGGGGTCTTGGCGTAGCGTTCGAGCGGGCGCACCAGCTCGGACATCGCCACGTGCTCGCGCCGCAGCAGGTTGAGGATCTCGACCACCGCCAGCAACGCCGAGTCGGCGTAGTAGGTGTCGCGGAAGTAGTAGTGACCGGCGAGCTCGCCGCCACACAGCCCATGGTGCTCGCGCAAGGTGGCCTTCATGAAGCTGTGGCCGACACGTTCGCGGATCGGCACACCGCCCTTTTCGCTGATCCACTCGGCGGTCGCCCGCGAGGAGCGCAGGTCGTAGACCACCGCAAGGCCGGGCTCGCGCTCGAGCAGCGCACCCGCTACCAAGGCCGTCGCGAGGTCGCTGCCCACCGGCTCACCCCTTTCGTCGACGAAGGCCGCGCGGTCGGCGTCGCCGTCGAAGGAAATCCCGAGGTCGGCTTGGTGCTCGAGCACCGCCTTCGAAAGGTCCCGCAGGTTCTCCAGCTTGAGCGGGTTGGCCTCGTGGTTCGGAAACGTCCCGTCGAGCTCGAAGTACAGCGGAATCAGATCGATGCCCCAACTCTCGAGGAGCGCGCGATCGACCGTGCCCATGCCGTTGGCGGCGTCGGCGACGACCTTGAGGCGCCGCCCAGGCTCGAGGAACGAGGTCAACTTGGCGTCGTAGGCCGCGCGCACGTCGGCGGTGCGGTAACTCCCCGGCGTCGCCGCCTGGGGCAGCGCGCCGGATGCCACGATCTGCTCCATCAACTTCAACCCGGTATCCCCCGACACCGGACGCGCCTCGTGCAGACTGAACTTGAGGCCGTTGTACCCGGCCGGGTTGTGACTCGCCGTCACCTGCACGCCGCCGGCGACACCGAGCGATCCGACCGCGAAGTAGTTCATCGGCGTCGGCGCCAGACCGATGTCGATGACGTCGAGGCCCCCTTCGCGCAAGCCCGCGATCAGCGCCTGCGACAATGGCACCGAGTGCGACCGCATGTCGCGGCTGACCACGACCTCCCGCCCATGCGGGAAACCGGCTTCTTCCAACACGCGGAAAAACGCCGCGCCGATCTTGCGGGTGATGGTCTCGTCGATCTGCGAAGGGTAGAGACCTCGTACGTCGTATGCCTTGAAGATACCTGCCATGTGCTGACTCCGAAACGCCTTGCGGCCAGGGGTTGGTGAGCGGGGAGTATACCGGCAGAGCCCGAGCGGCCGACTGCACGACCGGCCGAGCGAGACGGTAGACTCCCCTACGATGGACGTTCGACCAGCCAACCCACTCCACGATCGCTACGCTTCGCGCCGCATGGCGGCGGTGTTCTCCGACGCCAATCGCTACCGCACCTGGCGCCGGCTGTGGATCGAGCTCGCCAAAGCCGAAGCCACCCTGGGTCTGCCGATCACCGAGGCGCAGATCTCCGAGCTCGAGGCGGTCGCCGACTCGATCGACTTCGACCGGGTCGCCGAGCTCGAGCGTGCCACCCGGCACGACGTGGTGGCGCACCTGCGGCACTTTGCCGAGCTGGCCCCAAACGCCGGCGGGATCCTGCATCTCGGCGCCACCAGCGCCTTCATCACCGACAACACCGACGTCCTGCTCCAGCGCGAGGCGCTGTCGATCCTGTGCGAACGGCTGGTGGCGACGATTTCCGGCCTCGCGGCTTTTGCTGCCCAGCAACGTGCCACCCCGTGTTTGGCCTACACCCACTTCCAGCCCGCCCAGTTGACCACCGTCGGTAAACGCGCCTGCTTGTGGATCCAGGACTTCCTCACCGACTTGCAGGATCTCGAAGCGCGACTGGCCGACCTGCGCTGCCGCGGCGTCAAAGGCACCACCGGCACGCAGGCAAGTTTCCTGACCCTGTTCGACGGTGACCACGAACGGGTTCGCATCCTCGATCGCCAACTTTCGACCCAGCTCGGATTCGGCGCGGCGTGGGCGGTGACCGGCCAGACCTACCCCCGCAAGCACGACTCGAGACTGCTGGCGGTGCTCGCCGGCATCGGCGAGAGCTGCCACAAGCTCGGCACCGATCTGCGGCTCCTGCAGGGTGTTGGAGAGCTCGCCGAACCCTTCGACGAGCACCAGGTGGGCTCCTCGGCGATGGCGTACAAGCGCAACCCGGTGCGCGCCGAGCGCATGTGTGGGCTCGCCCGCCGTCTGCTGACCGATGCGCTCAACGGGCCGCTGAACGCGGCCACCCAGTGGCTCGAGCGTAGCCTCGACGACTCCGCGAACCGCCGCTTGGTGTTGACGGATTCCTTCCTCACCGCCGACGCGTGCCTGTCGCTGGCTTCGCACGTCGCCGCGGGCCTGCGGGTGCGCCCCGCCACCGTCCGCGCCCGCGTCGACCGCGAGCTGCCGTTCATGGCGACGGAGACCTTCCTCATGGAGGCGGTGCTGCGCGGCGGCGACCGGCAGCTGCTGCACGAACGCATCCGCGGCTACAGCCTCGAGGCCCAGGAAGCGGTCGAACGCGGCGAGACCAACACTCTGATCGACCGCATCGCGCTCGACCCCGACTTCCGCTTGAGTGTCGACGAGGCCCGAGCGATGGTGGCTCCGCATCGTTTCGTCGGCCGCTCACCCGAGCAGGTCGACGAGTTCCTCGAAGAACACGTCCACCCGGTACTCACCCGTCTGGATGCTGCCGAGCTCGAGGCACCACGCGTGTGAGCTGGTCGATCCCCGGGCGTGCAACGGCCGCAGCGCTGCTGGTGGTGGCAGCGATGGCGGTCGTCACCGGGTGCCGCTCTGCCGGCCCTCCTCGAGGTCGCGTCATCGATCGCGGGCAGGCCTCGTGGTACGGGCCGGGCTTCCACGGCAAACGCACCGCCAATGGCGAGCGCTACGACATGGACGCGCTGACCGCCGCCCACCGCACGCTGGCCTTCGGCAGCCTGGTCGAGGTCCACAACCTCGAGAACGGGCGCAAGGTCGTGGTACGGATCAACGACCGCGGCCCCTTTGCGAAAGGACGCGTCATCGACCTCTCGCGCGAGGCGGCTCGACGCATCGCCATGATCGGCCCCGGCACGGCGCTGGTCGAGGTGCGGGTCGTCGGCATCGAAGCCACCGAAGGCGCCTGGGTGGTGCAGGTCGGCTCGTTTCAGGATTCCGGCCGAGCCCAACTGCTGGCGGGCAGCCTTGAGGGCCAGTGGGACGTGACCATCGAAGCCACCGGCGAGTTTCATCGCGTCCGCGTCGTCGGCTTCAGCTCGGAACAGGCCGCCCGCGAGGCTCGTCGCCGCCTCGCTGCGGATGGTCACCCGGCGATGGTGTTGCGGCTGCGGTAGGTACCAGCCCCATCCGCTCGGACGCCGTCCGCGCCCAGGCCACCAGCCGCTCGGCGACCCGGCGGTCCGCCGGCAGGTTGGTGATCGTGAACCGCAGCCGCGCCTCGGCCATCGTGCGGCTGCCGGCACAGATCACCGCCGCGGCCCGCACCGTCGTGGCCTCGATCGGGCCGAGCTCGGCCTCGATGCGCAGGTCCAACCCCGGACGCACCGGCCGTCGGAACGCCGCGTGCTCGACCTCGGCAAGCAGCACCAGCCGCTCGAAGTGAAGGCCGGCGAGCACCGCCCACCCGGCAGCCTGACCCATCGCCTCGATCAGCAACACCCCGGGAACCAGCGGCACTCCCGGGAAGTGATCCTCAAACACCGGCAAGGCCGGGTCGAAACGCGTGGTCGCTACCACCCTGGCGGGGGTGACCTCGAGGTACCGATCGACCAGGAGAAACCTCAAGCCACCCCCGCGCTGCCGAAGACCACCGACCCCAAGGCGCCACCGAACCCAAAGGCATTGGCGACCACGACGTCGACGTTGCCGGGTCTGGTGGAGGGTGAAAGCGGCAGATCGGCACACGTCGGATCAAGAGGAAACGATGTCGGCGAGCCCGGCTGGAAGCCGTGCTCGAGCGATAGGACCGCCACCACCGCGTCGATCGCGGCAGCCGCGCCAAGAGCGTGGCCGGCGAGTCCTTTGGTGGCAGCCACCCCCGGCAACCGCTCGCCGAAGACCCGTCGCAGCGCCGTCGCTTCGGCCGGATCACCAGCCGGTGTTGCGGTGGCGTGAGCCAAGACCAAGTCGACCCGCGCCGGCTCGGTCCCGCCATCGGCGATGGCGGCCGTCATCACCTGCGCCGCAGCTGCGCCGTCGGTAGCTGGAAGCACCGGGTCTGCGGGGTCCGACCCGGCGGCGGCGCCGAGCAGCCTTGCCCGCACCGTGACACCTCGCCTCGCTGCGGAGGCCTCGGACTCGACCACCAGGAAGGCGGCTCCGCTGCCGAGCACGAAGCCACGACGTGCCGCCGAAAATGGCCGCGAAAGCGCTTCCGGTTTCTCGGCACCGCCGCTCGCCAGGGCCCCGCGCATCGCGTCGAAGGCCGCGGCGAGGTGCAGCTCGATCGCCTCGGCACCACCCACCAACACGGTCTCCGCCGCACCCGAACGAATCAGCAGCAGGGCCTGGTGAAGGGCGTGGGCCGAGCTCGCACAGGCCGAGGAGACCACCGACGCCGGCCCGCGCAGTCCGAGCGTCGCAACTAGCGCTGCCACTGGCGCGCTGCCCATGGCCCTCAGAATCGAATACGGGTCGATCCGCCGTGGACGACCGGCGGCAACCTCACGGGCACCCCGGGCCATGGTCTCGACGTCGCCGACCCCGCAACCAACCAGACACGCGGTGCGGGAATCGGTCACCAGGTCCGCCGGCAAGCCCGCATCGCGAATGGCCTCGCGCGCAGCAACGACGGCGTAACGCGCCACCGGCGCCATCGCGATCCCCAAGCGGTGCGGCACCCCCGCGGCAGCGAACGCCTCGTCGAAGTCCGCCGGTGTCCCGGCCACGTGAGCCGCCAACCCGGCTTCGATCCACGGGGGTTGGGCGCGCAACCCACTCCTCGAGTCCCGCAGCGAGCCCAACACTGCCTCGACCCCGATGCCAAGGCTCGAGACGATCCCAACGCCGGAGATCACCGCGGCTCGGCCGGCTCCCGTCACGCCCCGCCGCCGCTCTTGGACTCGAGCAGCCTCACCAGATCATCGATCGTGCGGAGGTCCTTCAGCTCGTCGTCGCCGACCTCGATGCCGAGCTCGTCCTCGACTGCCATCACCAGCGACACCGCGTCGAGCGACGACAGATTGAGATCCTCGCGCAGGCGCGCTGTGGGTACGACGTGCGCTCGATCCAGACTCGGGTCGAGCCACGGGTCGAGGTGACGGCGGACGAGATCGAGAGTCGCGGTCATTCCGATGCGGTCGAGGGCGTTCCCATTCCGGCGATTCCTTGGCTAGGCGCGATCCTATCCTCTCGGGCTGGTAGGTGCCGGTCGACCTGCTCGAGTCGCGCCAACACCACTGAGGCGTCACGGTCGTCGACCAGCACCGCGGCCTGCTCGAGAAGATCACGCGCCGCCGCGAGATCGCCTGCGGCCTGCGCCACCTCAGCCAGGCTGAGCCACGCAATGGTGGTCCGCGGCTCGATCACCAGGGCGCGACGCCACGAGGCCAGGGCCGCAGTACCATCCCCCGCGCGGTGCTGCGCTTCGCCGAGCTGCACCCACAGCTGCGGCGCCAGCTCGCGCAAGGCGACTGCCCGCTCGAGAGCCCCCACGGCCGGTTCGGGCAGTCCCAAGGCCAGCTGCGCCAAACCCTGCAATTGCCAGCCTTCGACCAGCTGCGGATCCGCTGCCACGATCGCCTCGGCGTCCGCCAGCGCCCGCTCCGGTGCCCGCCCAGCAAGCGCCAGCCTCGCCCGCAGCTCGAGAGCCGCCAGATCACCGGAGTCTCGAGCGACGAGCCCTGCGATCGCCTCCTGAGCACGTGTCGACTCGCCCCGGGAAAGCGCCGCGCGGGCGAGCTCGAGCGCGACCTCTCGCGGTATCGGCTCGAGATCCTTCGCAGCAGCGAGCAACTGCTCGTAGGCGCTGTCGTTGCGGTAGCCGGTCGAGCGCAAGGCTGAGACCGCGAGGAATGCCGCGCCCTCAGCTCCCGATCGGCCTCCTCCCCAAGATGGAAACAGGAGCGCTTCGATCTCGAGCTCAGCCTCGACTCGGGAATCGAGCGCTCCAGCAGGAGGCCTCCGGCTGATGCGGTGGTCAGTCATGACCACGTGCACGACGTCCTCTGGTCGTCGCCGGGGCATGTGGCAACCGGCGCAGTCGGCGCGATCGACCCGGCCGGCCGGCTCGCTGCACCCCTGGGTGCCGGCATGACAGGCGCTACAGGTGCGGCGCACCGTGGCAGCCAGATCATCGGCATCGAGCTTGCGATGCGGATCGTGACAGTCGGTGCAGACCGGCCGCCCGGGACTCTCCTGAAAGCACGCAGACTGACGCAGGCGCCAGGCGTGGTGATTGATCTCGAAGGGCTCCTGCGCCGTGCGCCCGCGCTGTTGCAACACCGCCGCAATGTGGTGCTCTCCCAGCGCCATGCCCGGCCGGAAGGCGTATTCGCCGCGATCGAAGGCCCGCGTCGCCGCCAGCGCCACCGACGGCTGCAGGTGACAACTCTCACACAGCGCCAACTGTCGGTCGATCGCCAGCCCTCCGAGATCGACCAGCGCCTCGCGCGCCGCCTGCCGCGCGCCCGCAAACGCCAGCCGCGCGTGCTCGGCACCGGGCCCGTGGCAACGCTGACAGCCGATCGGCTCGATTGCGGCCGGGAAACGCTCGGGCGCTTCCGGCCGGTCGCCGCCTGCCGGCAGCGCCGGTGTCGCCGCGTGGCAAACCAGGCAATCGCGTCGCACCGCCCGCGTCACCCCGAGGTGATCGCGACGATCGAAGCCGGGCGACATCCGCAGTCCCAGACCCTCGTACCAGGTCACCGGCAGCAGGAAGAGCTCGTCACCGGCCGTCCGCACGACGTAGCTGCGGGCATGAGCTCCCGAACCGATCACGAAATCGACTGGAAGCTCCAACAGATGTCGCCGCTCGCCTCCGGGCCCCTCGATCCAGCGACTGAACCACACCCTGCCGGCCCGCGGCTCGAGGCGATAGTGACGGCCCGAGGGTCCGTGGAAGTACTCGAGGAGCTCACCCTCCGGCGCAGCCCCCCCTGGTGCCGAGGTCGACCGCGACATCGCCACGGCCCGGTATCCCTCGGCCTGCTGCGAATGGCATCCGGCGCAGACCACCTCGTCCGACACGAGCCCTGCCGCCACACCCGCCAGCTCGTTCGCTCCCCGCGCCGCGAGCGGATCGGCCTGCTCCGACCGGCAGGCCGTCGCCAGCACGGCGAGCGCGGCGAGCTGCAGCCAGCGTGAAGTCATTGCCGGGAGACTAGCAGGCTGGGGACCCAAGGTACCGGGGACCAGGTACCGGGGACCCGTCGGAGCGCCGAAGGCCCTATCGTTCCCCATGCACCCCCTCCGCGGTGCACCCCGGGGAATGAAAATCGGGACCGTCGTCCGGCCGTTCCGGCCCTGGTCCCTGGTCCCGGGTACCCGGTACCCATCGGAACAAACGCAGACTCCGAGTCGTAGGGCGCACCAGGAGGCTCGAGCCTCAGGAGGGAGAAGCGATGATCGAGCTGGTGTTCGGAGTTGGACTGATCGCCGTCGGGCTGATGCTGCTCGCGGTGTTGGTGGGTGTCGGGTGGTTGCTCGGCGCGGTGATCGAAATCCCGCTTGCGATCCTGGGCTTCGTGCTGAAAGTGGTCTTGGGCGTCGTGGGCCTGGTCTTGGCGCTGGTGGTGGGGATCCCGCTGCTGGTGCTGGGCGCCGCAGCGCTGCCGGTGCTGCTGATTCTCTTCGTGGTGTTGTTGCCACTGATCCTGCTCGTCGGCGCGGTGAGCCTCGGCGCCAAGCTGGTTTTCGCGTGAAACCGCGTTCGACCGAGCTACTCCTCGCCGCCGGCGCCATCGCCTTGCTGGCGATGGGTCTTGCGACGACTTTTGCCCCAGCCGAGATCGCGGCCTCGCTCGACGTCAACGGCCGCCACGCCGCCCTACCCTTTCAGCTCCTCGGCGCCCTCTGCTTCGGCCTGGGCTTCGCCAACTGGGCCGCCCGCAAGAGCCTCCTCGGAGGCATCTACGGCCGGCCCATCCTCCTCGCCAACACCCTGCACTTCGTCATCGCAGGCACGGCGCTCGGCAAGCTCGCGGTCGGCGGCACTCTCGACACGCCGCTTCTCGTGCTCGCCGCGGTCTACGCCGTCTTCGCGGTCGGATTTCTCGCTGTGCTCCTCGGCCCAAGCCCCGTCTCCTCGTGACCGCACCACGCAGCCACTGGCCGATCGCCCGTCCCTCCTCGGCCAACCCTGCCGCCGCTGGCACGCCGCCTGCTAGGAGGCTCGCGTGGCCAAGAAGAACAGCGCTTCAATCCTGATCGTCGACGACGAGGACCTCTTTCGCGAGAGCCTGATCGAAGCCGCAGGTCTACACGACCCGAGCTGGACCCTTTACGGGGCTGAGCACGGCGCAGGCGCGCTCGACATCCTCGACCGCTGCCCGATCGACCTGCTGGTGACCGACCTGCGCATGCCCGTCATGGACGGCTTCGAGCTGCTGGCGGCGGTGAGCGAACGGCCCCAGCTGCCCCACATCTTCGTCGTCAGTGCCCACATGACTCCCGAAAGTCGTGGCAAGCTCGCCCGATTGGGCAGCCTTGCCTGCATCTCGAAGCCGGTCGACGTCCCCAAGCTGCTCTCCTACTTCACCAAGGCCCTGGGGACCCGCCGATCTGCCGTCGACGGCCTGACGCTTTCGGGGTTCGCGCAGTTGCTCGAGATCGAACGCAAAACCTGCCTGCTGCGTGCCTGGCGTGGGGCCCGCACAGCCGACCTGCTCTTCCGCAAGGGTGAGCTGGTCGATGCCAGTCTCGACGATCTGCGCGGCCTTGCGGCGGCGATGGAAGTGTTGACCTGGAGTCGCGCACACCTGGAGGTCTTGCCGTCGATCGAGGACAACTTCTCGCGAACCATCGAAGAGCCGTTGAGCTGGCTGCTGCTCGAATCCGCGCGGCTGTTGGACGAGCGCCACGCAGCACCCGGGACTCCCACCAAGCAGCGCCGACAGGAGGCGCCCGCCACGGCCAGGACAGAACCAGCGCCCAACGCGCTGCAGCTCGCACTGCAAGCGATCATGCATCTGGACGGTGCTCTCGGGGTAGCCCTGGCCGACCTCGAGAGTGGGCTCACGGTAGCGGCGGTCGGCGGCGCGCCGGACCTCGATGTCGAGGTCGCCGCGGCTGCCAACGCCACGTTCGTACGCGCCAAACGCGCCGTGCTGGAGCAGCTGGGCTTGGATGATCGCCTCGAGGACATCGTGGTGATCCTGACCTCCCAAATCCACGTGATTCGCCCCCTGCCGCGCCACGATTCGGCGTTTCTCTACGTCGCCTTCGATCGCTCGGGCACAACGCTCGCACTGGCCCAACTGGGCCTGCGCGCGCTCGAGGCGCAACTCGAGGTTGCGCTCACCCCCGATCAGAGTGATCGCTCACTCTGAGCGTGGACGATCACTTTGACCGATTCGGTCGGCCTCGAGCTGAGCCAAACCACACCGGAGCCGTGGCACGTTTCCTGCTGTTCCACTCCGTGGCGCCGAATCGATTCGCGAACGGCAGCCATTCCAACCGAATGGGTGGTCGATCCGCCCGAGGAGAACGAAGATGGCGAACTACAAAGAGAGCATGGCCAAGCTGGGTGAGATCGACGGCTTCGTCGGGGCGTGCCTGGTCGACTCCGCCAGCGGCATGATGCTCGCTGCCGAAGGTGGAGGTGGCGTGAATCTCGAGGTGGCCGCGGCCGGCAACACCGAGGTGGTACGCGCCAAGCGCAAGGTGATGGCCGGGCTCGGGCTCAAGGATTCGATCGAGGACATCCTGATCTCGCTCGGCAAGCAGTACCACCTGATCCGGCCACTCGGGGCCAAGGAAGGCCTGTTCATCTACCTGGTGCTCGATCGCAGCAAGAGCAACCTGGCGATGGCGCGGCACCAGCTGGGCGAGATCGAAAAGGCCCTGGTGCTGTAGTCTCGATCTCCAGCGAAGCCGGCGGGTGCCTGCGGATCGTCCGTCCAGCCACCCGCCGCGCGCTCCTACGGCAACCCGATGCCACAACGGATCTGAATGCAGTCGCCGGCACTCGAAGGCTTTGGTTCTCTCTCGCTGCTGGCGCGGGTTGCCAACCTGATGGACGAGTCGTTGGTGGTGACCACCGCCAACCATGATCAGCGCGGCTACCGCATCGTCTTCGTCAACCAAGCCTTCTGCGCGATGACCGGCTACGAGCCCGGCGAGGTCATCGGTAGGACGCCGGCTCTGCTGCAGGGCCCACAAACCGACCGGGCGGTGCTCGCCGAAGTCCGGGCAGCGTTGGTTCAGGGGCGCGACTTCGACGGTCGCGCCATCAACTACCGCAAGAACGGCGAAGCCTTCGAGATCGAATGGCATATCCGCGCCGTTCGAAACCTCACCGGCGTGGTCACGCACTTCTTTGCGGTGCAACGCGACGTCTCGCGCGAGGCCGAGCTGGAAGCGCGTCTCGAGCGACTGCGGCGCGCGATCGAACAGATCGCCGATCCGGTGGTGATCTTCGATCCTCGAGGCCACGTCTTGGATGCGAATCCCGCCCTCGCCAGTTGGACCTCGGCACCGGTCGAGGAGTCACGCTGGAAGCCGGTGTGGCGCCTCCCCGGAGCCCCGCGCAATACGAGAGACTTCAACTGGGCCAGACACTTGCTGTCGCGGCGTCGAGCTTGGGTGCGGCAGTACCCGAGCCGGCTGTGCCTGAACGGGGTGTGGCAACGTCGGCTGGTGCAGGCCCACGTCACCCCTTTGCTGAACCGCGGGGGTGGGCTGATCGGCTTCGTTGCGGTGGCTCAGGACGTCACCGAAAAGGTGCGCCTCGAGCAGATCGCGGCAGCCGTCAACCTCAACGACACCCTCGGGATGGTCTTCGCCGGCCTGCGACACGAGCTTGGCAACCCGGTCAATTCGATCAAGGCTGCACTGTCGTTGATCCGCAATCCGGCCCTCCCCGAAGAGCGGCGGGAGTTCTACCTCGGGCGGGTCGCCGAACAGGTCGAGCGCATGGAGTATCTGCTCGAGCACATGCGCAGCTTTGGGGTGTTTGATCGCCTCCAGCTCGAGGAGCTCGCGATCGAGCCCTTGACGCGCGCGGTGCATTCCCTCGCCGCAACCCAGGTCGAGGCTCACCAGATCCGCCTCGAGATGGACATCACCCCCGGCCTGACCGCCTGGGCCGACTCCCACGCCCTCTCGCAAGTGCTGCTCGGCCTCCTCAGCAATGCGATCAGTGCCGTGACGGCCAAACCCGCGGAGCGCCGGCGAATCCGCCTGAGTGCGCGAGAGGCGCCCGATCGGCGCGTGTTGATCCAGGTCGACGACAATGGGCCGGGATTTCCCGAAAGTGATCGCGAGCGGATCTTCGCGCCGTTCTTCACGACCCGCTCCGGCGGAACCGGCCTTGGCCTCGCCATCGCCCGGAGACTGGTGACGCAGATGGGCGGCACCATCACTGCGGGCTCCGGCGCCGGCGGCGGGGCCAGCTTCAGCATCGTGCTCGACCGTACCTGGAGGGGCAACTCCTGAGAGCCGACGTCCTCATCGTCGACGACGACCTGCTGTGGGCCAGCGCCCTCTCGGACTACCTCACTCGGGACTCGCTGCGGGTCGAGTGGGCCAAGAACCTCGCCGAGGCGCGCCCGCTGTTGGCTGCCGGCCCGCGGCTGGTCATTCTCGATCAGCGACTCCCCGACGGCTCCGGCCTTTCGCTGGTCGAAAACGACCCCGCCGAAGCGCGTGCCATGCGGCGGGTTCTGGTGGTGACCGGGCACCCCCGTGTCGACGATGCAGTAGCAGCACTGCGCCTCGGCATCGACGACTACCTGACCAAACCGGTGGCCCTCGAGGTCGTCCGACACGCGGTACTTCGCAGCCTCGAGGCTCTGGAGCTCGAACGGGTCGCGACCCTCGACCGCTGGCGTCACCGCCAAAGTCAACGCACGAGTCCCCTGATCGGTGAGGGGCTCGAGCAACTGCGGCAGGTCCTGGCCAGGATCGCCCCGGCTCGCGCCCCGGTCTTGTTGATCGGTGAGACCGGCACCGGAAAGTCGCTCGCGGCGCGAACCATTCACGACCTCAGCGGCTGTCGCGGACCCTTCGTCAAGGTCAACTGTGCTGCGATCCCGGCCGGCCTGATCGAATCCGAGCTGTTCGGGGTCGAACGCGGCGCCTACACCGGGGCCACCGCCTCACGCCCCGGGCTGTTCGAGCTGGCGGACCACGGAACCCTGTTCCTCGACGAGATCGGCGAGGTCGAGCTCGCCGTCCAGGCCAAGCTCCTGGCCGTGCTCGAAGACGGCGCAGCGCGCCGGGTCGGCGGCTCGCGCACCATCCGCTTCGAGACCCGGGTGGTGACCGCCACCAACCGCGCCCTGGCCGAGGCCGTCGACGCCGGCACCTTTCGCGCCGATCTCTACTACCGCCTCGACATTCTGCGGGTCGAGGTCCCGCCCCTGCGGACCCATCCCGGCGACATCGCGGCCTTGTGCAGCCTCCACCTCCACCGTCTCGGCGTCCCCGACACCCTGGCCGAGGGTGAGCTCGCCCGCCTCGAGCGGTACGCCTGGCCCGGAAACACGCGCGAGCTCTTCGGCATCCTGGAACGCGCCGCTCTACTCCAGACTCCCCCGTTCGAGCCCTCGCGATTCCTCGACCTCGCAGGTCCCACACCCACCGGAGCCCCTGCCGAGGGGCCACTGCTCCCACTTGCCGAAGTCGAGAAGCAGCACATTCTGCGGGTCCTCGATGCCTGCGGCGGACACCGGCAGCGATCTGCCGACGTGCTCGGCATCGGCGTGGCCACGCTCCAGCGGCGCCTGCGCGAATACGCCGCCAGCGAGGAGGTGCGCTGATGCCGCTCGATCTCCCCAGCCTGATTCCACCCCGCTTCGAGCAGCATCGGCTCGACAACGGACTCGAGTTGTTGCTCGCTCCCGACCCGAGTGCCGCGCTGATCGGCCTCGAGCTCGCCTACCGCACCGGGTCGCGCGACGATCCACCCGGCCGTGGCGGCCTCGCCCACCTCTTCGAGCACATGCTCTTCCAAGGCAGCGCCAACGTCGGCCCGAACGAGCACTTTGCGCAACTCGAACGTATCGGCGGCATCGCCAACGCGTCGACCTCGCGCGACCGCACGGTGTATTGGGAGGCCGTCCCGGCCGGTTTCCTCGACCTCGCCCTGTGGCTCGAGTCGGATCGGCTCGGCTTCCTGCTCCCCGGTCTGGTCACGGAAACGCTCGAAACCCAGCGTGGCGTAGTGCTGGCCGAACGCGCCCAACGAGTCGACAACCAACCGTGGGGCCGAGCCAGCGAAGCCGCCGGCGGCATCCTCTGGCCGGAGCACCACCCCTACCACCGGCCGGTGATCGGCGCCGCTGCCGACATCCGCGCGATCACCCTCGACGACGCCCGCGTCTTCTTCGAGCGTCACTACCGCCCGCGCAACGCCGTCCTCTGCGTGGTCGGCGGATCCGATGCCGACACCGTGCGCCACCGTGTCGAGCATTGGTTCGGCGAGATCGGCGGCGGCAACCCGCCGGCGGCCTTGCCGCCCACGCCGCCGGCAAGCCCACCGCAGCGGCTCGAGCTCGAGGACCACGTCCCGCTCGCCCGGGTGTGGCTATCGTGGCCGCTACCCCCAGCCGGCGACCCCAGCCACGCCGTGGCCGAGATGGCCGCCGCCGCCCTCGGCGGCGGGCGGTCGAGCCCGCTCTACGATCAGCTGGTGCGCCAACGGGGGCTGGCCCAAGACGTCGCGGCGGGCGTGAGCCCCGGCGATCTCGGCTCGGGCTTCGTGGTGGTGGCGACCGCTCGGCCTGGTGTCGACCCCACCCGTCTCGAAGCCGCACTCCTCGACTTGGTCGCGAGCCTCGCCGACCCGGGCCCGGCACCCGCCGACCTTGCTCGTGCCGGCAACGGCGCCGTCGTCTCCCTGCTTTCGACCTGCGAGCGGGCCGAAAGCCTTGCCGATCTGCTCTGCCTGGCCCACACCCGCTTCGGAGACGTGCACGCGCTCGACGCCATTCCGCGGCGCTGGCTCGCGGTCACACCGGCGATGGTGCGAACGCTCGCAGCGGAACGACTTCGACCCGAGGCGGCATCGGTCGTGTGGTGTCGGCCGGAGGTGGGATGAGCACACGCCCCGATCGCACCAGCGCGCCGCCACCGGGAGCCCGGGTTCGCTGGTCGGCCCCCAAGATCGACCGCATCGCTCTGCCGCAGGCCGAGTTGATCGTCGTGCCAACTCCCGGTCGCGGGCTGTTCCAGCTCGAGCTCGCACTTCCGGTTTCGGCCCTGGCCGAGCCGGGTGGGTGCGAGGGCGTGACCAGCCTCCTCGCCATGAGTCTCGATCGGGGCACCAGCCACCACGACGCCCGCAGCCTCGCCGCTCGCGCCGAGGAGCTGGGCGGAGCCATCGGCACGAGTCAGAGCTGGGAAACCGTCAGCGTCGAGGTCGGTGGTCTCGCCTCTCACTTCGAACCGCTCGTAGAGCTGTTGACCGAGATCGCTGCCGATCCGGTCTTCCCCGAAGCCGAAGTTGCCACCGCCCGCGCGCGGCGCCTCGCGGACTTTGCGCGCCGACGGGCCTCGGCGGGGGCTCTCGCGGATGCGGCGCTGACCAGGCTCCTACGCCTGCCGAGCCGAGACGCGCTTGCAGTGGCGGGCCGACCCGACAGCGTCGCCGCCTGCGGGCGCGAGCAGCTGATCGACCTGTGGTCGCGGTCGCACCGCCTGCGGCCGCTGCTCATTGCTGCCGGCGATGTCGATCCGCACCGAGTGGCCGCCCACGTCGCGACGCTGGGCGCACCGGCTGGGGTCCCTGTGCCGACCTCGCCGCCCAAGCGCCCCTCGGCGCAACGGCGAGTGGTGCTGGTCGACCGTCCCGACGCTGCGCAGACCGAGATCCGCATCGGCCAGGCGGGTCTCGGCAGGCTCGACCACCGCCGAGCCGAGTTGATGCTCCTCGAAGGGGTGCTTGGGGGCAGTTTCGGCTCGCGCTTGAATCTCGAGCTCCGAGAGCGCCTCGCCTTGACCTACGGCGTGCGCACCACGGCGCGCAGCGGGCGCTTCGACGGTACCCTCGAAACGGCTGCCGCCGTCCACACCGACCGCGCCGGCCTGGCCGTCGCCCGCAGCCTCGAGATCCTCGCGGCGCTGCGGGAGCGTGGGCCGACTGCAGACGAGGTCGCGGTGGTGCGGCAATACCGCTTGGGCAGCGTCCCGTACTCCTACCAGAGCCTCTCGACCGTCGCCGGACGCGCTTTCGACATCGGCCTCTACGAGCTACCGACCGATGATCTCGACACCACCCTCGAACGCCTGGCCCACGTGTCGACTCCGGAGGTCGCCGCGCTCGCCGGTACGCTGCTCGATCCCGACCGCGCGGTGATCGTGGCCGTTGGGCCCGCGCACGAGCTCGAATCCCAGCTCCGGCCCTTCGGTACCGTCGAGCGCTGGACAGCCGCCGTGCTCGAGGGTCCGATCGAGGGGGAGTAGGAGGGGTATCGGGTATCCGGTGTCGGGATCCGGTATCCGGAAACGGGGAGCGCGAGCGGGGCTCGGGAGGAGCGGCGCGAGGACGAGAGTACATTCGCCGAGAATGCGTCCATATCTTGTCCACAAAAACCCTTGACACGACAATCAAGGAGCGGTACGCTTTTCGGGATGGCTGACCTGCACCGCCTCGCCCCCTCCCAGCTTCCCGCGACGCTCCAAGTCTGGTGCATCGCCGAAGCTCCGCCCGATCGCGACCGCCTGGTTGCCTTGATCGGCGCTGCCGCCTGGAGTCCGCGTTGGGTACGCCCGGCCGAGCTGCACCTATCACTTGCCTCCTTCGCGGCACCTGATCTCCTCCTCGCGGTGGCGACCGACACCGCGCCGCCGTGGGAATGGCTCGACACGCTCGAGCGCGATCCCGTGGGTCGAGACGTTGCAGTCGTGGTGGTCAATCTCGGCTCCGAACCCCTCGGCGGAGGCTTGCTGCGCCGCGGTGTCTCCCACTGTCTCGAGGGCGACTTCGGCACCGACGAGCTCGCTGCCGCGTTGCGGCTGGCGCTCGAAAGTCGCCGGGGCAAAGCCACGGTCACCGGCTCGCTCGGCCAGCTGAGCGCCGCCGATCTGTTGCAGACGGCGGCGGTGGCGCGCCGTTCCGGAGTTCTCCTGCTGCGGCGGGGACGTCGGGCCGCCCGACTGTCGTTGGTCGACGGGCGTGTCCTCGATGCGGTGTCCGACGACGGCCGCCGGGGGGTCGAGGTCGTCTACGACGTCGCCCTGTGGGAAGACGGCACCTTCGAGGCGGACTTCCGCCAGGTCGAGGTAGCGCATCCGACCATCGACGAAGGCATCGGCTCGCTTCTGCTGGAGGCTGCGCGCCGGGCCGACGAGGCGGCACGGGAGGCGACAGCGCGACCACACGCCGCCCTCCCGGATCCCCCACCCCTCCCAGCCGAGCACCAGATCGCCGGGCACCGCGCCCTGACCCTGGCAGCCATCGCGATCGGCTGGGCGTCCGAGCACCTGCAGCTGCCGCTGGTCGTCGAGCGTTTCGACCGCACGCGCCGGGAGTTGGCCAAGGAATTGCCCCTGCTCGAGCGGTTCGCGCTCGAACCGACCGGCCGAGCCCGCTGGCAAGGACCAGCGCCGGAACCAGACCAAGTCGGCGCGCTCGTGGTGAGCGTCGCCCGCTGGATTCGCGTTACCTTCGACCAACTCGAGCGCGCGCGGCCGGGACGCTTCGGCGCCCAGACGCTCGCCGCCTTGACCGAGGCGATCGGCGACGATCTCGCCGCCCTCGGCTTCGACCATGCCTTGGGGATCAAGAGGGAGACCCACTCGTGACCGCCGATGATCTGAGCTCATTGAGTGCCGCCGATATCGACGCCCTGCCGTTCGGGTTCATCGCCCTCGGCCACGACGGGACGGTGCGCCGCTACAACCGCTACGAAGCGGACCTCTCACGGCGCGACCCTCGCGAGGTGCTGGGCCGCAACTTCTTCCGCGAGGTCGCTCCATGTACGGCGGTCAAGGACTTCGAAGGGCGATTCCTCGAGCTCGTGGCCGGCACCGGGTCGGACACGGCGACCTTCGACTTCGAGTTCAAGTTCGGCCATGGTCACCAGCAGGTTCGCATCGGCATGACCCGATCGCCCCTGGTCCCGGAGGTCATCGTCACGATCAACCGGCTCCGGGACCTCGGCCTGCCCAAGTCGGCGGTGTTGACCCCGGACGTCGTCCACGGCTTGGTCCGCGACGACGCCGGGCGGCCGCTGGTGCTGGCCGACGCCGATTTCTGGAACGCCCTCGAGGACGGGCTGTCCGGTTCGACCCCGGACGAGCGCGCCACCCTCCTCCACGCCATCGGCGCCAGCTGGGGCCGCCGGCATGCCGAGCGACTCGACGCCCTGATCCAGCGCTCCCATTCCCGAACGCTGCGGGAAGCGGAGCTTCAAGTCGCCCTCGAAGCCGTCTCCGGATCGCTTGGCCTGCTCGGCCTCGGCCGCTGCGAGGTCGACCTCGGTCTGCGCCAACGCGGACTGGTGGTGGTGTTGCACCGCCACGATCCGATCGCAACAGCTCTGGCTCCCCGCGGGACCTTCGAGGCGGCCCTGCTCGCCGGCTTCTTCGCCGGGTTGGTTGGCCACCTCGCCGGCCGGACCCTGGCGGGGTGGGCCCTCCACACCGCCGGCAACACCACCGACGGCAACGTCTTCGCGATCGGTGTCGCCAGCCGTATCGCGGCGCTGCGGGGGCCATCGCCGAGTGTGGGCGACCGTCAGGTCTTGGAGCAGCTGGAACAGCGAGCACGGGTGACGGCATGAGCTCGCGCGACTCGGCCGACGTCTTCGACTCCGTCGCCTGGGCCTTCGATCCGGCCGAGGACGAGCTGACGGCCCTCGCGTCGACCGAACGTTGGTTCGAACATTTCCCGTGGGAGCAAGACGCCCCCACCGCCCAGGCGCCTTCAGAGCCCGATCGCGACGATGGGGCTCGACCGTAGAGCCTCAGTCTCCTCAGCTCGGCTGGGCCTCCGCTGCGACCTCGTGTTCCCCTGAGACCCGCAACTCGGAGACGTTCCGGAAGCCGCGCGGGAGCACCTGTCCGGCGCGAGCGCGAAGCCCGCGGTAGGCATCGAGGTCTTTGCCCGCCAGGCGCAGGAAGCGCTTCCCCGAGTGCACCTCGAGGTGAGCCCCCGGCGGAATCAGCGCCAGAGCCGTTACGGCATCGGCCGCCTTGAGGCCGATCAGCTTGAGCCCCTTGCCCTTGGGTAGATCGGGCAAGTCCGCTACCGGGAAGAGCAACAACCGACCTTCGGCCGTGGCGACCGCGAGCAATGCACTGTCGCGGTCGACCACCGGCACCGGCGCCAGGGGCCGGGACCCCTCCGGCAAGGTCAAAACCGCCTTGCCGGCGCGGTTCTTGCCGATCAAGTCGCCATGGCTCGCGATGAAGCCATACCCCGCCGACGACGCCAGCACCACGGTGTCGCTCTCGTCGCCGAGGAGGAGATGCAGGAACTCCGCGCCCGCAGGCGGCTGCAGGCTCGAGGACAGGGGTTCACCGTGACCGCGAGCCGACGGCAAGGTGTGAGCGGCCATACTGTAAGAACGGCCGGTCGAATCGAGCAGGATCGCCTGCTGCGAATTGCGCCCCCGAGCCACCGCCCGGAAGCCGTCGCCGGACTTGTAGGACAGCGACGTCGGATCGAGATCGTGCCCCTTGCCGGCGCGGATCCAGCCGCGTTCGGAGAGCACCACGGTGACCGGCTCACTCGGCAGGATTTCGTTCTCGGCCAGTGCCTTGGCGGCCTCGCGCACAACGATCGGGCTGCGGCGGTCGTCGCCGTACTGGAGCGCCGCTTCGTTGATCTCATCGCGCACGGTCCGGCGCAGCAACCTCTCGGAGCCCAGAATCCGCTCGAGGTGATCGCGTTCCTTGGCGAGCTCGTCCTGTTCGCCGCGGATCTTCATCTCCTCGAGCTTGGCGATGTGTCGCAACTTGAGCTCGAGGATCGACTCGGCCTGGACGTCGCTCAAGTGAAACCGCGCCATCAGCACCGGCTTGGGCTCGTCCTCGGTGCGGATGATATGGATCACCTCGTCGATGTTGAGGAAACAGATCAGCAATCCGGCCAGAACGTGGAGCCGCCCGAGCACCTTGTCGTAGCGATGCCGCAGCCGCCGGCGCGTGGTTTCGACCCGAAACACCAGCCACTCGCTCAGCAGCCCCTTGAGATCGTAGAGCTTGGGCCGTCCGTCGAGCCCGATCGCGTGCATGTTGATGCGATGGCTGCGCTCGAGCTCGGTGGTGGCGAACAGGTGCGCCATCAGCGCCTCGACGTCGACGCGGTTGCTGCGCGGGGCGATGACGATACGACAGGGGTTCTCGTGGTCGGATTCGTCGCGCAGATCCTCGACCAGCGGCAGCTTCTTCGCCGCCATCTGTGCGGCGATCTGGGTGATCACCTTGGCCCCGGAAACCTGCCACGGCAGGGTGGTGATGACGATGTCGTGGCCCTCGCGTATCCAGGTCGCACGCAGCCGCACCGATCCGTTGCCGGTGCGGGCGGCTTCGGCCAGCTCCGCCGGCGTCGAGACGATCTCGCCGCCGGTGGGGAAATCCGGCCCCGGCACCAACGCGATCACGTCGTCGATCGATGCCTCGGGATGGTCGAGCAACAGCGCACAGGCGCGGGCCAGCTCGCGCACGTTGTGCGGAAGGATGTCGGTGGCGATGCCAACAGCAATGCCGGTGGTGCCGTTGGCCAACACGTGGGGCAGGCGCGCCGGCAACAGCAGCGGCTCTTCGAGGGTGCCGTCGAAGTTGGGCCCCCACTCGACCGTGCCCTGGTCGAGCTCAGAAAGCAGGACCTGGGCGAAACGGGTCAGGCGCGACTCGGTATACCGCATGGCCGCGAAGGACTTGGGATCGTCCTGGGAACCCCAGTTGCCCTGGCCGTCGACCAGCGGGTAGCGGTAGGCGAAGGGTTGCGCCATCAAGACCATCGCTTCGTAGCAAGCACTGTCGCCATGAGGATGGAACTTGCCGATCACGTCACCGACCGTGCGCGCGGACTTCTTGTGTTTGGCTCCGGCGGAGAGGCCAAGCTCGGACATCGCGTAGATGATGCGGCGCTGGACCGGTTTGAGGCCGTCGGCGACATGCGGCAGCGCGCGGTCGAGCACGACGTACATCGAATAGTCGAGGTACGCCTGCTCGGCAAAGGCGGCCAGCGGCATGCTCTCGACATCGGGTGAGAATGAGGCGCGATCGGTCATGGGTGGGGATCGTACAGGGTCAGGGGAGGGTACTGGGTACCGCGGATCCGGGACCAGGGACCGGGACCAGGGATCGGACCAGCTACTCCCCACTCCGAGCGAGTACCCGGTACCCAGTACCCGGTACCTCTTGGCAGCCTGTTAGGCTCCCCCAGGTGCCTTCGCTGCGCATCTCCTACAACGCCCCGGTGATCTTGACCTTTGCCCTCGTCGCCACGGCGGTGACGCTGGTCGCGCCGACTTCATGGTTCGTGGCGTGGCCGGATCTTGCCGGCTGGCGCACCTACCCCGGCCTCCTCACCCACGTCCTCGGTCACGCGAGCTGGACTCACCTGGTCGGCAACCTGACCATGATCCTCTTGATCGGCCCGATCCTCGAAGAACGCGACGGCTCGGCGGCGATGCTCCTGCGCATCGTGGTGACGGCTCTCGCCACCGGCCTGGCCAACCTGCTGTT
>CAZRFU010000006.1:97456-107792 GCA_964599475.1 uncultured Thermoanaerobaculia bacterium
CTGTTCTCCGACCACGCCCTGCTGGGAGCCTCCGGCGTGGTCTTCATGTTGATCCTGTTGGCCTCGACCGCCAATCTCCGCAAAGGTAAGATTCCCCTGACCTTCCTGCTGGTCGCCGTGTTGTTTCTCGGTCGCGAGTTGGTCGACGCCTTCGGCGAGGACGACGTCTCCCAACTCGCCCATCTCATCGGCGGAGCCGTCGGAGCGGCCTTTGGCTTCCTCACCCCGAGGCCTCGCCGTCGCTGAGGCGACGGCCGCCGAGGTGAAAGAATCAGCGGATGGCCGAAGCCGGCGTCTTGTTGCTCGCGTTGGAAGGTGTCTCGAAACAGTTCGGGCAGCGACCGCTGTTCGAGGGCATTTCCTTCGGAGTCTCAGCCGGCGATCGGCTCGGGATCGTCGGGCCCAACGGCTCGGGCAAGTCGACGCTGCTGGCGATTCTCGCAGGCCGGCTCGAGCCTGATGCCGGACGCCGCAGTGTTCAAAAGCACCTGACCATGGCACTGGTCGAGCAGGAACGGCGGTTCGACCCGACCGCAACTGCGGAGGACGTGGTGCTGAGCGAGCTCGCCACCGCCGGTCTGGAGGACTTCGAGCGCCATGCTCGGGCGGCTCGGGCACTCGGCCGCGTAGGCTTCACCGATCGCGAGGCGGTGGTCGCCACGCTGTCGGGGGGCTGGAAGAAGCGGCTGGCGCTCGCGTGTGCGCTGGCGCGCGAGCCCGAGGTGCTGCTCCTCGACGAGCCGACCAACCATCTCGACCTCGAAGGGATCCTGCAGCTCGAGAAGCTGCTCCAAGATCCCACGATGACGGTCGTGGTGATCAGCCACGATCGCTGGTTCCTCGAGAACGTCGCCACCCGGATGCTCGAGCTCGATCGACGCTACCCCGCCGGCGCACTGGCCGTCGACGGCAGCTATGCCGACCTGCTGGAGCGCCGCGACGAGGCCCTCGCGCGCGAGCGCGAGTACCAGGAGACGCTCGCCAACCGTGCACGCCGCGAGCTCGAATGGTTGCGTCGCGGACCCAAGGCCCGCACGCGCAAGAGCAAAGCCCGCATCGACGCCGCCGGCGAGCTCTTCGACGAGCTGGGCGCGAGCCGGGAGCGTCTGCGGGAGGAGCGCGCCGGCATCGAGCTCGCGGCGACCGGGCGCCAGACCAAACGGCTCCTCGAAGCCCACGGCCTGGGCAAGTCCTTCGGGCCGCGAACGATCCTCGCTGGGATCGAGCTGCTGCTCAAGCCCAAGACGCGGCTCGGTGTGCTCGGCCCGAACGGCAGCGGCAAGACCACCCTCCTGTCGCTGCTCGATGGCAGCCTCGAGCCTGATCAGGGGCACATCGAGCGGGCGGCGGCCCTGCAAGTGGTTCGCTTCGAGCAAGGTCGCGACAGTCTCGACCTCGACCTCACGCTGCGTCGCGCGCTGGCCCCCGACAGCGACTCGGTCCGGCTCGGCGAGCAGGTGATCCACGTCGCCTCCTACGCGCGCCGGTTCCTCTTCCGCTCCGAACAGCTCGAACAGCCGGTTCGCAGCCTGTCCGGCGGCGAGCAGGCACGTCTGGTGCTCGCGAGATTGCTGCTGCGCCCAGCCGACTTGTTGATCCTGGACGAGCCCACCAACGACCTCGACATCCCGACGCTCGAAGTGCTGGAGGAGGCGCTCCTCGAGTTCCCCGGGGCACTGGTGTTGGTCACCCACGACCGCTACCTGCTCGAGCGCGTGTCGACCTCCCTGCTGGCTCTCGATGGGCGGGGACGAGCGGTGCACCTCGCCGATCTCGCCCAGTGGGAGCAGTGGCTCGAGGAGCACCGCGAGAGCGAGGATCGGCCGCGAGAGGTGGCCTCCAAACCGGCCCGACCCGCGCCCGCCAAGAAGTTGTCCTACCACGAGCAGCGGGAGTGGGACCGGATGGAGGAGCTCATCCTCGAGGCCGAGGAGTCCGTCGAACGAGCGCGAGCCGCCGCCGAAGACCCGGCGGTGGCGACCGATGGCACCGAGCTCATGCGTCGGCACCAGAGCCTGGCCGACGCCGAGACGCGGGTTGCGGATCTCTACGCACGGTGGGCCGAGCTCGAGGCCAAAAGAGGCGGCTAGCGACAGATCTCGCCCATCAGATCGAGGCGGGCATCTCCCCGCCACGGGCGCTTGATCACCTCCGCGACGAACTGCTCACGCAGCACCCGTGGCAGCGAAACGGCCGAGTAGATCCTCTCGCCGGGCAACGCACCAGGTTCGGCGGAGCCGACGCGGTAGTAGCTCGCCGGAAACGGCTGACGCTCGAACGAGCCGGGCCACAGGGCAAACAGCCCGATGCCGCGAGCAGCAGCGGCACACAGCGCCGAAGCCCGACTCGGATCGCCAACGCGCCTGTCGATCTCGCTCGCCAGTGAGACGAGGTGCGCACCGAAGTCGGCAAAGGCCTCGATCGAGGCTTCGCGACGGCGCTCCGGCGGCAGGTCCGCAAAGGCCTGCTCGGCCGCCAGCAGCCACGGCGGAGTCGGCTCCTGCTGCTGGAGTCGGTCGAGCAGAGCCTCGAAGAGGGCATGGAGCAGGTACTCGGCGGCGTCGGCCGGCAGCTCGGCGAGGGGGCGCAGGCGCCCTTCCGGCGCGTACAACCGGTCGAGCACCAGAACCCGCGGCGGCAACTCGACGACGGCAACCACCTCCACCGGCTGCTCACCGCTGGAATCCGGAGGCGTGGTAGCCTGACCCGTGCGAGGGAGCTCGAGACGTTGGTGCGGCAGGTAGTAGGCGATGGAGTGATCGGGAACGGCGTGACGATCGATTCGCAACCACCCTTCGAGCGGCGCAAAGGCCCCCGGTACCAGAGTCTCCAGGCCGAGATCGGCGAGTTGCAGGGGTGCCGGGAGGGCAGTGTCGTCCGCCGCGAGGCCGCTTGCGGAGACGAGCAGCAGAAGCCAGCAGGTCAGGATGCGCATGGCGGCATCCTACCCGCGCTCGTGGCTGCGGTGCTGCTCGCAGTGCCGGCTCTCGCCGACACCCAGACCGAGGGCCGACCCACCTTCCTCGATGCCGTGCAGGTGGTCGAGTCCGAGCTGCTGGTCGAGGTTCCTCGTGGTGCCAAGCTCGACGAGGTCGAAATCGTCGAGGCGGATCTGATCTGGGGCATCGATCGCAAACGGCCGGTAGTCTCCCGCGGCAGCGAGGCCGAATGGCACGTGCTGATCTACGTCGATGCGCCACTGGCTTCGCCGACCCGCATCGCGGCCGCGGCCAAGAGCCTTGCCGGCCGGGCCGCAGCACTGACGGAGCGGGGGGAGGTCGAAATCGTCATCGCCGACCCTGCCCCCCAGCGGTTCCTCGCACCCACCCGCTCGGCATCGCGTCTCGAGGCTGCGCTCCTCGAGCTGGCCGCGGCTGCGCCTGGGCGTGGTCTCGAGCGCCAGCGCTTCGATGCCCTTGCTCGCGTCAAGGCTCTCGAGCGCGAGGTGCGCTTCCCGGCTGCCCAAGACGCCGTGGGTGCCGAGATCGCGACCGTCCGCCAACAGACCGACTGGCTGCTGCTGGAGCTCGAGCGCGGCTGTGGTGGTGCCGCATGTGCGTTGGTCTGGATCAACGACGGCTGGCCGCTCACCCCTGGAGCACTCTGGCAGAGCGTGCTGGCCAAAGACGTCCCGGCCCCCGCCGGTGATCTCGGCCGGCCAACTGCCGAGGTGGCTCAGCTCGCCGCGGCATGGCGATGGGTGGTGTGGCCGGTCTCGATCGAGCCCCCGCGCGTCACGAGCCCGGACTCGGGCCGGCGCAGCTCGTTCGACCGCTGGGTCGACACCGTCACCGCCTACACCGGCAACGTCGGTGACGTGGTGCTGTGGCGGGTCGTCGGCTCGCGCCCCGACCCGACCCGCCCACCTCCGCGAGAGCAAGACCTCGAGGGTCTGCTCTCCCTCGACGCCGCTCCACTGCGTGCCATCGCCGCGGCCACCGCCGGCACGGTGTTCTCGAGCGAACGCATGCTGGAGACTCTGCCGGACCGTCTCGACAACTTCTGGCGCGTGTGGTTTCGTCCGACCCGCGAGCTCGACGGCATCCTGCGCGAAGTGCGCCTGAAGCGTCGAGGGGTTCACGTCCAGGACGTGCTCGCGCCCCGCTGGAGCCGTTCCGGGACGCCCGCGGTCTTCGCCGAGGTACTGGTCCGCAGAGCCCTCGAGGGCGATGACGGCGGCGGTAACCTGCAGCTGACAGCCACCCGCGGCGAACAGCCGGGCGTCCTCGTGCTCGAGGCGGACCTCGGCGCGATCGAGCCCATCGAGCTCGAGGTTGCGCCGCCGCGGTGGAGGCTGTCCTGGGCCGAGTCGGACGGCGCGATCCACCACCGCCTCATGCCGGACGATCCGACCGGAACGTTGCGGCACGAGCTCGCGGTCGGGAGTGGTCCTGTGGCGATCGTCGTCGAAGACCTGGTGCGACGCCGCCGGGGCGTGCTGCTGGTGCGTTGATGGCCCGTCACGGGCGCCAGAAGCGGCGCATGGCGAGAGCGGCAATGGCATAGACCTCGAGCCGGCCCACCCACATCTGCAGGACCAGAATCAGCTTCTGCCAAGCCGCAAAGTCCGCAAACGAGCGCGTTGGGCCCACACCCTCGAGACCCGGACCGACGTTGCCGAGGGCTGCGATCGACGCGGTCGCCGCGGTCAGCGGCGGGTGGTCGCCGAAAGCGAGCAGAATCGTCCCGAAGGCCCAGGTGCTGAGGAACAGAATGAAGAAGCCGGTGACCGCCCGCACCACGGGATTCGGAACAGCCTTGCCCCCGACCACCACCGCCTCGACCGCACTCGGCGAGAACAGCAGCCGCACCTCGCGGAAGGCGGCCTTGAGCCCGATCACCATCCGCATCACCTTCATCGAGCCCGAGGTCGACCCGGCGCACCCACCGATGAACATCACCGCTACCAACAACACCCGCGAGACCGCCGGCCAGGTGTCGAAGTCGGCCGAGGCGAATCCCGTCGTGGTGGCGAGCGAGCTGACTTGGAAGGCCGCGTGCAGCAGCCGGGCCGGCACGCTCTGTTCCATTCCCGCGGCGTGCAGATCCCAGGCGACGAAGGCGGTGGTCCCACCCAGGATCGCCAAGTACAGCTGGAACTCCGGATCTCGCAGCACCCGTCCGACTCCGGAGCGCGCGAGCTCGTAGTAGAGCGAGAAGTTGGCCCCGGACAGCACCATGAACACCACCAACACGATCTGCACCGCCGGACCAAAAGCGGCCGCGGAGGCATTGCGTGGCGAAAACCCGCCGGTCGACAGGGTCGCAAAGGTGTGGGTCAACGCGTCGTAGAGATCCATCCGGCAAGCGAGCAGGAACACGGTCTGCGCGATCGTCATCCCGAGGTAGATCTTCCACAACACCAGCGCGGTGTCGCGCACGCGAGGGTGCAGCGTCTCGGCAGTGGGGCCGGGAACCTCGAGGGCGTAGAGGAATCGCGCGCCGGGCACGACCTCGGGGAGCAGCGCCACGAACAAGACCACGATGCCCATGCCGCCCAGCCACTGCGTCAGCGACCGCCAGAACAACAGGCCCCGCCCCTGACTCTCGATGTCGGTGAAGACCGAAGCGCCGGTGGTCGTGAACCCCGAGGCCGATTCGAACAGAGCATCGACGGGACTGTCGAGCGCTCCGGTGAGCAAGTAGGGCAGCGCTCCAAACGCCGAAGCAAACACCCAGCCGGCGACGACGAAGAGCACGCCTTCGCGGCGGTAGAGCTCCCCGCGAGGCCCTTTGGCCCCCTTGCCGTACAGCGCGAGACCAACACCACAACCGGCCGTGATCAGGCTGGTAGCGAAGAACGACAAGGCCGCGCCGCGTTCGCCGTAGAGCAGGCACACCACCAGGGGGATCGCCTCGGCAGCCGCCAACAGCAGCAGGAGACGACCCAGAATCCTCGACAGCGGACGAAGGTTCACGTGCGGTCTCGCCCGGGGAAGAGCAGGTTGACGGTGTCGAGCTCCTCCTCGCGCGCAAACAGGAAGACCGTATCGCCGACCTCCAGGCGGTCGCGTCCGCGCGGCACGAAGGCCTGATCGCCCCGCACCACCGCACCCACGATCAGACCTCGGGGGGCTCCCATTTCCGCCAGCGCGACGCCGGCCGCAGGGCTCGCAGCCTCGAGGCGACGCTCGATCACCGCAGCTCCCCGATGCCGCGACAGGATGCTCGCCTCGTAGCCACTTTCGATGTACGCGCGGATCCGCTCGTACGCCAGGACTCGTGGCGCCACCACGTCGACCAACCCGACCCGGCGCCACAGGTGCAGAGTCTCGGCTCTCTCGACCAGAGCGACCACCTGCGGAACACCCACCTCGTGCCCCACCAGGCACGCCATGAGATTCTGCTCGTCACGGCCGGTCAGCGCCACCAGGGTGTCGGCGCGGCCGACCCGTTCCGAACGCAGCAGGCCGACGTCCGTTGCGTCGCCACAGAGCACCCGCAGCGTCGGGAAATTGGCCGCCAGTTCCTCGGCCCGTCGCCGCTGGCGTTCGATCAAGGTGACGTCGAGGTTCATCCCGAGCAGCGCCCGTGCCACCGTCGCCCCCGTGCGGCCTCCACCGGCAAGCACGACCGAAGCCGGCTGGCGCGGCTTGGCCGTCAACATCCGCTCCACCCGGTCGATCACCTCGCTGAGCGCCAGCACCAGGGCGTCATCGCCGGCTGCCGCCTGATCGGACCCGCTCGGCACGATCACCTCCCCGTTGCGTTCGAGTGCCACCACCAAGCTTCCGGCCGGAAGCTCGACGTGGCGCAGCGGCTTGCGCGTCAGGAGGGATCCTTCTTCGAGGTGCACCTTGCGCAGCTGGATCGCCCCGCCGGCGAGATACTCGACCGCCACCGTGTCGTGGCCGCGAATGTGGTCGAGGATGCGGATCGTCGTCAACAGCTCGGTCGACAACAGCAGATCGGCGCCAAACTCGCGTTCGTAGGTCTCACGGTGTTGGGTGACGTCGTCCGCGACCCGCACGCGCACGACCGTCCGCCGAGCGCCGAGTCGTTTGGCCAGCAGCGAGGCCACGAGATTTGCCTCGTCCGAGGACGACACCGCAAACACCGCCTCGGCGCGGTCGACGGCGGCGCGTTGCAGCACCGGCAGGTGGGCACCGTTGCCGACCACCACCGACACGTCGAGGTTCTCGCCCACCGCATCGGCGCGATCGGGGTCGGGCTCCACCACCACGACGCCGTGACCTGCCTGCGACAACAGCCGCGCCAGGTAGGAGCCGACTTCGCCCGCTCCGATCACCACGAACCGCCGTGACTCCATGGGGAGAGCCTAGCAGGGACGGGTACCGGGGACCCGGGACACGGGACCAGGGATCGGGGGTCGGGGGTCGGGGGTCGGAAGGAGGGAGCCGGTGGCTGGGACTGGGGGCGAGAACTCGGGGCTGGTCACTCTGCTTGCCTCCAGGCCGCGGCATGGATCTCGGCTGCCATCTCTGCGCACAGGGGCAAGGGGCGCCCGAGCCGATCCCAGGCGGCGATCATGGCGCGGTAGCTGGAGAGCATCGGTCGCAGGGCACGTCCGCCGGCCCCGACCTGCATCCCTGGGAACCTCCCGTCGGCGATCAGCGCGTCGGCCGCGCTGAGATAGGTCCGTTCCAGCGGATCCTGAGGATCGAAACCCGGAAAAGCCATCTCGAGCGCCTGATGAAGGGCCAGGACATGCTCCACGAAGCGGAGCTCCGAGTCTTCGAGCGCACCCATGCGGAGAGTCTACCGACCCTGCGCGCCCCGCCTTGGGACACACGACGCGCGTGGTAGCCTGTCGCGCGTGACCCAACCGCAGCGTCTGACGTTCGAGGAGCGCCACCCCACCAAGGGCGAGCGCTGGTGGAGTCGCACCGCTCCCGATCAGGTCTGGGATGTGATCGTCGTCGGTTCGGGCATGGGTGGCCTCGCGACCGCCGCGATCCTGGCGCAGCTGGGTCAGCGGGTATTGGTGCTCGAACAACACTATGTGCCGGGCGGGATGACCCATGCCTTCGCGCGCAAGCGGTGGGTGTGGGATGTGGGTGTGCACGCCATCGGCGAGGTCACCGCACACTCCTCGAGCGGCCGCCTGCTCGAACGACTCACCCGCGGTCGGCTGCAATGGTCGACACTCGGGCCGAGCTACGAAGAGTTCCACTTCCCGGGCGGATTCCGGATCGACTTCCCCGACACCCCGGAGCAGTTCCGCGAGAACCTGGTGGCCGCATTCCCGCAAGAACGCGCCGCGATCGACACTTACCTGCGGCTCGTGCGGCGGGCCTCGAAAGCGATGCAAGGCCACTTTGCGGCACGCACGCTGCCAACTTGGCTGAGCCCGGTCGCGGAGCTCGCCCTCGGCTGGAGGGCACGCCCGTGGATCCGCCGCACCGTCACCGAGGTGCTCTCGAGCATCACCTCGAACGAGCGACTGCGGTCGGTACTGACCGCCCAATGGGGCTACTACGGCGTGCCTCCGAGCCGAGCGGCGTTCGCGGTGCAGGCGCTGATCACCAGGCACTTCCTCCACGGCGCCTACTACCCGGTGGGCGGGGCGCAGGAGATCGCCCGCTGCCTGTGTCGCACGATCGCCGAATCCGGCGGCTGGACCCGGATCGCCGCCGGCGTCGACGAGGTCCTGCTACACCACAACCGAGCCGTTGGGGTTCGGCTCGACGACGGCCAGGAGATCCGCGCCCGCCGTGTGGTGCTGGCCACCGGCATTGGAACGGCGGTGCGCCGCCTGCTTCCGGAGCCCCACCGCTCAGCGTCCTGGGCCGAGCAGGTGCGCACCATCGAGCCGGGCCCGGCGCATCTCGCGCTCTACCTCGGCTTCGAAGGGGACCCGTCGTCGGTCGGCGCCTCGGGTGCCAACAAGTGGTTCTACGACACCTGGAACGCGGACAGCTCGGTGTGGGATGTGGCGCCCGAGCGCGAGCTCGGTCCCGCGCCGGTGCTCTACACCAGCTTCCCCTCGCTCAAGGACGCGGGCCACGACCCCGGCCCGGATCAGCTCCATACCGGCGAGGTGGTGACCTTCGTGCCGTGGTCGACCTTCGAACGGTGGTCGGACACCCGCTGGAACCGGCGCGGAGAGGCCTACGACGACTTCAAGCACCGCCTCGCTAGCCAGCTGCGCGCCCAGATCACCGAACGTATGCCCGGACTCGCGCCTCTGATTGCCTACGCCGAGCTGTCGACGCCCCTGTCGACCGACCACTTCTGCCGGCCCCTCGACGGCTCGATCTACGGCCTGGTGCCCACCCCGGAGCGTTTTCTCACGCGCGAGCTGCGGCCCCGTTCACCGATCCCCGGCCTCTACTTCTCCGCCAGCGACGTCACCACCGGCGGGGTCATGGGTGCGTTCGGCGGTGGCGTCGCAGCCGCGGCGGCCATGGAGCCGCTCGGCACCTCTCGGCTGCTGCGGGCGTAGCAACCTCATCACCCCACGCGGCGACCGCAACCCGAAGTCGGAGACACCCGGACTCGGAAGAAGTCTTCGTTTCGCAGAAGATCGGCACGGCTGGCGCAGAGCGTCGATCGGGCTCTTGCGGTGGCTGGAGCGTCCCGCCTCCCTTGCTGGTGAAGGGCGACGATCCCCCGCGGGGCCGGCTGACGCCTGTGCCGCTGGTGCCGGCAGCGCCGCTTGCTCGGGTTGCCTTGCTGGGCGGATATGTCGGCGCCGCGATGGACCGCCTCATTCCACTCCGATCCGCGAGCTTCCCCACACCCCGCCCTTTGCTCGCTGACCAGCAGTCGGTCGGCGAAAGGGACCAAGATCGGGGATCTGGAATCCGCGGGAGGATCCTGTTGCGTGGCGCTCTGGTGTACGGGCAGCGGGAGCGCCCCAGGGTGCGCGTTGCGCGCGCACCTCTTCGCGACGTGCCCATCGTCACCGCCGCGGGCTCGCGCGATCCGGCGCGCGCGTGCAGCGAGGCCGCTTCGACGGAAACCACGAAGCCGAGCGAAGCGCAACGCACGACCTCACGACCACGCGCAGGCGAGCCGCCGACGGTGCCGTTGTCGAGGCCGTTCGCCGGAAGGTGGTGCCCCCAAGAGGATGCGTGCCCTGCGGGCACGGTCTCGCCGCTCCCCCGCCCATCCGGCGAGTGCGCACGCCGCGGCCGCTGCTACTCCGCTGACCGTCCACTGTCGCCCCGCGGCGACCGAATCCGAAGCGCAAATTGCCCCGAGCGAAGCGAGAGTGGTGCGCCCGAGAGGATTCGCACCCGAAGGGACCGAATCCGAAGCGCAAATTGCCCCGAGCGAAGCGAGAGTGGTGCGCCCGAGAGGATTCGCACCCGAAGGGACCGAATCCGAAGCGCAAATTGCCCCGAGCGAAGCGAGAGTGGTGCGCCCGAGA
>CAZRFU010000007.1:0-14153 GCA_964599475.1 uncultured Thermoanaerobaculia bacterium
TTCTTCCGAGTCTTGATCGTCGGCGAGCTACCTCACAGAACTGACGTGCGCCCGGGTACCGGGGACCCGGGTCCGGAACGGAGGCCGAACGGCGGACTGCTCAGAAAGATGGGGGCCCGGGACCAGGACCCGGGACCAGGCCGGAACGGAGACCTGACGGCGGTTGATTCTCGTCCTCCGGGGTGCACCACGGAGGGTGCATGGGAACTGCTCAGAAGATGGGGACCCGGGACCCGAGTGAGAGGCGGACCACTTGGAGAGAACCACCCCGCACTCCGACTGGTCCCCGGTACCTGGTCCCCGGTCCCTCCTCTTTTTCATCCTGCTCAGAGAATGGGGACCTGGTACTGGGTACGTCGTTCACGCCACGTAGCGATCGAGCACGGCCTTGAACGCCGACTTCGGTCGCGCGCCCGTGATCCGTTCCGCGACCTCACCATCCTTGAACAGGATCAGAGTCGGGATTCCCGTCACGCGGTATCGCGCCGCCAGATCGGGCTCGTTGTCGACGTTGACCTTGGCTACCGCGAGCCGACCACCGTATTCGCTGGCGAGCTCGTCCAGGATCGGTGCGATCGACAGGCACGGCCCGCACCAGGGAGCCCAGAAGTCGACCAGGATCGGCGTCCCGGCGCCGACGGCAGCGTCGAAGTTGTTGTTGGATAGGGACGTAACGGCTCCAGCCATGAGAGTGACCTCCTCGTTGGTGATGGTCGCGGTCGGGACGTTCCCCGCCGCCTGCCTCTTAGATGCACGAGTGCCTCAAGAGGTTTCCAGGGCCTCGGCGGTGCGCCGTCGCGCCGCGAAGATCTCCCGCGTGGATTCGACGTCGCGGCGGATCTGTTCCGACAAATCCATGATCGTCGGGAAGATCCGTTCCTCGCGCAGTCGCTTGTGGAAGGTGAGCTCGACCACTTCGCCGTAGACGTCACTCGAGAAGTCCAGCACGTGGCTTTCGACGACCTGCTGAAAGTTCTCGTAGACGGTCGGGCGGGTGCCGATATTGGTCGCGGCGTCGAACCAGGAGTCCGACAGGCGCGGGAAGCGCGCCTGGGTGGCGTAGACACCGTCGAAAGGCACCAAGGCTCCGGGACAGTCGATGTTGATCGTCGGCCAGCCGAGCCGTTTGCCCATGCGGTCGCCCCGCACGACCCGGCCTTCGACCTGGTGAGGGCGCCCCAGGAGATCGGCAGCTTCCTCGACTTTTCCTTCGAGCAGAGCACGCCGGATGCGGCTACTCGAGATGCGTTCGCCGCCCGCCGTGACATCCTCGAGCGCCACGGTGACGAACCCCCACCGACGCCCGAGCCGCTCGAGCAGAGCAACGTCACCCTCGCGCTGGCGGCCGAAGAGGAAGTCGACTCCAACCCACACTTCTTTCGCTTCGAGACCTTCGACCAGGAAGCGACGCACGAAGGCCTCGGCGCTGGTGGCGGCCAGCTCGGCATCGAACGGAACGACCAACAGGTGATCGACCCCCGTTTCCGCCAGCAGCCGTTCCTTGGTCGACGGGGTGGTCAGTCTGCGAGGCGCTTCCTTCGGCCGCAACACCTGCAGCGGATGGGGCTCGAAGGTCACCACCGCGGACGGGGCTCCGAGCTCGTGAGCTCGACGGACCAACCGCGCGATCACCTCACGTTGCCCCCGATGGACACCGTCGAAGTTGCCGATCGTCGCCACCAAGCCGACCGGCAGGTCGGTGGTGTTCCACGCATCGTGAATGACCAGCACGCTCAGTCTCCGCCCGCTAGAACGACGCCATCGAGCCGTCGCGCGCCGACGATGCGGCCGATGATGTCCGAGGCATAGGCCTCGGTGATCTCGACGTCGACCAGCGAGCCCACCGGTGCGGACCCGTCGTTGATCAGGACGCGACCATCGATGTCGGGCGCCATGCCGTGGTGCCGGCCCTGCAGCAGGTGCTCGGTCTCCTCGCACGGCCCTTCGACGATCACTTCCAGTGTACGCCCCACCAGCGCCTGTCGCCGAGCCAGTGAGATGGGCTCCTGGGCCGCGAGCAACGCCCGGTGGCGGGCCCGGGCAACCCGCTTCGGCACCCGCCCCGACAGCTCGGCGCTCGGCGTCCCGGGCTCGGGACTGTAGACGAAGGCCCCGAGGTGATCGAACTGGGTCTCGCCGACGAAGTCGAGCAAAGCCTGGAAGTGCTCCTCGGTTTCACCCGGAAAGCCGACGATGAACGTGGTTCGCAGGAAGATGTCGGGTGCCAGCTCGCGGGCGCGCTCGACCAGGCGCCGATACCGCGCCGGCGTCCCACCCCGCCGCATCGCGCTGAGCATTTCTGGATGAGCGTGTTGCAGCGGGATGTCGACGTAGGAGCAGAAGCGCCTCTCCTGCCCCATCAAGGCCAGCAGGCCCTCGTCGAGTGTCGTGGGATAGGCGTAGAGGAAGCGGATCCACGGAATCGTGGTGTGCTCGAGCAGGCTCTCGACCAGCCGCAGCAGGCCGTGCTTGCCGAGGTCGAGATCCTCGCCGTAGCGCGTCGTATCCTGGGCCACCAGACACAGCTCCGAGATCCCCGCGGCCTCGAGCGACCGCGCCTCGGTGACGAGATCGCCGATCTTGCGGCTGCGAAACTGACCCCGCCACTTGGGGATCGCACAGAAGGTACACGGGTTGTTGCACCCTTCGGCGACCTTGAGGTACGCGTAGCCGCGCGTCGTCAGCGTTCGTGGGGCCGTGTGATCGAAGACCACGTGGGAGGGTGACGGCAGCGGCGCTGCCGCGCCGATCTGCACCACCTGGGTGATCTGCCGAAGGTCGTCGAGGCCGATGAATCCGTCGATCTCCGGGATCGACTCGGCCAGCTCGGGACCGTAACGATTGACCATACAGCCGGCCACCAGCAGCCGTTTGCCCTCGTGCTTGCGGGCAGCAACCTCGAGGATCGAGTCGATCGACTCCTGTTTGGCCTCTTCGATGAAGCCGCAGGTGTTGACGATCACCGTGTCGGCGTCGTCGATCGAGGCGGCCAGCTCGTAGCCGGCGCGGCTCAGCTCACCCAGCATGACCTCGCTGTCGACGCGGTTCTTGGGGCAGCCGAGGCTGATCATGCCCACTCGGGGGCGGGAGGCGGGAGAAATCATGGAAGCTCCGGAGGGGCGCGTGAGGAGGGGCCGTCGGACGGCCACCCGAGTCTACCAGGATGCGGCGCGGCGCCGCTGCGTATAATCCCCGACCCACGCCGGTTGGCCTTGCTGGAGATCACCATGCGTTTCACCCTCGCCGCCTTCGCCCTCCTCCTCTCCGCGTCGACGCCACTCCCGACCGAGGCGCAGCAGCCGGCACCTCGGGAAGCCGGCGCCACTCGGGCCGAACGCAATGCCGCAGGCCGCAACCAGGGACCACGCCGCATGGACTGGTGGAACGACGACGGCGTCGTCAGCACCCTGAAGCTCACCGCCGAGCAGCGCAAGCAGGCGGACAGCGCCTTTGCGGCCCGCCGCGCGCCTGCCGACGCCGCCGACCTCGAGGCGGCCCGGGCTCGTCTCAGCACGGCCCTGATCGCCAACGACCAAGCCGCCGCCAAGGCCGCAGCGGCCGACATCGGGCGACTGCGCAACCGGCCCTTCGAGCACCACGTCGAGCTGACCCTGGCGGTGATGGCCGTCCTCGAGCCCTCGCAGCGCCAGCTTCTCGGCTCGAAGTACCCTCAGCTCCTGACTCGGGGCGGCGGATTGCAGCGGCAAGCAGGTCCGCGGGCACGGCCCTCGGGTCGCTGAGGGGCGCCGCCCCATCACACCCGCAACACCACTCCCTCGACCGGCTCCCCCGTGCCCTGTGCCAGCGCCCAGACGTACCATGCGACCTGGCGTTGGTACTCGAGCTCGACCATCGGGCTCCACTCGAGATCGGTCTTGAAGTCGACCACGGTCCAGCGGCCGTCGACTCGATAGGCGAGGTCGATCACCCCCTCGACCAGACCTTCCGTCGTGTCGGGCAGGGGCATGACGAAAGGCCACTCCGCATGGCATCGCTCGGCTTCGGCAGCAGCAACCAGCAGCGGATGCCCCAGCGCCGCTTCGACCGCAGCAATCGCCGCTCCGATCTCCTCCGCAGGCGCTGAAACCACACGTGCGATCGCCCGGACGGCGGTCGCGACAGCGGCCCGCGTGGTGCCGGCCCTGAGGTCACGCAGCGCGGTGTGCACCAGCGTACCGAAGCGCGGACCTCCTGCCCGTCGCGCCGGCGCAGCCGTACGCTCGACCCGCACGATGGTCGTGGTGGGAGGGGGCAGAATCTGCTCGGTGACCGTCGTGACCCTGCAACTCGGCTCGGCTCCGCGCGCCACTGCCGTCGCCACGTCCCGTTGCCACGTCTCCCAATTTTCGCGCCACTCGGCGCCCGCTGCCGCCGGAGCGGAGCTCGAAATGATCGAGTCGTGAGCAAGACCCCGCGGCTCCTTGGATCCGAGGTCGAGAGCGTCGTGGCTCCACCACACCACCTCGATGCCGCTGGCGAGGCGGAACCTCCCCGGCACGACGACCGCCGCCGGGTCGATCTCAGGTCCCAGATCTTTGACGGTGCTACCGCCGAACGGCGGGCATCCGGGTGCCGGGTCCGGGAGATCGCGGCCGGGCTGCAGGGCCGCGATCACCGGCCCGACCCAACCGTCGGCCCAGGCGTCGGCGGCGCCGAGCCCGCTGCCCGGCACCACCAGCAGGTCACGCGCACGCGTCGCGGCGACGTATGCGATCCGCACCCCTTCCGCCTGCTGGGCGGCGATGCTCTCTTCGGCGTGCTCGTGAAGCTCCCACGGCACCAGCCCCAGCACTGGGAACACCGCCAAGCCACGATCGGCGTCGATCCACCGATCGGGCGTGTCGCGCGCGAGCGACGTCAGCGGATCCGCGCAGATCACGATCGGGAACTCGAGCCCTTTGGCGGCGTGCGCCGTCATCAGCCGCACGCCGTCGGCGCCGTCCTCGCGAATCGGTGACTCCTCCACCCCGCGGGTTTCGGCTTGTTCCGTGAGACGTTCGACGAAACCGCGGAACGACAGGCCACCACTGAGCTCGAAGCTGCGCGCCAGGTCGATCACCCGTTCGACGTGGGCGAGCACTTCGGCACCCGCAGGGCGCAGCGCAAAACCTGCCCAGGCGCGGCTGCCGGCGAGCAGTCGACGGACGGTTTCGGCCAGCGGCAGATGGTTGCGTTGGCGATGCAGCTCGAGCAGTCGGGCGAGTGCAGCCACCACGTCCTCGAGCCCGGGCTCGACGCTGGTGGGCACGGCAAAGGGACGCAGGCCGCCGTGCTGGAGCCGATAACGCAGCAGGACCGCATCGGGAATCGCCCCGAACGGACCACGCAGCATCGCGAACACCGCCAGCTCGTCGTCGGGCCACTCGATGGCGGTCAGAGCCGCCGTCAGCGCCGCCACTTCCTCGCGCTCGTAGAACGATCGGCCGCCGCTCTGCAGGTGCGGGATCTCGCGCCGTTCGAGCGCACGCACGAAGGGTTGGGTCTGATCGCCGCCGAAGAAGTCCCAACTCTTGCGGAACAGCAAGCAAATATCGCGCGGCGCAAGTGCGCGACGCCCCCCGCCCTCGGCAACCTGCCACCCGGAGCGCTGCAACACCCAGGCGACGAAACTCGCCACCAGCTCCGGCAGCTGGTCTTTGACCCCGGCCTTGTAGACCTTGCCCCACCTGGTCGCCGGATCGGGCACCGGCAGCACCACCACCGCGGGCTGGTCCTGGTCGTCCTCGCGGGCCTGTTCGAGCGGCACCCAGTCCGCCTGGTGGGCCCCGTGGGGGCCGGGGAGGAGGGGTTCGAAGGTCGCGTTGACCACCCGCTGGAGGCGCGCGCCGGCCCGGAACGACTTGGACAGGGTCACCACACCGACGCCGGCCGCCTCGAGGTGCTCCTTGAGGCGCCGATAGAGCGCCACGTCGGCGCGCCGGAAGCGGTAGATCGACTGTTTGGGGTCGCCCACCAAGAACAACTTGCCCGGTGCCGGCACCGCGCGACGCCACTCGTCGATGGTCGGATCCGACGCGGTCAGCAGCAGCAGGAGCTCCGCCTGGAGCGGATCGGTGTCCTGGAACTCGTCGACGAAGACGTGGGTGAAGCGCTGCTGCAGGTAGGCCCGGACGTCGGCGTGACGCTGGAGCAGGTCCCGAGTCAACAGCTGCAGATCGAGGAAGTCGAGCACGCCGCGGCGCCGCTTCTCCTCTTCCCAGCGCGCCAGCGGCTCCCGCAGGTCGTCGACCAACTGCGCCACCAAGTCGGCATCGTTGCGCTTGCCCCACAGATCGAGAGCCTCGGCGAGTTGCTCGCGTTCGGCGATCACCAGGCTGCGCGGCACACTGCCGAAACTCGCGCCCCGCCCCTTCTTGCGGTAACGCCCGGGAGGCCCGAGTCCGCGGCGTACGGCAGCGAGTTGCGCCTCGATCTGCCCGGCCGGCACGACCCGCTCACGCTTCGACCGTTCGATCCACGCCGCTGCTTCGAGCACCGGAGCCAGCGACGTCGACAAGTCGTCGCGCCCGGAAGGACCTTTGGCAGCATGGCGGGCGAGCGATTCGATGCGCCCGACCAGCTGCTCCTCGCTTTCGCCGACCGCCGGCGGGCGCGCCCACGGTGCCGGATAGTCGCGCCACTCGAACAGGCTCCAGGCCGCACTTTCGAGCCGCTCGATCGGGCTGTCGGCACTCGCCTGCAGCGACAGCCGGTCGAGCGCACGCGCCACGCCCGGCGGCAGATCGCTGAGCGCCTCTTCGAGCCAGCGCCGAAACACTCGCCGGAACAGCCGCTGCGCCTCGGCATCCTCGAGTGGCACGAAGTCGGGGTCGACCCCGGCTTCGACGGGCCGCTCGCGCAACAGATCGGCGCAGAAGCTGTGGATCGTGCCGATGCGGGCTTCCTCGAGGTGGTGGATGGCTGCTTCGAGACGGCGCCGGCACTCCGGATCGGCGACCTCGAGGCGCCGCCGATCGAGGGCATCACGCAGCCGCAGGGTCAGCTCACCTGCCGCCTTGCGAGTAAAGGTCACGGCGGCGATCGAGCCCGGTACCGCCCGCCCGGTTTCGAGCACCGCCACCAGTCGCCGTACCAGAGCCGTGGTCTTGCCGGTCCCGGCTGCCGCTTCCACCAGCAGGCTCTCGTCGAGGGAGCCCTCGATGCGGTCGCGTGCCGCCTGATCGCTCACGGCATCCCTCGCAGGGCCACCAGATCGTCGAGCGCCGGAGGACGCACTCTCGGCCGCTTGATCCCGGACCGCAGCTCCTCGTCGGGACCACACACCAGGCGGTAGTCGCAGTAGCGGCAGGCATCGCGAGCCGGCAGCGCCGGGAAGAACACCTCTGCGACCGCCCGATCGACGATCTCGAGGACCTCGCGCAGGCGGTCGCGATGCTCGGCGCTCGCCTCGACCAGCCGCTCAGCGTAGCCGCCCCTGCGCGTCGCGTACCACAAACGTCCCGCCTCGACCGGCCGGCCGAGCAGCCGCTCGGCCGCCAGCGCGTAGAGGAGGGGCTGGAGGACACCGCCGCCGCCGACCACCACTCCGTCCTTGGCAGCTGCGCGGCCGGTCTTGTGATCGGTCACGCGCAGCGTCGGCCCCGAGCTTTCGACCAAGTCGATCGAGCCCCGCACCCAGAATCCACCGGCGACCTCGACCGGCTCGTCCGAGCTCGAGCGATCGCGCGTGTCGCGCTCGTCGCCGGGCAGGCCGAAGGCCAGCTCGAAGTGGATCGGAGCCCAGGCGGTGTCGTCCGCGAGAGCACGCAACCACCCGCGCAAGTCGATTCGCAACTCCTGGATCTCGTTGTGCCACACCCGCTCGATCGCCGGAGCTAGGCGGTCGCGCTCGAGGCTCGCCACACGTTCGATCACCTGATCGAGCCGCTCCAGGGCCGGTTCGATTCGCCCCGCTCGCAGCGGCAATTCCCCGGCGGCGCGAAGCTCGGTCAGGACCTCGAACTGCATGGTGTGGAACAGCGAGCCTCGCGTCAGCGGATCCATGGTTTCGAGCGCCTCGGCCTCGTCGCGCGGGCGCAGGCGATGAATCGCCTGCAACAGAAAGCGATATGGGCAGGCGGCGTAGTGTTGGAGCGCGGTGGGTGAGTACGGCCGCTGTCGCGGGCTCGAAGCCCGCAAGACCTCGACCAGTCCCGGTTGAGGCTCGCGATGTGAGGTCGTCGGTCGCGCGAGCAGGCCGTCGAGGTCACTGAGCTCGGGCTGCCAACGCCACCCCTGCGCGGTGATCGCCCGCGCCAACACCGGCTCGACCTCGAGCAGGTAGTTGCCGGCACCCTTGAGCATCTGGGCTCCATGACGCCGCAACTCGGCCACGACCGCCAGGTCGAACTCCCCGGCGTCGAGGGCGCGGCCCGGCACCTTCGGCGCCGGCCAACCCTGCCGGGCTGCCGCCGCCCGGGCTGCACCCGCCTGCAGGTCGTCCAGGGGCTCGAGCCGGCCACTGGCTGCCCGCGCCACGTCCAGGGCGTAGAACGACGGTGTGCGTGCCCGGCCCTGGCGCAAGTCGTAGCGCGACCACGACACCACCACCGCCTCACGCGCCGCACCGATCGCCACCGACAACAACAAGCGCTCGCGCTGGACGCGATCCTCACCAACGGCCAGATCGGGGCCGAGGGCCTGCCGCGCATCGTCGAGCAGCAGTGGGTCTTCGAGCGCACGCCGCGGGAACACGCCGTCTGCCAGGCCGGGCACGAACACCGTGTGGAAACTCCTGCCCCGCAGGTCGTCGATGGTGCCGACGAACACCTTGCCGTAGCGTGGGCCACTGCTCGCCCGCTGGAGGAAACGCAAACGTGGCCCGAGGACCCGCGCGACCTCGGGCAGCCCCACCGGGCCCACGCCGGCCATCGGTGCGAGCTCATGCAGAACCTCGATCACCCCTTCCGGCCGCCTGAGCGCCCTGCCGGCCAAGTCCGCCAAGGCCTCGCTCCAGCCACCCCAGGTCGCCCGCTGTGGCAAGGCGGCCAGCACCTCGATCAGCGGCAGGGCGAAGGCGCGCAGGCGCTGCAGCGCGGCGATCCGACGGTCGAGCGCGTCGCGCCGGGGCTCGTCGTCGGCGAGCTCTCGGCGGCGCAGCTCGAGCTCCGCCAGCAGGCCATCGAGCCGCCGACGCCACCGTTCGCGTCCGCCGATCACCGCCGCGTCGACCAGCAGGTGCTCCCACGCCCGTGGCGCGCGCAACGAGCCTGCCAGCACCGCGTCGTCCTCTGCATCTGCCTCGGACACCTCGTCGACCGTCCCCGTCGGCGCCGGCGTCGGCTCGGGGCTGCTGAGCGCCAACTGATCGCCGACCGGCTCGACCCACGGCACCTCCCGCGGCGCCGGAGCGCCTCGATGGTCCGCTCGCGGGACTTGCCCGAGCGACAGATATTCGGCAAACCTCGACGCCGAAAGCCCCTCCTCGGCACAGGCGAGCAGGGCCAGGAAGGCTCGCCCAGCGGGATCCGGACGCCGCGCCTCGCGGGTCGCCGCCAGCGGGATGCCGGCCCGCGAGAAGGCCTCCTCGAGCAGACCGAGGAGCGCCGGCTCGCGCAACCCAACGGCCAGATCGTCGAACCCGATCCCACTCTCCGCCAGCTCCCGCACTCGGACCGCGATCTCGGCGCACTCGCGCCCCTCGCCGCCGGCAGAGACCAGGGCAACGCGTGTGTCGCCCGGCGGGACCGGCTCATCCGGCGCCGTCTCCGAGAACAGGTGGCGCCGCAGGCGACCGAGACGACCTGGAGCCTCGTCGCGCAGCAGCTCGGCGCCAACCCCCAGCGCGGCTTCGAGGTGGGCACGAGTTTCTGGATCCCCAGCCGGCACGGTCGCCAGCACTTCGGGCGCCCGCGCCGTCAGCGCCGCCAGGAGCTCCGCCTCGGCACGACTGCGAACCGCCAGATCCAGCAGCAGCAACGGCACCAGCTCGGGACCTCGCCGCACCACCTCCGTAGCCACCGTCAAGACCTCGGCCGAATCGGCGACCCCGGCTTCCTGCTGGGCGCGAACGTATCCCTCGAGGGCCCGGGCGAGGTCGGCACCACCCCGTTCGAGACCTTCGAGCTGCCCTGGAGCCACTCCGGCGAGGCGCAGCTCCCTCAGGGTGCGTTCGAGCGCCGTGGGAAACCCAGGCGCGTCGAGGATCGGCGCAAAGAACGAGCCGGAAGGCAACTCGCTGGCCACCCGCGTCGCCAGCGCTACCGCACCCAGTGGGCTCGACGCCGCCAGCCCCTGTTCCGCCAACCTCGGGGCCGCCAACTCGGCTGCGAGCACCATCAGCGACGATCGCTCGACGCCGAAGGCCCCCCGCGGCAGGCTGCGAAGCAGATCGTCGGTGGCGCCGCGACTCGGGCCCAGAAGCCGCAGGCCCCGATTCGGGCCTGCGAGGATCCCCTCGAGCCAGGCGCGGGCACGCCCGAGGCGCGCCGCTGCCGAGCTCGAGACGATCAGCGTGCGGCCCACCGTTGCGGCCGCCCCTTCTCAGCCCTCGAAGCGGCGCATCAGCACGGCACCGTTGGTGCCGCCGAAGCCGAACGAGTTGGTCAGCGCGATCTCGAGGTCGACCGGCCGTGGGGTGTGGGGAACGAAATCGAGGTCGGCCTCGGGGTCCGCCTCGTCGAGGTTCAGGGTCGCCGGCAGGATCTGGTGCTTGACCGCCAGCGCCAGGATCCCCGCCTCGAGCCCACCCGCCGCACCGAGCAGGTGCCCGGTGGCGGACTTGGTCGACGACACCGCCAAGCGGTAGGCGTGGTCGCCGAAGACCGTCTTGATCGCCTTGACCTCGGACAGATCGCCGAGCGGGGTCGAGGTGCCGTGGGCGTTGATGTAGCCGATCTGCTCGGGCTCGATGCCGGCATCCTTGATCGCTCGTTGCATCACCCGCGCCGCGCCGTCACCGTTGGGCTCGGGAGCGGAGATGTGGTACGCGTCCGAGCTCATGCCGTAGCCGATGATCTCGCAGTAGATCGGGGCGCCACGACGTTTGGCCGACTCGAGCTCCTCGAGCACCAGGATGCCGGCGCCCTCACCCATGACGAAGCCATCGCGGTTCTTGTCCCACGGGCGCGAGGCCTTGGTCGGTTCGTCATTGCGGGGCGACAGCGCCCGCATCGCCGAAAAGCCTCCCACCGCGAGGGGGCTGACCACCGCCTCGGTGCCGCCCGCGATCATGGCGTCGGCCTCACCCCACTGGATCAGGCGGAAGGCGTCGCCGACCGCGTGCAAGCCGGTGGTGCACGCCGTTGCCGGGGCCGTGCTCGGGCCCTTGGCGCCGTATTGGATCGAGATGTAGCCCGCCGCCATGTTGACGATCAGGCCGGGAATGAAGAACGGCGAGATCCGGCTCGGCCCCCGTTCGAGCAGCACCTGGTGCATCCGCTCGATCAACGGCAGGCCGCCGATCCCCGAGCCCACCAACACCCCGATGTTCTCGCCGTTGGACTCGTCGATCACCAATCCCGAATCATCGATCGCGAACTTCGCCGCAGCCGCCGCGAGCTGGATGAACAGGTCGGTCTTCTTGATGTCCTTGGGGTCGATGTACAGGGCGGGGTCGAACCCCTTCACCTCACCGGCGATCCGGCAAGGGTAGGCGGAGGCGTCGAAACGGGTGATCGGCCCGATGCCACTGGCACCGGCCATCAGGCCGTCCCAGGTCGCGGCGGTGCCGATCCCCAGAGGCGAGACCAGTCCCACCCCGGTGACGACGACGCGCCGCCGGTTGCCATCGTGCCGGCCACCCATGTCGAACCTCAGGCCTGCTTGGCCAGGTGCTGGTCGATGTAGTCGATCGCTTCCTGGACGCGGCCGATCTTCTCGGCGTCCTCGTCCGGGATCTCGATCCCGAACTCCTCCTCGAATCGCATGACGAGCTCGACGATATCGAGCGAGTCGGCACCGAGGTCATCCGTGAAGCTCGCACCGGAAACCACCTCGGTGGCTTCCACGTTGAGCTGCTCGACGATGATGCTCTTGACCTTCTCCGCAACGGACATGGGCGTATCTCCTCAGGAAAGTGCGGTCGTGAAACCGTCGGCGGAGTTTACCCCGGCAAGGGGGAGGAAGGAAACCACGGGAAAGGCCTGGCCAAGAAGAGCCGAAAAATCAGAAGCCGTCCCCTTCCGGACGCCAATGCGGGTCGAGGCTTTTGAAGTGGCCGGCTGGACACCTCCCACCACCGGTCGAGGAGACCTGCCAGTGGGTCCCGCAGTAGAACTTCTCGCAGGGAGTGCAATAGCCGAAGTCGTCGTAGAAGCCCGCAGCTGCGACCTTCGCGGGGTCGTAAGGCGGGGTCAGGGCCTCGCGAATCGCTTGGGCTTTGTCCTCGGAGATCTGATCACAGCCGCTGTTGCCGGAATTGGCAACTCCAACGAAGTTGAGCCGCCAGCCGTCGGCGTCCTCGAAGAGCTCGACGGTCGCCGCGCGAGAGTCACACACCGAGCAGGGCGGTGAGAGTTGCACCACCTGAGCCGGCGCCTCCGAGCTCCGTCGCCACCACTCGATCCAACGCGCCAGCGGGCCTCTCATTCGTCCACCAGTTTATCCGCCGTCCCGGCCCGCACAGTCAGCGGCTCACGTTCGGCCTGCCAGTCCGCCCTCACGGAGCAACCGGCCAACACGCATGACGTGGAGGACGTAGACCGCCTCGCCGTCACGGCGGTAGAAGACGCGACACGGCGGCCCGACGATTTAACGAGAGCGCGAACCCTGGCTCTCTACCCGAACAGGCCGTGGACGATGAACTTGGGGTCGCGATTGCTCGGCTGGCCGACGTCCGTGAACAGGTTGTCGGAGAACGCAACGACGCTCAAGAACAGCAGAAGCACACTGACAATGGAGAAATACGCCCCGCGGGCCCTCACCACCACTTCACCCTCCCCTGAGTGCTTCCCGTCGACTTGCGCTGCCCTTCTCCACCTTGGGGCCAACCTCGCCTGCGGGACCGCGCCTTGCCGCACAGCCTACATCCTGCGACTCTTGCTGATGTGAAGGTTCGAGGACCCCTACTCGGGCTCCTGCCGATCGGCTTCGGTCGGGTCACGGCGTGAGCCAAGCCGCCGCGCAAGGGGCAGGGACGCGTTGGCTCGGGCATCACTCTGGGAAAGCAAGGGTCTTCGGCGGGCCTCCAGCCAGGCTCGCCATCAGTCTGGCCACCGCCAACTCCTTCGCCTTGGCTTCGACCTCGACCGTGACCGGCCAGCCCAACCACTCCTCCGGGAAGTCGGCCGGTTCGATCAAGTCGTGATGCCGCTCGGGCTTCGGCCCGTTCCAGCCGGCGATCGGGCTCGAGATGTGGAACAGCGGTTCGCCCGGCCAGGTCGTGCGGGCGCGTTCGGTGGCCTCGGCGACGCTCAGGCCGTCGGGCAGGCAGCGGTGATGGTGCACGTCGTAGACCAGTGGCACGCCGGTGTCGGCACACACCGGTAGGAGGTCGGACGGGGTGTAGACCTTGTCGTCGTTCTCGAGCGTCAGGCGCGAGCGCACCGGCGGCGGGAGGTCTTCGATGGTCTGCCGCAATGCCCTCAACGCAGCGGCCTTGTCGCCGTACGCGCCACCTCCGTGGATGTTGATCGTGTCGGCCCCAACCCACTCGGCCACCTCGGCCTGGTAGCTCAGCTCGGCCAACGAATGCGCCAAGGTCTGCGGGTTGGGTGAATTGAGCACGACGAACTGATCCGGATGAAACGAGAGCCGCAGGTCGTTTGCTCGGGCGAACCGGCCGCACGCACGAAAGCGCTCGACGATGTCGGCGCTCTCCGGCAGCTCGCTGATCTCATAGCCCGCCGCTGGATGAGTCTTCACCGGCAGGATCTGGCTGTTGATGCGGAAGGCGCCGATGCCGTGACGCGCGCAGAACTCCAACGCCGCCAGCAGCGCCTCGGCATTGGAACGGCAGAGGTCAGCCAACCGCACCAGCCGCTCCGGCTTGGGCAGACGCAGCATCGCCGTGGCCGTCGCGGTGCGGAACTTGATCGGCTCCTGGGCGAACTGGCAGCACAGGCCAAGGCGCAGAGCACCGGCAAGTCGCCTTCCGGGTGACTGTCGCAACATCCGGAGCCATGTTATCCAACGCCGTCACCGCAACCGAAGCCGGAAGACGACCCGGACTCAGAGGAAGATCTCTTTGGTTCGGAGAAAAGCGACGCTGGGTGCAGCCGAGCGTTGACCAAGCT
>CAZRFU010000007.1:14163-38069 GCA_964599475.1 uncultured Thermoanaerobaculia bacterium
CGGCTGGTGAAGGGCGCCCATTCCGTTCGGGGCCAGCGGACCTCGGTGGTGCTGCAGCCGCCGGCGCCGGTTGCCTGGGTCGTCCTTCTGGGCGGATTTGGCAATCCCGGCACGGTGATGGAACCGCTCATTCCACCGATCCGCGAGCTCTCACCACCCACCACCTCGCTCGCTGACCCGCAGGCGGTCGATGAGGATGGGATCTGGGATCCGCGCAGCAGCTGGCGTGCAGCACACGCCTCTTCGCAGCGGCCGTCGAGCCGGAGCGCCAAGGCGTGAGGTCGCCCGACTCGAAGCCGTCCTCGAAGAGCGTCTGCCGGAGTTCGTCCGCACCGACGTCGGGCGGTGAGCGGCGCGGCTGGTGGTCGATGTCGCGATCGGCCACACCGGCGGCGAGGGGCGCGCCGGCGCCGATCGGAGGCAGGGTGGGGCCGGTGAGGTGGAGATCGCCGTCGGTAATCTCGGCAAACCAGCCGGTGCTCGCGCCGGTGATGTTGCCGACCAGGATCTCCTGCGGGTTCCCGTCCCGCTCGCGCAGGTTGTGGGTCACCAGGTTGTTCGAGAGCTCGACCGCGGTGTTGGCGAAGCGCCACTCGATCGACGAAAACGGGGCCACGGTCGAAGCCACGGTGTTGTGGGCGACGATCGCTCCGTGCGCTTGCTCGAGCGCAATGCCGGCGTCGAAGCCGTACTGGGACGCGAACAACTCCGGTCGCGCGGCGGCGACGAAGTTGTTGCGGACGATGCCGTCGATGTGACCGAGGTAGCCGACACCGGGGTAGGGGTTGTCGGGATAGGTTCGACCGGCCCCGCTCGAACCAAGGCCGAGGCCGATGCCGCGCGCGCAGTCGACGATGACGTTCTCCTCGACCACGGTGTCGCGGCTGCCGGTCCAGAAATGGATCGCGTGCTCGGAGAGCCCGGTCGCACACCAGAAGCCTTCGATGCGGTTGCGCCGCACCTGCCATCCCCACGCTTGGTGGCCATCGATGCCGCCGGTGTAACAACTGTTGCGCACGAACCCGCGCCCCACGTCGGTGAGCTCGATGTGGGAGCACTCGATGACCCCGGAGTCGGCGAAGCCCGTGGCCGAGCCGGGGTTGATCTTGATTGCCTGTTCCCCGGGGTCGACGATGCGCAGGTTCTGCAGCCGCACCCCGGTGATCGCGTTCGAGGTTCCCGAGATGTGGATCGGGTGCTCCCAAGCCCGGCGCAGCGTGAGATCCGCGATCGTGACGTTGGAGGCGTAGATCGAGATCAGCTCGTCGGTGTCGTAGTTGCCGTCGAGCACGACCGCGTCCCGGTTGCCCGAGGCCGACCTGAGCGTCACGCCGGGGGTGGCGAAGACCAGGCGCGACGCCGAGTCACCCAGGTCCATGGGCCAGACCCCGTCCTCGAGCAGCACCGTCGTGCCCGACGCCGCGCCGGCGACGATGCCGCGCAGCGAGGCGGCCTGCGAAGGAGCCACGACGATCATCGGCCCGGTTGCGGGTGGCAGAGGGTCACAGGGCGGCTGCGCCAGTGCCCCGTGGGCCACCGCCACACCAACCAGCCACTGCCACCGGCGCAACCCCCTTCTGCGCATGCGCGGAAGTCTATACGTTGGATCGGCAGACGGAGGGGTGCATGAGGAACTGCTAGCCTCCCGCCATGCGTCCTTTCCTGCTGGCGACCATCGCGACTACCCTCGCTGCGGGGTGCACGCAGCACCCCGACCCCGCCCCGGCCGGGCTGGCTGCGATCGAAGCCACCACCCTGGCAGGCGAGGTCACCCCGGTCCGCTTCACCGCACCCTCGGGCCGTGTGGTCGAGCTCGACCAGGTCGACGACCAAGGGTGGGTATTGCCACTCGACATCCGCCGCCCCCGACCTCCACGCGAACCCCTTGCTGCCCCGCCCCACACTCCCACCAGCACCGGCCAGGGGCTTGGAGTCCAGACGCGCCTTGGACCCGACGAGGGACACAGCGAAAACGAGCCGTCGATCGCCGCGGTGGGCGGTACCGTGATTGCGGGCTGGAACCAGTTCACCTCGACTACGGCCCTCCAGGGCGTGGCTCGTTCGACCGACGGCGGGTCGACCTGGGCCCACAGCGTCCTCGCCGGACACGACGCCATGAGCGACCCGATGGTCGCTGCCGCTGGCGGCACCTGGTACTTCGGCTATATCGCACGGGGCGGATCAACGGGTAACGACTTCGACGTGTTCGTGCGCCGCTCCCTCGACGACGGCGCCAGCTGGCAGCCGCCGGTGGCGGTGACGGCCAACGCGACGTTCGACGACAAACCCTATCTCGCCGCTCGCGGCAACGAGGTCCTCGTCGCCTATGCCGACTTCTCCTTCAGCCCGGCCAAGGTGCGCGCCGCCCGATCCCTCGACGGCGGGCAGACCTTCGGCTCCAACACCGTGCTCGCCAACACCTCGGTCGGCGGCAACGGCGCCTCGCCGGCGATCGCCCCAGACGGCACCTACTACGTCTTCTGGCGCGACAGCTTCCAGGAGTCGTTGTGGATGTCGAAGTCGACCGATCAAGGCGCGACCTGGAGCCCGGACAGCGCGATCACCGACATGGATCCCCTGCCCTCCACCCTGCCCGGCGGCTTCCGCATGGTCAACCTGCCGGTGGCGGCAATCTGCCCGACCGACGGCTCGATCGTCGTCCTGTGGAACGACGAAGCCTTCGGCGACGCCGACATCCTCGCGGTGCGTTCGGACGACGGCGGGATGACGTGGTCGCTGCCGACTCGTGTCAACGACGACACCTCCGGGCAGGCGCAGTTCCTGCCCTGGGTCACCTTCGATCCGAACGGCACCGGATGGGCGCTGTGGTACGACCGGCGTCACGATTGCGCCGCGATCGACGTCTACCTCGCCCGCACCAACGACTGCGGCATCAGTTGGCAGCCAAACCAGCGCGTCACCGCTGCGGGCTTCAGCCCGATCCTCCCGAGCGAGCCCGGAGCTGCGGCGTTCATCGGTGACTACAACGGCATCGCCGCCGCCAACGACAAGGTCTTCGCCGCCTTCCAAGACGCACGCCGAGGGGAGCAGGACGTGTGGGTCAGCGTCATCGACGCCGGCATCTTCGCCGACGGCTTCGAGAGCGGCGACACCTCGGCGTGGAGCTCGTCGGTGGGGAACTGAGGGAGGTGTCGGGGATCGGGGAGAGCCGAGCGCAGCGGGGCCAAGGAGTGTATTTCGCTCCGGTGCGCCGGACGGGCCTGCCTGCCTGAACCCGGCTCAGGACAACGCTCGTGCGCTCCGTGGAAACCCGGTACCTGGTCCCCGGTACCTTCCTTAGTACGGCTTATTGACCAACAACCAGAGCCCGGCCCCCTCGCGGGTCAGGCGCATGCGCAGGACCTGGAGATGACGCGCCTCGTCGATGTCGCCGTAGACCACGGCCTGATCGAGCAGGTGGTCGAAGCGATGTTGGTACAAGCCGGCGAGCGAGGTGGTCAGACGCGCCCGTCCGTACACCGGCGCCTCCTTGGTCACTGCACTGTCGTCGAGAATGCCGCGGATCTCCTCGACCTCGTTCTGGATCCGGATCCGCAAGGCAGCCGCCTCGAGGATGAATCGTTCGTGCTCCGGGTCGCCCGGCTCGCCTCCACGCAGCCGCCGATAGGCAATGATCTCGCGAGGCTCGAGCCGATAGGGAAAGAGCGCCGGCATCACCGCCACGGCACGCGGCGGCGCTGCCGCATCCGAGCTCTCCAGCGCTTCCATCAGCTCGGCGTAGGCCTCGGCGACGTGGGCGTGCACACCTCCACGACTGCGCCCGCCGGTGGCATCGCCGACCTCTCCGCCGGCCGATGGCGCCGGGTCTGAAGGCACGCGGAAATCAGCGAATCGGCCACGATCGAGCACCGGATTCGTCTCGTCGAGAGACTCGTTCCCCCCACCTTGGCCCGAAAGACGAGGCATGAGCTCGCGCACCTGCTGGCGCAGATTGGCAACCTCTTCGACGCTGATATCCGAGCTCTGGATCTGGTTCTCGAAGCGCTGCACGCGCTGGTGGAACTCCGAAAGTTGCTGATCGAGCCGATTGTCGACCGCCACTTCCTTCTCGAGCTCGAAGATCTGCTGGTAGTCGGTAATGATCCGGCGCTCTTCCTGCCGATACAACTTCGACACGGCGTTGCGCAGCAGCAGGTTGGTCTCGATTACTGCGATCAGGATCTCGGGCTCGAAGAACATCGCGCCGAGGCTGTGCTTGAGCTGCCGGTTGCGTTTGATCAGGTTCTGCTGGGTGAGGTCGTCGAAGGTCGCGACGCGCCCGATCGCACCGCGCAGGGCCTCGATCTGCGCCAAGGCATCGTGGACCGCACCCTGGCCAACACCTTCCTGCGGCACCAGCTGCCACAGTCCATGCAGCACCGGCCGCACCTTCGAACGATCGCGCAGCAGGAACGGCCCCTGCGGACCCTGGGCCTCCTCTCCCATCTTGGTGGCGAGGAAGTCGGCCTTGTCGATCTGATCCGGCGTCCACGGGTGGTTGGGGAAGGCGAACAGGTAGAACTTCAGCAGCTGGGTGAGGATGTTCTCGTCGTAGTTCTTGACTCGCTGGAAGAACTGCCGCAGCAGCGCCGGCCCGACGCGTTCGTCCTCCATCACCAGCGAACGGAAGATCGCACCCAGCTGGCGATCCACCATCTCCATCTGGGGCAACGCCTTGCCCATGGTCGAGGCGTTGAGGTTCTGCGAGACGTCCTTCAGGCCGTTGTAGATCGCCTGGAAGTCGTTCGAGTAGGATCCGAGCGAGCCGTCCAGGGTGATCTTCTGCAAACCCTGCAGAAACTGGTGGAACGTCCACGCCGCCTTGAACCGGTTCGAGAGGTCGATATAGCGGGTGTGCAGTCGCCCGAGATCACTCACCGACATGTCTGAATGTTCTCCCAAGCGAGGATTGTACGCGATGAAGCACGACACGCCGCCGCGAGTTCTCATCAGCCACGAGCAGATCGACAAACGCCTCGACGAGCTCGCCGCCGAGATCGACCGCGACTACGCCCACTCGCCCGACCTGCTGTGCGTCGGCATCCTCAAGGGCTCGGTGTTCTTCATGGTCGACCTGCTCAAGCGCCTGACCATTCCAGTCGCGGTCGACTTCATGCAGACCAGCAGCTACGGCTTCGGCACCGAGCCCGGCGAGGTGCGCATCCGCAAGGACGTCGACGCCTCGATCCGCGGGCGCGACGTGTTGCTGATCGAGGACATCGTCGACACCGGCTACACTCTGCGCACCATCCTCGACCTGTTGCGCTACCGCGGCGCGCGTTCGGTCAGGCTCTGCACCTTGCTCGACAAGCGCGAGGCAAGGCGGGTCGAGGTCCCGATCGAATACCGCGGTTTTGCCATCGAGGACCTGTTCGTGGTCGGTTACGGCCTCGACCTCGCCGAGCGATACCGTAATCTCCCCTACATCGGCGTCTACGAAAACAGCGAGGACACCCCATGATCAGCTCGGTCCACAGCACCTCCGCCCCCGCCGCCATCGGCCCGTACTCGCAGGCAGTCGTGGTCGAAGGCTGGGTCTACACCTCCGGCCAGGTGGCGCTCGATGCCGGCACCGGCGAGCTCGTCGGCGACGACTTCGAAACCCAGGCACGCAAGGTTTTGGCGAACCTCGCCGCCGTGCTGGGCGCCGCCGGCTGCAGCTTCAGCGACGTCGTCAAGGCAACCGTGTACGTCACCGATCTCGCCGACTTCCCCGCCCTCAACCGCCTCTACGCCGAAGCCATGGGCGACCACCGGCCCGCTCGTTCGACCGTCCAGGTGGCCGCGCTGCCCAAGGGCGCCAAGGTCGAGATCGACTTGGTGGCACGCCGAAGGTAGCGCGGCAAGGGTATCGGGTAGCGGGTACGCCTGAAAGGGACTCGGGGTCGTCGCGAACGATGCGCACAACGCACCGTTCGCGACATGCCCATTCAGGTCAGAAGCGCAGGCCGACCGAAAAGCGGTAGGTCCGCGGCTGCTGGAAGGCGTTGGGGTTGGTTGCGGCGCCGAAGCTCGGCCCCTTGGCCCAGTGCACGCCCTCGACCGGAGCCGTGGTGAAGGGGTCGAAACCCTGGCACGGCGCACCGTTGCAGGACGTGGCACCCGTGTTGTCCTGGGTGAAGACCTGCGTGTTGAAGAAGGCCGAGTCGGTCGTGTCGATGCGCTGTTCGTCGGTGACGTTGATCACCTCGGGCGCGATGAAGAGCTCGATTCGACCAAGCCGCACCGAGTAGTTCAACGAGAGATCGACTCGGTATACGTCCGGAGTGCGGAACTCGCCACGATCAGAGAAGTAGTAGGTGACGTTGGCCGGCGGACTGGCGTACCCCGGGTTGGCCACGAAGGCCGCGGTCCGCACGTTGCCAATCGCCGAGTAGGGCAGGCCCGACCCGTACGATCCGAGCAAGCTGCCGCGCAGACTCTGGCGCTCGGTGTCGAAGATCGTGAAGATGCCGTAGAGCGAGGCCCGGTGGCGCTGGTCGACCGACAAGTAGCCCTCGGGACTGTTCCACGCGAGGTCGAGGTACTCAGGGTACACGCCGCCCGTGGCCCGAATCGGACCACTGCCCCGATTCTCACCTTCGAAGTTGCCCTTGGCCTGCGACCAGCTGTAGTTGCCGCCCACCGTCACGATCTTGTTGATCGGGAAGCGGAACTGAGTGTGCACGCCGTTGTAGTACCGCTCGTAGAGGGAATCGTTGTTCTCGACCAGCCGCAGGTCGACGGGGCGCCCGGTGGCCGGGTTGATCACCTGGCCGGTCGTGAGATCGAGACGCTCGGCGTAGAAGTCGGCGTAGTCCCGACGAACCACATCAACCCGGAGCAGGCCACGGTCAGCAATCCGGAAGCTTCCTCCGAGCGCGATCTCGTCGACACTCGGCGACTTCAAGTCATCGCCGATCCGCAGGTTGACGCCCGGAATCGAGGTGGAGGAGGGCGCCAGACCGTTGAAAGGGCCACCGGCCGCGTCGAACCAGCCGAAGAGGATCGCCAGCGCCTCCTCCGGACCCACCAGCGGAGCTCCCGGGGTGGTGTTGATGTTGGGGCCGCGGTAGAGCCACTGGTAGGTTGCCGGCGAGCCACCAACCGAGGAGGCATCCGCCTGGCTGTTGGCGATCGCCGCGACGTAGGTGCCGTAGCTCAGGTGAAAGACCGCGTCGCCGCCGAGCGGATCCCACGCGAGCGCGAGACGCGGGCTGATCTTCGCGTCGTCGACCACCGTTGCGCCGGCGGCGTTCGCTCCGTCGTTGCGGTCGTACCGCACGCCGATGCTGGCCGTCAGCGAATCGCCGACCCTCCAGCTGTCGTTGACGAACATCGAATGCGTCTCGAAGTTGGTGCCGCGACTCTCCTGGGCGATCGGGTTGAACTGGATGATGGTGCTGCCGTTGTTGTTGAACACCGGGTAGATCTCTCCACCCTGCAGGATCGCCGAGGTTCCGAGCACCCGGTAGTCGCTGCCGCTCTGATGATTGTCCGCGCGGCGGATGTCGTTGAACCAGTCGTAGCCGGCCACCAGGTCGTGAGATCCCAGACTCTCGCTCGAAAGGAAATAGGACGCCTTGAGCAGCGCGTTTTCGTTGTTGCGCAGCTCGTCGCTGCACACACCGCAGAAGGTCGGCGACCAGTAGCGCGAGTTGTTGCGCGAGCGGTCGAGCAGGAGCGTCCCGAAGATCCGATCGGTGAAACGCGAGCCCGACCCGATGAAGGCGAACTCGCGTTCGGAGTACTGACCGGTCACGAACAGGTTCGACGTCAGAGCCCCGGTGTAGTTCAGCGCCAGCAGCTCCTCGGGAGTCTCGCGGTCGTAGACGCTGCGCAGGTCCATGATCGGCGTGAAGGCGTTGCCGGGTTGCAGCTCGTCGAGCTTCATGTAGGAGCCAACGAACGTGTGGCTCACGGAGGGACTGAAGGTCAACTTGCCTTCGTAGCGCTGCTCGTCCTGGCCGGTCGAATACGGAATGTTGGTGACGCTCGTGTTGGTGGTCGTGAGCCGCTCGAAGTCGCGACCAGCGAGGAAGAACCACAACCGGTCACGCAGCGCGGGACCACCGAGAGTCGCCTCGTACACCGGGATGACGTCGTCGGTTTGCACCGTCGTCAGGGGAGTCTTCTCCTCCCACTTCTGGTTGGTGAAGCTGGTCCGCAGCGATCCTGATGACGTTGACGACACCCCCCGAAAAGCGGCCGTACTCGGCCGAGACGCCGGACGTTGCGGTCGTCGTCTCCTGAATGGCGTCCTCGATGAAGAGGTCCATCGCACCACCGCGCAGGTTTTCGTTGACCACCACGCCGTTGACCATGTAGAGGTTTTCGAAGCTCACCGCCCCGCCGACGCTGATCGCCCCCTGCCCCGCCGCCTTGATCGGACCGGTGGTCTTCACGCCGGGGGTCAACGCAACGATGTCGTTGATCGCGCGGCCGACCGGAAGATCCTCGATCAGCGCCTGCGAGTAGGTGGTCGATGCCTGGCTGCCTCCGGAGATCTCGTAGTTGCCGGTCACCACGATCTCCTCCTCGACTGCTGCCACGTCCATCTGCGCGTCGAGGGTCGAGGCCTGGGCCGCGCTGAGCCGAGCGCGCAGGGTGAGCGTCTGCATCCCTTCGAGCTCGAAGCTCACGTCGTACTCTCCCGGCGGCAGCGCCGGGAACAGGTAGTCGCCGTTACCCGACGTCACCGTCGACCGCGTACCCTGGAGGTTCGCAGAGTCGACCGTCACCGTGACCCCGGCAACGGGCATCCCGCCGCTGGTCACCCTGCCGCCAAGCTTGGCGGTGGGATTGCCCTGCCCCCACGTTGCCGAGGCGAGGCTCGCGAGAACCAAACCCGAGACCAAAAGCCGAACGAGTTGCATCTCCATCTCCTTTGTTCCGGACCGTACCGGGTGGATGCCGGACCGGATCGCAAGAGTCGCGCCAACGCTCGGTCGCGGTCAACGCAGCGTCGACTGCGGCGCTCCACCGAATGCCAGCTCGTGATTTGCCATGGGAAACGGGAAGACCGCGCCATGCTCGAGCACCTCGAGCCCGCCTCGATCCAAGAAATCGAACGCGCTCGCGACCGCGATCCGGAAAGTCGCACTCCGGTTCAGGACGCTGCCATCGCGTCCGGGCCGAGGAGCACCGGCTCACGCTCCAGGCGCAAGCCGAACCGGCCCGCGACCGCGGCTTCGATCTCCCGGGCATACGCCAACAGCTCGCGCGTCGATCCGCCCCCGTGGTGCACCAGGGCCAGGGCATGTTTGCTCGACTGCCCCACCGCGGCCTGCCGCCGCCCCCGCGGAAACCCTGCTCGTTCGATCAACCACGCGGCCGAGACCTTCACCAGCCCGTTGGCGATCGGCCAGCTCGGGACCGGCTCGCCGCAAGCACGCTGGAGTCGCTCGAAATCGGCCTTGGCGACCACGGGATTGAGGAAAAACGACCCGGCGCTGCGTCGATTCGGGTCGGCGGGATCGATCACCATCGACTTGGCCCTGCGCAGATCGAGGACCGCCTGGCGGATGTCTCGGACGCTCGGCGCGGGCGCAAGGCGACCGGCCAGCTCCGCGTAGGTCGGAAGCTCCACCTCGGCGGACAAGCGAAGCTGTAGCTCGAGCACGACCCAGCGACCCGGTTCGGCCTTGAGCCGACTGGTGCGGTAGCCGAGCTCGAGATCAGCCCGACTGAGGCGCTCGACTCGTCCGGTTTCGAGGTTCCAGGCATCGACCGCCCCGATGCGGTCGCCGACCTCCTGGCCGTAGGCGCCGATGTTCTGGATCGGCGCCGCTCCCGCCAGACCCGGGATCCCAGAGAGGCACTCGATGCCCGCCAGGCCCCTCTCGACCGCCGCCTCCACGACCGAGTCCCAGGGAACCCCGGCGCCGGCCGCCAGCGAAGACCCCTCGAAGCGCAAGCCCGGGAACAGCGGCCTGATCACCAGCCCAGGTACTCCCGCATCGGCGACGACGACATTCGATCCGCCCCCGAGGACCGTCACCGCCAAGCGCCGCCCCCGCGCGAACCCGAGCGCTGCTTCGAGCTGCTCGCGATCGGTGACCTCCGCGAACCACTCCGCCGCCCCACCCAGCTCCAGGGTGGTGAACGCTGCCAGTGGCACGCCGCGGCGCACGAATGCCGGCGCGTCCACGGTCAGCGACGCCGAATCGCCTGGTCGAAGCTCAAGAACTCGCCGATGTTCTCCATCGTCACCAGACCCACGAGACGCCCGGCCGCGAGCACCGGGACGGTGCGGCATTCGCAGCTCTGGAGACGCCGAAACACGGTTTCGGCGAGCTCGTGCAACTCCGCCGTCTCGAACGACACCGCCATCGCGTCGGCGACCCGCCCGCCCCGCCCGTCGGCTTCGAGCGCCTTGAGCAGCGCCGGCTGGGTGAGGATGCCGGCCACGAAACCGTCGCGCAGCACCGGAAAGTCCTTCTGGCTGGTGCGCAGCGTCAGCTCGACCGCCCGCGCAAGCTGGTCTTCGGCATCCAGGGTCTGGAAGTCGGTCACCATCACGTGGCGCAGCGGGATCCCCCCGAGTGCGGCGCGAGCCTGGACCATCCCGGCCTCCTGGCCCGCCCCGATCCACACGAACAGCGCGATCAGCACCAACATCGGATTGCCGAACAGGCCCATGAAGCCCAGCAGCAGGGCGAAGCCCTGCCCCACGGTCGCCGCCACCTGCGTGGCATGCACGTAGTCGAGTCGCATTGCCAGCAAAGCCCGCAACACGCGGCCACCGTCCATCGGAAAGGCCGGGACCAGGTTGAACACCACCAAGACCACGTTGGCCCACATCAGGCGCTCGACCACCGGGCCCTTGCTGAGACTGAGCTCCTCGATCGGCACCAGCGAGTTGGTCGCCAGCAGCCAGGCGAAGCCGAGCGCCGCAATGACCACGTTCACGGCCGGCCCCGCGATCGCCACCAGGAGCTCCTGAACCGGCTTTTCGGGCATCCGCTCGAGCCGCGCCACCCCGCCGATCGGCAGCAGGATGATGTCGCGGGTGGGAATGCCGAAGCGTCGCGCGGTCAGGGCGTGGCCGTACTCGTGCAGCACCACGCAGCCGAAAATCGCCACCACGAACGCCACACCCGCAAGGGCCGCAGCCACGGACCGGGCCGCCAGCCAGTGCTCACCCCCGATCCACACCAACAGCAGCAGGAAGGTGACGTGGACCGAGAGGTCGATCCCCCAGAAGCGCCCGAGCCGGAACGACCACTTCATGGCGCAGCTTCGCCTTCAGCCGTGCCGGCGGCCAACTCGGCGTCGAGGGCACGCACTGCCGCTGCGATCGTCTCGACCGAAGCCGCGAACCACCTCGGATCGATGCGGTCGGCGGTGTCGGTGGGCCGATGGTAGTCGTCGTGGTCCTCGACTCCGAAGTAGGCGAAGGGGATGCCATGGCGGGCGAAGTGAAAGTGGTCTCCCTGCCCGGTCCAGTCGACACGCTCGTCGGTACCGTCGTGACCGAAGCGCAAACACACCGGCACCTGCGCCGCCAAACCTTCGAGCGAGCCGGAGCTGCGCAACTGCGGCGAGCGGGTCACCCACAGGTTGCCGTCGTCGCCGCGCGCGACCATGTCGAGGTTGATGTTGAGCACGATCTCGGAGAGCGAAATCGGCGGGTCGTCAGACCAGGCCTTCGACCCCGACAGCCCGCGCTCCTCGCCATCGAAGAGCACGACCAACAGATCGTGGCGCAGGGGTTCGCGGCGCACCAGCTCGGCGATCGCCAAGGCCGCGGCGACGCCCGAGGCGTTGTCGTCTGCCCCGGGGTGGAGCTTGCCGTCGACCATGCCGAGGTGGTCGTAGTGGGCACTCAACACGATCCACCCGGGCGCCGTGCCATCACCCCGAACGACGGCCATCAGGTTGGTTCCGTCGTAGCGCTCGTCGAGGGACAGCACCGCAGCGTACGGCCACTTCCAGCCGAAACCCGGCACGGTCGTGGCCCCAATCTGTTCGAAACGGCCGGTCAGGTACCGCTGCGCCACCTTGCTGCCAGCGCTGCCCGCGTAACGGCCTGCGGCCTCCGGCCCCGCCAGGGAGACGACGTCGCGCAGCAGCGCCTCCTGGTCGACCAAACCGAGCGGCACACCTGGGCGATCACACGGCGGCGCGGCGGGCTCACGCTGACACGCCGCCGCGGACAGAGCCAGCAGCACCATCCAGGCCCTCACGCTCCGCCCCGGCGTTCGACGGCCACCCCGAGGCGCTCACCATCGAGGTCGAATTCGTGCGCGCCAACAAGCGGGTCCAGAACCAGCTCGCGGGCCAAGACCTCGGTGCAAATCAACTCGCGATTCGCCTCGATCGCCGCCGCGAGCTCGCCCGTGGCGGCGTAGCGGAGGTCGATACGTTCGGTGAAGTCGAGGTCGAGATCGCGACGCAGCCCCTGGACGCGCGAGATCACCTCCCGCGCGAGCCCCTCGCGGCGCAGGCCCTCGTCGACGGTGGTGTCGAGCACCAACAGCAGGTCGCGGTCGGCCTCGGCCACCAACCCTTCGCGCGGCTGGTAACGGATCTCGAGCTCCTCGGCCGAGAGCTCGATCGACTCCCCTTCGACCTCGACCGCGGCTCGGCCGTTGGCGCTCAGCGACGCGGCCAGGGCATTGGGATCCTCGGCTGCGATCGCCGCCGCCGTGGCCTTCATCTTGGCCCCCAGTCGTTTGCCCAGCACCCGCCAGTTCGGCCGTGCTTCGATCGACACCAGCTCTTCGGGCCGGTTGCTCCAGCTCAATGCCTTGACGTTGAGCTCCTCCAACACGATCCCCTCCATGCCCGCGAGCTGTGCCCGCAACGAGGCGTCGGCCCCGGCCAAGGTCATGGTGGGCAGAGGTTGGCGAGTCTTGAGCTTGTGCGCGGCGCGCACCGCCCGACCAAGCTCGACCACGCGCCGCACCGCGGTCATCGAGGCCTCGAGCGCGGGCTCGGGGCGGCCGAGGGGCTGCGGCCAGGCCTCCAGATGGACCGAGTCGGCGGCGCCGAAGGGACGCGCCAGGCGCTGGTGCAGGAACTCCGCAAAGAAGGGCACAAACGGCGCCACCAGACGGCTCGCACCGACCAGGACTTCCCAGAGAGTGCGGTGCGCGGCCGCCTTGTCGGCCTCGTTTTCCCCACTGGGGCTCCAGAAGCGACTCCGGCTGCGACGGATGTACCAGTTCGTCAGCGCATCGACGAACTGTTCGACCGCGGTGCAGGCCTCGACGATGCGCCACTGGTCGAGGTGTCCGGCAACCTCGTCGGCCGCGCGATCGAACGCCGCCAGGATCCAGCGATCGAGATCCGCGCGCTGTTCCACCGCGGGCGCCGGCGTGCGCGGATCGAAGCCGTCGATCTCGGCGTAGATCAGGAAGAACGACAGCGCGTTGTACAGCGGCAGCAGCAGGCGCTGCGTCGACTCCCGCAACAGCCGCTCCGAAAAACGTGTCGGTGTCCACGGCTGGGTGGCCGAATACAGGTACCACCGCACCGGATCCGCGCCGACCTCGTCGAGGACCTTGATCGGATCGACGACGTTGCCGAGGCGCTTGCTCATCTTGCGCCCCTGATCGTCGAGGATGTGGCCGAGCACGATGCAGTGGCGATAGGCCGGCGACGGCCCGTCGAGCCCGGCGTCCTGGCGCACCTCCTCGACGTACTTGCTCAGGAAGATGCTGATCGCGTGCAGGGTGTAGAACCACCCGCGGGTCTGGTCAACCGCCTCGCAGATGAAGTCGGCCGGATAACGGCCCGCCAGCGGGCTCGTCTGCTTCTCGAACGGGTAGTGGAGCTGCGCAAACGGCATCGCACCCGAGTCGAACCACGCGTCGATCACCTCCTCGACGCGGCGCCAGGTGCCACCCTCACCGTCACTCCAGGTGAAGTCGTCGATCGACGGACGGTGCGGATCGAACCCGCCTTCGGCCTCGGGGTCGTAGAGCTTGCCGCTCGCTTCGAGCTCGAGATACTCGGCCAGGCGGCCGGCGCGCTCGAACAGGTCGCGATATGACGACACACACGTCGCCTCACCGGTGCGGTCGTTGACCCAGATCGGCAGGGGTGTGCCCCAGTAGCGCCGGCGCGACAGGGCCCAATCGACGACGTTTTCGAGCCAATCTCCCATGCGGCCGTCGCGGATCCACTCCGGCACCCAGCCGATGGTCTGGTTGGCGGCGACCAGCTCGTCACGAAACGCGGTGGTGCGGATGAACCAGGAATCGGTGGCGTAGTAGATCAGCGGCGTGTCGTGGCGCCAGCAGAAGGGGTAGCTGTGGCGGTAGGCCTTGAGCCCGGACTTGCCCGGCACTTCGAGGGTCAACCCGCTGGCCTTGAGGTAGGGGAACAACACGCCGTCGGCGACGTGCTCCTCGCCGACGGCAAAGTCCTTGACCCACTTGCCTTCGAGGGTGAAGGGCGCCACCCGCGAGCCGTCGAGACGCCCGGCGACCACGGCGGCCTCGACCTCCGCGGCAAACGCTCGTCGAGCCTCGGGCACGAGGGTCCCGTCCGGCGCGACCGCGTTGACGAAGGCCAGGCCTTCGCGTTGCGCCACGCGGTGGTCGTCCTCACCGAAAGCCGGCGCCTGATGCACCAGACCGGTGCCGTCGGCGGTGGTGACGTAGTCGTCGACGACGATCCGGAAGGCGTCCTCGCGGGTCGGCATCCGGGCCTCGACGACTCCCAGCACCGTCGCATCCGGACGCGTCAGAAGAGCCTCGAAGACCAGGGGAAACAGGGGCTGGTAGCGCACCCCGGCGAGCGCCTCACCGTGCCAGCGCGCCACCACCGGCGCCCCCTCGAGGCCCACATCGGCAAGCAGCGCCGCCGCCAGGATCAGCCGACGGGTGACCCCATCGCGCTCGACCTCGACCGCGACGTATTCGACCGTCGGGTGCACACAAATCGCCACGTTCGACAACAGCGTCCAGGGGGTCGTGGTCCACACCAGGAAGGCGGTTTCGCGCCCCTCCGGATCGACGACCTTGGGATCGGTGGTTCGGAAGGTGGCGTAGATCGAGGGGTCGGCGATGTCGTCCTTGAAGTTCTGCGCCACCTCGTGCGACGAGTAGGTGGTGCCACTCTGCGGGCTGTACGGCAGGATCTTGTAGCCGCGGTAGAGCAACCCCCGCTCGAACATCTTGCTCAGGATCCACCATACCGACTCGACGTATTGGTTCGAGAAGGTGAAGTAGGGCGCATCGAGGTCGACCCAGAAGCCGATGCGGTCCGTGACCTCGCGCCAGGCCTGCTCGTAGCGCAACACCGATGCCTTGCACTGGCGGTTGAACTCCGCGATCGAGGCCCGACGATCCCCAGGCACCAGCTCTTCGATCTGGCCCTTCTGGGTGATGCCGAGCTTCTTTTCGATCTCGATCTCGACCGGCAGGCCGTGGGTGTCCCAACCGGCCTTGCGGCGCACCCGGTAGCCGCGCATGGTGCGGAAGCGCGGAAACACGTCCTTCATCACCCGCGTCAGCACATGGCCGACGTGGGGAACGTTGTTCGCCGTCGGAGGGCCTTCGAAGAAGACGAAGTCACCGGCCGGCGCCGCCTGCTCCTCGCTGCGGGCGAAGATCCGTTCGTCCTTCCAACGGGCGCGCACCTCGCGCTCCCACACACGGGGATCGAAGGGGACGTCGAGACGGGTGAAGGTTGCCATGGGAGTATCGCCTGCTTGGAGGAAGGTACCGGGTACCGGGTACTGGGTACTGGGTACCAGGACCACCGGACCACTGGATCGGCGATGATATCCGACCCAACTCGTGCGATATCCTTCGCTGATGGCCGCCCCGGACCGTTCACGGCTGTTTCGGACCCTCGATGATCCGACCACCCTCCGGCGTTTCGTCGAGAAGGTCAAGGAAGGCATCTACATCACCACCGTCGACGGCCGTATCCTGGACGCCAACCCCGCCTTCGTGCGCATGTTCGGCGCCCGCAGCCTGGCCGAGCTCAAACGCCACAACGTCCAGGACCTGCTGGTCGACCCACGCGCCCGCCACCGCGAGCACGACCTGCTCGAGCGCACCGAGGGCATCCGCGAGTTCGAGCTCGAGATCAAACGCCTCGACGGCGAGGTCCGCACCGTGCTCGACAGCACGCTGATGGTGATCCACCCGGAGGACGGCGAGATCCTCTACCACGGCGTCTTGGTGGACATCACGGTGCGCAAAGAGCTCGAGCGGCGCCTGCACGAGCTGTCCTTCCGCGATCCGCTCACCGGCTGCCACAACCGCCGTTACCTCGAGTCGATCGCCGCCGAGCTCGAGGGCCGCAGTGATCCCTTCGGCGTGATCGCGATCGACGTCGACCGCTTCAAGGACTACAACGACCTCCACGGCCACGCCGAAGGCGACCGCGTCCTGCGCCAACTGTCGCGCCAGCTCATGCGTCAAGTGCGCGTCGACGACTCGGTGATCCGCGCCGGCGGTGACGAGTTCGTGCTGCTGATCATCGACCAGGCCGAGATGGCGCTCGAAGGCGTCTCCCGCCGCATCAGCGCCCTGTCGGGTGCCGTCACCGTGCCGTTTTCGATGGGCATGGCACTGCGACGCGACGGCGAAAGCCTCGACGCCACCATCGACCGCGCCGACAAGACCATGTACGAGGTCCGCGCCCACGATCGTGAGTGGGAAAAGGCGAGGTCGACCAGCGAGGCGTAGGCCGAAGACTCCCTCGCTTTCCCGGGACGGGATCGTGTTGTGAGAACGCACACCGTCATGCCGGCGGCTCGGACGAAGCAGCCGATCACTCGCGCAGCGCTCCGTCCCACCGGCGGTTGGCTATCGTCCCTATCGCGGGCCAACCCAGCAGTGCGTGAGCGATCGCACTCGCCAGCAGCAGAGCGGCGATGGCAAAACCGAAAAGTGCAGTCTTCATGCGCCGGCTCGCGGTCTGCGCGTCAGCCCGGTGGTTTGCCTCGCAGGTCGTAGGCGTGGATCTGGTCCTGCTCGCGCAGGTAGAGCCGGCCGTTGGCGATCACCGGATGGGACCAACTCTGGCGTTTGACATCAGGGATCAGGAACGAGCCCTTCTCGCGGTATTCCGTGGGCGTGGTTTCGACCAGCACCATCAGCCCGTTCTGGTAACGCATGTAAAGCCGACCGTCGGCCCAGGCGACCGCCGCCGAGCCGTTGCCGGCATTGCTGATCGGGCCCCACTTGATCGACCCGTCGGCCAGCGCGAGCGCCATGGGATACCCACGGTTGTGGCCGGTGCCGGCGTAGACCACCCCGTCGACCAGCACCATGTTGCCGTGGTGGTTCTGGAAGGTCTTGCCGTCGAGGAAGTAGCGCTGGGTGGCGCTGATGCCACCGCCCGGCTTCTTGGCGAGGTCGAGCAGGGCGGCACCGGTGCCGTAGCCGGTGGCGACGAAGACCTGGTCGCCCGAAACCAGCGGCGTGGGAATGTTCGCGACCTCGTTGGCGACCGAGCCCGAATGCCACAGCAGGGCGCCGGTGGCCGCGTCGACGCCGACGGCACCACGCCCGACGAGCTGCACGTACTGACGCACCCCGCCGGCTTCCGAAACGACGGCCGAGGAATAGGCGGTGCCCTCTCGCCCCGTGTCGCCGAGGGCGCCGGGCGCCGCCTTGGTGCGCCACACCTCGGCGCCGGTGGCGACATCGAGCGCCACCATCAGGGCGTCGGCGGAGCCGGGCGTCACGATCACGCGCCCCTGGTCCACCAGCGGCGACTCGGAAAACTTCCAGGTCCAGGTCTCCGCCCCGCTGCCCGCCTCCATCAGTCGGCCGGAGAAGTCGCGGGCAAGGTTGCGCCGCCACAGCTCCTTGCCGGAGCGGGCGTCGACCGCCACCAGATCGCCTTCGGTGCCGAGCGCGAAGACGCGACCATCGGCCACCGTGGGTGTCGAACGCGGCCCGGGAAACTCGTCCTCCCACACCGGTCCGACCCTGACCTTCCACGAGAAGGTGCCATTGCCCGCACTTGCGGAGATCAGGTACTGGCCGTCGGCGAGGTCACCGAGGCTGTAGAGCCGGCCACCCACAACCGCCAGGCTCGAAAAGCCCACGCCGAAGCCGGGTGACGACCACAACAACGGTGGCCCGTCCTTCGGCCACTCGGCCAGCAGGCCCGTTTCGGCCGATTTGCCATCCCGCGCCGGCCCTCGCCATTGCGGCCAGTCGGCGGCCATCAGCTGCGTCGTACCCACGACGATCAAGAAAGCTGCTGTCACTGCTCGCATGCTGCATCTCCCAAGGGCCATGTATGGATTCAAACGAAGGGCTGCGATCGAGGTTGCAGGGATGGGGGTTGGGTGTTGGGTGTCAGGGGGTAGGGATTCGGAGGGCGAGGGCGAGGGCTAGGAAACCCGCGATCATGCCGAGGCCGCCGATCGGGGTCACGGCGCCGAGGATCCGCGGTCCGCCCAGGGCGAGCGCCATGACGGTGCCGGAGAAGATCGCGGTGCCGAGGCACAGCAGCACCACGGCCGCGGATCTCGCGCCGGACCCTCGGGCCAGCCCGGTCGCCAACAATCCGACCGCGCCAATCACCAGGTAGCGCGCCGCGGTTTCCCACAGCTCGAGCCCGCGCGCGTCGATCATCGATCTGAGCCCATGGGCGCCGAAGGCCCCGGCTGCCACGGCCAGCGCCATCACCACCGCTCCGATGATGGGTCCACGATCGCTCATCGGGCCTCCTTCGCCACTTTGGGCTTCTTCGGCGCCACCAACGCCCCCACCGCCACGCCGAGCAGGTAGAGGCCGAGCGTCGGCACCGCAAAGAGACACAGGTTGAACACGTCAGGGGTCGGCGTGATGATCGCAGCGACGGTGAAAATGATCACCACCGCCCACCGAAAGTGCTTGAGCAGGAACCGCGGCGTCACCACGCCCATGCGCGACAGCATCACCACCAGCAGCGGCAGCTCGAACATCAGCCCCAGGCCGAGCACGATGGTCATCAGGAACGAGAGGTAACTCACCCCGGTCACGGCCGCGGTCATGTCGCTGCCGACGCCCACCAGGAACTCGACCGCCTGCGGGAACACCACCCAGTAGGCAAAGGCGCCACCCGCGACGAACAGAAGGCTGCCGCTCATCACGAACATCGCCGCCCACGGCAGCTCGTCGCGGTAGAAGGCGGGCGCAACATAGCGCCAGATCTGGTAGAGCACGAACGGGCTGGTCAGGAAGGTGCCCGCCAACAAGGCGACCTTGACGTACAACAGGAAGGGCTCGGTGACGTCGAGAAAGATCAACTTGCCGTCCGGCAGCAGGTCGACGACCGGCCGGGACAAGAACGCAAAAATCGGCTTCGCGAAGCCCCAGCAGACCAAAAAGCCGACCAGCAGCGCGACCACACTCTTCAAGATGCGGTTGCGCAACTCCTCGAGATGCTCGAGCAGGCTCATCCGCTCGAGCTCGTCGGTTTTGGCCGGCTCCTGGCTCACGGGTGGGGTTACTCGCCGCTCGCGGGGCCGCGTGGGGCGGTCTCTTCGGCCGGCCGCGGGCGAATCGTCGGCGCCTCGGGCTCGGGCTCCGGCTCGGCCGTGCGCAGTCGCGAGCGCGGGGGCGCGGCATCGTCGACCTCGATCTCGGTGTTGATCGCGCGCTGCAGCTCGGTCGAGGCCCGGCGGAACTCGCCCAACCCACGGCCGATCACCCGCCCCACCTCGGGCAACTTCTTCGGCCCGAACAGCAACAGCGCGATCACCAGGATCAGGACGACTTCTTGGACGCCGAGGCCGAACATGAGGGGATCATAGCTGGATGAGGGGTTGGGGTCAGGGCATGGGCAGCTGCTAAACTCCCGCTCATGCGCAATCCGTGGAAAGCCCTCGCGTTAGCCCTCTTCGTCGGCTCGACCCTCGCGGCCACCTTGGTGGGAGACAAGGTGCTCGCGGTGTCGAGCGACACCCGCGGCGAGCTGCGGCGCTACACCAACCTGCTGGAGCTGTTGCACCAGCGGGCGGGTGAAGAGGTGACCTGGAACGACCTGGTCGACGCCTCGATCCACGGCATGTTGCGCGAGCTCGATCCCCACACCAACTTCCTGCCGCCGACCGCCTACAACCGCATGCGCGAGCGCCAGCAGGCAAGTTTCTACGGCCTTGGGATCCTGGTCGGCATCCGCAACGCCCAGCTCACCGTGATCACGCCGATCGAGGGCACGCCGGCGTCGCGCATGGGCTTGCGGGCAGGTGACGTGATCCACCAGATCGAAGGCGAGCCCACCGGGCCGATGACCCTCGACGAAGCCGTCGGCAAGCTCAAGGGGCCCAAGGGCACCACCGTCGCCATCACGATCTTGCGACCCGGCCTGACCACACCGCTCGAGATGACCGTGACCCGCGCCGAGATTCCACAGAACACCGTGCGCTACGTCTCGATGCTCGACGACAAGACCGGGTACTTCCGCATCACCGACTTCTCCCGCGGCACCGGTCGCGAGGTCGAAGAGGCGCTCGCGAGCTTGCGCGAGCAGGGCATGCAGCGCCTGGTCCTCGATCTGCGCAACAACGGCGGCGGCCTGCTCGATCAGGCGATCGAGGTCGCCAAGCAGTTCGTGCCCAAGGGCGGCACCATCGTCGAGACCCGCGGCCGCCTGCGCGACTCCTCCCAGCAGTATCGCTCCTCGGGTCGCCGCGAGGGGTTGGATCTGCCGCTGGTGGTGTTGGTCAACTCCGGCAGCGCCTCGGCGGCGGAGATTCTCGCCGGCGCGATCCAGGACCACGACCTCGGCGTCGTGGTGGGCACTCCGACGTGGGGCAAAGGTCTGGTGCAGACCGTCTACACCCTCCCCGGTGACGCCGCCCTGGCGCTCACGACCGCGCGCTACTACACCCCCTCCGGCCGGCTGATTCAACGCGACTACTCCAGTTGGTACGACTACTACAGCCGCGGCGATCGGGCCGACGACAGCGGCCACTACGGGCGTACCGAGGAGAACCCCGGAGAGACCTTCCAGACCGACCTCGGTCGCCCGGTGCGCGGCGGCGGCGGCATTACCCCCGACACCATCGTCGAGCCCGAGGAGATCCCCGAGATCGCCCAGCGGCTCGCGATTCGCAACGCCTTCTTCAACTTCGCGGTCGAAAAGGCCGAATCGCTGGCGATCGCGGACGAGTCGTGGACCCCGGACTCGGCAACCTTGGAGTCGTTCTCGAAGTGGGCCGCGGCCGCCGAAGCCGCCAAGCCCGAGGACCTCGCCGAAGCGCTTGCCGATGCAACCACGCGCCGCGAGCTCGAGATCAGGATCCGCGCCGAGCTGTTCAACCACCGCTTCGGCAACGAAGCCTGGTACCGCGTCTTGGCGGGAGCCGACAACCAGATCCAGGAGGGGTTGGCCCACTTCCCGGATGCCGTCGCCCTGCTCGAACAGCGCAACGCCGCCAAGAGCAAGGTGGCGGCGCTGCGCTGAGCACCGCGTGCACGACGACGAGGACTCCGGTCGGCACACCCTTCCGGTCGACACCTTCGAGAAGACCGACGCCGGAGACTTGCTCCGGCACCAGGACTCCGGACGCAAGGCCAACAGCCCTCCAGACCGGGCCGGCACCCTGCCGCCGGTCGGCCGGATCGGCCCCTACTATCTGATCGACATCCTCGGCGAGGGCGGAATGGGCGTGGTCTACCGCGCCGAGCAGCGCCAGCCGCTGCATCGAATGGTCGCCCTCAAGGTCGTGCGCGGCAGCGACTTCCGCACGCACGAGCTGCGCCAGCAGTTCGAGGTCGAGCGGCGTTTACTCGCTCGCCTCGACCATCCTTCGATCGCCAAGGTCTACGAGGCCGGAGACACCCCGGAGGGCGATCCCTACTTCGCCATGGAGCTGATCGACGGCGACACCCTGTTGCGTGGTGCCGATGCACGCCGACTCGATCTCCACGAGCGGATTCGATTGGTCGCGACGGTTGCCAGAGCCGTCCACCACGCCCACCAGAAGGGCATCCTTCACCGCGACATCAAACCCTCGAACGTCCTGCTGACCGAGGTCGACGGCCGGCCGGTGCCGAAACTGATCGACTTCGGTATCGGGCAACGACTCGACGATGAAAGCGAGCACGAGGCCAAGCGCCACGGCCGGGTCCTCGGCAGTCCGGCCTACCTGGCCCCCGAGGCCCTCGAGCCCGGCTCGCCGGTCGATGTCCGCAGCGATGTCTACTCGATCGGGATCCTGCTCTACGAGCTCCTCGCCGGCGAGCGGCCGTTCCGCCGCGGCACCGGCACCCTCGCCGACCTGATCGAGCAGGTCCAGACCGGCGTCCTCGACACGCCCAGCGCCCGCATCAGTCGGGCCGATCGCGCTGCACTCATCGAACGCGCCCGAGCCCGCAACCTCTCACCCCGCGCGCTGCCGCGGGCGCTGCGCGGCGAGCTCGACTGGATCACCCGCAAGGCCACTGCGCTGCGGCCCGAGGCGCGCTATCAGTCGGCGCTCGAGCTCGCTGACGACCTCGAGCGTTTTCTCACCGGCCACGCGGTCACCGCAGCGCCCCCGAGCGCGCTCTACCGCTCCCGCCGCTGGGCTCGCCGCCACCGGCTGGCCCTGGCGAGTGTGGCGTTGGTCGGCATCAGCCTGGTCGGCGGCCTGGTCGCGGCGATGCGCGAGGCTCACCGCGCGCGCATGGCCGAAGCGCAGACCCACGAGGTGGTGGACTTCCTGGTCGGACTCTTCGAGGTCTCCGACCCCGGCCAGAGCCGCGGCGAAACCATCACTGCCCGCGAGCTCCTCGACCAGGGTGCGCGCAAGGCCAGGTCCTCCCTGACCTCCCAACCCCTCGTCGGCGCGCGCCTGCTCGACACGATCGGCAAGGTCCAGGACAAACTCGGGTTGTGGCCGGCGGCCAAGGAATCGGCGCTCGAAACGTTGGCGCTGCGGCGGCGACAGCTCGGTCCACGGCATCGCGACGTCGCCGCCTCGCTCGAGCTCCTGGGATCCGTGCAGCTCAATCTCGGCGAGTTCGACGCCGCCGAGGCCAGCCTGCGGGAGGCCCTCGACATCCTCACTGCGGAGCTCGGCGACAGCAGCCCCGAGGTGGCGATGGTCGTCGACCGGCTCGGCCATCTGCAGAGTGTACGCGGCCGCTACGGTGAGGCCATCGAGCTGCACCTGCGCGCCCTCTCGATCCTCGAGCGCGCGGGGATCGAGGACGAACGCACCGCCAAAGTCCTGGAGCACCTTGGTATTTCGCTCTTCGACGACGGTCAGGACGCGCGTGCGCAGCAAAATTTCAAGCACAGTCGGGAGATTCGCGAGCGCCTCCTCGGGCCGGATCACCCCGACACGCTCTCGAGCTTGCAGGGCGAAGCGATGACGGCCTCGCGCCTCGGCTCCGACGAAGATGCGCGAGGGCTCTACCAGGACCTGTTGGCACGACGTGAGCGACTCCTCGGCCCTGATCATCCGGATGTCGCGCAAGTGCTCAACAACCTCACCAACGTCATGCGGACGCCGGAGCTGCGGCAGGCTTCAAAGCCACTGTTGCTGCGCTCTGCAGCCATTTGGGAAAGAGCCCTCGGCCCCGACGCGCCGCGCCGGGCGATCAGCCTGCACAACCTCGGTGATGTGTGCCAGTCGCTCGGTGAAACCGACGAGGCGCGAGGGTACTTCCTCGAGGCGGCGCGGATCTTCGAAGCCGCCTACGGGCCGGAACATCCCCACCTCGCCTTCCCGCTGGCAGCCCTGGGCAAGCTCGAAGGCGAGCTCGGTCGGCTCGATCTGGCCGAGAGCTACCTGCGCCGCGCTCTCGCAATTCGGCGCAAGGCCCTGCGCCCCGAGGACGAAGCGGTCGAACAGGCGGCGGGCCGGCTGGCTCTCGTGCTCGAAGCGGCGGGTAAGCTCGAAGAAGCCGCTGCGCTGCGCGCCGAGTTCCCGGAGTACGACGGAGGTTGACGCTCTGCGCGGCTGTCGTCCATCCGGTCACGATGCCGGAGGCTGCAGCTCGGACGAACCCGGCAGGCCCTTGGCGCGA
>CAZRFU010000007.1:38079-55984 GCA_964599475.1 uncultured Thermoanaerobaculia bacterium
CATGACGTCTCTGACGAGCTGCGCAAGATCGGCAAGTGGCACCGGTTTGGCCACGGTCGCGGTGATGCCCCAGCGATCGAGCGCACCCTGGTCGAGATCTCCGGCCCAGCCGGTCATCAGGATCAACGGCAGCCGGGGAGCGATCCGGTGCACGTGCGCGGCGACATCGAGACCGGTCAGGTACGGCATCGAGCGGTCGGTAATGACGATATCGTAGCCCGTGGGGTCGGCCTCGAGGCGTTCGATGGCGAGCCGCGGATCGGTCAGCGCCGTCACCTCGAATCCCAGGCGCAACAGCCCTCGTCGGGTGATCTCGATAAGACTCGGCTCGTCATCGATCAACAGGATCCGCCCGCTGCTGCCGCCGAGAGGCAACTCGGGCCGAGCGGCGAGCTCAGCTCCCAACGCCGCAGCCGAGGCCGGGAAGAGGCAGGTGACGGTGGTCCCACGCCCCGGCTCGCTGTCGATGCGCACGTTCCCCTCGTGGTCACGCATGACCGCATGCACGATCGCGAGGCCGAGACCGCTGCCCTGGCCCTCGGCCTTGGTGCTGAAGAACGGCTCGAAGGCTCGCTCGAGCGTCTCGGGGTCCATCCCGCAGCCCGAATCGGCAACCTCGATCGCCACGTACTCGCCTTCGCGCAGACCGGGATTGGCGCGGGCGACGTGATCGCGCACATAACTCGGGGCCACCTTGACGTACAACGACCCTCCGTTCGGCATGGCGTGGGCGGCGTTGGTGGCGAGGTTGACCAGGACCTGCGACACGGCCGTGGGATCGGCATCGATGACCGGCACCGGGCCTTCGATCTGGGCGCGGATCTCCACCTGCCGCGGCAGCGTGGCCCGCAGCATCCGCAAAACTTCCTCGACCGCCGTCGCCGGATCGACCACGATCCGCTCGACCGGGGCGCGCCGGCCGAAACGCAGAATCTGCGAGATCAAGGCCCGCCCTCGCTCGGCTGCCTTGCGCAGCTCTCGGAGATCCTCCGGCCGCAGCGCACCCTCGGCTTCGGCGAGCTCGACGATGCCGAGGATGGTCGCGAGGACATTGTTGAAGTCGTGGGCGACCCCTCCCGCAAGCCGACCGAGCGCCTCGATCTTCTGGGACTGACGCAGCTGTTCCTCGAGGCCCCGGCGTTCGCGGTCGGCCGTCTGGCGCGCGCTGATGTCGACGACCGAGCTGATGATGAACAAGCCCTCGGGGGTTTCGACCGGCGTCAGCCCGATCTCCACCGGCACTTCGGAGCCGTCCTTGCGGCGACCGAAGAGATCGCGACCGGCGCCCATCGCCCGAGCAGACGGCGCACCAACGAAACCCGCTCGCAAACCCGGATGCTGGTGACGGTGGCGCTGCGGCACCAGCACCTCGACCGCCGAGCCCAGCAGCTCGTCACGGCTGTAGCCGAAGAGCCTCTCGACCTCGCGATTGGCCAGGATGATCGTGCCCGCGGCGTCGAGCATCAGCAATCCACACGGGGCCGAGTTGACCGCAACGGCGAGACGCAGATTGAGGGAATCTTCCACGAGACGGCCTCCTTGCGGGGGCGGCGGGCTCCCGTCTCGCCGACCACTATACCACCCACCCCGCGGTGTAGCCATCGGCACACCGCCGGGGTGCCGCCCGCCCCTTCGCTCGTGGTCGATGTTGGGATACGCTGAGCCCGACACACTCGGGGAGGTTGCCTTGAAGCATCGAGTTTTGATCGTCGACGACGACACCCCGACCCGCGAGGCCCTGGCCCGCGGCCTCACCAGTGCTGGCTACGAGGTGGTGGCGGCCTGTGAGTTCGAGGAGGGTGCCGCACTGCTCGACCTGCGCAGCTTCGCTCTGGCAATCCTCGACCTGTCGCTGACCTCCCTGAACCGCCTCGAGGGTGTGGAGCTGGTGGAGGCGGCTCGGTACCGTTGGCCACAACTCCCGATCGTCGTCTACACCGGCAACGACGAGCCCGGCGTGCGCGCCGAGTGCCTGCGGCGCGGGGCGAGCGCCTTCGTCGCCAAACCTGTCAGCCTGGCAGAGATGCGCGGCGTCATCGACACCCTGCTGGCGCCGCTGCCGGGGTCTGCCTGATGGCGCTCCTCGACCGCGCGCTCGCCCCAGGAGGGCTGACTACCCTCTTCCAGCCGATCTGGGACATCGGCTGTGACCCCCCGCGGATGGTCGCGGTCGAATGTCTGACGCGCGGTCCGGCGGACTCCACCATCGAGCCCGCCGACATCCTCTTCGAATACGCCCGCCGCCGGCGGGAGGAGGCGCTGGTCGACCGCGCGGCAATCTCGACGGCGCTGCGCACGATCCAGGTGCTGCCGCCAGACCTTCGTCCGCGTCTGCAGGTCAACGTGCACGCCTCCACGCTCGGACGCGACGGCACCTTCCCGACCTTCATCCGCGGCGCCTGCGATGACGCCGGCATCGGCATCGAGCAGCTCACCGTCGAGGTCATCGAGGACGGTGACCTGATCGACGAGCATCAGTTTCTGGCCAGCGTCGCGGAGGTACGCAAGGCGGGGGCACAGCTCGCGATCGACGACATCGGCCGCGGCCGCTCGGACCTGCGGATGTTGGTGCTGCTGCGGCCCGAAGAAATCAAGATCGACCGGTATCTCGTCGATGGTTGTGCCGATGACCCGGTGCGGGCCGAGGTCGTCGCCGCCCTGGCAACGCTCGCGGCGCGCTGGGGCACGCTGCTGGTCGGCGAAGGGGTCGAAACCCCCGAAGACCTGGCCAAGCTGCGCGAGCTCGGAGTGGGTCTCGCGCAAGGGTACCTGCTGGCTCGCCCGCTGCACCTCGAGCAACTCCGCGCGCTGGTTGGCGCCTGAGCATTCCCCGTGCCGGTCCTGCTCGCCCGCGGCCCTCTGGTACAGTGCCCGCGAGGAGAATCGCCGCCCCCATGAGCCCTCGCCCCACCTCCCAGGGCCCAACCGCGTCCTCGCGCGCCCTGCGGATCGCCCTGATCTACGCCGCCGTCGCTTCCGTATGGATCGTCGTCTCGGATCAGGTACTGGTGGCAGAGACCGACTCCGACCGGCTGTTGTGGTGGAGTGTCGTCAAGGGTTTGGTTTTCATCGCGAGCACGTCGCTGCTGTTGTGGTGGCTGACGCGGCGCGGGTTTGTCGCCGTCGAAGCCGCCAACCGCGACCTCGAGGTGACAAGCCGACGACTCCACGACAATGAAGCCGAGCTGGCCGCGATCCTCGAAGGCCTGCCCGGAGTGGTCTACCTGCTGCAGCCGGGTCGCGGCTTCCTGCAATGGAACCGAGAAGTCGAGCGGGTCACCGGGCGCACCGCGGACGAGCTCCCGACCGCGGACCCGCTCGAGTTCTTCGTCGAGGAGGACCGCCACCTCGTCGCCGCCGCGATCGAGCGCACAGTGACCGACGGTGACGCCACGGTCGAGGCCCGGCTGCTTCGTGCCGACGGCGAGGCCGTGCCGTACTTCTTCAGCGGGCACCGGCTCGAGGTCGAGGACCATCCGTGCATTCTTGGTATGGGGATCGACATCTCCGAGCGCGTCGAAGCCACCGCCGCCTTGGCGGAGAGCCAGGCGCTCTACCGCAACACACTCGAGCACCTCGCCGAAGGCTGCCAGATCCTCGCCCCCGACTGGACCTACCTCTACGTGAACGAGGCCGCCCGACGCCACAGCCGCCGCGAGGACGACCTGGTCGGGCGGCGCTTGACCGAAGAATGGCCGGGGCTGAGCGAGAAGCCGCTGTTTCGCATGCTCGAGACCTGCATGAGCCAGAGGGTCTCCGGTACGATCGAGGCCCAATTCGAGTACCCGGACGGAAGCGACGGTTGGTTCGAGCTCTACGCTCATCCCGTCCCGGAAGGTCTGGTCGTGATGTCGATCGACATCAATGCCCGCAAACATGCCGCGTCGAGGCGCGACCGAGCCAACGACGTCCTGGCGCTGGTCAGCCGTATCAACGAGCTGGTGGCGCGGGCCGAGACCGAAGCGACACTCCTCGACCAAGTGTGCCAGGCGGCGGCTCTCGAAGGGCCCTATGCGCTCGCCTGGTTCGGCACGGTCGACCGGCGCGACGACATCGTGCCGCAGGCCTTCGCCGGGTCGGGGAGCCGGGCGGTCGGGTCCGCGCTGACGGTGGCGAGCTGGCGCGACCCCGAAGGCACCACGCCCGCCGTACGAGCCCTGCGCAGCGGGGCACGCCAGGTCGTCGAAAGCCTCGCCGAGGAACCGGTGCTCGGGCCCTTTCGCGATGCCGCCGTGGCGGCCGGACTGACGGGCGCGATTGCACTGCCCCTGAAAGATCGCGGGCGGACCTTTGCGGTGCTCGAGCTCTACGTGGACGACCACCTGGTGCCCGGGCCGGAGGAGCTCGGCCTGCTCGACGAGCTCGCCGCCAACCTCGCCTTCGGCGTTCTCGCGCTGCGCACTCGCCGCGCCCAGGCACGTGTCCACGACGCCGTGCTCGCCCTGGCGCGCGACCTGTCGAAAGGGTCCGGCAGCGATCTGTTCGAGACCCTACTGCACAACCTCATCGAGGGCGTGGCCTGCGAGGCGGCGTTCCTGACACCGGTCGGCCCCGATGGCGCAGCTGGGGCCACGACGCTGCGCCGATCGGGCCACACCGAGCCGCCGGCGCTGGAGCTCGTCCCGGCCGGTCAGATCCTCCTCCTCGAGGATCACTCTGAGCCTCAGCCGATCGATCCGAGCTCGGCCCACCCGGCCGCCCGCCTGCTGCGCGAGCTCGAGCTCGGCTGGGGCCAGGTGACGACCCTCAGGTCGTCGGTCGGCACCACCATCGGTGTGCTCGGGGTGTTGGCGCACGAGCCGCCGGAGAGCCACGATTTCGTCTCGTCGATGCTCAGCATCGTCGCCGTGCGCATGAGTGTCGAGCTCGAGCGCCAGCAGGTCGATGCCCAGCTGCAGGAACAGGCCTCGCTGCTCGACAAGGCCGGCGATGCGATCGTCGTCCTCGACCTCGGCCTGCGGATCCTGTACTGGAACAAGAGCGCCGAAAGACTCTACGGCTGGGATCAGGACGAGGCTCTCGGCCGCTCGGTCGAGCGGATGCTGTACGCGGATGCGGCGGCGTTCCGCGACGCCGTGGCAGCCACACGCAGCGACGGCGAGTGGCAGGGTGAGCTCGAGCAGCTGACCCGCCAGGGCGAGACCCGCGTGGTCGAAGCGCGCTGGACCCTGGTGCGCAATCCTCACGGCGAGCCCAGCTCGTTCCTCACCCTCAACACCGACGTCACCCGACGCAAACAACTGGAACAACAGTATCTGCGGGCCCAGCGCCTGGAAAGCCTCGGGACCCTCGCCGGGGGCATCGCCCACGACCTCAACAACGCCCTGGCCCCGATCATGATGTCGATTGCGACCCTACGCCTCGACGAGCAGGATCCCGAACGCATCGACACCCTCGAGACCATCGAAAACAGCGCCGTGCGGGCGGCGGACATGGTGAGACAGGTGTTGTCGTTTGCACGCGGCATGGAGGGACGACGCATCGACGTGCCGCTGAGACGCGTCCTCAAGGATCTGTCGAAGATCATCCACGACACCTTCCCCAAAGACGTCGCGCTCAAACAGGCCCTCGATCCGGAGCTGTGGGTGCTCGAGGCCGACCCCACCCAGATTCACCAAGTGCTGCTCAATCTCTGCGTCAACGCCCGCGACGCCATGCCCGGAGGGGGCCAGATCACGATCTCGGCCCGCAACGAGTGGCTCGACCAGCGGCGTCTGCCCACTCTCGACACCGTCAAGCCTGGGCCGTTCGTCCAGGTCAAGGTGGCCGATACCGGCAGCGGCATGCCCGCCGACATCCTCGAACGCATCTTCGACCCTTTCTTCACCACCAAGGATCTCGGTCAAGGCACCGGCCTCGGTCTCGCCACCTGCCAAGCGATCGTCCAAGGGCACGGCGGTTTCATCGAGGTCGAAAGCCAGCTCGGAGCCGGCACCTGCTTTTCGATCTGGCTCCCGGCACAGCCTCAGCGCGCCGGTCTCGAGACGACCTCCAACCAGGAGTCCCAGCCCCGTGGGCACGGAGAGCTGATCCTGGTGGTCGACGACGAGCCGGCGGTCCGCAACGTCATGACCCAAACCCTCAAGACCTTCGGCTACCGGACGGTCAGTGCCGCCGACGGCGCCCAGGCCGTGAGGCTCTACCTCGAGCGGCAGACCGAAATCGCTCTGGTGCTCACCGACATGGTCATGCCCGTGGCGGACGGCACCGCGATGATCAAGGTGCTCCTCGGTTTGGATCCGTCACTCCCGATCATCGGCATCAGCGGCATGCTCGAGGGGGAGGTCCCACCAGGGTTGCGGGCGTTCCTGCCCAAGCCGGTTTCGGCCGCAACCCTGTTGCGGACGATTCACGAGGCCCTGCAGGCACGCTGAGCTTCGATCGGGTCCTCGACCAGGGTCTCGAACTCTGCGACCGGCAGCGGTCGCCCGAAATGGAAGCCTTGGGCCTGCGTACATCCGAGCTCGAAGACGGTCTGCGCGGTCCTGGCGTCCTCGACACCTACGGCCACCACCACCTGACCGAGCTCGGAGCCGAGGCTCGCCGCGGCACGGACCAGGGCGCGGGCACTCGGATCGCCCGTCGCCAACGCTGCTATCACCGTCGGATCGAGCTTGACGCAGTCGACCGGAAGCTTGTGCAGACTGCCGACCGCTACGCCGGGTACGCCGAAGTGATCGAGGGCGAGGCGCACCTCCGGCAGCTGTCGCTTCAGCTCCCGCACCCGCCGACCCACGACGTCGAGGTCCTGCGGCCCGGGCCCCGACAAGCCGATCTCGATCTCGAGCCGCGACGCCACGCCGGGGTGCTCGACCAGCAACTCCATCACCGACAGGAAGCGCTCGGATTCGACCAAATCGCGCCGCGACAGGTTGATCGAAAGGAACCAACCGGCCCAAGGGAAGCGCTCCAGCAGATCGACGGCGCCGGCCAACACCCAGCGGTTGAGATCGCAGCGCAGGGAACTCCCGGCGAGCAGCGGCAGGAAGGTCGCTGCCGGCAGCAGTCCGCGTTGGGGGTGGCGCCATCGCACCAGGGCCTCGGCTCCCGCCAGGGTGTCGGTGGCCAGCCACACCCGCGGCTGCAGGAACAAACGCAGCTGGTCGTTCGCCAGGGCCCGACGCACCTCGAGAGCCAAGGTGGGGTCGTAGCCGTCCCAGCGCCGCGGCGGCAGGCTGCTGGCCAACAACCACCCTCCTTGTTCCCGTGCCTCCTCGAGGGCCCGTTCGGCCTCGCCGACCAGGGAGACGAGCTGCTCGCCGCGCCCGCCGGCGGCACCGATCGCCGCCTCCAGACTGAGCAAGGCACCCTCGACCTCGAAGGGACGCGCCTCGACCAGGGCGGCGATGCGCGCGACCAGGGACGCCGCCTCGCCCGAGTAGCCGTCGACGCCCACGAGCAACTGTCTGGGTGCCAACCGCGCGAGGTGGGCCACGTCGCCGAGCTCCCGGCGGACCCGATCGGCGAGTTGGTGGAGGACACCGTCGGAGGCCGCCCATGGATCCGCGACCTCGGCGCGGCCGAAGCCCTGCATCTCGACCACCATCAGCAACACCGGGCGGCTCTCCCGGCGAAGCGGGCGTTCGGCCCAGAGCGACGACGACCACCACACCAGCTCGCCGTCCGTGCCGGGCGCGGATCCGGCGTCGGCGAGCGTACGGGGCTCGGTACCGGGGCGGCCCAGCGCGAGTCCGATCGCCCGGGCCAGCAGCACCAGCTCCTCCCCCAGGCCGTGCGACCACGAGCTCGGCATCGACAGGGAGTCGAACGCCACGGCGCCCACGAGCGCACCTTCGTGGAGGATCGGCACCAGCACCCGCGAGTAGCTCTCGGCCTGTGCTCCATCACCCCCGGCCGTGCAGTACACCCCGTCGGTGGTCTTGCCGTGGGCCAGGAGCTCGCGCAGACGACGAGGCAGGTCGAGAGTAAGCTCGTCCGCCAGGGCCTCGGCGGCAGCCTGCCAGACTCGCTCACGCTCGAACTGCCCGGCGCGCAGGTGGTAGATGGTCACCCGGTCGGCCAACACCAGGTCCCCGAGCTCGGCGACCACCGCATCGAGGGTGGCAGAGCGCGTGGCCGGCTCGGCCGCCACCAGTCGTTGGATCAAGACGTCGATTTCCCGCCCTTCGGCCGGCAACGTCGCCCATCGGCGCGTGCGTTCGCGAACGAGCTCGGCCATCCGCTGGCCCATGCCCGATTCGTCGAGCCCGGCGAGGGGTGGAGTCGGGAGCGTCTGGGGCAGCTGAGCGTCGAGCAGAGCAGTGGCGATCTTCATGGATCTCATCCTCCTGCCGACCAGGAGAGCAAGACCAATGCCTGCCGGAGAATGGTGGAAAACCTGCCACTTCCGGCTGCGACAGTGCGCTTGCCGTCCGATCTGCGGATCTCGCTCCAGAATCTGGACGCCCAGTTCCTCACGAGCGACGGCGACGCGCCCAACCCAGTCCCCGGTCCCGGGTCCCCGGTACCCTATACTCCCCAATCATGCCCCCGACGGAAACGTCCGCGACCCCCAAGCCGACCGTTCTGTTCGTCGACGACGACGTCAACCTGCAACAGGCGATGGGGCGGTTTCTCTCGCGTGAGGGTTTCGAGGTCACCATCTGCGGCTCGGTGAGCGAAGCGATGACCCGCTTCTACACCCTGCGCCCCGAAGTCGTGCTGCTCGATCTCCACCTCGGCGACGGCACCGCACTCGACCTGATCGGCCCGTGGCACACGGCGCAGCCGGACACGCCGATCGTGATGCTGACCGGCGACTCCGAGATCGATCAGGTTGTGGCAACCATCAAAGCCGGTGCCGAGCAGTTCCTGGTCAAGCCGGTCGACCTGCCCCTGCTCTCGCAACTCCTGCAACGCCTCATCGACCGCGGTCGGCGGCGGCGGGTGGCCGAGGCGGCGTCACGCCAGCACGAGATCGATCCATTCGTCGGCGACAGCGAGGCGATCCGCACCCTCGCCCACCAGGCGTCGCTGGTGGCCCGCGGCACGGCTCCGGTGTTGATCACCGGCGAGACCGGCAGCGGCAAAGGGGTGCTGGCCAAGTGGATCCACCGCAACGGCCCGTGCGCCCAGTACGCCTGCGTCGACTTGAATTGCGCCGGTCTGTCGCGCGAGCTCCTCGAGTCCGAGCTCTTCGGCCACGCCCGCGGCGCCTTCACCGGTGCAGTGGCGGAGAAGAAGGGTCTGCTCGAGGTTGCCGATCGCGGCACCGTGGTGCTCGACGAGATCGGCGACCTCGACACCGCGATCCAGCCGAAGCTGCTGAAGGCGCTCGAGGAGAAGGTCTTCCGCCGCCTTGGTGAGGTCCGTGAGCGCACCGTGTCGTTTCGCCTGATCGCCGCGACCAACCGCGATCTTCGCGAAGGACTGGCGAACGGCACCTTTCGCGAAGACCTCTACTACCGCGTCAGCACCTTCCCGATCGAGATTCCACCGCTGCGCTCGCGCCCCGAGGACATCGGACCCTTGGCCGAGCGCATCCTCGCCGACCAGGAGCGCGAGCGCGGGGTCCATGCGCGGCTCTCGGCCGGTGCCCTCGAGCGGCTCCAAAGCTACCAATGGCCCGGCAACATCCGCGAATTGCGCAATGTGCTCGACCGCGCCACCCTCTACTGTCGCCCCCACGGTGAGATCACCGCCGAGCACCTCTTCCTCGAGCCCAGCCGCAAGGCGGCTGCGGGCCCGGCCTCCGGAGTCCCCGAGCCGCTCGAAGAGGTGATCCGCAAACACATCATCGCCACGCTCGCATACGAACGTGGCGATGTGGTGCGGGCTGCCTCGCGCCTGGGGATCCCGCGCAGCACCCTGTATCAGCGCATCAATCAGCTCGGGCTCGATCCGAGCGAGTATCGCTGAGGCTCACATCGAGCCGGCGCTGCCGGTCGACGCCGGCATCACCGCAACCCGCTCACCCATCGCGCGGCCCGCAAGCGGCACGGCAGCGATCAGCGTCGGCATGATACGCGCGGCGACACTCAGGCTCTGCCCACCGAGGCCGCGGTAGATCGGATCACTCGGCCGTGTCGCCACCGCGCGCTCTTCGGCCCGATGCGAGGCGACCACGAAGGCCTCTTCGATCGAGACCTGCCCGTCCGCGTTGACGTCGTTCTTCGGATCGACGAGGGCGCGCCAGAACGGGCGAATGAAAGCCACACACGAGGTGGTCTGCTTGGGTGAGGCCGACGAGACGAAGACCGACTCGCGCAGGTCGCCGAGCTCCGCATCCATGCCACCGCTGAAGCACTGATCCGAGATGATCACCAGCCGTCCGTAACGGATTTCACCCAGAGCCTTGCTCAGCCACTTGGCCGACACCAGGCTGTTGCCGAGGGCCAAGTGCGAGCGACCGAACATGCGGTAGCCGTGACCGGTCAGGTAGACCACCAGGGTGTCGTCCGGACCCACCTTGCGCGCGAGCTCGTCGAGTGCATCGCGAAGCTGCGACCGCGTCGGCTCGAGCCACGACGAGTCGTGGTCGTCCTCGGCGGGATGCGCCAGCACGACGATGCGGTCACTGCTGAAGCCGAGCTTCTCGAGGGACTCGACCGCGACATCGACGTTGCGCCGATGCGAGCGCGAGGTGCAGCTCGAGGGATCGTCGCCGTTGATCGCGAGAGCCCACTGCTGGGCAGCCGTCGACGGCGCGGCACTGAGGATCAGGATGGCAAGAATGGTCGAGAGGGTGGTGCGCATGGTGGTCTCCTTCGTTGTCCTGCCCTCCCTCAATGCAGGTCGCAGACCGCCTTGCCAACCACGCAAACTACTGAAAACACACGCCAATCAGCCGGCCATCGGATCTCGATTCCAGATCTCGGACCAGTCCTCGGACGCGGGCCCCAAGTCCGACGGACGCCATGACCCGTGTTGAGCGATAACATCGGCCCAGAGCCGCACGGCGCTATCGCGGCGCTGGCGCTCGGAGATCTCCGGTTTGGAACCGCTGACAACGATCCCGGTCGAGTGGCTCGACCGCAGCCACGTGGTGATCTACCGGCTGGCCGGCCCCCTCCTCGAGCTGCGACCGACCTTCGTCTCGAAGAACGTCCTCGGCCTCACCGGTTTCACCGTCGAGCAGAGTTGCACCCCGGGCTGGTGGCTCGACCACCTCCATCCCGACGACCGCGATCGCCTGCACGCGCGCAACCACGCCCTCAGCGCGGATCGCCCGCTGACCGATTCGTACCGCTTCCAGACCGCCTCGGGCGACTACATCTGGGTTCGCGACGAGCGCTGGCTCGATGGTCCACCGGTCGACGGCGTCCACCAGGTCGTCGGCACCTGGACCGACATCTCCGATCTGATGGAGGCCAACCGGCTCCTGGCTGAGCGCGAACAGCGCGCCCGGCGTTGGGAACGGGTGTTCGACACAGCCCAGTTCGGTCTGGCCCATCATGACGCTCGGACCAACACCTTCATCGAGGTCAACCCCACCTTCGCGCACGAACGGGGTTACACCCCGGAAGAGCTGATCGGTCGTCCGGTGGCGATGGTGTACGCGCCGACCGAAGCGACGCGACTGCCCGAAGTGTTTGCCGCGGTCGACGCACAACGGCACCTGGCCTTCGAATCGGTCCACCAACGCAAGGACGGCAGCCGCTTCCCGGTGCTGGTCGAGATCACCACCATCTTCGACCTCAACGATCGACCCCACTCGCGCGTCGCCTACGCCCTCGACCTGAGCGATCGGCACTCGACCCTCAACCAGCTCAACCGGCTCGCGACGGCGATCCACCAAGCCGGCGAAGCGATCCTGCTGACGGACGTCGACGGCACCATCACGTACGTCAACCCGGCGTTCGAGCGCACCACCGGCTATGCCGCCGACGAAGCCATCGGCCAGAACCCCAGACTGCTCAAGAGTGGACTGCAGGACGAAGCGCTGTACCGCGAGCTGTGGCGAACCATCAGCGCGGGTCACACCTGGCGTGGGCGGCTGATCAATCGCCGCAAGAACGGCTCACACTTCACCGAAGATGCCTCGATCTCGCCGGTCTTCGGCGCCGATCAGGCCATCGTCGGTTTCGTCTCGGTCAAGCGCGATGTCACGGAACGGCTCCGGCTCGAGCACGAGCTGTCGCAGAAGCACAGGCTCGAAGCAGTCGGCAGCCTCGCCGGCGGAATCGCCCACGACTTCAACAACATGCTCGCGGTGATCCTCGGCAACGTCGAGCTCGGGCTCGCCGACGCGGAACAGTTCGGCGCCGAACAGCTGATGGAGATCCGCCACGCCGGCGAGCACTGCGCCCGCCTGACGCGCCAGCTCCTCGCTTTTGCCCGCAAACAGACGATCGCGCCTCGGCGCCTCGACCTGAACGCGACAATTTCGCAGTCGCTGCCACTGGTGCGCGGCATCGTCGGCGACCACATCGAGGTCGACTGGCAACCTGCACCCGATCTCTGGCCGGTCTGGATGGATCCGGCCCAAGTCGAGCAGATCCTCGCCAACCTCGCGGTCAACGCGCGCGACGCCATCACCCACCGGGGATCCTTGCGGCTGTCGACGAGCACCGCCGACATCGAGGCCCCGGCCCCGAACCTGCCGGGGCTCGAGCCCGGCGAATACGTGGTGCTCACGGTCGCGGACGACGGGGCCGGGATGGACGAAGAGGCTTGCGCCCGGGCCTTCGAGCCCTTCTTCAGCACCAAACGGCTCGGCGCCGGCATGGGCGGCGGCGCCGGGCTCGGCCTCGCGACCGTCTACGGCATCGTCCAACAGAACGGCGGCTCGATCTACGTCACCTCCGCCACAGATCGCGGAACGATGTTCAGCCTGTACCTCCCCCGTCACCAGACCGACTCCGGGGCCCTGCCGATCCAGGTTCCGGACACCGACAAGCTGGTGTTGTTGGTCGAGGACGAGCCGGCGATGCTCAAAGTCGTCACCAGAATCCTCGAGAAGTTGGGATACCAGGTCCAGGGCGCGGCGACGGCGGAGGACGCCATGCACCGTGCCGAGACCTCCCGGCCGATCGACATCTTGCTGACCGACATGATCCTGCCGGGAATCAGCGGGCCGGACCTCGCCGCCCAGCTGCTCGCCAAACACCCCAAGATGGCGGTGGTCTACATGTCCGGCCATTCGCGCGAGACGATCGAGGCCCGTGGGCTCAAGGCCCCCACGCACTTCCTCCACAAACCGTTCAACGCCACCGAGCTCTCCGACACCTTGCGCTCCGCCCTGCGCCATCCATCTGCCCGGATGATGCTCGACGCCGACGGCCATCCGCGCTAAACTCGCGCCGTGATCCCCCACGACGCTCTACACCTCGGCCTCAAGGTCGCCCCGGCGGCTGCGGCAGTCGCCAACGAATCGTTCACCTCGAATAATCCCAACGGTCAGGTGCGGCCCCCGGTGTAGGCAGCCATCCCTCAACCGCCTCACCGGCACGACGAAGGCCCGCACCACCAGAGTGGCGCGGGCCTTCGTCGTTTTCCGGGAGGCACAAGGAGTATCGTCATGTGCTCGATCCTCGGCCTCTTCGACCTCGTCGACGACCCCGCCTCGCTTCGCCCCCTCGCCCTCGAGCTATCCGGCCGCATGCGCCACCGCGGGCCGGACTGGAGCGGCGTGTTCAGCTGCGAGCGCGCGATCCTCGCGCACGAGCGACTCGCCATCGTCGACGTCGAGCACGGCGCCCAACCACTGCGATCTCCCGATCGGCGGCTGGCGCTGGCGGTCAACGGCGAGATCTACAACCATCGCGAGCTGGCCCAGCGGCTCGCAGCTCCCTACGCCTTCACCACCGCCAGCGACTGCGAGGTGATCAATGCCCTCTACCTCCAGCACGACGGAGCGGACTTCCTGCCGCAGCTCAACGGCATCTTTGCCTTCGCACTGTGGGACGAGGAGCTCGGTCGCTACCTCATCGCCCGCGACCCGATCGGCGTCTGCCCGCTCTATTGGGGTCGCGACGCGAAAGGGCAACTGCTGGTGGCTTCCGAAATGAAGGCCCTGATCGACGTCTGCAGGACGATCGAAGAATTCCCCCCTGGGCACTACTTCGACAGCCGCATCGGTACGGTCCAGCGCTACCACGCTCCGGCATGGCGCCCCTACGAAGCGGTCGAGGGTGTCGACATCGGCCTCGCCGAGCTGCGCCAGGCCTTCGAGCAGGCGGTGCATCGCCAGTTGATGACCGATGTCCCCTACGGCGTCTTGCTTTCGGGCGGGCTCGACTCTTCGCTGGTCGCCGCCTGCGCGGCCCGTTGGGCCCGGCGCCGCGTCGAGAGTGGCGACACTCAGGAAGCCTGGTGGCCGCGGCTGCACTCCTTTGCGATCGGTCTCGAAGGATCCCCCGATCTGCACGCCGCCAAAGTCGCCGCCGACGCCCTCGGCACCGTGCACCACGAACTGAAGTTCACCCTCGACGAGGGCCACGACGCCCTGCCGGACGTGATTCGCCACATCGAAAGCTGCGACGTCACCACCGTGCGGGCGTCGACCCCGATGTTCCTGATGGCGCGGCGAATCAAGGCGATGGGGGTGAAGATGGTGCTCAGCGGCGAGGGTTCGGACGAGATCTTCGGCGGCTACCTTTACTTCCACAAGGCTCCCAACCCGCGCGAATTCCACGACGAAACCGTGCGCAAGCTCGACGCGCTTCACCGTTTCGACTGCTTGCGCGCGAACAAGTCGATGGCCGCCTGGGGGGTCGAGGCGCGCGTGCCGTTCCTCGATCTCGAGTTCCTCGAGGTGGCGATGCGCTTCGACGCGCGCCACAAGATGACCGGACCCGGCCGCATCGAAAAACACGTGCTGCGCCAGGCATTCGACGGTGCACTGCCGCCGGAGATCCTGTGGCGCCAGAAGGAGCAGTTCTCCGACGGTGTCGGCTACTCGTGGATCGACTCGCTCAAGGCCCGCGCGGAACGCGAAGTAAGCGACACCGACTTGGCCCGTGCGAGCTGGCGTTTCCCGATCGCCACGCCGACCACCAAGGAAGGGTACCTCTACCGCTCGATCTTCGAGCAGTTCTTCCCCGGCGACGCCGCGGCCAAGCTGCTGCCGAGCGGTCCATCGATCGCCTGCTCGACCCCCACCGCAATCGCCTGGGACGCCGCCTTCGCCGCGGCAGCGGATCCGTCGGGGCGCGCGATTGCGGGAGTGCATCGAGCGGCTCTGGGGTGATTGGGGGGGTAGCGGGAAAGGGGACTGCTAGACTGCGCGATGTCGCCCATCCTGTATCGCCGGTTGAACTGGGAATGGAGCTCACGACGTGAACCAGCGGGGTCCCTTCGACGAGACGATCGCGTGGCCCGATGACCTCTCCGGGCTCCAGCAAGAGATCCTCGACGCGTTGCCCGCACATGTCGCACTGGTGGACGAGCGCGGGAAGATTCTGGTCGTCAACGAAGCCTGGCGACGGTTCGGTCGCGCCAACTCTCTGCCTCCCGGCCACGGAGGTGTTGGCTCGAGCTACCTCGAGGCGTGCGAACGCGCCACCGCCGACTGCGCACGCGAGGCCGCAGCGGTGGCGATCGGGTTGCGCGGAGTGCTGCGTGGCGAGCTTCCGATCTTCACGCTCGAGTACCCCTGCCATTCGCCGCGGGAGCAGCGCTGGTTCCGCGTGATGGTAACCCCGCTCGGCTCGCAGCCCCCGTTACGGGCGGTGATCATGCACGTGGACGTCACCGAGCGGCGGCTGGCGGAACAGGCGTTGCGGCAGAGCGAGCGGCACTACCGCGTGCTGTTCGAAGCCAACCCGCAGCCGATGTGGGTCTTCGACCTGGAAACGCTCGGTTTCCTGGCAGTGAACGACGCCGCCGTGGCCAAGTACGGCTACACTCGCGAACAGTTTCTGGCGATGACCTTGCGCGACATTCGGCCGGCGGACGACCTGGCGGTGTTCACTGCTCACATCGAACAGGCCCGCGCCAAAAGCTCGCCACCGTCGATCTGGCGACACCGCTTGGCGGACGGGTCGATCATCTTCGTCGAGATCGTCTCTCATGCGGTCGAGTTCGCCGAACGTCCAGCCCGCCTGGTGATGGCAGTCGACGTCACTGAACGCCTCGGTGCCGAGGCGGCGTTGCGAACCAGCGAGAGCGAACAGCGCCGATTGGCCCAACAGCTCGATCGCGAGCGCAGGCGTTTGCTCGCAGCTCAGGCGGTGGCCCGGGTCGGGAGCTGGGAAACCGATCTCGAGTCGCTCGAGGTGACGTGGTCGGAGGAGACCCACCACATCTTCGGCACCGATCCCGCCACCTTCGTGCCCAGCCACGAACGATTCCTGGCATTCGTCCACCCCGACGATCGCGACGAGGTCGACGGGGCCTTCCGCGACTCCTTCACCACCCGCGAGGTGCAGACGATCGAGCACCGTATTCGCCTTGCCGACGGGCAGCTCAAGTACGTCGAGGAGCGCTGGCAGACGGTCGCCAACGACGCGGGCCAGGCAATCCGCGCCCACGGCACCATCCAGGATCTCACCGAGCGCCGTCGAGCAGAGGAACAGCTGGCCGAACAGGCAGCCTTGCTCGAGGCCGCAAGCGAAGCCATCCTGGTCAAGGGCCTCGACGACCGCATCGTCTTCTGGAATCGCGGTGCCGCACAGACCTACGGCTGGTCGGTCGAGGAGGCGATCGGCCGCACGCCGGCCGACCTCCTCGGCGAGGAGGCCGCGCAGGCCGCGGCCGCCACGGCTGCCGTGCACGAGGAGGGGAGTTGGCAGGGGTCCTTGCGGCACCGTGCGCGCGACGGTGCCGTCCTCGAGATCGAGTCGAGCTGGACCTTGCTGCGCCAAAGCGGTGGAGCGCCCAAGGCGGTGTTGATGTTCAACGTCGACGTGACCGAACGGCGCAAGCTCGAGGCGATGTTGCTGCGCTCGCAACGGCTCGAAAGCCTCGGAACCCTGGCCGGCGGGATCGCCCACGACCTCAACAACATCCTCGCCCCGATCCTGATGTCGATCGAATTGTTGCGGGAGGGGGAAACGCGCCCCGATCGGCTCGACCTGTTGGCGACCGTGGCGTCGAGCGCCGAGCGGGGTGCCGACATGGTGCGCCAGGTGCTGACCTTCGCCCGCGGGATGCCCGGCACCAAAGCACGGATGGATCTGCGCGACGTGGGCCGTGATGTCGCTCGCATCCTGCGCGACACCTTCCCGAAGAACATCGAGATCGAGCTGCGCTTCGCCGAGGCCCTGCGACCGATCGCCGCCGATGCGACGCAGATGCACCAAGTCCTGATGAACCTGTGCGTCAACGCCCGGGACGCGATGCCAAGCGGCGGCACGCTCCGGCTAGCGATCGACGACGTACTGATCGACGAGGACTACGCCGAGATCACCCCCGGCTGTTCACCCGGGCCGCACGTCCTGCTCGAGGTGAGCGACAGCGGAATCGGGATTCTTCCCGAGCACCAGGCGCGCCTGTTCGAGCCCTTCTTCACCACCAAGGAGGTCAGCCACGGCAGCGGCAGCGGCCTCGGCCTGCCCACCGTCCACACCATCGTTCGTGGGCACGGCGGGTTCATCACCGTCTACAGCGAGGTTGGGAAGGGGGCCACGTTCAGGGTCTACCTCCCGGCGACCGCCGAGTCCGCCGCCGCCGAACGCGTCACAGTCGACCCGCGCAGCCTGCCGCGCGGCCAGGGCGAATGCGTGCTCGTCGTCGACGACGAGCCCAACGTCCGCGAGATCGTGCGGCGCATCCTCGAGCGCTTCGGCTATCACGTCCGCCTGGCGGCCAACGGCGCCGAGGCCGTGGCCCTCTACGCCCAGTTCCGTTCGGAGATCGCGATCGTCTTGACCGACATGTCGATGCCGGTGATGGACGGCCCCGCCACCATCCTCGCATTGCGTGCGCTCGACCCCGGCGTCCGCATCATCGGCACCAGCGGCCTGGCTGCCAACGGGCAGGCCGCCAAGGCGATGCAAGCCGGCGTCCGCCACTTCGTGCCCAA
>CAZRFU010000007.1:55994-93832 GCA_964599475.1 uncultured Thermoanaerobaculia bacterium
ACAGTGCCGAAACCCTCCTGCAGATCCTGCGCCAGGCCCTCGACGACGTCGAGAGCGGGTGAGTCGTCGCTGTCGAGCCGTCGCTGCCGCTCCGATTACTGCACTCCTTGCAGGCACCGTCATCGGGCTGGATGGCGATCTCCAGGGTTCTCGGCTGGTGTATCTGCCTCTCGCGATCTTACGCTCACCGCGCCGACGTTCACCCCCCTCGCCCTCGAGACAACCGCTGAGCCGGGCGAAACGGAGCGCCCGGCTTCACGACCACGAGCCGCCGACGGTGCGGCTCTCGAGCCGTCCACGGACGCCCCACTCAGCCCTCGTGGTCGTCGCCGCCGCTGCCGGGTCGCGGTGGCAACACGTGGACCGGCAGCTCCAGCGGCCCGAGCCGACCGAGCACCGAAAGATCGACCGGCCGGCTCGACATCGATGGGTCGCCCACCAAGGTGTTGCGATCGACGACCAGCGACGGTGCCTGGCCGGTCTCCTCGCCCTGCGGCCCCGGATCGACGCGATTCGGGCTCTGGATGCCGCCGCCCCTGCGCTGGTAGTTCGGCGGCAGGATGGTGGTGCCGCCGTCGGCTCCCGGATCCAGCGTGCGATTGAGGCCTTCGGTCGGCAGACGGTAGCTGCGATGGGTCTCCTGCCACACCCCGTGCTCACCAGCGCGGTAGTACACCGTCAGCCCCGAGCCGTCGGCGTTGCGCTGTTCGATCGAACGCACCGACTCATTCAGCAACACCCGCCCGCCGCTCAAGTCCTGACCCCGAGAAATGCTCGAGTCGGTGACGATGGTCGAAGTGCCGTCGCCGTGGTCGTAGGTCGTGCGGGTGTCGCCGTTGGGCAGGTCCTCGACGGTCTTGTCGCCGCTGAAGCTCGGGTCCTTGTCGCTCGCGATCCCGCTGAGCCAATCGCGCGGGTTGGTCGAGGGTCGCAGCGCGTCGGCCGACGCGCCCGCCTTGCCGCCGGCGTCGCGATTGCTGGGCAGCTGCGGGAACCGGGCCGCGTCGGGATGAGAGTATCCGCGGTCGGCGCCCGGCTTGTCGCCCAACCCGGCGAGGCCGTCGAGGCGGTCGCCACCCTTGGGCCTCAACAGTCCCATGGGGTCCAGCGCCTCGACCCCACCCGGACGCAGCGCCTCGGCCCCGCCAAGCTCGGCTAGGCCGCGCGCCGCGTTCGCCCCCGCCACGGCGGCGGCCGCGGATCCGAACAACCCCGGCTTCGCCGCCACCACCACCGAGTCGACCGCCGGCTTGGCGGCAGCAGCCCCGTCCTTCGAGAGCTTGCTGCTTGCTTCCGTTGCGACCGACGTCGCCTTGATCTTGGCATGGGGGAAGAAGGTCGAGCGCTTGATGGTGGTCACGGGGGACTCCTTTCGAGTGGTTCACCCAAGATGGCGCAGCTCGGCCGTCGAACGGCTCAGTCCGAGTCGCAGGGCACCACGGAGGGGAGCATGAGGAACTCCTCAGAAAATGGGGATCCGGGACCAGGGACCAGGCCGGAAGGGAGACCGGGCGGCGGGCTGGATTTTCATCGTCCGGGTGCACTGCGGAGGGGTGCATGGGAACTGCTCAGAAAAAGGGCCCTTCGAGCTCCGACCGATACCCGTTGCCCGATACCCGATACCTGGCTTGCCCGTGATCGGACGGCGCCGTTCTCATCCCACGTGGCACAGCACGACGAGCGTGGCCCTCTCACCATCCGATACGCTTGCGCGATGGCACTGCACTGCTTCACCACCCGCCGCCGCATCGAGTTCTCGGACACCGACTTGAGCGGCATCGTGCACTTCTCGCGCTTCTTCGTGTTCATGGAAACCGCGGAGCATCAGCTGTTCGAGGCGATCGGCAGCTCGGTGCACATCGAGCACGAGGGCCGATCGGTGGGCTGGCCGCGGGTGGCGGCGACGTGTGAGTACCGCAGCCCGGCGCGCTTCGGCGACGAGCTCGAGATCCGCGTGCGGATCGGCCGCAAGGGCCGGACGTCGATCACCTGGGATCACCAGATCACCGTCGGCGAACGGCTGGTGGCGACCGGGCGGATCAGCTCGATCTGCTGCGTCCTCGACGATCCCGGAGGCCTCAAACCGATTCCGATTCCGAGCTTCATCGCCGATCAACTGACCGACGACCCGGAGCAAGCCTCGTGAGCACGCCGCTGGTTCGCGCCGAAGGCGTCACCCGCCGCTTCGGCCCGCTCGAGGTGTTGCGTGGCGTGAGCTTCACGCTGGCTGCAGGCCAGGCGCTGGCCCTGCGTGGACCCTCCGGGTGCGGCAAGAGCACCTTGTTGGCCTGTCTTGGCGCTCTCGACACGCCCGACTCCGGTGCGATCGCCATCGATGGCCAAGCGCTCGGGGGCAAGAGTGCCGACGAGCTCGCGCGGCTGCGCAACCGCTCGATCGGTTTCGTGTTCCAGGACCATCGACTGTTGCCACAGTACGACGTGCTCGAGAACGTGCTGCTGCCGGCGCTGGCCTTCCCGACCGACCTGGTCGCCTCACGGGCTCGCGCCGAATCCCTGCTCGACCAGGTCGGGCTCGGTGAGCGGCTGGCGGAACGCCCGACCAACCTTTCCGGCGGCGAGCGCCAACGCGTCGCCATCGCTCGGGCGCTGGTGATGGATCCCGCCGTGGTCCTCGCCGATGAGCCCACCGGCAACCTCGACCCGGCCACCGCCGAGATCGTGGCGACGCTCCTGCTCGAGCTCGCGACCAGCGGTCGCGGCGCATTGATCGTCGCCACCCACGACGCCGCCCTGGCCTCGCGCTTTCCCCGGCAGTTGATCTGGCGTCAGGGCCAGTTCGAGGCCTCGGGGACCAGCTCGTGATCCGGCGCCTCGCGGGCCTGCGCCGCGACTGGCGCTCCCACCTCGCCCTCGCCGGCGCCACTGCGGTCGCCGCGGCAACCCTCACCGGCGCCTTGGTGATCGGCGATTCGGTCCGTACGAGCCTCAGGCGTTCGGCCCTCGAAGGCTTGGGATCGATCACCCACCTCGTGCGCCTCGAAGGCTCCTTCCCGCGCGATCTCGCCACGCGTCTGGCCCCTGCCCTCGAATCGGCGCAGGTGGCGCCGCTCGCGGCCGCCCGCGCAGCAGTGCGGGTACCGGACGGCTCCGGGGCGGCCGATGTCGACACCATCGGGGTTTCCCGCGAGCTGCTCGCGCTCTTCGACCTCGACCCCACGGCATCTCCTTGGCGTGAGCTGCTCGAAGCCGAAGAGGCAAGGGGGGTGGTGCCGGTGGTGATCGACGACACCCTCGCGCGCGAGCTCGGCGCCGAGGTGGACGACACCGTGGTCGCCACCGTCCCGCGCTGGAGCGAAATCCCGAGCGGCAGCCTGCTCGCCCGCCGCGATGTCGAGTCCAGAGTGCGCACGGTGCGCGCCAAGGTGATCGCAATCGTCGCGGATCGAGGGCTGGCACGTCTCGGGCTCGGCTCCGCGACCGGCCCGGCTCCCACGCTGCTGCTGCCACTCGGCCGCCTCGCCGGCCTGCTCGACCGCCCAGGCCGCGCCGACACATTGGCCTTTGCCCTCGGCGATAGTCGCGAGGGCGGCGACATCGAAGCAGCACTCAGAGCCGTGGCAACACTCGACGACCTCGGTCTCGAGTTGGTCGCCACCGCCGCCGGCGCGCAGCTCACCAGTCGCGAGATCGTGTTGCGCCCGGCCTTGGTGGACGCTGCGACGAAGGTCGGCGAGGCCCGCGGCTGGCGCCTGCGCGAGGTGATCACCGGGCTCGCCAATCGGGTCCAGGTCGGCGACCGCTCGATCGGCTACGCCACCGTGACCGCGATGACGCCCATCGATGATCCCCCGCCAGGCGAGGCGCTGCTGGCCGCTCCCGGCCAGGACGAAGAAGGTGTCCTGATCTGGCCCGAGGCCGGGGGTGTGGTGGTCGAAGCATCGACCGCCGCCCGCCTCGGCGCCGCGCCCTGGGACCCGCTGCGCTTCGAGTTCTGGAAGCTCGGCGACGGCGACCTGCTGGTCGAAGATCAGGTGGAGCTGGTGATCGACGCCATCAGCACCATCGACGGTGTGGGCGCGGACCCGAGCCTTGCGCCGATGGTGCCCGGCATCGCCGATGCAGAGACCATGGGTGACTGGGATCCACCCTTCCCGGTCGACCTCGACCGCGTCACGCCTGAGGACGAGGCGTGGTGGGAAGCGCGCCGAGCCACCCCCAAGCTCTTCGTGTCGCTGACCGACGCCCGCCGGGCGTGGGCGTCGCGCTGGGGCTCGGTGACCGCGCTGCGAATCCTCGGCGAGGTCGACCTGGCGACCCTCGACCGCGATCTCGTGGCGGCTCTCCCCCTCGCTGCGGTGGGCGTCGCTCCCCAACCCGCACGCGAGCAGGCGCTCGAGCGCGCCCAGGGATCGACCGACTTCACCGGCTTGTTCATCGGCTTCGGGCTGTTCCTGCTGGTCGCCGCGTTGTTGCTCGTCGCGCTGCTGTTTGGGCTGCTGGCGGCGCGGCGCGGCGCCGACCTCGGCCTACTGCTGGCGATGGGTTGGCCACTCGGCAAGGTGCGGCGGCTGTTGCTTGCGGAAGGTGCGGTGGTTGCCGCGGTGGGGGCGGCAGCCGGTGCCGCGCTCGGGGTCGGGTGGACTCGGTTGTTGCTCTACCTGTTGACCACCCGCTGGAACGCCGCCATCGGCGGCGCCGAGCTGGCGCTCGCGGTCGAACCGCGAAGCCTGGTGATCGCCGCCGGGTCGACCTGGGTGTTGGCCCTGGTGTCGTTGCGGTGGTCGCTGCGCGAGCTCGGCGCGATCACGCCACTGGCGTTGTTGCGTGGCCGCCTTGCCGACCTCGGCTCCGCCTCACCCTCGCGCCGGCGCCTCCTGCTTGCGGGAGGGGGTGCCGCGGGAGCCCTCGGCCTCGCCGTCGGCGCGGCGATCACCACCGCGAACCCGGCAGGCCTCGCGTTTGGGGCCGGCGCCTTGGCCCTGATGGCCGGGATGTTCACGACCGGCTGGTGGGTGCGCCGTCAGCGCGGCGGGTGGATCGGTCCGACCCGCGGCACGAGCCTGGTGCGGCTGGCGCTGTCGGCTTCGCGCCGGGCGCCGCGGCGGGCGAGCCTGCTGGTCGGCCTGGTGGCCGCGGCGTCGTTCGTGGTGCTGGTAGTGGCGGCGTCGACACCCAAGGCCGTGACGGTCGACCACGGTGCGGCCGGCTTCGAGCTGCTCGGCAGCTCGAGTCTCGCTCTGCCGCCCGGCTTCGAAGATCCCACCGTGCGCGAGGAGCTCGGCTTCAGCGCCGACGACGAGGCGGTGTTGGCCGGTGTGACGCTGGTGCCGATCCGCGCCTCGAGCGGCGACGACGCGAGTTGCCTGACCCTCGGCAAACCCCTGCAACCACGAGTGTTGGGAGTGCCTCTCGAGCCACTTTCGAACCGCGACCTGCCGACCACCAAAACCCTCGACGGCCGCAGCGCTCACGAGCTGCTGGCCATGGCGGAGGCCGGCGGCGGGATCCCCGCCCTCGGCGACGCCGAAGCCGTGCAGTGGATTCTGCGCTCGGGCCTCGGGAGAACACTCCGGGTCGGGGCAGAGGGCCAAGAGGTCGTGATCGCCGGGATGCTCGACCACTCGGCCTTCCAGGGCGAGCTCCTGGTCTCCGAAGCGAACTTCCTGCGCCTCTTCCCCACCGCCGGTGGCTTCCAGGCGTTGCTGGTCGACGTCCCGGCCGACCGCGATGTCGCGGCGGTGGCCGGGGTGCTGGAAACACGGCTCGCCGACTTCGGGCTCGAGGTCGTCACCACCGCCGGGCGTCTCGAGGCCTACCGCGCCGTCACGCAGACGTGGCTCGACACCTTCCGCGCCCTCGGCGGGCTCGGCCTGCTGCTCGGCGTGCTCGGAGTGGCGGTGCTGATCGCCCGCGCCGGCGTCGAGCGCCGCGACGAGCTCGACGCCCTGGTCGCGTTCGGGTGGCGCCGGTCGTTGCTGGTGCTGGTGCTGGCCCTCGAGCACGCCCTGCTCGTCGCTCTCGGCTTGTTGATCGGACTTGCTGCGGCACTGCTCGCCACCGCCCCAGCTCGCGGGCTCAGCGGCGCGCTGCCGGCCATCGGCGCCACCACACCCCTGCTGGTGGGGCTGGTCGTGGTGGCGATCGGCGTCAGCGCGGTGGCGGCCGGCAGGGTTGCCCGGGAACGTGCCGGAAGGGACTGAGGAACTGCCTACGGCGAGCTCCCAATCCTCCCCATCACCTCGCGGAACAGCTCGACGAAGGCCTTGGTCGCTCGTCCATGTGGCGCGACTCGCACCAGGGGAGCACGTTCGACGGCGATGCGTTCCACCTCCGCCGCCGCCGGCACGACGCTGTGCAGAAACCCCTCGGGCTTCGATTCGATCAGCTCGCGATGCAGGCGACGCCGCAGGTCGACGAGATTCCAGAAGGGCAACACCGGCGGAGCGGCGTCGCCCAGCACCTCATGGAGCTGGTCGAGGGCCCGCAGCGCAAGGGGCGCGGGAACCACTGGAACGACCAACGCATCGGCGGCCCGGGCCACCGCCTCGGCCAGGACCGAAAGCCCCGGGGGAGTGTCGAGCACGACCAGGTCGTAGCGCCCGGCCACGGGATCGAGGAGTGTGCGCAGGCGCCGCTTGGACTTCTTGGCGTCGTCGAGCTCACTCTCGAGATGCCGGGTCTTGGGGCTCGCCGGGATCACGTCGAGCCCGGGCTCGAGGCTCTCGCGCACGAGGTCGTCGAGGCCCTCGTGGCGATCGAGCAGCCTCTCTGCGTCGAGCCCCTTCGGCGCAGCCACTCGGAGGCACCAACTCGCGGCACCCTGGGGATCGAGGTCCCAGAGCAACACGCGCGCACCACCCAGGGTTGCCAAATGGGCCAGGGTCACTGCGGTGGTCGTCTTGCCGACGCCACCCTTGGCTGCTGCCACCGCGAGGATTGTCATCCCGGCGATGGTATCGGAGCACGGCGCTGGGCGCGCCGACGCTTCAGCCGCTAAGCCAGGCCCGCCGAATCACGCGAAGCCGTCTCGCCGCAGCCCAACAGATCGCCAAGGCGAGCACGCCGAGCATGGGCCTTCCCGCCGTGGGGACGACAACCGGTGGGGCAGGACCCGGCCCGCCGCTGGGACACCCGGGCGGTAGGCCGATGGTCGACTCGAGAACCCCAGGTGATTGGTGCAGTCGATCCACCTGATCCAGCATCTCGTGTGCGGAGCGCGTCGCCGGAAAGACCACGCCCCATCCCGATGAGGAATCGAACTCGTGGAAGGTCGTCTCGATCCCAAGTGCCTCGAGCAGGCTGTCGGGATCGACCCACTCCTCGACGCGGATCCAGTACTGCGGCGGACCGAGGGCGATCCCGATGATCCCCATCAGGTCCGTCCGGAAGGTCCAAAAGAACGGGTTCTCAGGATCAGATCCCAACGCGTCGACCGCGGCGAGAATCGGCGCTGCCGTGGCATCGGGGTGCACGAAGAGATGGGCGTCGTTGCAGTAGTCCAGTCCAGCGTATTGAAAGTCGCCGAATCCGGCGGACGCCAAATAGGCTCGAGCCTGGCTCGGTGACCGGTTTGGAGGCGTCACCGCCAGCTGGAGCACCTGGAGCTCGATGCGCTCCGTTCCTTCCCACGCGTACACCGTCTGCTGGGCCTTGGCCGGGCCGGCCAGGCCTAGGACAAGCGCCGCGATCAGGCCTACGGCCCTGCCTCCCGACCTACGCTCCCCGCCTGACGCAAAGACAGCGCTGCGCATCTGAAGGACACATCTCAAGCCTCAGAAGCATAGCCGGAGACTGCTGCCGATGCAAGAATGACCTCATGCCCCGCCGCCGTCGCGAAACACGAAATAGACCGCGCCGACCATACACAGCGCCGCCCACAGGTAGTTCCAGCTGATCGCGCGCTTCATGTAGAAGATCGCAAACGGCACGAACACCGCGAGGGTGATGACCTCCTGCGAGATCTTGAGCTGCTCGAGACTCAGCACCGTGCTGCCGATGCGGTTGGCCGGCACCTGCAGCAGGTACTCGAAGAAGGCGATGCCCCAGCTGACCAGCGCCGCGATGATCCACGGGCGGTGGTTGAGGCTCTTGAGGTGCCCGTACCAGGCGAAGGTCATGAAGATGTTCGAGCAGGTGAGGAGGAGGAGGAAACGCAGGGTTGGGGGCATAGGGGGGGAGAAGGGGTTAGGGGTTTGGGGTTAGGGGGTCGGGGCGGAAGAGAAGATCGGAGGTGAGGTCGGCGATCGAGGAGGCGCCGCATTGGGCCATGGCGTTTTCGAGCTCGTGGTCGAGGATCTCGAGGACGTGGCGCACGCCCCGTTCGCCGCCGACGGCCAGGCCCCACAGCGGCGCCCGGCCGAGCAGCACTCCCCTGGCGCCGAGGGCCAAGGCCTTGAGGGCATCGGTGCCGCGGCGCACACCGCCGTCGAACAACACCTCGACCCGCTCTCCCACCGCCTCGACGACCTCGGGCAACGCGTCGATCGAGGCGATCGTGGTGTCGAGCTGACGGCCGCCGTGGTTCGACACCACCACCGCCGCCGCCCCGGCTTCGGCTGCGAGCAGGGCGTCGTCGCCCCGCAGGATGCCCTTGACCACGATCGGCAGATCGCACAGCCCACGCAGCCACTCGAGATCCCGCCAGGTCAGACCGGGGTCGAAGTTCGCCGCAACGGTGGTCATCAGCTCGCTGACCGTCCGCGTCTCCCCCGGCTCGGTGAGATTCGGGAACGGCAACTCGGGGGGTGTCGAGAAGCCGGCACGAACCAGGTTCTCGCGCAAGCCCTGGACCGGCAGGTCGACGGTCAGCACCAGGGCCTCACACCCCGCGCCGACCGCCCGCCTCACGATGCGCTCGCTCCAGGCCCGGTCGCGGAAGACGTAGAGCTGGAACCACACGCGCCCACCAATCGCCGCCACGTCTTCGACCGCTGTCGTCGACAAGGTGCTGAGGACCATCGGCACGCCGCGATCACGTGCCGCGCGAGCGGTGGCGAGCTCGCCGTGCGGGTGCGCCAGCTTGTGCATCGCCGAGGGTGCGATCAGCCACGGCGTCCGCCGCCGTTCACCGAGGATGGCAGCCCCGGCGTCGACGTCCTCGACCCCGCGCATCACCCGCGGTCGCAGCCGCAAACGCTCGAAAGCTCGACGATTCTCGGCAAGAGTCAGCTCGTCGGCGACGCCACCGGCGTAGTAGGCCAGCCGATCGGGAAGCATCACCGCCGCGGCAGCGCGTTCGTAGTCGAGGACGTTCAGCAAGTCGGCCATGAAATACTTGCCAGATCATGGAACAGAACCCGAAGAAATCCAAGCTCGCGGCGGTCCGATCGGCCTGGCCCGTGGCGCGCGAGCTGTTGTGGGCCAAACGCGGTCGCCTCGGTCTCGGCCTGCTGCTGTTGGTGATCAGCCGCCTGGCGGGCATGGTGCTCCCGGCCTCGACCAAATACCTGATCGACGAGGTCATCGGGAAACAGCGCGTGGACCTCTTGCCGTGGATCGCCGGCGCCGCCGCGGTGGCGACCACGATCGGCGCAGTGACCTCCTTCGCGCTCACCCTCCTGCTCGGGGTTGCCGCGCAGAAGACCATCTCGGAGTGGCGCCTGAAGGTCCAGGAACACGTGATGCGCCTGAAGGTGTCGTACTTCGACAACCACAAGAGCGGCGAGCTGATCTCGCGGGTGATGAACGACGCCGAAGGGATTCGCAACCTCGTCGGCACCGGCTTCGTGCAACTGATCGGCGGCAGCTTCACTGCCGCGGTGGCGCTCGGCGTGCTGTTCTGGCTCAACTGGCGCCTCACCTGCGTGACGATCGTGCTCTTCGGCGCCTTTGCGGGCATGATGGCGGTGGGCTTCAGCCGCCTGCGCCCGATCTTCCGAGAGCGCAACAAGATCCAGGCCGAGGTCACGGGCCGCCTGACCGAGGCCCTCGGCGGGATCCGGGTGGTCAAGGCCTACACCGCCGAAAAGCACGAAGAACGAGTTTTCGCCCACAACGTCCACCGGCTGCTGCGCAACATCGCCTCGAGTATGGTCGGCGTCTCCGGGATCACCGCCGGCAGCTCGCTGCTCTTTGGTCTCACCGGCACCGGCATGGCGTTCGTCGGTGGGCACGAGGTGTTGGCCGGTCGCATGACTCTCGGCGACCTCTTCATGTTCGTGATCTTCACGGGCTTGGTGGTCACGCCGATGATCCAGATCAGCTCGATCGGCACCCAGATTACCGAGGCCTTTGCCGGGCTCGATCGCATCAACGAGATCCTCTCCGAGCCGGCCGAAAGCCCACGCGACGGCATCCGTCTCGGCCGCCTCGAGGGGCGGATCGAGTTCCACGACGTGCGCTTTCGCTACAGCACCGGCGACGAAGTCTTGAAGGGCATCTCCTTCAGCGCCCGACCCGGCACCACCGTCGCCCTGGTCGGGCCGAGCGGCGCCGGCAAGAGCACGGTGATCCGACTTGTGATGGCCTTCGATCGACCGACTGCGGGCGCGATCACCGTCGACGGTCACGACCTCGGTGAGGTTGCCCTTGCCGACTACCGCGGCCAACTCGGCATCGTGCTGCAGGAGAGCTTCCTGTTCGACGGAACGGTGGCGGAGAACATTGGCTACAGCCGCCCCGGAGCGACCCGCGACGAGATCGTCGAGGCTGCCAAGATCGCCCACTGCGACGACTTCGTCGCCGGCCTGCCCGACGGCTACGACACCGTCATCGGCGAGCGCGGCGTCAAACTCTCGGGCGGTCAGCGCCAGCGCCTCTCGATCGCCCGAGCGATCCTGGCCGATCCCCGGGTCTTGATCCTCGACGAGGCCACCTCGTCCCTCGACAGCGATAGCGAGGAGAAGATCCAGGCGGGTCTCGCCGGGCTCCTGCGCGGCCGGACCACCTTCGTCATCGCCCACCGCCTCTCGACCATCCGCAACGCCGAGCTGATCCTGGTGATGGACGAAGGACAGATCGTCGAGCACGGCCGCCACGAGGACCTCCTCGCCCTCGACGGCATCTACCGCCGCCTGCACGACAAGCAGTTCCGCATCGAGCAGAACCGCTACGTCAATCCGGGTGAGGTGGTCGAGGTGTACGAGGGGTGAGCCCAGACCGCCCTCACAACCCGTGGAAAACTCAGCCGCGTCCGCGGGAGCTTTCCACGGGCTGCTACGCTCCGGTCGACCCCCGCCGGTCGCGTTCGCGCAGCAGGTGGCCGAGCTCGGGCAGGATCAGCTGCGACAGCGCCAACTCGACCGCATGGGGTGATCCCGGCAGGGCGAATACGAAGGTGCGCCCGGCAAGGCCGGCGACTGCTCGCGACAGCATCGCCGCCGCACCAATCTGCTGGTAGGACAGCGCCCGGAAGAGCTCTCCGAAGCCGTCCAATCGTTTGGCCAAGAGCCCCTCGACGACCTCGACCGTACCGTCCCGGGGCCCGATGCCCGTACCGCCGGTGGTCACCACCAGGTCGGCACCTTCGCCACCGCAGCGCATCGCCCGTTCGATTGCGGTACGCACCGCCCCGGCGTCGTCGCGCACCAGCGACCGCTCGACTACCTGGTGCCCCTCCTGCTCCAGCAGCCGGACGACGAGATCACCGCCGACGTCGGTGGCAAGAGTCCGCGAGTCGCTGACCGTGACGACGGCACACCGGGCCTGCATCTCGGCTCCCACTGCCCGATGTGAGGCGGCGACGGCTGAATCGTGTGGCTGGCCCATCCCTGCACTCTACCCCGCATCGACGGCGGTTGCCCGCCCCAGGCTTGACACCTTGGCGGCGATCCTCCACACTGGCGGGCCGTTACGCATCGGCGGCGCTCACCGCCGCACGACCGGAGCTTGCATGGTAGATCTCGTCATCGTCGAATCCCCCGCCAAGGCCAAGACCCTTTCCCGCATTCTCGGACCGGGTTACACCGTCGAGGCATCCTACGGGCACATCCGCGACCTGCCGGAAAGCGCCGACGAGATCCCCGCGGGCTTGAAGAAGGAACCGTGGGCGCGCCTCGGGGTCAACGTCGCCAAGAACTTCGAGCCGGTCTACGTCGTCTCGGACGACAAGAAGAAATACGTCAAGCGCCTCAAGGAAGCCCTCGGTCCGGCCCGTCGCCTGTTGCTCGCCACCGACGAAGACCGCGAGGGCGAGAGCATTTCCTGGCACGTCCTCGAGGTGCTCAAGCCCAAGATCCCAGTCGAGCGCATCGCCTTCCACGAGATCACCGAAGAGGCGATCCGCCACGCCGTCGCCAACCCTCGCGCGCTGAACGAAGATTTGGTCCGGGCACAGGAAAGCCGCCGCATCGTCGATCGCTTGTTCGGCTACGAGCTCTCACCGCTGCTGTGGAAGAAGGTGCGCGCAGGCCTGTCGGCCGGCCGCGTCCAGAGTGTGGCGGTACGCCTGCTGGTGATGCGCGAGCGTGAACGCCGAGCCTTCCGCTCCGCCGGCTTCTGGGACGTCGAAGCGACCTTCGAGGAAGGCGGCACGCGCTTCACCGCACGGCTGGCACGGGTCGGCGATCAGCGCGTCGCCACCGGGCAGGACTTCGATGCCGCCACCGGCGCTCTCGCCGGCGGATCAAAGGCGCTGTGGCTGCGCCAACAGTCCGACGTCGATGCCCTGATCGGCCAGTGGCGTAAGCCGTGGCAGGTCCTTTCGGTCGAAGAGAAGCCCTTCACCCGCAAGCCCTCGCCACCATTCACCACCTCCTCCCTGCAGCAGGAGGCCAACCGCAAGCTCGGGTTCAGCGCCAAGCACACGATGCGCCTGGCGCAGCGCCTCTACGAAGGCGTCGACCTCGGCGGCGGAAGCGTCGGTCTGATCACCTACATGCGTACCGATTCGACGACGCTGTCGAACAAGGCCCTCGGCGATGCCGAGCGGCTGGTGCGCGAGCTTTACGGCGCCGCCTACACCGCCGGTGCTCGCCGCTACAGCACCACCGCCAAAGGCGCCCAGGAAGCCCACGAAGCGATCCGACCGACCGAGCTGACCCGCACGCCGGAACAGGTCGCACGGCACCTGAGCCGCGATGAAGCGCGCCTCTACGAGCTCATCTGGAAGCGCACCCTCGCCAGCCAGATGACCGACGCACGGCTGCGGTCGACCACCGTCGAGATCCTCGCGCCCGGGGCCTCAGGCCGTGACGGCGTGTTCGTGGCGAGCGGCAAGGCGATCGAGTTCCCGGGCTTCCTGCGGGCCTACGTCGAAGGGTCCGACGATCCCGCGGCTGAGCTCGCCGACCAGGAGACCGTGCTGCCCCTGCTCCGTGCCAAGAGCCCGCTCGACCCACGCCGCGTCGATCCCAAGGGCCGCGAGACCCAACCACCGGCGCGCTACACCGAGGCGAGCCTGGTCAAGAAGCTCGAGGCCGAAGGCATCGGTCGCCCCTCGACCTATGCCTCGATTCTCGACACCATCCAGCAGCGCGGCTACTGCCGCAAGTCCGGCAACGCCCTGGTTCCGACCTTCACCGCGATGGCGGTCACCGAGCTGCTCGAACGTCACTTCGCCGACTACGTCGACCTCGGCTTCACCGCACGCATGGAGCAAGAGCTCGACGACGTCGCCGCCGGCAGTCTCGACTGGAAGCAGCAGCTCCACAACTTCTGGTTCGGTCACGACGGCGCCGCCGGGCTCGAGACCCGCATCGCGAGTGAAGGCGATCGCATCGACTACCCGGCGATCGACATCGGCACCCACCCCGAGACCGGTGACGTGATCGTGGTCAAGGTCGGCCGATACGGACCCTATCTGCAATCCGGCGACGCCCGCGCCTCGCTCCCCGACGACCTGGCCCCCGCCGACCTTTCGGCCGCCGAGGCGGCGACCTTGCTCGAGCGCGCCGAGAAGGGCGCAGAGCCGGTCGGCCACGCCCCGGACGGCACGCCGGTGTTCCTCGCGAGCGGCCGTTTCGGGCCCTACGTGCAGCTTGGAGAAGGGGACGGCACGAGCAAGCCCAAGCGCGCCTCCCTGCCCAAGGGCTTCCCGGTGGAGGAGGTCACCCTCGAGCTCGCCCTCATCTGGCTGTCGCTGCCACGCACCCTCGGCAGCGATCCCGCAACCGGCGAGGAGGTCATCGCCGCTGCCGGCCGATTCGGACCCTTCGTCAAGCGCGGCGACGAGTTTCGGTCGGTCGGGGCCGAGGACAGCGTGTACACGATCTCGTTGACTCGGGCTCTCGAGTTGCTCGCGGCGCCCAAAGTCGGCCGTGGTCGCGGCGCCCGCACCGCACCGGCAGCCTTGCGCGAGCTGGGCAGCGACCCCGCGGGCAAGCCGATCAAACTCTTCGACGGTCGCTATGGCCCCTATGTCTCGGACGGCGAAACCAATGCCTCCCTGCCACGCGGTGCGGATCCCGCCGGGCTCAGCCTGGAAGCAGCGCTGGCCCTCCTCGAGGCGCGGCGAGCAGCAGGACCATCCAAGAAAGCCAAACGCGCACGCACCACCAAGACCACGACCAAGGCAACCGGCACCAAGCGCGGCACCACCAAGCGCGGCGCTCCGAAGAAGAGCTCGTGAGCGGCTACTGTCGGGTGGCGCCGGGTGATCCGCTGCACGGCCCATACCACGACCACGACTACGGATTCCCGCGCTCGGACGAGGAGAGTCTGTTCGAACGGCTGACCTTGGAGATGGCTCAGGCGGGCTTGTCCTGGCGGCTGATCCTCGAGCGCCGCCCGGGCTACGGCGAGGCCTTTGCCGGCTGGCATGTCGACACCGTGGCCGGTTGGAGCGAGTCCGAGATCGAGCTCCTCCTCCAGAACCCGCGCATCATTCGCAACCGGAAGAAAATCGAAGCGACGATCCACAACGCCGCGGTGATTCGCGGCCTGCGCGCCAGTCACGGCGGCTTCCACGCCTGGCTCGCAGCCCACCACCCGCAGCCAAAAGAAAGCTGGGTGCGTCTGTTCAAACGCACCTTCCGCTTCACCGGCGCAGAGATCACCGGCGAGTTCCTCATGTCGCTCGGGTGGTTGCCCGGAGCCCACGCTCCCGACTGCCCCGTCTACGACGAGATCGCGCTGCTGTCACCGCCCTGGATGGACGGCTGAGGCCCCGCGGGGGGCGTCGACCCGGCGGCTCGGGCCTTGGCCGCAGCAGCGCGCAGCGCCCGCCGCAGCCGCACCAGCAACCGCCGAGCCCAGAAGAACTCGAGCGCGAGGATGCCGAGGCCGGCGGGGATCACCACGAACGCCGGCCCTGGCAGAACGATCATCGCCACGCCAACGAGCAGAACCACCGTCCCTGCGATCAGCACCAACACCCGCCGCAACTGCCGCAGGGTCAGGTCGATCGGGTCGTTCTGCTGGGTGCCGCGACGGCGTCGCCACCACCTCTGCACTCGGTTTCGCAGCGCCAGGTCCTCCTGGGGAGGATTCTGGCATGGGTGGCGGGTAGCGGGAAGGTATATCGGGTATCGGGTATCGGGTATCGGGTATCGGGTACCGGGGATCCGGAGGTACCGGGCACCTCGGATCCCGGATCCTGGGTACCGGGTCCCCTACCGCTGCTCGCGAAAGCTCACCACCAGCCGCCAGCGCACCGCCACCGACTCGCCGTCCAACGTGGCCGGGGAGAATCGCCATGTGCGCACGGCGCGCAGGGCTGCATCCTCGAGCCCCAGACCGGGTCCCGAGACCACCTCGAGACCTACCAGCGTGCCGCTGCGGTCGATCGTCGCCTGCAGCACCACGTCACCGAAGCGCCGAGCGCGCAGGGCCAGCGCCGGCATGGTCGGCGGTGGGCTGTACAGCTTGAGCGGCGCCACCACCCGGCCACCAACCTCGATCGGGCCCTCGAGATCGGCAGGAGGATCCGGGGGCGCCACATCCGCCGGCACCGGGATCGGGGCCGTCATCGCTACCGGCGGAATCGGCAGCTCGACCAGCGGCGCCGGTGTGGTCTCCACGAGCGGCTCGACCTCGGGAACCGGTACCACCCGCACCGGTCGCGCGTCGACGATCGGCACCTGGACCAGTTCCGGCAGCCGTGGCTTGAGTCGCGGCATCTGGGACACCCGAAACGGAATCACGACCTCGGGCTCGAGGTACACCGTCGCCGCTCGTGGTCCCTGGCCGAAGAGCAGCACCATCACGTGCAGCGCCGCTGCCGCGCCAAGGGCCATCCGAAAGGGTCGGTCGACACCTTCTTCGATCCACTCCATCTGGGGCCTCCTTTCACCTGCCCCGTTGGACCGCAGATTTCCCCCGCCGGTTCCCGTCAGGGCACCGTGACGCACGAACCAGCAGAGCGCTCTGTCGGAATCAGCCGAGTCGGCGCAACAATGCCCCGGCCAGCCGGTCCGCCGCCGCGGCATCGTGGCGGAAGAACAGCGACGGCTCGATCAGCTCCAGCTCGGTGAGGACGAGCCGGCCGTGGTCGTCGCGCAAGAGGTCGACCCGGGCGTAGAGCCACGGATGTGGAATCAAGCCGACGATCTGCCGACATAGCTCCATCTCGGCAGGCGTCGGCTGCCACGGCTCGTCGCGGGCGCCGTAGTCGTCCTGTACGCGGTAATCGCCGGGCACCGGGGTCTTGCGGACGCCGTGGCTGAACTCACCGTCGACGAAGATTGCCGAAACCTCACCCTCCTCGAGCACCCGCGCCAGGAAGGGCTGCAGCAGCCAACTCTCACGCGGATTGGCGGCGAGCAGGGCCGCCGCCGCTGCGAGGCCATCGCTGCTGATGTCGAAGGGGAGGGTCAACCGTGCGGACGCACCGACCTGGGGTTTGAGGAACGCCCGCTCCCACCCCTGGTGGCGCAGCTCGGTCGCGAGGAGCTCGGGCTCGGCGCCGGGGTCGAGCCACACCGTCGGAATCACCGGGGCTCCCTTCTGCTCGAGCTCCTGGAGATACCCCTTGCGAGCGTTCCACTCGATCAGCGGCTCGGGGTTGAACAACCGCGTCGCCTCGCCAACGCGATGCGCCCACGCCAGGAACTCGGCGAGGCGCTCGGAATAGTCCCAGGTCGTGCGGATCAGGCAGGCATCGTAGTCGCCCCACTCGGCTGGAACGTCCCAGGGCACGACGTCGACGGCGCAACCTCGGTCCGACAGGGCCTCGATCAGCGCGCGGTCATCGACTTCCCACGAGGGCAGGTTGGAACAGGTCGCCAGCGCAACGAGGCGGTCCACGTTCAGCTATTCCCCGCAGATCGAACCCGCTGGTCGAGCTCGTCGGACGCCCCTTGAACACTCGACAGCCGTCCACGGATTTCGGCGTGCCGCAGGAGCTGACGGGCCAAGGTGGCCTGCTCGGATGGCACCCAGATCGAGGGGAGGGTTTCCTCGCCGAGGGGCAGCCCGCCTCGCAAGGTGAAGAGGTGGAGGCCACGCACCTCGGCGTCGATCCCCGCTCCGGCGAGGTAGCCGCAAAGTAGCTGGGCTTCCATGGGATGTTCGGCCACGCAGACCTTCTCCATCGATCGCGATCATAACCGCGTTGCCGGCCGCCGGTGCCATCCCTCCGATCCCAGCCGCAGGTCCCTGGTACCATCTCGCTCGTGCCAAACCTCCTGATCCTGCTTGCCCACCCGGCGCTCGAGCGCTCGCGGGTCAACAGACCCCTGATCGAGGCCGTCGATGGGCTCCCAGGGGTCCGGATCCACGATCTCTACGAGGCCTACCCCGATTTCGACATCGACGTCCCTCGCGAGCAGCACCTCCTCACGGCCCACGAGCGGATCGTGTTCCAGCATCCGCTGTTCTGGTATTCGACTCCGGCGCTGCTCAAAGAGTGGCTCGATCTGGTGCTCGAGCATGGCTGGGCCTACGGATCCACCGGCACGGCGCTGCGAGGGAAAGTCGCGCTGTCGGCACTGACCACCGGCGGAGGTGCGGCCGCGTATCGAACCGAGGGCCTCAACCGCCACACGATTCGGCAATTCCTGCGGCCTTGGGAGCAAACCATGCGCCTGTGCGGCGTGCGCTGGGTCGGGCCCTATGCCACCCAGGGAACTCACGCCGTCACCCCTGCCGAGATCGAGCGGTCGGCCACCAACTACCGCGCCCTGATCGAAGCGCTGCGGGACGACCGCCTCGATCTCGACCTCGCTGAGAGCCTTCCCCTCCTCGACCAGCGCTGCTGGGCCACCACCGGAGAGGCCTGATGCACGGATCGTTCCTCGGCCAGGCACTGGTTTATCTCGCAGCGGCGGTGGTGGCGGTCCCGCTCGCCCGTCGGTTCGGGTTGGGATCGGTCCTCGGCTACCTGCTGGCCGGCATTGCGATCGGGCCATTCTGCCTCGGCCTGGTCGGCGCCGAGGGCCACGACGTGATGTCGTTTGCCGAGCTCGGCGTGGTGATGATGCTGTTCGTGGTCGGACTCGAGCTCCAGCCGGCGGTCCTGTGGCGCCTGCGAGCGCCGATCCTCGGTCTCGGTGGGCTGCAGGTCAGCGTCACCGCGCTGGTGATCGCGGGCGTTGCGCTGGGTCTCGGCCTCGGTTGGCGCGAGGCGGTGGCGATCGGTCTGACGCTGGCGATGTCCTCGACCGCGATCGTGCTGCAGAGCCTCGCCGAGAAGGGTCTGCTCGACACCAGCGGCGGGCGCTCGGCGTTTTCGGTGCTGCTGTTCCAGGACATCGCGGTCATCCCGATCCTGGCCTTCCTGCCGCTGTTGGCTGTCGGCACAGGCCACGGCGAGGGTGGGCATGGGACCTGGGTCGAGGGGCTGCCCGCCTGGGCCCGAGTGCTGTGCACCCTGGCGGCGATCGCGGCGGTGATCGGCGGCGGTCGCACGGTCGTGCGGATTGGCCTCCGGGCCGTGGCGCGCACGCGGCTGCGGGAGCTCTTCACGGCGGCGTCGCTGCTGCTGGTCGTGGGAATTGCGGTGTTGATGATCCAGGTGGGGCTGTCGCCCGCGCTCGGAGCGTTCCTCGCCGGCGTGGTCCTCGCGACGAGCGAATACCGGCACGAGCTCGAAGGCGACATCGAACCGTTCAAGGGGTTGCTCCTGGGGCTGTTCTTCATCGCCGTCGGCGCTTCGATCAACTTCACCCTGGTGGCGGACTCTCCGGGAACCGTGCTCGGGATCATGGCCGGCCTGTTGGCGGTCAAGTGCATCGTCCTGCTCGGGCTCGCGCGGATCTTCGGGCTGGCCCAGGATCAGGGCGTCTTGCTCGCGCTGGCCCTCGCACAAACCGGCGAGTTCGCTTTCGTCCTGCTTGCCTACGCCGGCCGACTCGGAGTCCTCGCCCCGGCGCTGACGGGACCGCTGACCGCAGCCGTCGCCTTGTCGATGGCGGCGACTCCCCTGCTGCTGCTTCTCGAGGAGCGGGTCCTGCGACCTCGCCTCGGGACCCCCGAGCACGCCACCCGTGAGCCGGATGCGATCGAGCACCACGCTCAGGTGGTCATCGCCGGCTTCGGCGAGTTCGGCGCCACCGTGGGGCGGCTCTTGCGCGCCAACGGCTTTCGGGCCACCGTGCTCGAGATCGACTCGGACCGCGTAGACGTCCTGCGCAAACTGGGCCTCGAGGTCCACTACGGAGACGCCTCTCGGCTCGACCTCCTCCGCGCAGCGGGCATGGACACCGCCACCATGTTGGTCGTAGCGGTCGGCGACCGCGACAAGACCCGCGAGGTCGTCAGGGTCGTCAAGACCCACTTCCCCAACGTCGAGATTCTGGCCCGCGCCGCCGACCGCGCCGAGGCATGGGACTTACTCGAGCTCGGCGTGACGCGGGTCTACCGCGAAACTCTCGACACCTCGCTGCGGGTCGGGGTCGACGCCTTGCGCCTCCTGGGAGTGCGTGCCGTCCGCGCCAGGCGGGCCGCCCAGACTTTCCGCAGGCACGACGAAGAAGCCGTCCAGCGACTCTTGGCGGTGCGCCGAGAGGCCGGCTTCCTGTCCGCAGCGCGGCGGGAGGTCGAGGCGCTGGAGCGGACGATCGAGGATGACCTGACCAGCGCAGATCTGCCCCGCGACGCCGGCTGGGACATCGAGAGCCTCCGCGCCGACGCGATCTCGGGAGGTCTCGCAGGCTCGGTGGCGCCGCGCCTCCCCGAGAGCCCCTCCTGATAGGACCTGGGCGTCATGCGTGCGCTTTGCGCCGCAGGTAGACCGCGCCTCCCACCACCAATGCCGCGGTGATTCCCAGAGCCGTGGCGATGCCGGGGTTCTTGGTCGCAGCACCGGCGTAGTACGACAGGTAGTGCTGACCGGTGAAGTAGACGCCAAAGTGCACGGCCACCGCCACGGCCGCAGCCCAGGCCGCGGCGGCCGTGGGGGTGCGCGGTAGAAACGTGCCGAACAACACCGGCACGAACGCTGCCGCAAAGTAGGCGTAGACGCCCAGCTGGGCGAAGATGATGACGCTCAAATTGGGTGCCACCAACTGCCGCCACGCCAACAGGAACGAGACCACCGCGAGCACCACGATCACGACGCGGTTCAGGCGCATCAAGGCATGGTCGTCGAGCGGTCGCCGGGCCCGGCGCAGCAGGTTCTGCACGAGGTCGTTGGAAATCGTCACCGACAGCGACTGGATCAACCCCTCGAGGGTCGACATCCCGGCAGCGATCAGCCCGAGAAAGACGATCACCCCGACGAACCAGGGAAACTCGTGCACGAGGTACGCGGCGGTCACCCCATCCGGAGCGATCTTCCGGCCACCAACCTCGAGAGCCGGAAAGGACAGCCGGGCCCAGATCCCCATGAACACCACCCAGAAGAACAGCGTCTGCACCACGATGCCGGCGACCAGGTAGCGGTTGACGTCCCGATCGTTGCCGAGCAACAGCGACTTGGTGATGATGTGCGGCTGGCACACGATCGCCGCGCCCACCACCACGGTGCAGAAGATCACCTCGAAGGCATCGCGGAACAGGGGACTCCGAGGGTTGTACAGGCGTGCGAGATCGGGGTCGATCGCGCGCAGTGCCTCGAGCAACCCGCCCACGCCGCCGCGCAGGTGCTCGAAGCCGGAGCCGAGCAACAGCACCGCCACCACCACCATGATCAGGGCCTGCACCATGTTGGTGTAGACCATCGAATTGGCACCGCCGAACATCATGTAGCCGAAGGCGAACACCACGATCGCGGTCAGCACACCGAGCTCGGGCAGGCCGAGGGAAGCCGCCACGACCTTGGTCAGGCCAACCAGGATCATCACGATGAAGGTGATCAGCAACAACGCCAGGAGCGCGAAGAACAAGGCGAGGCCCGGGCTCTTGTAGCGCTCCCCCACCCACTGCGACAGGGTCCACGCCTTGATCGACGAACCGTAGGTGCGAAAGCCCTTGGTCAACACCACCAGCGACACCGACATCGAAACCGGCAGCACGACACACAGACCGAAGGTGGCGCTGAGGCCGAAGTACGCCACCAGCCCGGGGTTGATGATGAAGGTTGCGGCGCTGGTGGTCGACGCCGCCAGCGCCAGCCCCACCGCAATCGGCGAAAAAGCGAAGGAGCCAACGGCGTAGTCGGCGACACTCTTGTTGCGGCGCGCACCGCGAACTACGAGCGCGACGATCGCCGCCATGTAGAGGGCTACGAGGGCCCAACTCGCAACAACACTCGGGGTCATCTACCCTCCTGTGCTTCGCAGCGGCGGAAGAGCTCCGCCGCGTGAGTCGCTACCCACCCCATGTCCTCGAGGACGAGGCCATGGCCGGCACTGGGGTGGATCAGACACTCGGCGCCGGGGATCGCCGCGGCGACCGCACGCCCGTGCTCGAGATCCATCACCGCATCCGCGGCCGCGAGTTGCACCTGGACGGGGCATCGAATCGATCGGAGTGCCTCCCGCAAGTCGATGCGGTCGAGGATCGCGATGATGCCGGCGAGACCCTCCCACCAGCTGCGAGGCAGGGTCAACACCTGGGCACGGCGCTGGGCCAACATCTCGGCATTGGCGGCACGGTACGCCGACGAATAGACGGCGTCGGTCAGATCGTCCCAGTAGGCACCAGCGTCGGCCCCGGCGAGGACTCCGGCGACGCGCTGCGAGCCCTCGCTCGCGCTGGCCTTCATCGTCGCCTCGACGCGGTCGACGACCGTCACGGCCACCACCGAGCGCACCCGTTCTGGCGCCCGCGCCGCGAGCAGCAGGCCGGCAAAGCCGCCGAACGAGGCGCCGAGCACATGGACCGACGCGAGCCGGTGGTGATCGAGGAGCTCGATCAGGTCGTCCACGTGCTCGTCGAGCGACTGTCGCGGCTCGCCGGGCGAGAGCAACTGACCCCGAAAGTCGCAACCCAAAAAGCCGAAGCCGTCGAAGGCACCGTTCCACTCGAGCACCGGCCGCCACGCACCGATGCTCATCATGCCGCCGTTAAGGACGAGGATCACGGGCCCGCCCTGATCGCCGCTGCGGCGCGAGGCGATCACCCTTCCCGCTCCGCCAGATAGGTGGCCCGCAACGTCGCCTTGACCACCTTGCCGATTGCCGTGCGGGGGAGCTCCTGGACCGTTCGAAACGCCTTCGGCACCTTGTAGCCTGCCAAGCTCCGGCGCAGTAACGCCCCGAGCTCGGCCTCCGAAGGCGGCGCTCCGCGGCAGATCACGAACGCCACGCCGATCTCACCCCAGTGCTCGTCCGGTACGCCGACCACGGCCGCCTCCGCGATTGCGGGGTGCTGGAGCAGGGCTGCTTCGACCTCGAGAGGGAAGATGTTCACGCCGCCACTGATGATGACGTCTTTGGATCGTCCGGCGATGAAGTAGAAGCCATCGGCATCGCGGCGTGCGAGATCGCCCGAATGGAACCAACCCTCTGCGTCGATCGCCGCCACGGTCTGTTCCGGAGCCCGCCAGTAGCCTCGACAAACGTGAGGTCCCCGGAAGCACAGCTCCCCTACCTCGCCCTCCGCAACGACGACGCCATCCGCATCAACCAGCTGCACTTCGGTCCCCATCATCGGCTTGCCGATCGATCCGACCTTGCGCCGTGACTCTTCCAGTGTCATCGAAAAGCAGTTGACACCGACCTCGGTCATGCCGAAGCCTTGTTTGAAGCCGATGCCCCGCTGCTGGTAGGCCTCGATCAGGTACTGGGGAAGCGGCGCGCCACCCGAGATGAACCAGCGCACCGCCGAAAGGTCGACATCCGCTCCGCTCGGGTCTTCCAACAGAGCCTTCCAAATCGTCGGCACGCCCAACACCACCGAACAGCGCTCGGCCGCAATCGTGCGCCAAACCTCCGCAGCGTCGAAATGCCGATGGAGCACGACCGTTCCACCGATGGCAAAGATCGGCATCAGGAAGGCCATCAGTCCACCCGCGTGGTAGAGCGGCGTGAAGATCGGACTGACGTCGGTTTCACGCAGTTGCCAGCAGCAGACGGTGTTGTAGGCATTCCACACCACCATGCGATGCGGAATCTCGACGCCCTTCGGCGCCCCCGTCGTGCCCGAGGTGTAGAGCAGGAACAGCAGGTCTTCGGAATCCACTCGATGCCGACACAGTGCCCCGGACGGGCTCGGCTCGAGGTCGGCCAGGCCCGGATTGGCTCTGCTTCCGCGAGTCAGCGGCACCAGCGCACCATCGACGAGACGTGCCAACTCCGCGGCCACGCTCGCGACGGTCTGATCGAAGAACACCAACCGCGAGCCGCTGTGCTCCACCACCGCCGCGAGCTCCGCCGCGGTCAGCCGCGTGCCGAGAGGCACCATCACCAGCCCGGTCTTGGCTGCGGCGAACACCAGCTCGAGGAGCTCGACTCGGTTCGGGGACACCACCGCGAACCGGTCGCCCGGCTCGAGACCGAAGTGTTCGGTCAGGAGCCGGGCGGTGCGGACCGCTCGGGCGTCGAGCTCGGCGTAGGACAGGCGCAGACCGGTCGCCACATCGACGACGGCCAACGCCTCCGGCGTCAGCCGAGCGCGTTCACCCAGGAGGTCCGCCTGGACCATCAGAAGCGGTACTCGATGGTGCCGAGCACCGTCCGGGGGGCACCGTAGGAGCCCACCAGGATGCCGAGCGCGGGAATGTTGTAGCCGTTGGTGAGGTACTCCTCGTCGGTCAGGTTCTTGCCGCTGACCCCAACGCGCCAGGATCCGTTCGGAGCCAGCCAACTGATCCAGGCGTCGACCAGGGAGAACGCCTCCTGGGTGATCGGCAACAACGGCTGGCCGGGACGACCGGGGTATTGGCCACCTTCATTGGTCAACACCGAATCGTCGCGGTAGGACCATCCGAGCGAGCTCGTCAGCAGGCCGCCGAACGCCGGGAAGTCGAGGTTCGCGCGCAGCGACGCCGTCAGCTCGGGCGCGTTGGTGATCACCTGAGTGTCGACGAAACCGTCGCGGTTGGAATCGAGGAAGGTGGTCGGCTCGGCGTCGAGGTAGCTGACGTGGCCGGAGAAACCGAGCCAGTCGAGCGCGCCCGAGAACCAGTTGAATTCGACCTCGGCACCCTTGACCTCGGCGTCGCCGGCGTTGATGAAGTCGCCGAAGAAGGCGTCGTCGGTGCCGTCACCATTCGAGTCGTAGGCGGTGAAGGTCGACACCTGGACGTCCTTGTACTCGCCGTAGAAGATCGCGCTGTTGAGCACCAGACGGCCTTCGTCGAGCACGGTCTTGAGACCCACTTCGGCGACGTCGAGCACCTCGTCGTCGAAGGGATCGGCCGAACGCGGGAACACCGTCGCCTGGGCGCGGACGTTGAAGCCGCCGCTCTTGAAGCCACGACTCGCGGAGAAGTAGCCCATGACGTCGGGGCTGAACTGGTAGGAGAAGCCCAACTTCGGCGAGATCGAATCGAAAGTCTCGGTCTTGTCGAAGTCGGCGGTCACAGCGTTCGGCACCGTGAAGGTGTCGTTGGTGAAGCCGCGGTTCAGCGCGCGGACGTTCTTGTCCTCGCGGGTGGCGCGCAGGCCGACGTTGAGCGTCAACTTCTCGTTGATCGCGTAGTTGCCCTCGCCGAACAGGGCGAACGATTCGGTTTTGGTGTAGCCCTCGGTGGTGCCGAAGATCGAGTTGATGAAGATGTTCTTGACCAGACCACCTGCTTCGCCGTCGAAGTAGTACAGCCCGAAGACGCCGTCGAAGCTGCCGCCGGCGTCGTAGAGGAACTGGAATTCCTGTGACACCTGCTCGTCGTAGTAGGTCGCGAACACGTCGGTGATGCGCGCCGCGACGGTGTCGAAGTCGATGGCGTTTTCGCTCTCCGACTCACGCGAGGCGGTGATCGACTTAAAGGCCCAGGCGTCCGACATGTCCCAGCTCACGCGCAGCGAGAAGCCTTCGGAGTCGGTGCCGTTGAAGGGTGGGTTGATGCCGGCGGTGTTGTGGAAGATCTCACCGGTGGCCGGACAGGGGGCGCCGAGGAAAAGCGGGCAGAAGGGGTTCGCTGCCAACAGGGTCAGACCCTTGGGCTGCGACTCGTCCTCGGTCTTGTCGTAGGAGAACTGCACCGTGACGGTGTCGCTCGGCAGCCAGTCCATCGCCAGGCGATACGCCGTGGTGTCCTTGTCGGAGAGCTCCCGATCGGTGAGCTCGTTGGTGCCGTAGCCATCGTGTTGGAGCGAGGCGACCGAGAGCTTGGCTCGCAGTGTGCCGGGTATCAGCGCACCGCCGATGCTGGCCCGCACGTCCTGGTTCGAGTACGAACCGCCGGTGAAGGAGATCGACCCGCCGAAGTCGTCGGTCAGCGGCCGGCTGACGTATTTGATCGCACCACCGATGGTGTTCTTGCCGTAGAGCGTTCCCTGCGGACCGCGCAACACCTCGATCCGCTCCACGTCGTAGACGTCGAGCAGCGCACCCTGCGGGCGCGCGATGTAGACGTCATCGAAATAGAGGCCAACGCCGGGATCGACTCCCCAGAGCGGATCCGCCTGACCGATGCCGCGCAGGAACACCGTCAGGGTCGTGCTCTGGTTGCGTCCGGCGTAGATCGACAGGTTCGGGGTCGAGGACTGCAGCTCGGAGATGTCGCCGGCAGCGGCCTCCTCGAGCGCCTCGCCGGTCACCGCGGTCACGGCAACCGGCACCTCCTGGATGTTCTCTTCCTTCTTGCGCGCCGTCACGACGATCTCGGAGGCTGCCGCGGGATTCTTGGAGGCCTCCTTGGCGACCTCCTCCTCGGTCGCTGTGGCTTCTTGAGCCAACACCGGCGTCGTGACGACGAAGGCGGCGGTGATCACCAGCGCGGTGAAGATTCTGGGAAGGGGCACGTGAGGTCGGTCGGTCATGAGGAGCCTCCTTTGGGTCGAGCTGCGGTTGTGCGGGCATGGGGTTTGGTCTTCTCCACGTGCTCGACCGCTTCCCGGTGCCCTGATGCGGCAGACGCCAGGCCTGCCCGAACGAGTCGAATGAAGCCGTCGACCGCCTCTTTGGGAGTCATCCCGAAGTGCATGGGCGCGCCGAAGCAGCGCTCGACGGTGAAGAAGTAGAAGAACCAGCGGGCGGAGACCATCACCGCCATCATCGGGTCGGCTTCGACCAGCTCACCTGCGGCCTGGCGGGCCTCGAAGGGCTTGCGATAGCTCTCCTCGAAGCGACGGGCCATGCCTTCGTAGAAGGAGCGGATGTGCTCGCCGCGGAACTCGATGACGTCGACGTAGATCAGCAGAATGTGCTCGGCGTTGTCGGCCACCACCTGTTCGATCGCCGCCGCCATCTCCTCGAGGTCGTCGGGGAAACGACCGGCCGCGAAGACGCGGTTGAGCGGCAACTCGGGGTCGAGCAGGCGTTCCCAGTAGCGCTCGATCAGGCGCTGATAGATCGCGTGTTTGTTGGGGAAATGGTGGTAGATGTTGCCGACCGACAGGCCCGCTCGCTCGGCGATCTGGCGCAGCGTGGTGGCGCGGTAGCCCTGCGAGGCGAACAACGCCAGCCCCGCTTCGAGGATCGCAGCGACCGAGGCCTCGGACTTCTCTTCTTGCTTCTGACGAGCTGCCATCACATTCCTCCACTTTCAACCGAGCGTTCGGTTTGTATTGTGGCGGGAATGGCCGGAGCCGTCGAGAGCACGCTGCGGAGCTGTTCGAGGAACGCGGCGGGGCATTCGAGCTGCGGCACATGGCCGCACGATGCGATTACCTGCAGGCGCGCGACGGGGAGGAGATTCTCGAGCCGCTCGGCGTAGGACTGCGACACGATGCGGTCGGAGGCTCCCCACAGCAGGTCGACAGGGGTGGCCAGGGTTTGCAGGCGATCCTCGCTCCAGAGCGCCGCCACCAACCCGGGAACGTCCGCCGAAAGCCGTCCGATCGGGCCGCTGCCGGCTCGTTCGATCAGGTCGTCGAGCATGTAGCCGGGCAGCGGCGGTGCACTCGCGTCGCGCACCCGCGCCATCAGAGCGGCGGCCTCTTCCCGGTTCTTGGGGACCAGCGACGGCCCGCCGGCTTCCCCCGCGAGGGGCCCGCCGCCGATCGCGACGATACGCTCGACGCGCTCGGGATGGCGTTCGGCGAGGAGGAAGGCGAGCCAGCCGCCGAGCGAGTTGCCGACGACTGTGACCTTGCCCGAGGTCGCGGCGAGAGCAGCCTCGGCCCCGGCGATCACGGTCGCCATCGGCAAAGGGCCCGACTGCGGCGCAAGCCCGGCGTGGCCCGGCAGGTCGACGACGACGACCCGGTACTGTTCAGCCAAAGCCGGCGCCACCGCAACCCAGGTGCCGGCGTCGTTGCCGACGCCGTGCACGAACACCAACGTCGGACCGGCACCGCGACTCCAGACCCGCACCGCGCCGCCTTCGACCTCGAGCTCGTCCGCTTCGAAGCCGGCCCGCTCCATTCCCATGCGGCGCATCGTGGCGAGCACCTCCAGCGGCTCCCGGACCCACCACACCACCGCCGCGGCGGCGGCGATCACGAGCAGCGCGGCGAGCGCGGCCAGCACCTTGCCGACCCGTTTCATCGCGGCAGCTCCCCGACACGAAACAAGGCCGCGGCTTGGTTGTAGCCCACCCCGGACCCAACGAAGGCCACCAGGCTTCCGGGGGGCACCGCACCGCGCTCGACGGCATCGTCGAGGGCCATGCCGAGGCACGCCGAGCCCGTGTAGCCCCACTTCTCCATCACCGTCCAGGCGCGGTCGACCGGCAGCCCGAGATTCTCCATGACGATCCCGATCGAGGGCTTGCGCACCTGGGTGAAGATCCAGCGGTCGACCTGCTCCGGCGCGATGCCTGCGTTCGCGCACACCTGCCGGGCGAGGCGCGGCCAGCCGTTGTGGTTGACCTCGGGTGGGTAGCGCTCGATCATCCGGACCTGGGTGCGACCGGCCTCGACCGCCGCCACGCTCGCAGGCTCGACCGTGCCGCCGGCGAAGATGCCCCAGTTGCGGTGGTACGAGCCGTCGGCCTGCGCCGCCGCCGCGAGGAAGCCGGGGGTGTCACTCGCCTCGAGCAGGGCCGCCCCGGCGCCGTCGCCGTAGAAAAACGTCATCGGATCATCGACGGCTGCCAACCGGCTCATGCGGTAGACGCCCAAGACCAGGATCCGCTTCATGCCCGGATTCGCCGCGATCCAGCCGGCGGCTGTGGCGAGGCCGGTGGGAAACGAGGCGCACGCGCACCCGATGTCGAAGGTCCCGGCACGTGTGGCACCAAGCTTGTGCTGCACCACCACCGACGTCGCGGGCGTGATGAAGTCCGGCGAATCCGTGCCGAGGATGATCAGGTCGAGATCCTCTGGCCTCCACCCAATCCGGCCGAGTGCGGCGCGGGCCGCTGCGACGCCGAGGTCCGAGGTCACCACCTCGGGCGGGGCGACGAAGCGAGTGCGAATCCCGGTCGACGCCTCCATCTTGTCGACGTAACCGTCGAGATGGGCGAAGCGCTCGCGCAACACGTCGTTCGACACCTCGATCTCGGGCAGATGGCGCCCGGTCGCCACGATCTGGGCACAGGGCGCCATCACGTCCCCGGCACCAAGCCACCGTCGACCGACAACACCGTGCCGCTGACGAAGGACGCCGCCTTGGAGGCGAGCCAGAGGTAGGCCTCGGCGATCTCCTCGGGCAGGCCGAGACGCGGAATCGGCGTGCGGGCGCTCATCGCCTCGATCACCTTGGGCGGCATCGCCGAGAGGATCTCGGTCGCGATGAAACCGGGCGCCACGGCGTTGACGCGGATCCCGTAGCGCCCCAGCTCGCGGGCCCAGGTCTTCGAGAACGCGATCACGCCAGCCTTGGTGGCGGCGTAGTTGGTCTGGCCAAAGTTGCCGTAGAGCCCGACCACCGAAGAGGCGTTCAGGATCACGCCGCTGTGCTGCGCGATCATGTGGGGAACCGCAGCACGGCTGCAGACGAAGACACCCTTCAAGTTCACCCCGATCACCTGGTCGAACACGGCGTCGCTCATGCGGTCGACCACCGCGCCGTCCTTGGCTTTGACCAACTGGGCATCCCGCACGATCCCGGCGTTGTTGACCAGGACGTCGTAGCGGCCCCATTTCGCCATCAGCTCGGCCGTGGCGGCTTCGACGTCGGCGGTCGAGGTGACATCGACTCGCCGGGCAAGAGCCTCGGCACCACCGTCTCGGATCGCCGTGGCGGTTGCCTCGGCCGCAGCCTCGTCGATATCCCACACCGCCACGTTTGCCGCTTCGCGGCCAAATCGCCGGGCCGTGGCCCGTCCAATGCCGGCTCCACCGCCGGTGACCACGACCACGTTTCCTTCGAGCCCCGTCTCGATCATCACGCCTCCAGAAGCCGAGAAAAGAAACCGAGTGTTCGTTCGGTATTCTGCCGAAGCTGCAGTGGCCCTGCAAGGCGCAGTGCGGCGAAGGTCGCCGCGGCCGGCGATATCTCTCTGTCCCAGCCGTTTACGCGACTCGGGAGCGCTTCACCCACGTTGCCGCACAGCACCCGTGCCGCAGCGCGTCAGGTCCACATCACCGGAAACCCTCACTCGACCTGCCCTGCAGCTCGTCCTTCGACCTCCTCGAGGTTGCGACGAGCCTGAGCGTTGCCGGGGTCGAGGCCGAGGCCGATGCGGTACTGCTCAGCAGCTTGCTCGAGCTGACCGAAGGCGAAGAAGAGGTCGGCGAGGTTGAACCGGGCGCGGGGGTACAGAGGGTCAGCGGCGACGGCAGCCCCGTACGACTCGAAGGCCTGCTGGTGCTCGCCGCGGCGCTCGAGGATCCCGCCCCGATTGTTGAGGGCCACGACTTGCCGCGGATCGGCGGCAATGGCAGCGTCGTACGCCGCCAGCGCAGCGGCCTCGTCGCCCTGCTCCTCGAGCACCAGCGCAAGCCGCGTCCACACCGCCGCAGCGCCCCGATCCCGCGCCACCCATTCCTGCAAGCGGGCGATGGCACGCTCGCGCCCGGCCGTCTGGGCCTCGACCCCGGCGAGGTTCACCACTGCCGGCTCGAACCATGGATCGATCGCCAACGCCGCGAGATACTCGTCCATCGCTCCCGAGGAGTCGCCCGCGCCCGCTTTGGCGTCGCCCAACACGCTACGAGCCATCGCCGACCAGGGCCGCCTGGCCACCAACTGCGTCGCGCTCGAGATCGCCGTCGGCCACTCACCCGCACTCTGCTGGCAAGCACTGAGCTCGCCGAGATGGGTGTCGATCTCCGGTTCCATCGACGCGACCTGCTGCCACAGCGCCACACCCGCCGCCGCCTCGCCCTGCGAGCACAAGAACTGCGCCAGCCTGCGGCGCTCCCGCACCCCTCCTTGGCTCTCGGCCTGCTCGAGACGCGCGCGATCGGACGGCCGCTGCTCTCGTGCGGTGACTCGAGCCACCATCACCTGGCGATCGCGCACGAGCTGGCGCTCGGCCGCCTGGTCAGCCCCCGTGAACGGAGGCCGCGCGGTGATGGCGGCGATATCGCGGGCCATCCTACCGATATCCCACGCCGTGAGCCCAAGCCGTTCGAACACCCGCTCCGGCGTCGGCGGCTCATCCGTGAATCCCAGCGCCTCGCGAAACACTTGTGCAACCCGGTAGGTACCGATCGGGGTGAAGTGCACGTGCTCCCAGAACAGCTCGTTGCCGGCGATCCCGCGGCTGACCTCCGGAGCCGCATCGAGTGCGGACGCCACATCGGCGAGAGACACCCCGGTCGCCGACGCCACCTCGCGGATGACGCGATTGACGTCACCCGAAGCGCGGAACCGCAGCAGATCGAGGTCGCGCGCCCGAGCCAGATGCTCTCGAGCCGCAGCAACCTCGCCCCGGGCCAGCGCCACCCGGCCGGCGAGCCAGGTCGTCAGGGCGTGGGTTGGCTCGAGGTCCATGGCAGTGGCCAGTCGCGCGGCAGCGTCGTCGAGTCGGCCTGCTTGGATCGCTTCGCGCGCGCGCTCGAGCTCTTCCGCAAAGCCGGCGGCAGTCGGCTCGACCGAGGAGAATGGTGGGGTGTCGAGCAGGTCAACCGCCACCGTGCCCACGGCAACACGCGCTCCGGTCCGCCTGGCGCTCGCGATCACCGCCTCGAGGTTCTCCCGCAGGCGCGCGGCGACGTGCTCCAACCGCGGGTCGCCCGGAGGCACGCCACCCTCGAGGAACATCTCCATCCCGCGCCAGCGCTGCTGGTCCGGGCGTTCGCGATCGCGCCACCAGGTCTCGCCCACCTGCACCAGGCGCAGGCGTCGCGAAGCGAGTCGCAGCTGTGGGTCGATCCAATCCGCCGCTCGGCCGAACACCGATCCGGGACCGAAAGGGCCGACGATCTCGTTGTTGCCGAGATAGACCACCACCACGTCGGGCTCGATCCGTGGGAGCTCGGCGGCGATCTGCCGCACCACGGTGCTTCCGACCGCCGCCATCGCTGCGTTGACGACCTCGATCCGTTCACCCGGCCAGGCGCCCTCGAGCATCACCCCGAGCTGGTGCGCGAGGCCGAAGTCCGCATCCGGAGTCCCAAGTGCCGCCGATCCACCCAGCACCACCACGCGGCGCACGCCGGCGGGCTTCGGGGTCGCCAGCTGCTGCCCGACCGGCTCGCGCGCCAGGTTCGGCGGGAACGCCGACCAACCGAAGCGGGCGTTGCTGACGAGCGTTCCGTCCCGTTCGAGCCAGAACGCTGTTGGATACCCAAAGCCGCCGAGGCGCAGCACTGCCTCGGCAGCGCCGAACAGGCCGAGAACGAGCACCACGGCCCCGAGGCGAAAAAGCCCACGCCGCCGAGCGCCACCGGTGATCGGCGGCGAGGCCTTCGGCGGCGTTCCTGGCCGCGTGGTCTTGCGCGAAGTCTTCAGAAGTGGCCCGCGTCAGCCCTTCGCAGCAGCGTACCGCGCCGCCACGTCGGCCCAGTTGACCACCTTCCAGAAGTTGGCCACGTAGTCGCCGCGCTTGTTCTGGTACCGCAGGTAGTAGGCGTGCTCCCATACGTCGAGAACCAGCAGCGGCGTCACGCCCCACTGGGTCAGGTTCTGATGCTTTTCCGCCTGCAGGACGCGCAGCTGCTGCGACACCGGCTCGTAGGCGAGGATGCCCCAGCCGCTGGCCTCCACCTGGGTCGACGCCGCCGAGAAGTGCTTCTTGAAGGCGTCGACCGACCCAAAGGACGCGACCAGTGCCTCCGCCAGCTTGCCCTCGGGCTCTCCCCCACCCCCGGCACTCGGAGGCGCCATGTTCTTCCAGAACACGGCGTGCAGCAGGTGGCCCGCGCCGTGGAACGCAGCCTCGCGCGACCAGTGTTTGACCAAGCCGAAATCACCGCCGGCTCGCGCCGCAGCAAGCTTCTCGAGGGCAGTGTTCAGGCCCTTGACGTAGCCCGCATGGTGAATGTCGTGGTGCAACTTCATCGTTGCCGCGTCGATCGCCACCTCGAGCGCGTCGTAGGCGTAGTCGAGCGGCGGCAACACATACTCACCCTTGGCGGCATCAAACCCCACGGCAGCAGCGGCGGCCGGAGCGCCCTCGGCCCGAGCGACTGGGCTCCAGAGGCCGGCCGCGGCAGCAGCGACACTTCCGGCAAGCACTTGGCGACGATCCATATCCATCGGGTGGCTCCTCGTTGGTCGTTGGTGATCTGGGGACGATGCCCCCGGGGCAGTATACAAACGGAAGGTGTCGGGTATTGGGTATTGGGTATCGGGGATCGAGTACTGGGTACCGGGGATCGGGAAGCGTCGGGAGGTCGGCGTGAGGCTGTTTGGGGTTCTCTGACCGTCCTACGTGGACCTCCTCAGCTTCGAAGCGCCATCCATTCCGCCGGCGGAGCAGGGCCAACCTGTCGGGAACACCGGTCTTCGAGGGCACGCAAGGCGAGAATGGATTATCATGTAGACCGACGGCCGAACCGCGACCCCCACCGTGCGCACCCCCAGAATCTTCTCCTTGGCCCTGCTCGCACTCGCGTGCTCGGGCCCTGCTCCGACTCCCGTCCCGACCGTGGCGACGACGGTTGCCCCGACCGGATGGCTGCTCGACCGCCTGCTCGCAGAGGATGTGCACGTGCTCGTTCTCGTGGGCCCGGGTGACAACCCCCACACCTGGACGGCCACCGACGCCCTCGCTCGCGACGTGGCCGCCGCTCGGATCTACGTCCGCGTCGGAATCCCGATCGAAAGCAGTCCGTGGTTCCGAGCCGTGCAGGCCCACCAGAACCTCTTGGTCGACCTCGAGCCCTCCTCCGAGCCCCACGATCACAGCCACCCCCATGCCGATCCCCATCCCTGGACGGATCCCGCCACCCTGCGCCGGCACGTGACGATGCTGGTCCCCGCCCTGACCTCGGCCTTTCCGGACCACGGCCAACGAATCGCCGATCGCGCTGCGGTTCTCGACCGCGAGCTCGAGGCGCTCGATCGCGAGCTGGAGGAGACCCTCGCGCCGTGCCGCGGACGCGCCTTCTTGGTGTTTCACCCGGCCTGGAGTGCCCTCGCCGACCACTACGGCCTGGAGCAGATTTCGGTCGAAGCCGAAGGCAAAGATCCGCTCGATGCCGAGTTGGTCGAGCTTGGCGACACGATCCGCGCCAAAGGCATCCGCACGCTGCTGCTTCAGCCCCAGATCAAGCGCAACACTGCGCTCGCGGTCGCCGAGAGCTTCGGCCTGCCGACAGCGGAGGTCGACCCTCTGGCGCGCGACCTGCCCGCGGCCCTGCGCCACTTCGCCGCGACGGTCGCCGAGGACTGCCGATGACCGGTCCAAATCTCGCGCTCGAGCTGCGCGACGTGTCGTTCCACTGGCCGAGCGGCGATCCGGTGTTCCACCACATCGGACTGGCCCTGCCGATCGGCGCTTCCCTCGGTTTGGTTGGCCCCAACGGTTCCGGCAAGACCACATTGCTGCGAATCCTCGCCGGGCTTCTGCCGCCGTCGACCGGCGAGGTCACCGTGCTCGGCAGATCACCCCACCAGGCTCGCTCCCGCATCGCGTACGTACCCCAACACGCCGCGATTCCGCCGGACGTCCCGGCCACAGTGCTCGACGTGGTGCTCGGCGGACGGCTGCGTGGTGCCAGTTGGGGGTTCCGCTTCAGCGCCGCCGATCGCGCTGCGGCTGAGGAGGCGCTCGAGCGCACGGAGTGTGGAGCCCTCGCCGCTCGCGCGTTCGGCACGCTGTCTGGAGGACAGCGACAGCGCGTCCTGATCGCACGGGCCCTGGCGGCTCCCTGCGAGCTGCTCTTGCTCGACGAGCCGACCGCCAACATCGACGCCCGCGCCACCCACACGATCCTCGAGATCCTCGACCGCCTGCAGGGGCGGCTCACCATGATCCTCGTCAGTCACGATCTCGGCATGTTGTGCGAGCGCTGTTCGAAGATCGGCTGGCTCCACGGCCACCTCGACCTGCTCGACCCCGCCGGGCGCCAAATCCACGACCTCCACGCCGAGGTGTGCGGCCGCCTCGGCGCACCCACTCCTCCGCCACGGCTCGATCCCAATGTGGTCTGACCTGGTCTCGAACCCGTTCCTGCTGCGTGGCCTCGCGGCCGGAGCGCTCGCCGCGATCGCCTGCGGAGCGATCGGGCCGTACGTGGTCAGCCGCCGCATCGTGTTCCTGGCCGGTGCCATCGCTCACATCGCCGTCGGCGGAGTCGGCGCCGCGGTGTGGTTGGCCTGGGCCCTGCCCTCCGTGGCGGGTTTGGTCACACCCCTGGTCGGGGCCACCGTTGCCGCAGTGGCAGCGGCAGTCTTCCTGGCGATCGCCAGCCAACGGGCACGCGAACGGGTCGACACCCTGATCGGCGCGCTGTGGGCTGTCGGCATGTCGGCCGGCATCGCCTTGGCACGCCTGGTTCCAGGCTACCAGCCCGAGCTGCTCGGCTACCTCTTCGGCAACGTCTCGATGGTGTCGCGCGAGGCGCTGTGGTTCACCGCGCTCCTGGTGGTGCTGGTGATCGGCGGACTGTTGCTGCTTCACAAGCGGCTGCTCGCGATCTGCATCGACCAACAACAGGCCGAGCTCCAAGGCATTTCCGTGCTCGGCACCGAAGTCGCACTGCTGGTCCTCGTCGCCCTGACCGTCGTCGCCCTCACCCAGGTCGTCGGCCTGATCCTGGTGATTGCGCTCCTGAGCCTCCCAGCCGCGACCGCCGCCCACCACGCTCACCGCCTCACCGCGATGATCGCCATCGCCGTGCCCCTCTGCCTCGGCCTGGTCACTCTGCCGCGCTTCCTCGCCTACGGCAGCCGCCTCGCTCCCGAGTCCGCCATCGTCTGCGCCGCCGCGGTGGTCTACCTCGGCTCCCTCGCCTGGCGCCGAGCTCGGGCGCGGCGGAAGGTCGCCTAGCGAAAGTGCACGTTCGCCGTCAGAGTGTAGTACACCGCTACCGGCTCCCCATGGCGGGTCGCAGGCTCGAACTTCCACTGGCTAACTGCGGCCACGAGCGCCCGGTCGTATTCGGGGTCCACCGATCTGAGAACCCGAATCCGCTCGACCGCCCCGTCGGTTCCGATCACAAGCTGAATGATCGGCACACCTCGCAATCGGCGCACCTCGACCGAGGTGAAGTCCGGCGTCACACGATGAACGATTCGCGGAGCCACCACCTCGCCGGCCACGATCAGTGGCTCACCAATCGCCGAGGAGGATTCGGTCAGAACCATCCACTCGGTGGTCGCGAGCGCCTGGTCGAGATCCTCCACCGTGGCTTCGGCATTCACGGGACCGGGCACCGGATGCGTCGGACCCGCGGTCGAAGCCTCGGGGTCTCTTGACGAGGCCGGCGGGCTTTGTGCCTCGCCAGCACGCGTCACCTCGGCGACCCGCCAGCCAACCAGAACCGCCGCCACCAGCGCGAGAGCGAGTGCTCCCAGCGCCGCGGAGCGAAGTACGTCGTAGCTCGCCTGCCAGGCCAACACACCTGCGAGCAGCAGCGCGGCAACTGCGCCAGCGCAACCGTAGCCCAGCACGATCGCGGGCCCGGCGAGGCCGCTGCCCGCGGGCACGAGCCACTTCGCGCCGATCGCAGCGCCGGTCACCAGACCCAGCCAGCACGAGCTCGCGAGCACCGCGAGCACCAACGGCCAACGCACGCGAGGCCGAAGATCCGAGGGTGGGGGCAAGGCCGACACGACCCCCATAGCCTGCCACAAGAAGCAGCGCCGAGCACGGTGGACTGCCGAGCAGGAGATTGCCATGAACCAGGCCTACACGGCTGTAGGCAAGCACGAGGGCAGCTGGTGGATCATGCGCGCACCGTCCACCTCCGATGGTAAGCCGCCCTCTCTCAGCGCCTTCGGCGCGCGTGGACCACCGCCTCGACCCCACTGCCCACAACCGTGCGCTCGCGCTCTTCGGCAACGGCCAACTCCCACTCCGCCGGATCGAGCACGGCAACGGCTTCCTCGACCGAAACCTGCACCTGGCCCGACGCCATCGTCGGCGCCCCGGTGGCGGGGTCGATCGGCCGGTGCCCGACCAAGAACAGCGTGCCGCCCGGCGCGACGCCTCGAGCCATCCGTCGCACCATCGCCGCCACCGACCCGGCCACGTGGACGTAGAGGCACACGACGAGGTCGTGGGCCTCGGGCTCCGGGCTCCAGTTGCCGAGATCCGCCGCGATCCAGTCGATGCGCCCGGCGACCTCAGCGCCCGCGGCCTCCGCCGTCGCGCGCCCGTGCGCCAGAGCTGCTGCCGAAAAGTCCACCGCCGTCACCCGCCAGCCCCGTGCCGCCAGCCACAACGTCTCCGCCCCATGCCCACATCCCGCGTCGAGCGCGCGCCCGGGAGCGAGCTGCGAAACCTCCGCGAGCAGATGCGCATTCGGCGGCCGCCGCGCTACCGTGTCAGGGCTGCGCCGCAGGGTTCGCGACCACAGCTCGTCCCAGTGCTCCTGATCGAACGGCCGGTTGGCGCTCACAGGAACGAGTCCAGGCTCGAGGCGGCACGCCGCATACCGGTCACCGGATCGCCACCCGAGACGCCAAACCGCTGTCGATCTCCCGACGCTCGAGCTGGTCTCGCCAGGGCGAGGTGCCGAGAGTGACCGTCGGGCTGAGTGGAAACCATCGCCATCGATTGCAGGTCTGGTCGAGCACGAACGGCGGCGGCAGCTGCGAGGTCATCCCCACCCATTGTAGCCCCGGAGCCAGGCGACCCGAGAGCTGTTGCCAGACGAGTGCGCGGTGGCACGGCTGCCCCGGCGAATCGCCGGTCACAGTGTGTCGGGCGCGCGCCGCGGTGGCGTCGTCCTTCTGCCGTCCGTAAAGGGTGATGGGTGTACCGGCTTTGTCGGGGACCCGCTGCCGCCGTGGTAAATGCGCGGCACGCGCACGGAGAGGTTGGCGAGGATCTCCCACGGAATGGTGTCGGCCCAGACGGCAAGGTCCTCGGCGCCGATGCGCTGATCGCCGCTGTCGCCGAGCAGCACCACGCGGTCGCCGTTGAAGGCGCTGTCGCGCCCGATGTCGACGAGCATCTGGTCCATGCAGATGCGACCGACGACCGGGTAGGAACGACCAGCGAGCAGCACCCGCGCCGAACCGCCCATGCGCCGGGCGTAGCCGTCGCCGTAGCCGACCGGCAGGGTGATCACGCGGGTGTCGACCTCCGGCGTCCAGGTGGCGCCGTAGCCCACCGCCGCGTACGTCTC
>CAZRFU010000007.1:93842-107265 GCA_964599475.1 uncultured Thermoanaerobaculia bacterium
CGACACGATCTACCGCGTCGACCAGCTCAGCGCCGGCGCCACGGAGACGGTGCGCGGGATTGTCGGCGTGGGATACACGCCATAGAGCAACAGCCCGGGCCGGACCAGGTCGAAGGTCGCTTCGGGATGTTGGAGGATCGCCCCGGAGTTGGCCAGGTGGCTCCATCGAGGGGGCCGGCCGACGGAGTCGATGAAGCGCTGTCGCACCTCGCGGAACCGCGAGATCTGCGCTTCGGTAAAGGTCCGATCGGCCTCGTCGGCCGTCGCGAGGTGCGAGTAGAGGCCTTCGATATCGAGGTGACGCGCCCGAACGGCCTCTTGCAGGAAGGCATCCGCGCTGTACCAATGCACGCCGATGCGCTCCATGCCGGTGTCGACCTTGAGGTGGACCGCCAGGCGCCGCCCCTCTGCCGCCGCCACCCGCTCGAGCTGGCGGAGTTTTTCGATCGAGGGCGCGGTGACCGTCAGGGCGTGGCGAGCACAGATCGCGATCTGGCCCTCGGCCACCGCCCCCAAGACCAGGATCGGCACCTGGACACCGGCCTGGCGCAACGACACACCCTCCTCGACCACCGCCACGCCGAAAGCGTCGGCGCCGGCACGCTCGAGATGTTGGGCGACGACGACAAGTCCATGGCCGTAGGCATTGGCCTTGAGGATCGGCATCACACCCGCCGCGCCAACGTGCTTGCGGATCGCAGCGAGGTTGGCGCTCAGGCGATCGAGGTCGACCTCGATGCGGGTTGGCCGGACCGGATCGAGCTCGGCCGCCGCTGGAGCAAGAGCTTCCGACATGCCGAGAGTGTATGTCTGGGAAGGTACCGGCCGGGTTCCGGGTACCGGGTACCCGGGTCTGATGCCTGGTCCCGGGTACCGGGTCCCGGGTCCCGGGTCCGATCCCCGATCCCCGACCCCCGACTCCCGACTCCCGAGGGGATACGCTTGCCGCCATGAGACTGCTCCGCCCGCTCGGGACCTTCGAGCGAGCGATGGCGCGCACCCAACGCCACGCTCCCTTCAATGTCGTGACCGTGTTGCGGTTCGACCGCGGCCCCCTGCTGGTCGACCTACCCTCGGCCCTCGAAGCGCTGGCGGCGCGGCATCCACTCCTGACCGCCCAGATTGCGCGGGTTGATGGTCGCGAGGTCTTCGTCACCACCGCCGGCCAGATCACGCACTCGAGCGCCCCGACCGAAACTGCGGCGATCCAGGCTGCGCTGGCTCATCGGTTCGCGCTGGATCAAGGACCTCTCGCCCACGCCACGGCAGTCGGCAGCGCCGCCGACGTGGTCGAGGTACTGGTGTTGGCCCTGCCCCATCTCGTGGTCGATGCCACCAGCGGAACGGCACTCCTGCGCGACCTGCTCGCGGCGCTGGCCGGCGCTGCGCTCGGCCCGCCGACGCCCCCCCTCCCAAACGTGGAGGGGCGCTTCCCACCGGCCCATCGGGGCTGGCAGGGAAAGTGGTCGGCGCTGAGAGCCCTCGGTCGCGACGTCGGCGCCGAGCTTGCCTACGCCTGGGCACGCCGCAGCCGGCCCGCACTGACCGTTCCACCGACCGCACGGCAGAGCTTCTGCGAGTGGGATCTCGATCAGCCGACTACATCCAAGCTCCTGGCCGTGTGTCGACGCGCGCGGCTGACTCTCGCGTCGACCCTGGCGTGTGTCTGGGCTGCCGCTTACTCGCGATGGCGCGACGGCGAGCGCGGCGGCGCGGTCCGAGTGTTCACCATGGCCGACTTGCGTCGAAGCGTACGCCCACCACTACCCCGCGAGGTGCTCGGCGCCGGCTGGGCGATGTTGCGCTCGACCATCCGCGTCCCCGCGTGCTCGCCCGCCGAGCTCTCGCTGGTGCCATTGGTCGGGCGCGTTCAAACCCAACTGGCAGCCGCGGTCCGCCGCGGCGACGCCTACACCAGCTACCGCAACGCCGGGTTGATGATGGCGATGGTCCTCGGGCCCAAGCCCCAGCGCATGGGTGAGCTGGCGGTCAGTTACCCAGGCGTCGTCGACCTCGATGCCGACTCCGGTGACCTGCGGCTCCGCGGCCTCCAGGTCTTCGTCGCCACGATGGACATCGGCCCCGCCGCAGTCGTGCACCATCGCATCTGGAATGGCAAGCTGGGCGCCGGGATCACCGTGCTCGACCAGGATCTCGATCGGCCGGCGACCGAGCAGCTGATCGAGCGCGTTCTCACCCTTCTCCATGACCTCGCTGCCGGTACAGAATCCCCCCATGAAGCCGGAACCTGAACACATCGCCGAGTTGGTCGCGCTCCAGCTCGGCCTCGAGCGCGTCGACCCCGACGCGCGTCTGATCGAGGACCTCGGGGCAACCTCGATCGATCTGGTCGCGGTCCTCGCCGCGATCGGCGAACGGTGGGGGATCGAGCTCGACGAGACCATCTTCGCCGAGGTCGAGACGGTTGCCGAGCTGGCGTTGCGGGTGGCTGCGAAGTAGGGAACGGGCAGGGAAGGTACCGGGTGTTGGGTATTGGGTATTGGGTACCAGGAAGAAGAAGAAGGGGTCGGGGGTCGGGGGATCGGGGGTCGGGGTCACGTGTGCTGGAGCTCGGCTTGGACCTCTTCGGCGACCTTCTGCGCCGACACGATCACCGGCGTGATTCCCCCTCCCGGCCGCGTCCAGTGACCGACCAGGTAGAAGCCGCGCAGACCCGGCAGCCGGCGCCCAGGCCTCGCCGCGCCGAGCTGCGCCGGCGACATCTCCCACCCCAACATCGCGCCGCCGGCGTTGAGCGTGAAGCGCTCGCTGGTCCAAGCCGATGCACTCGACCTGGTGACGACCTTGGCTCCGATTCCAGGAAGAACCTGCTCGAGATGACCGACCAGGCGCTCTTCGATCCGCTCCTTCGAGCCGGCCCATCCCACGCCCTCGAGCCGTTCGAGGTCGAGCACCTTCTGGAGGATGACGACATCACCACCCGGAGGGGCCAGATTCGGTTCGTAGAGCGTGGGCACGAAGACCTTGCAGATCAGCCCCTCGCCACCAACCTCGTCGGGGTCCCAACTCGACCAGTAGTACCCCTGCGCGCGGTCGAGCTCATGGCGATCCGCCCCCACGATCCCGAGGTGGGTGAGGAAACACGGGTAGGTCGGGACCAGCTCGCCGACCTGCCGGCGCAGATCGACGGCCGCGGTGGGCGGCACCAACCGGTCCAGCGTGTGGATCAGGTCGGAGTTGGAGACCACCGCCCGGCACGCGACCTGGTGAACCCCGGCCAGGCCCCCGCGGGTGGTCTCGAGCTCCACGCCGGTCACGGCACCGCCCTCGACCACGACACGACGGCAGGTCGTGCTCATCAACACGTCACCGCCGTGAGCCTCGACCACCCGTGCGAGGTCGTCGGCGAAGGCCTGAGACCCCCCGACCGGGAAGTAGTTCCCGAGGAAGTAGGAGAACCGCAACATCGAGTCGAAGACGAAGGACGTCCGCGCCGGCGGCGAGCCCCAGTGGGCACAGTCGGCAGCGAGCACGAGGCGCAGCTCGGGATCGGGTATGAAGTGCTCGAGCGCTTGGCTCAGGGTCCACTCCATCCACCGACCGAGCCGGGGGCTGTCGACCTCCCGAAAGTAGGCCAACAGGCCGTCGGCGTAGGCCTGTCGCGCCGCCTCGAAGAACACATCGAGGTGCGCCGTCTGGCTCGGAAACCGGGCGTCGAGGGCCTGCCGGTAGCGCTCGAAGTCCGCGTCGACGACGAACGAGGAGCCGTCGGGTAGGTGGAAAGTGTCGACCGGATCCATCTTGACCCACTCGGTGCGGCAACCGAGCTGGGTCAGCAAACGGCCGGTGAGAGTACTTTGGTTGCCCAGCAGAGGGTAGAAGTGGGTCGCGGCGTCGAAGGTGAACCCTGCACGCCGGAAGGTCGAGCAGTAGCCGCCGACCATGTAGTGCTGCTCCACCACCAGCACCCGCAGGCCGGCTCGGCCGAGTAGCGCTGCGGCCACCAATCCCCCCACGCCGGCGCCGATCACCACGGCGTCGTAGCTCGGCTTGGGGCCTTCGGCCCGCAGTCCGGCGAACAGTCGCTTCATCGGCGTACGACGGCGGCTCGCAGACGGGCCAAGCCTCGCCGGGCGCGCGCCGCTGCGCCACGACCGCCAAAACGCCGCGCCCGAAGGTCCGCGACCTCTGTGCGCCAGCGCTCGACCCTCGCTGCGGCCTCCGTCCAGCGATCCTGCGCGACCCGCTGCTCGAGGGCCCGTGCGACGGCTTCGGCCTGATCGAGGCGAGCGCAGACCGCCGCGAGGTCACAGCCGGCCCTGACCGCCGCCACCGCCCGCTCCGGCAGCCCACCGATCGGCGCCAAGGCGTGCATCTCGAGGTCGTCGGAGATGGTGACTCCGCCGAACCCGAGGCGTTCTCGCAGCAGTCCGGTGACGATCGGCGGCGACACCGAGGCCGGCCGGCCTTCGGGATCGAAGTGTGGGTAGCTCGCGTGCGAGACCATCACCGCGCCGGCCGCCAGCGCCAGTCGCCGGAAGGGTTCGAGGTGCACGGCGGCTGCGGGCTCGTCCAGGCGAATCTCGGCGCCGTGGTGGTGGGTGTCCTTGGTAGCCGCTCCGAGGCCGGGGAAGTGTTTGATGCAGCCGACGACTCCTGACTCGAACAAGCCCTCGAGGAAAGCGGCGCCACGTGCAGTGACTTGGTCGGCCTCCGTCCCCCAGGTGCGCTGGGCCAGGGCGTTGTCCGTCTCCCCGCTGTCGAGGTCGATCACCGGCGCGAGGTCGACATCCAGGTCGAAGGCGGCGAGCGATGCACCGATCCACAAGCCAGCACGGCGCGCCAGCCGATCACCGCCCCCGGCCACCGCGGCTGCTCCGGGCGCCGCCCCCACGGCCGGCGCCAGCCGGTCGACCCGGCCACCCTCGGCGTCGACCATCAGCAAGGTCGTGGGAACGACCTCACGGATCGCCGACACCAACGCCTTCAGCTGCGAGACATTCGCGACGTTGCGCCGAAACAGGATCACCCCGGCCGGTTGGACGAGCTCGAGGATGCGACGACTCTCGCCGTCGAGCTCGAGGCCCGGGAGCCCCACGATCATCAGTGTGCCGCCCCTCATCCGCCCCCCAAACGCTCGCGCAACGTCGCCACCAAATTTAATGCCGCCAGCGGAGTCAGCCGATCGACATCGACGTCCCGCAGGGTCTTGGCCACGATCTCCTCCGGAGCCGCGAACAGACGCAGCTGCTCGTTGCCGTCGTCGACCTGCGGCGCGTGGGCACCGCGAGCCAGCCGCGGCTTTCCGGTCATGTCGAGCTCCTGCGCCTCGAGGTTGCCCAGCACTTCGTTGGCCCGCTGGATGACCACCTCCGGGAGCCCCGCCAGCCGCGCCACCTGCAGTCCGTAGGACTTGTCCGACGACCCGTCGACCACGCGCTTGAGAAACACGATCCGGTCCTGCCACTCGCGCACGGCCATGGTCCGATTGACTACCCGCGGAAGCGTCGAGGCGAGCTCGGTGAGCTGGTGGTAGTGGGTGGCGAACACGGTCTTGGCGCCCACCTTCTCGTGGAGATGTTCGACGATCGCCCAGGCGAGCGCGAGGCCATCGAAGGTCGACGTACCGCGGCCAACCTCGTCGAGGATCACCAGACTGTTGCGACTCGCCTGGTTGAGGATGCGAGCCGTCTCGATCATTTCGACCATGAAGGTCGACTCCCCCCGGGCGAGGTCGTCACTGGCGCCCACTCGCGTAAAGATGCGGTCGACCACCGAAAGTTCCGCCGACGCCGCCGGCACCAACGAGCCTGCCTGCGCCAGCAGGCAGATCAGCGCGATCTGCCGCAACCAGGTGGACTTACCACCCATGTTCGGACCGGTGAGCACGACGATTTGGGCTTCGTCGGGATCCAGCAGCGCGTCGTTCGGCACAAAGGGCTCGCGGGTGGTGCCCTCGACGATCGGATGACGCCCGTCGCGCACCACCATCGCTCCGCCTGCCGGTGTCATCCGTGGGGCCACCCAGCTGCGCTTGGCCGCCACGTCCGCGAAACCCCGCAGGACATCGATCTCAGCCAGTGCGTGGGCCAACCGCCGCAGGTTCTCCGACTCGGCGGCAATCGCCTCCACCACCCGGTTCCACCACTCGACCTCGAGCGCCGCCTGACGCTCCTCCGCTGCCAGCACTTCCTCTTCGAGCGCCTTGATCTCGGGGGTGATGTACCGCTCGGCGTTCACCAGGGTCTGCTTGCGGATGTACTCCGCCGGCACGTTGCGAGCGTTGGCCTTGGTGATCTCGATGTAGTAGCCGAAGACCTTGTTGTAGCGAATCTTGAGCGACGAGATCCCGGTGCGCTCGCGCTCCGACGCCTCACGCTCGAGGATCACGCGGCGGACGTCGCGAGCGAGGGCCCGAGCGCGATCGAGCTCCGCATCCACGCCGGCCGCGATCACACCGCCGTCTCCGACGGTATGGGAAGGTTCGGGCGCCAGCATCCGCACCAGCTCTGCCGCCAGCCCTGGGCACGCCGGTGTGTGGGCCAGCTCCTTGGTTCGAACCGCCTCGCCGGCTCCCGCCAGCGCGAGCACCTCGGGTGCCCCCACCAGGGTGTCTCTCAGGGCTGCGGCCTCCCGGGGGCCGATGCTGCCGAGCACCGCGCGAGTCGACGAACGCTCGAGATCGGCGATCTGTCTCAGTGTGTCGCCCAGGGCCCGCCGGCGCGTGGTGTCGGCGACCAGCTCGACAACGACCTCGTGCCGAGCCCCGATCGTCGCGAGATCCCGCAACGGTCGTCGCAGCCACTGGCGCAGCAAGCGCCCGCCGGCGGCGGTGCGGGTCGCGTCCACGGTTGCCAGCAGCGAGTGCTGGCGAGAGGTATCACGAGATCCCTGCAGGACGTCGAGGTTCGCAAGAGTCGTGGCATCCAGGACCAGCGCGTCGCTCCCCTCGCGCAGGCTCAGGTGACGCAGATGCCCCAGCTCCTGGCGTTGCGTGGCACGGACGTAGCGCAAGGCCACGGCAGCCGCCTGGACCGCGACATCCGGCTCGTCGATTCCCAGGCCACGCAGAGTCTCGATCCGCAGCTGTCGCTTGAGCTCGTCGCCGGCGCGGTCCGGGCGGGGAATCTGGTCGGCGCCGACCTCGGTGCGGCACGAAACCCGCGCCTCGAGCCAAAGGCTCAAGTCGGTCGGCAGCACCCCGCCAAACACCACTTCGCGCGGGCGAGCCAACTCCAGCGCATCGACCGCGTCGCTCGCCTGGCGCACCCGCTGCACCTCGAACAACCCGGTCGACACGTCGAGGAGAGCAAGCGCACCGACCTGCCCTTCCCACACGACCACCGCCAGCAGGTTATCTTCCGCGGCCTCGAGGAGCCCCGGCTCGGAGAGGGTCCCCGGTGTCACCACCCGGACGACCTCGCGCCGGACCAGCCCCTTGGCCTCGGCGGGATCCTCGACCTGGTCGCAGATCGCCACTTTGAAGCCGGCTCGCACCGCGCGGCCGAGGTAGGCATCCAGGGCGTGGTGCGGCACACCACACATCGGCGCCTCGTTCTCTCGCCCTTTGTGTCGTGCCGTGAGCGTCACCTCGAGGACCGGCGCCGCGGTGACCGCGTCGTCGTAGAAGAGCTCGAAGAAGTCGCCCATCCGGTAGAACACAAGAGCGTCCGGGTGAGCGGCCTTCACCTCGAGGTAGTGACGCAACATCGGCGTCAGCGCCTCGGTGGCGACCTCGGGCAGCTCTTTGGCCGACTCCTCCGCGTGACCCGTCAGCATGCGCGGGATGCTAGCAGTTGGGTACTGAGTATCGGGGGTCGGGGATCGGGGATCGGATCGTAGGCGGTCGAGCGCAAAAACGAAGGGCGTGGCCGCAGCCACGCCCTGGGTAGCGCTCGTGGAGCGGTGATCAGCCGCGCAGACGCGAGAGGGCGAACACACCAACCGCCGCGAGGACCACCGCCAGCGCGATCAGGCCACGGTAGTCGGCAGTCGGGATCACCTGCCAGTCCGGCACCGGCGGGGCCAGATCACACGGGAGGTTGACGACTTCGAAGCCGAAGTCGCACACCGCCTGGGCCGAGGTGTTGGTCACGACCAGGACCAAGTCGCTGTTGGCCGGAACCTCGAAGCTGAACGGTTGCGCCAGGCTCGAGCCAACGTCACCGACGAAGTTGGCGGCCTGGTTGTTCGGGTCGTAGCTGCCGATGTAGGCGCTCGCATGAGCATTGGTAGTGCAGGGGTTGGCGCCGGTGTTGTCGGGATCGAAGTTGACCGTCACACACGCTGCCGCCCCGCTGGTGTTGGGGTAGGTGAAGGTCTCGTAGTTGTAGGTGGTGGCCGGGTTGAAGATGCCCGGATAGACCTTGGACGGGCAGGTGCTCGGAATTGCGTCGCGGAAGATCCGGCCGAGCTGCGTGGTGGCACCCGAGAAGCTGTGAGCTTCCGGGCCGGCCGGACATACGACACCTTCGGGAACGGCTGAGCCGATCACGGCGGGACCGGCCGCCTCGACCTGCAGCCCGACATCATTGGGCTGGGCCACAGCGGCGGCGGCGAGCAACACTCCGATACAAGCGACAACAGAGACTCGCATGCAAAGCTCCTCCCGTAGACAAAGAATGGCTATAGCGTAGCCCGAGTCATCCTCCCCAGCAAGCACATTCACGCTTGCGCACGCCTGCACTCGCCGGATCATCGGCGACCCTCCCTCAGCCGCAACGCCGCGCGAAGTCTTCCAGGAAGGATGCCAACTCAGAGCAGCCCTCCTCGGGGAAGGCGTTGTAGACCGACGCCCGCATGCCACCGGCACTGCGGTGCCCGGCGAGCCCTGTCATCCCCTCCTCGAGCGCCTCCGCGACGAAGCGCTCGTCGAGCTCCTCCGACGGCGTTCGGAAGGTGATGTTCATCGTCGAGCGGCAATCGCGGCGCGCGACACCCCGGTAGAACTCGCCTGCGGCATCGAGGGCGTCGTAGATCAACGCCGCCTTGCGTGCGTTGCGCTCACCCATCGCCGCCAGCCCACCCTCGTCGAGAATCCAGCGGAAGGTCCGCCCCATCAGGTAGATCGCGAACGTTGGTGGGGTGTTGAAGCGTGAGCCGGCGGCGGCGTGCTCGCTGTACTTGAGCATCGCCGGCAGGGTCCGCGCGACGCGGTCGAGCCAGTCGCGGCGAATCAGCACCAGAGAGCTGCCGGCAGGCCCGAGGTTCTTCTGCGCGCCGCCGAAGACGATCGCGTGCCGATCGAAGTCGTACGGGCGCGAGAAGATGTCCGAGCTCGCATCACACACGAGGGGACTGCCCAGCTCCGGGGGAGCTGCCCACTGGGTGCCGTAGATGGTGTTGTTGGAGCAGTAGTGGGTGTAGACCGGATCGGCACTCGGTGCGAGCTCCGCCGGCGCCGGAATGTGGTCGTAGCCGCCGGTCTTCCCGTCCCAGGCGAGATGCACCGCGCCGACCGCCTTGGCCTCGGTGATCGCCTTGCGGGTCCACACGCCGGTGTCGATGAAGTCGGCGTGCCGCCCGTCGGGAAGGAAGTTCATCGGAATCAGCGCAAACTGCATGGTGGCGCCACCGGGCATGAACAACACCGCCCAGCTGTCGTCGAGCCCGGCCAGCGTCCGGCAGTCCGCTTCCGCTTGTTCGATCACCTCGTCGAAGGCGCCACCGCGGTGGGAGATCTCCATGATCCCGGCGCCTTCACCCTCGAAATTCCAAATGTCCGCGCGGGCCTCGGCCAACACGCGCTCCGGCATCATCGCCGGTCCGGCAGAGAAGTTGTAGATGCGTTCGTCGAAGTACGGCATAGATGGGATCGTAGCAGGGACCGGGGGCCGCTCAGAACAAGGTACCGGGTACCAGGTACCGGGTACTGGAGACCGGATTCTGAGCCGCCGGGGTGCACAACGCAGATGCTCTCGAACGCGCTCCGACGAGTACCCAGTACCCGGTACCCGGTACCTCCTACCAGCTACTGCGCCCCTCCCAGCAGGAAGCTGAAGTCGGCGTTGGTACCAACCGCTGTCTGGGCACTGCCGTGGCAACCCAAACAACTGCTCTGCTCCTGCACGAAGGTCTCGAGCGTGGTGTTGGCGAGCACCGCAGGAGTTCCAGCGGGTGCTCCTCCCGTGGCCCACTGTGTCGAAATCAGCTGGTAGTTGGCCCACACCGATCCGGCCAGCAGCCCCTGGTAGTAGGTGTTGAGCTCGGGCGCCGACGAGTCGGTCGATTCGATCGAGTGGGTGCGCACCACCTGGACACCCTTGTTGATCGGCGTTCCGTCCGTGGTGAGCTCGGTGTAGGGCTGCTTGGCGGTCTGCTGGTTCGCGACACACGTGGTGCAGCTGGGATCGAAGAACGACGTGGTGGTGTTGTCGACGTGCTCGAAGGTCGACCAGAACCAGGTCGACTGCGTTGCGGTCTTGTGGAGGATGTGCAGACCCACCAGACCCATCGTCACCGGATTGGTTCCCGGGCTCGGGCTGCCCTGCTCGTCATTGAAGACGACCGCCTGGGTGGTGTAGAAGCGCCCGCCGTCGATCTCGTTCTGCGAAAGGACCTTCCAGGCAGCCTTGATCTCCATCGCTCCGACCGGACCGCACGGCATCTCGCCGCAGCGGCTCGGCTGGTCGTCGGGCCCTTGCGGAAAGTCGATGGTCTTGCCCTGCTGACCGGCCTTGTTCCACAAATCGTTTGTAACGAGGTAGTTGTACTCGTCGAGGTTGATCTTGATCTCGTAGCGGACGAAGCGGCCGTTCTGGTCGGTCAGGACACCGCCGACGGCCTCGGCGATGTCGGGCAGGCGCTCGGCCGAGGCCGCTGCGACCTTGGAGAGACCACCGAGTGGGCGAGGCGCTCGCAGCCGCGCCGCCAGCTCCGGAGCGCACCAGGCCACCGGGCTGCCGCCGGCGACGAACACGTCGGTGTCGCTGACGTAGGTCTCCCACACACGCGGCCCGGCACCACCGAGGATGGATGTCTGGGTATCGGCGGCACAGGTCGTCAGGTCAGCCGGCCAGTTGAGCGCGATGAAGGAGTTCCAGGCGAAGACGTCGACGTCGCTCTGGACCTCGCCGAAGCGCGGGCAAGCGTCAGCCGGGACGGCGGCGGCGGCGGTGGTGATCGCCGTGGGACAGGTCGAGCCGGGGCAGGGCGACGCCGGGTTGCACCCCTGCGGGAGCGACGCTGTCGGCGCGGGAGTGGGACTCGCAACTTCGGTGGACTTCGGTGCACAGCCGAGCGACGACACCAGAACCAGGATCACGACGAAGCGCATGACGACTCCTTTCTCGAGCACGAAGGGTGGATCGCTCCACCCTACCGCGCTTCGAGATCGTCCGCGACCCCCAACTGGAGTACATCCCAGTGTGCGCGCCTTTTGCGTCAGCCGCGGAGCCGAAGGCCGGTCACCTCCAGCGGCCGCGCGGGGCGTGCCGCTGCGGCGATACTTTCGGGTCCTCTCCCGGTCCCCTTTCGCTACTTCTTCTTCCGCGGATGCTCCGCAACCCAGCGCTTGTGGTCCTCGGCGTTCTGGATCCAGGGCTTGCGCTCGAAGTACGACGAGGTCGACTTCGCCACCAGGCCCGAGAGCAGCACCACAGCAACGAGATTCGGGAAGGTCACCAGGCCGAGCGCGATGTCGCCCAGGGTCCAGATGAAGGCCAGACTCGTGATTGCGCCGAAGAAGTGCAAGGCAATGAAGGCGATCTTGTACGGCAGCACCGCCTTGGGACCGAAGACGTAATGCATACAACGATCACCGTAGTACGACCACGAGATCGCCGTCGACAAGCCGAACAGCACCACCGACACGACGACGATCATGCCGCCCCACGGGACGATCGGCGCGAGTCCCCGCTGGAATGCCAGGCGCGTCAACGGCGCCCCGGCTTCCGCAGCGTTGCCGTGCAACACTTTGACCTCCGCCCCACCGGCGTCGCGTGCGATCCGCTTGGCGGGCTCGAGAACCCCGTTGAAGGGAGCGGTCTGGGCGGCGTCGGTGAACAGGACCTCGACAGGCACGTTGCGGTACCCGAGCTTGACTTCTCCTTCCACCCGGCCGTCTCGGACCACGATCGACGCCGGGGCGTCGACCGTGGTGCTGGACCCGTCGGGCTGCGGCACCCGCCACGAGATGTCACCGCTTCCCAGGTTCAGCGTGGTCGGCACACGATCGTTCCAGACGCCGGTGAGCACGATCACCAGACCCGTCATGGTGCAGATCACCAGCGTATCGATGAAGGGCTCGAGCAGCGCCACCACACCTTCGGAGACCGGCTCGTCGGTCTTGGCTGCCGAGTGTGCGATCGGCGCGGAGCCTTGGCCCGCTTCATTCGAGAACAAACCGCGGCGCACACCCCACATCATGGTGACCAGGACCGCTCCAACACCCGTTCCGGCAACTCCCGCGGTTGGGTTGAAGGCTTCCTTGACGATCAGGGCGAACGCTCCGCCGAGGTCCCCGAAGTTGAGCATGATCACACCCAACGCCCCCAGCACGTAGATCCCCGCCATCAGCGGCGCCAAGATCCCGGTGACCGCGCCGATGCGTTTGATCCCGCCGACGATCACCAAACCCACCAACGTCGCAGTGATCGCACCCGTCACCCACGGCGGCACTCCCGTCTCGACGCGGATCGCGTCGGCGACGGTGTTGGCTTGGACGCCGTTGCCGGTCAGGAACGAGGTCAGGGTGAGCGCCAGCGCGAAGAAGATCGCCACCGGCTTCCATTTCGGGCCGAGGCCGCGTTCGATGTAGTACATCGGACCGCCGGAGACCGAACCTTCCCACTTGTAGGGATCGCGATCGGTGGCCTCCACCTGGCGGAAGGTCTGGGCCAGCGTCACCTCCGAATACTTGAGCGCCATACCGAGGAACGCCGTCACCCACATCCAGAACAATGCCCCGGGCCCCCCCCAGTGGATCGCCATCGCCACACCGGCGATGTTGCCGATGCCGACCGTCGCAGACAGAGCGGTCGTCAGCGCCTGGAAGTGGGAGACGTCGCCGGGCTCGTTGGGGTCGTCATAGCGCCCGGTGGCCACGGCAAAGCCGTGCCCGAGGCGGCGAATCTGAATGAAACCGAGTCGCAGGGTGAGGTAGAACCCGGTGCCCAACAGGGCGATGACGATGAACGGGATGGTCTCGTTCCCGACCGGGACGCCGAACGTCCAGACGTAGTACTCGAGCCGCGCAATCAACGCTTGAATCGTTTCCACGGAGATTCTCCTCGGCTAATCCGACTTCGAAGGTCGCGACAGTGTACCAGCACGCGATCCAGACGCCTTCGCAGCCCACCCCAGCTGGGTCACAATGGCGCCGCACGAGCATCACCTACAAGGGACCGGGGACTCGTCGAAGTGCCAGGCCGGTGCCTTCCAATCCGGCTCCCATTCGGGTCTCGGGTCCCGGGTACCAGAATCGGATGAGAAGGCCATGAGCCTTCGGCATCCGAGCTGGTCC
>CAZRFU010000008.1:0-100694 GCA_964599475.1 uncultured Thermoanaerobaculia bacterium
CTAACGGAGGCACCTTGGCCCTCTCCTTTTTGCAGAACTTTCCGGACGCTACCCGACGAGATGGGGGACCAGGGATCCTGGATCCGTCGGAGGGGCATCGCGGGGCGGCGTTCTGATGCGCGAGCTGCGGAAGCACCCCTCCGGAGTCAAGGCAGTGTGAGTGGCAGCGCACACGTCTTCGCAGCGGTCGTCGAGCCGGAGCGCCAAGGCGTGAGGTCGTGCGCGAAGCGGCGTCGCGCGTCGCGCAGTCGCAAGCGGCACGCTGGCCGCGGCCGATTCGGCGCGCGCGCGTGCAGCGAGGCCACTCCGACGGAAACCACCGAGCCGAGCGTAGCGGAGCCTACGACCTCACTACCAAGCGGAGGCGAGCCACGGACGGCGCGGTCCTCGAGGTTGCGGCGGAATCGCAACGTGGTGAACTCGTGGTGAAAGTCGCGGCGCTCGCGCTCACGCATCGCCACGGCATGGCGCTCGGGGTCGCGATCGCCACCCTGCCGTGAACCATCTCGACCATCTCTCGCTGCGAACGCCACACCGAAAAGGTGCTGACCGTGCGCGGCGGACGGATCGCGGCCAGCGCCAGCGCTGGGGTGGAAGGCCAACTGCTACCAAGGAACCACAGCACCCTGCCAGTCGAAGAACCGGCCCGAGTCCGCAGGTGTCGCCCGGGCGACCACCCGCATCATGCCCGCCACGCTCTCCTCCACCGAGGTCGGAGCGGACGACCCACCCATATCGGTTTGCACCCAACCCGGTGACACCAGCAGAACCGTCACGCCACCAGCAGCCGGATCGCTCGCGAGCGACCGGTGCAACATGTTGAGGGCGGCCTTCGATGCCCCATACCAATACGGCGTCCCCTGGTTCAACTCGAGTGAGCCGTAGCCTGAGGAGATCGCCGCAAGTCGTGGCTCGTGACCGCGGCGCAACAAGGGCATGAAGGCCTGGGCGACCAGGATCGCCCCGATGGAATTGATCGACAGCACCGCCATCGCATCGGCCGCCGACAGGGTTCCAAGCGTGCCTTCCGCCACCGTCGTCCCCGGCGACCCTGGGTACACGCCCGCGTTTGACCAGAGCACATCGACACCGCCGAGGATCTTCTCCGCGTGGCGGGCGCTCTCCTCGATCGACTCCTGGCTTGCGACATCCAGTCGAGCGACGACTACGCGATCGGCGTGCGCCTCGGCAACCTCTGCAAGCGCCCGAGCGCTTGCGGGTGTCCGGCAGGTGGCGAAGACTCGATCGCCCTTCGCAGCGTGCTGCCGCACCAGCTCGAGCCCAAGGCCGCGTGAGGCGCCCGTAACCACCACCCGGCGCCCAGGAACTGCGTTCTGCACCATGCCCGCGAGCATGTCACGACCGCCGAGCTACCTTCCACCAGCGCACCGGGCCGCCCGTCTGGCCGAGCCGAGATGTACTCCGACAACGGTCTGGCGTCTGGAGCCTTGCCAATGGCCGCGGAGCAAATCGCGCCGCGCCTGCGGACACGAAAAGGCCCCCACCGAGCGGGGGCCGAATCGCACGCAGTCGACGTCGCGTCGATCAGGCTTCGGTGTCGATCAGGTCGATGACCTTCTTGACCCCATCGCACTTCTTCGCGGTCTGGAGGGCGAGCTTTTCGTGTTTGCTGTCGGCGACTTTGCCGCGCAGGCTCACCGTCCCGTCCGTGGCTTCGACCTCGATGTCGAAGGCGTTCGTGCCGATCTCGCTCAGCAGAGCCATCTTGACCCTGGACTCGAGAAGAGCGTCGGCGACCTCACGCTCGCCATGGCCAACCGCGTCGCCGACCGGCGTCTTGGTAGGGCTGGCCTCGACCTTGACTCGGTGCGTGACCGAGGTCACCCCATCGACGGCCTGGGCGACCGGCTCGGACTGTTCCGCGGTGGTGCGCTTGTCGACCGTCCCTTCCAGGATCACTGCGCCACTGCGGGCCGTCACGTCGATGCCCATTGCGTCGAAACCAAGGTCGGTCAAGAGGGCTGCCTTCACCTTGGTCGCGAGCATCGCGTCCTCGACCGTCTCACCGAGCGTGCGGTCCGATGCAAGTGAAAGAGCCGGCGCGGCGATCAGGACGGGAATGGCCGCAAGGCTGACACCAAGGATGACTTGGCGAAGTACTGAAATTTTCTTCATGGAATCTCTCCTGGATTGGGTTGTGTGGACAGCCGAGCTCTCGGCGTTGTGGTCTACAACGGCCGCTTGATCAGGCCGGTGACCACCGACACCAGGAACAGGATCAAGAACACGAAGAACACGATCTTTGCGATGCCGGCGGCCGAAGCGGCGAGACCTCCAAAGCCAAGCAGGGCCGCGATCAGCGCGAAGATGAAGAAGGCGAGAGCCAAACGCAACATAAAGACTTCCTCTCATCAGAGTTGGTGGGAACTGGCCGGTGAACATCGTCGAGCTCCTTCCAGCGACCTGTGCTCGATGGACTTCATCGACCACACCCACTCCATGAGCGAGAGCCGTGCCAACGTCTGATAATCAGCCGCAAATCACACCATCGCAGTGACTTACACCGCAATCACGAGAGTTCCCCTATCTCGCAACGCCCGGCGATTTTGAAACTCCTACAAAAGCCGTTGCAGCGGAGTGCACAGCGATCAGGGAGACGTGTCCGGCCTCGCTCCCGGCGGCACCGCCAACGCTCCCGAGAGTCGGCAGCGATGGCGACCGATGACGGCGGGTACCCGACCACTACCGGTAGGCATGCGGGCTCATGGCTTCCTCAGCGGCTCCGCCAAGCGACGATCACGGCGCGAGCGTGACCTCGTACTGGCGCACCGCGTCGTCAAACGACATCAAGGACAGCTTCTCTTCCAACGCCTGCGCAACCAGCAAGCGGTCGAAGGGGTCGCGGTGAACCATCGGTAGCGTTGCGAGGCGGTCGGTGTGGGCGATCGTCACCGGCAGTTCCGTGAACCCCTGGTTCTCGAGCGTCTCGCGGAACTCCGCCGGCAAGACAACCTTCCCAAGCGCCTGCTTGATCCGCAACTCCCACATCACCACAGCGCTCAAGTAGATGGTGGTGTCCGGATCGGAGAGCAGCTGACGCGATCGCTCAGGGAGAGACGGATGGTCGCTCAGCCACCACAACAACACATGGGTGTCGATCAGGACGTTCACGGCGCATCCATGCCAAACGCACTCCGGAGGTCCTCCGGCAACTCGTCGAAGTCTTCCCTCACCACGATCTTGCCGCGCAACGCACCGGGCACACGCGGCACCGCCGGGCGCTCGAACGGCACCAGTTTCGCCACCGGCTTGCCGGCCTTGCCGATGATGATCTCCTCACCGGCGAGGACCCGCTCGACCAACGCCGACAATTGTGACTTGGCCTCCGAGATGTTGGTCACCGCCATCACAACCTCCACAGCGGCCCAAGGTGCGAGCCGCCGGAATTAGTCTGGTCTGGTCTGGTCTGGTCTGTCAAGCGATCCCTGAAGCTCGAAAATCCGATCTCCGGGCCCAGTTGCACCTTTCGGAAGGAGCCCGAGCACTCCAAGAGCGCGAAGCCCCCCAAGTCATCGGCCCCGACGTAGATCGTGTCCGCATCGAGCTCCATCAACACCCTGGCAAACCGAGGCAACTCGCTCCCCTCGAAGCAGATGAAGCCTGCGGGTAGCCAGTGGCTGAGAACAACCCAAATCAGGCTGGCTTTCCACACCTGACCAAGCCGCCCGACCACCAGCTCGAATTCACCCGGGGCCAAACCGAGGAGAGGCACCCAGCCGGGCGATCCGAACTCCTGGCCAAAGGTCCACCTGGTGCGTCAGGAGATCGCCGATGCGCTGGCACACGCCTCCTCCCCCGCGGTCGGACGATTCCGAGCAGCGCGGCGGCGGTCGCCCCCATCCCGGACCCGAAGCGCCTGCCGTATACTGATGCCGATGCGCGGCGCATTCTCCTTGGCCCTCGGATGCGCAATCCCCTTGCTGGCCTGCGGCGGTCGGGCCGAGCCCGAGCCCGCTCCGACGGTGGCAGTTGCTCAACCGGAGTTTTCGATCGCGTGTACGGCCTTCCCCCCGGTCGCAGACGAGATCGCCGACTGCGCACGGCGCGACGCCAGTGGCGAGCTGGTTTTGCGCCCCGGCATCGTCGGCGATACCGCCAACGGCGATCCGGGCGGCGTCCTGGTCGCGGGTGAGCTCTACTTCGCCTTGCCCTCGGGACGCACAGCGCCGGCCTTTGCCTTCGACAACGGGCTCGACTACTTCGTCGAGGGGCTCGCTCGTTCGGTCTCGGACGGGAAGTTCGGCTTCGTCGATCAGAAGCTCGAGCTGGTCATTCCTCGCACCTGGGACTTTGCATTCCCGTTCGAAAACGGCGTCGCTCGGGTGTGCCAAGGCTGCACGATCAGCGACGACGGCGAGCATGGCGAGATCACCGGCGGCACCTGGAGCACGATCGATCGCGAAGGTCGGATCGTCGAAGCCGAAGCCGTGTCGCCCGCGCCGGCCACTCGCGGATGACGTCGGGCCGTTGGCCCTCACCTTGGTTGGTGGGGCGCCTGATCTAGGGCGTTGCCCTAGGCTGGTATGGAAGCGCGCCCTTGGCGCTCCGGATTCGAGGCCAGGGAATGACCTGACGCGGCGCTCGACCACTTCCTTCCCCCCAAGCATGCTGCTCACCGCACCGGAGCGTGCGCCCGGATGCCACCGGCCGAGCAGCCGAGCAGGCGCAGGTCGCCGGTGCGATTGCTTCCAGAGTAGCAAACGAAGTAGCATCGAGGTATGAAGCTCAGCATCAGCCTGCCCGACGAAGACATCGAATTCCTCGACCAATACGGTCGCGCCGTCGGGGCTCCATCGCGTTCCGCCGTGCTGCAGCAGGCGGTCCGATTGTTGCGCGCCAGCGCCCTCGGCCCGGCCTATGCCGAGGCCTGGGCTGACTGGGATCGCGAGGGCGCTGGCCGAGACTGGGAGTCGGTGGTCCACGACGGCGTCGACTCCTCCGAGGGCACCTGGTAGTGCGGCGCGGGGACATCTGCCTGGTCGACCTCGATCCGGTGCGCGGGGCCGAGGCCAACAAGAGGCGTCCGGCCGTGATCGTTAGCAACGACGGCGCCAACACCACCGCACATCGTCTCGGGCGGGGGGTGGTGACCGTCGTTCCGGTGACCTCGAACGTCGAGCGCGTCTACCCCTTCCAGGTTCTGCTTCCCGCGGCCCTGACCAACCTGCCGCGCGACTCGAAGGCCCAGGCCGAGCAGGTTCGATCCGTTGCGGTCGAACGGATCGGCCGCCCGGTGGGATCGCTGCCCGCGGCGTTGCTGGCGCGGCTCGATGACGCACTGCGGCTGCATCTCGGCCTGTGATCGGCGCCGGCCCCCCTTGGAGATTCTGAGGCCCAGCGGCCCGAGTCAGGCTCTCGCAGATTTCCGTTTCGACCGAGGGCTCGGCTCCGGCAGGAGCGACCGCAGGGCCAGGGTCTTGCCGAAACACAACACCATATCCCCCGCGAGAAGCTCTCGGTTCCCCTTGGGGTTGGGGATGATCAAACCACCGCGTTGGATCGACAGGACCTGGATGTCCCGGTCGCGCAGCCGCGCATCCTTGAGCGCCACCCCGAGCAGTTCCGATCGTTCGCTGACTGGGATCTGGGCGACCGAATAGCCACTGCGCAGCGTCAGCCGTTGCCGGATGTCGATATCGGGATGGCCGCCGGCAACCCGCAGACCCATGATCTGGGCTGCCTGCCCGAAAAGGCCCCCGCCGCAGACGACCTCCGACACGCCATCAAGAAAACGCTCTGACGCCCCTGGAAGGGTGGGGATGGGGGTGGGGAGTTACGGTCGCCGCCTTAGTCGGACCCGGACCACGCGGAGGTGTCACCGCCCTCGAATCCGTCCTGGAACAGCTCGCGCGGCCTCAAGTCGAGAGCCCATGGCTCGCGGCCGGTAGACTCGTCTGCAAGCGAAATCCACAGCCGGTCCGCCGCGATGCCGAGTGGGGGCAGCGAGTACCGATCCGCCTCGTCGCCGAGCGGGGTCAGCCGGTCGACGACTGTCTCCCAGGCGCCGCCCTCCAACGGGAGGCGCAGCAGGCGCTCGCGTTCCGCTTCCAAGCTGTGGTGCCACACGAAGCGATCGTCGTTCGCGACCGAGTCAGCACCAAGTCTCCAGGGTACAGGCCCAAGCTCGGGAATCTCCCTCGTGCCCTCCGGTGTGCCGTCGCAGCGCCAGGTGCGCCCGCGGGGGTACGGCTCCAGCGAGCGAAGAACCCTTGTCGGCCCGTGGCTCGGCACGATGGGGTAGATGCTGCCGAGGACTGCCTCTTCGAGTCTGACGGTGCTGCCATCCTTCAGGTCGAGGCGTACGATCCCCTCTCCGTCCCAGGCGCAGGTCCACGTGCTTGCAGGTCCAGCCGGCAAGGCCCCAGCCAAAGGCGCGATGGCGGTCGACCCCGAGGCGGTACCATCCGACAACCAGGCTCCCGCCTGGTAGCCCAGCACGACTACCTTGGATCCTGTCTCGACAAAATCCACCGAGGAGGCACCGGTCTCGATCAGCACTGCGGTTCCAGCCGCGGTGCCGTTCGTCGTCCAGACCTTCCCAGAGCAGGCAAACAGCGCTGCGGCTCCCGCGCGAAAGACCTCACTGATGCACGGCGACAAGGCCGCCTCGACGTCGCTGAGGAGGTCGCGGGAGCGAATCCCGAGAGTCCGGTGCGTGTAAACCACCCGACTCCCGAGCCGAACCATCCGCGGCGCCTCTCCATATCCGTATTGCGTCGACGGGGAGATCTGGAGGTGGACAGCCACGGGCATGGCACCTTCCAGATCCCAGACGGCCACGGTTCCGTCAGCCTGACAGTCGGCGACGAGCGCCGGCGGCACGAGCCGGGGGGCATACCCCTGCTCGGGGAGACACTGAGAGCGCACGGCGGTAGGTCGAGTCCCATCGAGCGTTCCGTCCGAAACCCACACGACCGGCCCCTCGGCGGCGGTCCTGGCAAACAGCAGAGCACGACCGCCCGTCTCCCCAATCAGATGCGGGCTCGAGCCCGCCGTGCCGGCAAGCACCAAGCTGTCCACAGCCACCAGGCGACCTTCCGACGTAACCCGACCTGGTCTTGCGACTCCGTTGCCGTCCAACCACGGAACGAGAGGGCCCTCCGGGAGCGCTCCCAGACTCACACCGCCCGGCCACTCGACCGCGGGATCGGCACTCACCTGCTCGAAGAGCTGCCGAGCCGCGTCGATCCGCCACAACTCGAACGCCCCGTTCGCGGAGACGAGGAATAGAAGCTCGGAACCGCGCTGAGCCGGCGCCCGCGCAAGGACGTAGCCCGGTAACTTGCCGAGATGCCGGTACTCGCCCGCTCGCGAGAGAGCCCACATCGAGATCTCGGCCGGCGAGTACTCCTGCCCGAAGGCGTAGAGCTCGTCGCCCGCAACAAGAAACCGCGGTTCGTAGGGGAGAGGCCCGTCGAGTACCGGCGTCGGCGGTCCGGTCCCGTCGGTCGCGACGATCTGCCAATTCGGGTAAGGCATGTCACGAGACCAGGCGAGCCGGCCCCACAGCTCGAACGGGCCGCCCGCTCCCTCCTCGTAGATCTCGGTACCCGCGGCGGTCCCGTCGGTCCGAAGCACCGACGGGCTCCAACCTGGCAGCCGCACACCCGAAAGGTAGCGCCGTCCGTGCCACTCGATCCCGTCCCCGCTGAACATGAACGGCCACTGCTGCGCCACCGTCGTGCCCGGGCGGTCCCGTCGCTAAATCGCAACGTCAGGTCTCCCGAGGAGTCCATGCCGCAAGTCACGAAGCCCATCGGTGCAGCCACCACCTGGGTACACTCGAACGGCCCGGTTGGATCGCCGCTGAATCCAAAGATGTCGCCTGGGCCCAGCCGTTCGGGCTCGGTGAACTGCGACAGCGCCCACAGCCCATCTCCGGGTGCAAAATACGTCTTCCCTCGAGAATCGTGTCGCCGCGACGGGCCGGTGGGCCAACCAGCCACCAATTCGCCGGGCCGACTTGGTGCACCTGCTCGCCTTCGGTCACCCAAGTCCCGAATTGCCCATCCAGGTTGAAGCCGGTCACGACCAGGCCGCCATCACCAAGGTCGTCGACGCTCCACTCCGAAACGCCCCGCAGGAGGGGTCGAGGCTCGGTTCCGGGCTCGCCGAGGCGCCATAGAGTTCGCCCTCCCAGAGCGACAGTTCCTTCGTCCACACTCCAGGCCCAGCCGCGATAGCTCGGTCGTACGGGCTGATCATCCTCGAGGTCTCGAACGAGGCGAGGAACAGCCACGGTAGCTGGATCACCGAGCCGGCCCCAAGCAGCCGTGGGTGCTATACCTATGCCAATGGCCACCGCATGAGAGAGAGCCAAGAGGCATGCAAGCTTTGCATCCTTCATGGCTAATGACCATAGCACGTCAGCGACACGGGCAACGGCGATCCGAGCGGGGTCTTGATCGAAGGGGACCTCTACTTCGCACTCCCCTCCGGGCGCACGGCACCGGCCTTTGCCTTCGACAACGGCCTGGCGGCCTCACCTCGGCAGCGGTATCATCGCCCACATCATGCTCAGACTCGCCTTCGCCTGCGTGCTCGCCTTGGTTGGCGCCGGCGCCGAGGCTGGCTCGGATCGACCGTTCGAACGTACAGCTCCGCAACACACGGACGCGAAGCCCGCCGCGGACCACTGCACCGACGCCGTGCAATGGCAGCACGACCATCTCGAAGGGCGGGTCTTCTACCAGATCTTCGTCCGCAGCTTCCGCGACAGCGACGGCGACGGCATCGGCGACCTTGCCGGGCTCACGGCCTCACTCGACTTCCTCAACGATGGCGATCCGACCAGCAGCGACGATCTCGGTGTTGAGGGGATCTGGCTGATGCCGATCTTCGAATCGCCGAGCTACCACGGCTACGACGTCACCGACTACCTCTCGATCGAACCGGACTACGGCTCACTCGACGATTTTCGGGTATTTCTCGCTGCGGCTCACGAACGCGGTATCGCCGTGATCGTCGACCTGGTCATGAACCACAGCAGTGCTCAGCATCCCTGGTTCGTGGCAAGCTCGTCCTCCCCCACGTCTCCATGGCGCTCGTGGTACACCTGGCGCGACGACGATCCGGGTTGGACGCAACCCTGGGGCGGCGGGCCGACCTGGCACCTCAACCCCCGTGGCGAGGGCTACTTCTACGGCGTGTTCTGGAGTGGCATGCCGGACCTCGATTTTGCCGAGCCGGCAGTCCGAAGCGAAATGTTGCGGATCGCCGAACATTGGATTGCGGTGGGGGTCGATGGCTTCCGCCTGGATGCCACCCGGCATCTCTTCGCCGAGGGTGACGGCGAGCTCCAAAACGACCGGCCCCAGACCCACAGCTTCCTGCGCGAGCTCTCGACCCACGTTCGCCGGGTCGATCCCACGACGCTGCTGGTCGGAGAGAACTGGACCAGCACCCAGAACATCTCTGCGTACTACGGCTCGACCGACTGCGTCAGCGGCGGCGACGAGTTGCCGGCGAGCTTCTCGTTCCCGATCGCCGATGCGATCGTGGCAGCGATCCGACACGGTGATCCCGACCGCCTGCGTCTGGCCCTGGCCGAACAGGCCGAGTGGTACCCGGCGGGGGTGCTCGCTGCGCCGTTCCTGCGCAATCACGACCAGATGCGCCTTGGCTCCGAGCTCGACCGAGATCCTGCCGGCCTTCGTCTGGCGGCCTCGGTGCTCCTGACCCTTCCCGGAATCCCCTTCCTCTACTACGGCGAGGAAGTGGGCCTCGAGAACGGAGGCCCCGAACGCGACGACCGGCTCAAGCGCACCCCGATGCCCTGGGACGCCAGCTCACCCGGCGGCGGGTTCTCGAGCCGGGATCCCTGGTTCCCCTTCGCACCCGGACGCGAGCAAGCCAACGTCGCCGCGCAAGACGGCGACCCGGAGTCACTGTTGTCGCACTATCGACACTGGATTCGCGCTCGCCGCAACTCCGCGGCACTGTCACGCGGGACCCTGCAGATCGTGCCGCTCGAAACGACCGACCCAATCTTGGCCTTCGTTCGCCAGAGCGGATCGGACCGGGTCCTGGTGCTGCACAACTTCGGGACCACAGTCGCGACGGTGGTGTTGCCCGCCGAGCTCGGCGCCAACGGGTCGCCGCCCCTCATCGGCGCGGCGGTCGCAACGCGGCAATCGGTCACGTTGGACGCACGCGCGAGCGTCGTGTTCCCCCTGCCCCCGACGCTCACGGCAAACCACCAACGCCTACCCGGGACCCCGGATCCGGACCCCGGGACCCACCGCTAGCGTGGCTGGCTCGCAGGCACGACTCCAGGCAGCCGAGCTGGAAGATCGTCTGCGGTGCTGAAGTTGCGCAACAGCGACTCCTGGCTCGACCCTGCGGGGACGACGATGTCGACGAGAGGGGGCTGGATACGCTCGCCGTCACGTCCACCGCCAAAGCGGTCCTTCCAACGGCCGGGAGAAATCGGAACGATCATCAGGCTGTGGGCGGTCTCGTCGGCGAGCCCCACTGCGGCTGTCAAATCGAAGCTCTGGACCAGGTCCGCTCCAGACACCACGACGACATAGCTCCAGTCCGCGCTGGCCTGTCCTCCAAGGAACGAGCTCGGCACGAAGAACCTCACCACCCGTCCGCGTGAGCGCACCTGATTCGGAAAGAACACGCGCTGGTCGACCTGCGGACCGATCTCGCGCCGCAACTCGGCCCGAGTCGGCAGCAATGCGGCCGGGTCGGCGTCGGCGCGCTGAGCCTCGTCGAAGCGACGCGCCATCATGCGTTCGAGCTCGGCGCGAGCCTGGTGCGGACGCGGCGTGAGGACGATGGCCTTCTCCCACGCATGGTCGCGATCGACCTCGGCGTGCCGCCCGGGCATCATCGCCACCGCCCCAGAGCCGGGCTTGCGATCGGTGTCGATGTAGATGTCGATGTTGAAAGTGTAGAAGCCGTGGCGGGCGATCTGGTCGAGTTGCGTGCCGAGATCGTCGATCGCCACTCGTTCGGGAATACGGATGTCGTTGGCGAAGGTGACTTCGAACCACACCCCCTGGCGGTCCCCCCGCGCCACCAGGGAAAGCAGGTCGAGATCCCCCTTGGCGAAGTCGGTTCGCCCAGGGTATTCGAGCAATCCGTTGCCGTGATCGTCACCACGGGGATCCTCGAGCGTGAACAAGACCCCGCCCGCGACTGGAGCCGCAGCGCAGAGGAGACCGAGCATCAAGAGCAGGGGGCGTTTCAGCATGAATCGACTCCGAATCGGGGAACGCACGTCCAACGATGTACCGAACCGCATTGTGTCAGTTGCGGCGATGAGCCGCGGCCGCCGGGCGAGCCGAAAGGCCCGCCCGGGAACCGCTTCGACTCAGAACATCAGCTTCAAGAAGGCCTTGAGGCGCTGCTGCTCGAAGTCACGCTCGACCAAGCTGTTCCAACCGCCGAAGCGGCCGCGGAACCCAGGTGAGCCGACCGCGTAGCCGAACTGCTCGTTCACCGACGCGTCGGCGTACTGCACCACGAAACCGCCGCCGAAATCGGGCTTGAACGAACCGGTGTTGTACTCGTAGTTGAAGCCGATCTCGGCACCACCGATGTTGTACTTCGCGATCAGGATGATCTTGTCCTTCTCGTGCTTGCCGGAAGCCAGCTCGTGGAGCTGGTAGGCCTGGAACGCGGTGTTGCCGTCCTGCAGATCGACGTCGTAGCGTTCGTAGGCGATGGAGGCCCAGAGCTCGTCGGTGAGCTGATACGAGGCCCCGAGCTGGAACATGGTGTAGTCCATATCGCGATCATCATCGGTGAGCGAGTCGAACGGCTTCCACTGGTAGCCGGTTATGCCGTTGACGGTAATCACCGGCGGGTTGCCATAGAGATCCGCCGTCGAGAACGAACCGCTGTAGGTGTTGACCTGGTTGGCGCACGCCGCACCTCCACCCGGACAGTCCCCCGGCAGGTACGGCAGGAACCGTGCGTCGTTCATGCGCTCGTCTTGCTCGTCGATGAGCTTGACCTTCGCAAAGACCTCGACGCCATTGCCCGCGTCGATGAAGTACTTGCCCTTCAGCGCCAGGATGTCGGTGGTCTTGTCCTGGAAGGGCGCGTAGGCATTGCGGAATGAACCGACGCCCGCATCCGACTCGTTGTTCGGGTAGATCGAGTCGAGAATCGCGCGATTCGGGTTGTCCCAGGCCTGCCAGTTGGTGTTGTAGTCGATGAAGCTGACCTCCGCAGCGAGGTCGAGGTTGCCGAGACTCCAGGTCGGCACCAACGTCACACCCTTCCAACCGATCACGGTCTCGGCCATCGGCTCGTCGAAGTCGATGAACTCGTTGTCGACGTTGATCGTCGCGACCTGCTGCGCGTTCCCCTGCCAGCCGCCGTAGCCGATGCGCAGGTTGCCGGTGTTGAAGACGCCGAAGGAGATGTTGGTCGGTCCCGGCCAGGCAAAGGTGCCGTCGTGCCCTTCGGTGAGCAGCACGTCCGCCTCGCGGCGCGCCGCCGTGATCGACACGAAGTCGGCCCCGATGTCGAAGTACTCGAGGTTGAAGGACAGGCCGACCCCGAACGGGTCGTTGATGTCGACGTTTGCCTTCATGCTGACATCATCGAGCTTGCCTGCCGGAACCGGCGAGAACCCGGAGATCCCGAAGAAGGACGCCGGCGCGAGCGTCGGGTCCGAATCCGAGCGAGACTGGTAGAAGGCACCGCGGATGTCGACCTTCGACGACGGATGCACGCCGAAGCGGACGCCGAGCACCGAGTTGCGGAAGCGGGTCACGAGCTCGCGGCCGTCGTCCGGATTGCGGTCGAGGGCGTCGACCTCGATGTCGTTGACGTAGTTGAAGACGACTGCAGCGTCGAAGAGTGGAGACGGTGCGAACCGCGTCTGGAAGACGTAAGTGGCATCCTGAACGGGGTAGTCTCCGGTGTTGTAATTCGGTCCGTAGACCAATCGATTGAGGGAGATACGAGCGACGTCGTAGCTCACCTTGCGGTCGGCGAAGCTACCCTGGAACAGCAGACCGGCGTTGTTGTCCCGGTCGATGTACCGAATCTTGCCGACCGTGAACGGGTCGAACATGCCCCAGTCGCTCGAACCGATGGTCACCGTGTCGACCCAGCTGTAGCCGGGGTTGATGGTGATCGTCAGCCCACGGAACTTGATGTACTGCGCCGACCGTGAATCGAACTCGCCGCAGTCTCCACCGACACAATCGCCCGATCCGGGGTCGCCCACGCCACCACCGCCAAAGCCACCTCCGTTGGTCCAGAAGTTCTGGTTGAAGCGGGCCTTCATGCGCCCGGTGACCTCGATCTTCTTGGAGGGTTTGGCCGAAACCAACAGCTCGAGCTCCGTTCCCTGGCCGTTGTCGCCGTATCCCTCACCAGGGATCGAGGTGAAGTTGTAGAGCGAACCGTCGAAGCGATCGGTGCCCCAGAGCCACTTGGTGTAGTTGACACCGGTGATGGTGAACTTCTTGGTCTCCTCCGCCCCGGCCGGCGCCATCGCAAAGGCACCCAGCAGGACGCAGGCTACGAGTTTGGCAAAGTCTCTCATCGTCGATCTCCTCGCGACGCCAGGCGTCGCGTCACCTGCGTTGCATGACCAACTGGGCAGCCTTGACGGTCGTCCCGTCCGGCCCACACTCGTGAGCAAGCTGCGCATGGTCTCCGAGGATGTCCATCACGTGGGGGTCACACAGGAAGTCGGAACCGCCGCCGAAGCGGTGTTGACCTTCGAACTCGTTGACCCTGCGCGTGAGCAGGTCGTCGTCGGCCGGAAAGCCTTCGTTGGACTGCATCACCACCTGATAGCCCCACGTCGCCGGATCGCCTGCGCCGATGTCCGCGAGCTTGATCGAGCCCGTGATGGTGCGACCGGCGCCGCGGGTCCGGCTCGGAATGATCACCGCTGAAGCCATCTCCCCGGCCTTGGCTTCCACCTCCTGCTTGAGTCGCCCGACCGGTTGTGGCGAGAGGATGATCACCTTCTCCCACTCCGAGCCCGGGGCAAAGGTCACATTGAGACCGGGAAGGCTCCCGGCGAAGCCGCTGCCCTCCTTGCCGTCGGTATCGATGAAGATGAAGACCATCTGGGTGGCGAATCCAACCTTCATCCCCCAGGGATCTTCCAAGTTCGCGTTGACAGTCACCGCGGCGGCCTTGTCGGTGAGCTCGAGCTTGACCAGATCGAAGGAGCCGCGGGTGTACACGGCGTCGGTCGGGTAGACGTAGGTACCCGGACCGTTGTCGTCGCCGACGGGATCCTCGAAGCTCACGCCGACAGCGAGCAATGGGCCACTGAGGGCCAGAAGCCCCATCAGGATCCAAGACCAAGCTCTCGTTTTCATTTCGGTCCTCCTTGCCCGCTTTGCGCAGGCTGTTCGCCGGTCGATGAACGTCTCAGCCCTTGACGGCCCCAGCCGTCAGGCCCGAGACGAGGTACTTCTGCAAGACGAAGAACAACAGCACGACGGGAATCGAGACCAGGATCGAGCCGGCCGCGAAATACCCCCACTGCTGAGAGAAACCACCAACGAAAAACCGGAGGCCAACCGGCGCCGTGTACATCAGCTCGCGGTCCATCAGCGTCGCGGCCAGGATGAACTCGTTCCAGCCGGTCATGAAGGAGAACAGGGCCGTCACGGCCACCGCCGGTTTCGCCAGGGGCAGGATGATCCGAGTGAAGATCTGCGCGGTCGAGGCGCCGTCGATTCGCGCGGATTCTTCGAGCTCCTTGGGAATGGTGTCGAAATACCCCTTGAGCATCCACACGCAGAAAGGGATCGCCGTGGTGGCGTAGACCAGGATCAGTCCGATCCAGGTCGACCCGAGCTCGAGCCACTGGACCACGATGATGTACAAAGGAATCAGCATCAGCGTGCCCGGGAACATCTGCGAGACCAGGAAGGCCATCAGCCCGACGCGTTGCCCCGGGAATCGGAAGCGGGAAAAGGCGTAGCCGGCGGTGGTGGCGAGGAACACGCCGACCACCGTGGTGGCAGCAGCAACCACGGCACTGTTGAATACCCACCGTGCGAAGGGTTGGTCGGTCAACACCGACACGAAGTTCGACCACGACAGCTGCTGTGGCCACGGAACCACCGTGCGCAGTCGGTCCAGCACCGACGGGTCCGCGGGCACCTGCGCGATCGCGAGACTCTGCTCGCCGGAAAAAGCGATCGCCGCCACCCACAAGATCGGATACACCGTCAAAACCGTGAAGGTCACGAGGAAGAGGTGGATCGGAAAGTGGGCGGGCTCCCCCCGACCTGTGCGGCGCCGCTTCATAGGCCCTCCGCCGCCTTGGTCACGCGGTTCTGCCACACCCCGTAGCCCAGGAGAATCAAGAAGATGATGGTCGAGTACGCGGCCGCGTAGCCGTAGCGATACTGCTCGAAGGCAATCTTGTAGGCCTCGGTGATGAGGATCTCGGTGGCACCTCCCGGCTGCCCTTCGGAGACCAGGAAGATGATGTTGAACATGTTGAAGGTCCACACCACCGACAAAATCACCGCCGGGACCAGCGCGGGCTTCAGCGACGGCAGCGTGATGGCCCGGAATCGCTGCCAGCGGCTGGCGCCATCGACCTGCGCCGCCTCGTAGAGGTCGGACGGGATCGACTGCAGCGCTCCCAGTGAGATCACCATCATGAAGGGGAAGGACAACCAACCGTTGGTGGAAAGGACCGTCAGAAAGGACGTGAAAGGACTCTCGAACCACGAGATCGGATCACCGCCGAAGATCTGCACCACCTGGTTGATCACGCCGAACTGGGAATGGAACATTCCCTTCCAGATCAGCGCCGTGATGTAGTTGGGCATGGCCCACGGCAGGATCAGCGCGACCCGATAGAAGCCCGTGAGCGCCAGCCCCCTGGTGTTGAGCAGGAGGGCGAGGCCCAGGCCGACACTCACGCCGATGGCCACGTTGGTGACCGTCCAAACCACCGTGAACCCCAGCGTCCAATAGAAGTTCTGGTAGTTGATCGAGTGCCCCTCCGCGGTGCTGCGGAACACCTCGAAGTCGCTCAGGATGGAGCGGAAGTTCTCGAAACCGACCCAGATTTCGTCGAGGGCCTTGTCGGTGTTGTAGATGCTCTGCTCGGTGAAGGACAGGGTGATGCCGTAGAAGAACGGCCCGAAGACCAGCAGCAGCATCGTCACCAGCGCCGGGGCTACCAGCAGGTAGGCCTGGCGGTGGGTGGTGAGGATCTGGAAGATCGCGACCGCCCCACCGAGCCCAACGACGGCGGCGAGCGCGAGGGCCACCGCTGCCACCGCGATGAGCTGCGTGCGCAGCCCGCGCATGGCCTCGGCCGTCGCCGCGTCGATCGCTTCGACGCGAGGCCCCAACGCCCCCTGGACTCCCCGGGGCCGGCGCAGCTCGTCGACATCGAGATCGTCAGCCCCGAGCGCCAACCCGGCAATCGACGTCACCGCCTGCGACACGCCGTCGAGACGCAGTGCCACGGCACTTTCGACGTCCAGGCGTCCCGCTTCGACCGCGTGCCCCGCGAGGCGATCAACGGTCGCCGCCACCCCGGCCAGAGCAACCATCGAAAGAGCTGCGAGTGCCACAACGGAACGGCTGACTCGGCTCGCCAACAGCACCAGACACGGCGGCCCCACGATCAACGCCAGCAACGGCAACCATCCGATCGCCGGCCTGGCCTGCGGAGTGACTGGATCCGCCGTGGCGAACACCGCGCCGATCACGACTCCGCTGGAATCCTGCAGCGGCGCGGCGAGGGACAGAGCGCCTCCGGCATCGGGCTCGATCGAGAGCTCGGGCTTCCATGCCCTGCCTTCCGCGACATTCGCCTCGACGTTGGCCCGCAGCAGCTGGCCGAGGTCGAAGACCGGCTTTTCGTCGCGGCTGAGGCGGCGTGGAGCCGGATCTGCTTCCGGTGCGGTCGAGGCCAGCAGGCGCAGGCCGGCGAACCGGATGACCCGCAGCGACGAGAGCTCGGCGTCGCTCGCGTCGAGCTCGGCGAGCCGCCGTCCGAGGTCACCTTCGTCGAGATCCCCGGACTCGACCGCGGCAACGACTCCCTGGATCCCGATGATCGCCGAACGCGTCGCTGCGGCGTGTTCGACCTGGTCGAGGGCACGGTCGACGAGCAGACGACCAGCTACCGCCGTGAGGGTCAGCCCGAGGGCCAGACCCAGAGCAAGGCGGTTGGGCGTCATCGCAGTCGGTCCTCTCATCCCCGTGCCTTCCTTCGTCATCGCGTCACGAGCGCCCCGTGCTACTTGCGCAGCGCGGCGATCCGCTCGGTCGCTTCCTTCTGCGCCTGGGCCATTGCCGCGCTGGGCGTCGCGGCCTTCTTGACGAGCAGATTCATCGCCGTCGTCGCCGGCGACCACATCATCGTCATCTCCGGAACGTTGGGCATCGGCACGGCGCTTTCCACCTGAGCCCGGAAGGCCTGGAGGATCGGATCGGCCGCGACCGCCGGGTCGGCGTAGATCGCCGCGTTTGCCGGGGTCTGGCGCCCCTCCAGGGCGAGAACGCGGGCGGCCTCGAGATCGGTCAACCACGCAGCGAAGGCAAATGCCTCCTCCTTGTGCTTGGATGGCCCGGCGATGTACACCCCCTCGACCGTGATCCACGGCTTCATCGCAGCTTTGGCCTCGTCGATCCTCGGTAGGGGCGCGAGCCCGTAGTCGACACCGCGGGCGATCTCCCCAAGGAACCACGGCCCGGAGAACACCATCGCCGCCTTGCCGTCGTTGAAGAGCGACGTGATCAACGCGGTCGAGGGCTCGGCGGGAAGGATCTTGTCGCGCTCGAGCCAGCCCAACATGTACTCGAGCGAGCGAACATTGCCTGGGGCATCGAGGGTGGGTTTGCCGTCCGCCGCGAAGACCCCACCTCCGAAGGCGTTCATCAGGGCCGAGTGGTAGTAGAAGTCGTTGTAGAAGTACGCCAGGCCGAAGCGCCCACTCGGCGCGTCGGTGAGCTTTCGCGCCAGTTGGACGAGCTCGGTCGAGGTCTTGGGCGGACTCGTCACCAGCTTCTTGTTGTAGATCAGGGTGATGACCTTGTAGTTCAGCGGCAGGCCCCAAATCGTGCCCTGATAGGTCATCGCCTCCATGGTGGACGGAAGGAAGCGCGAGGTCAGAGTGTCGTCGAGGTAGAAGTCGATCGACTCGATCGTGTTCCCCGCCGCGATCCACCCGCCGAGGCGGTCCTGCGCGTAAATGAAGACATCCGGCCCTCTGCCTCGTGGCACCGCTGCGGTGATCTTGTCGGCGTAGGCGTCGTACGGTACGGCGAGGGTATTGACCTTCACCTTGCCGGCCATCGTGGTGTTGTAGGTCGCAACGACCTTCTCGAAGGCTGCCCTTTCGGCACCGCGGTAGGCGTGCCACACCGTGAGCTCGGTCTGGGCGGCGACCGGGGCGGCGAGGGCCAGCATCGCGGCGAGGAGCCGGCCACGGCGGGGTACCAGTCGATCAACCACATCACGCGTCATGTCGAACCTCCTCACCAGCCTGTGGATGGCGCACACCAGTCGCAGCGTCGAAGAAGTGCAGCTGGTCGAGCGCAAGATGGAGCTCGAGCGGAGCCTCGGCGCGGGCGGTGGTCACCGGGCCGACGATGGCGGTGATCAGCTCCCCGCCCAACCGGGTATGGGCCAAGGTCTCGTGGCCGAGCGGCTCGATCACCTCGACCTTCGTCTCGACCGGCGCCGTCCCCTCCGCCGGCGTCACACCGAGATGCTCGGGGCGCACCCCGATCACGACCGGGGTAGCCTCGGCAAGTCCCTGCGGGGCATCGACCGGCATCGGAAGCGAAAATCCGTCTCCCATCAGCCGACCGTCACGAACGGTCGCCTGGAGCAGGTTCATGGGTGGGGTGCCGATGAAGGTCGCCACGAAGGTGTTGGCCGGCCGGGCATAGATCTCGAGCGGGTCGCCGACCTGCTGCAGTACGCCCCCTTCGAGAATGGCGATCCGGTCTCCCATCGTCATGGCCTCGACCTGGTCGTGCGTGACGTAGACGGTGGTCGTGCCGAGGCGCCGCTGCAACTTCGACAGCTCGGCCCGCATCTGCACGCGCAGTTTCGCGTCGAGATTCGACAGCGGCTCGTCGAAGAGGAAGACCGCGGGGTTGCGGACGATGGCGCGACCGACGGCAACACGTTGGCGCTGTCCGCCGGAGAGTGCCTTCGGCCGACGATCGAGCAAGCCGGCGATCCCGAGGAGCTCCGCTGCCGCGCCGACGCTGCGATCGATCTCGGCCTGTGGAACCTTGCGGATCTTGAGGCCGAACTCCATGTTCCCGCGCACCGTCAGATGCGGGTAGAGCGCGTAACTTTGGAAGACCATGGCGATATCGCGATCCTTGGGTGCCAAGTCGTTGACCACGCGGTCGCCGATCGAGATCTCGCCCGACGTGATCTCTTCGAGGCCGGCCACCATGCGCAGGGCGGTCGACTTGCCGCACCCCGACGGGCCCACCAAGACCATGAACTCTCCGTCGCGGACGGTGAGGTCGAGCCCGGCGATGACCGTGTTGTCGCCGTAGCGCTTGGTGACCTTGCGAAACTCGACCCTCGCCATGCAACAGCTCCCGCGACTTCAGTCGCCTACGATGTGTGGACCGACCAGGACACGCGCCTGGCGGGGTCCGAGTCGGATCGCCAGCCCGGTGTCGGCAGGCTCGACCTGCTCGCCGCTCAGGACATCGACGACCAGGCGCCCAGACCACTCGGGCGGCCGGGCGAGCTCGACAGCGGCCTCGGTGGAACCGCGGTTGATCGCCACCAGCACCACGTCGCCGTGGTCGCGGCGTTCGAAGACGTAGGTGTCCCCCTCCATCACGAGGCCCCGGTGACTTCCGCGCCACAGAGCGGGATGGTCGCGACGGGTCCGAATCAGGGTGCGGTAGAAGTCCCGCAGAGCTTCGTCTCGCGGCAGTCCTGACCCCGGGAGAATGGCCCGTTCGCCCCACGGCATGTCCGAGCGATTGTCGGGCCACTCGCCGCTGAGGCGCCCTACCTCCTCACCGTAGAAGATCGTCGGAATCCCCGAGACCGTGAGCTGGAGGACCGCCACGAGCCCGAAGAGCTCGCGGTCGCCGCCGAGTTGGTACAGTGCCCCGGGCACGTCGTGCGTCGAGAGGTAGTGCGCCAGGTGGTAGCCCTGGCGCGCGTTCCTGCGGCGGCTGAGGTACGCGTCGAAGGCGACCACCCTGCCCCGGCCCTGCACGAAGGCGATCGCGCTGCCGGCAAAGCCGAAGTCGAATCCGGCATCGAGGCTGTCGGCGGCAAAGTAGGGATCCAAGACCTCGGCATCACCACCCCACACCTCACCGAGGAGGAAGAAGTCCTCACCGAGCTCGGCACGGGTGCGACGACGATGGTCGAGCCAGAACTCCGACCCTACGTGCTTGACGGTGTCGAGCCGGAACCCTGCAAGCCCCACCCGCCGCGCCAGCCCGAGGTGGGCCTCGAGCAGGTACTCGGCGACTTCTGCTTGCTCGGTGCGCAGATCGGGCAGGCCCGCCAGGCAGCTGGTGATGTCATCGTCGCCGCAGGTTCCGTCGGCCGGTGTTCGCAGCCACCGCCGGGTCGACGGAGTGCGCTCGTATTTCGAGTCGTATCCCACATGGTTGTAGACCACGTCGAGCAGCACCGCGATACCCCGCTCGCGCGCCGCCTCGACCAAGGCTCGCAGCTCCTCTTCACTGCCGAAACGCGGATCGATGCTGGTGAAGTCGTCGGCCCAGTAGCCGTGATACCCCCAGTCGGGGAACCCTGCACCGGTAACGAAGCCGGGAATGTTGGTCACCACCGGCGTGATCCAGATTGCTGTGATGCCGAGCTCGGCGAGCTCGTCCAGCTGCTCGCGCAAGCCGCTGAGGTCGCCGCCGTGGAAAGCACCCTTCGCCGTCCGGTTCACGCCGCGATTGTTGTGTGGATCGCCGTCGGCAAAACGATCCAAGATCACGAAATACAGCACCGCCTCGGCCCAGTCCTCGTGCGGCACAACTCGCACCGGCGGCGGCAGGGGCGAAACGACCGCGGGAGACTCGAGCTCTGAAGCCGACGAGCGCGGCGGACCGGGTCCGGAGGCGCAGGATCCGAGCACCAGCCCGAGGAGGACTGCGGCGGTCCCCCGCGGCGCGCTCGGACAATGCGGACTGTGGAGCATGGACACCTCGATCCAACCTCAGCCTACCGCCACGCCGCGCAACATCCACACCCCATCGGGTAGGCAACACCCCTTCCGGAAGGTGCGATCAGGATCCGGCTCGCGTGCTACGATCCTCTCCCGGCCGGGTCGGACCGCGCCGGGAATCCCCCCGCAGCTCGCCTCCCGATCCGAAGACTCCCTGGAGCTCTCGGAATGACCACCAAATACATCTTCGTCACGGGTGGCGTCGTGTCCTCCCTCGGCAAGGGCGTGGCCGCCGCTTCGGTTGGGGCGCTGCTCGAAGCGCGTGGCCTGTCGGTCACCCTGATGAAGTTCGACCCTTACGTCAACGTCGACCCGGGGACGATGTCGCCCTACCAACACGGCGAGGTCTTCGTCACCGACGACGGGGCGGAGACCGACCTCGACCTCGGTCACTACGAGCGCTTCACCTCGACCACGACGACCAAGAAACACAACTACACCACCGGCAAGATCTACGAGACGGTGATCTCGAAGGAACGTCGCGGTGACTACCTCGGCAAGACCGTACAGGTGATCCCGCACATCACCGACGAGATCAAAGAAGCGATGCGCCGCCTCGGCGGATCGGGCACGGACGTGGTGATCGTCGAGGTCGGCGGTACGGTCGGTGACATCGAGTCGTTGCCGTTCCTCGAGGCGATCCGTCAGTTCGGGCTCGAGCTCGGTCGTGGCAATTCGGTCGACATCCACCTGACGCTGGTGCCGTACATCGGCGCCGCCGACGAGCTCAAGACCAAACCGACCCAACATTCGGTGCGCGAGCTGCGTGCGATCGGCATCTCACCGGACGTGTTGTTGTGTCGCGTCGACCGCCAACTCCCCGACGATCTGCGACGCAAGATCGCGCTGTTCTGCAACATGTCGCCGAACCAGGTGATCGCCGCCCGCGTCGTCTCGACCATCTACGAGGTGCCGCTGTCTCTTGCCCGCGAAGGCCTGGCGGAGATCCTGCTCGACCAGCTCCAGCTGCCGAAGCTCGAGCCCGACCTGTCGCGCTGGGAAGACCTGGTCAGCCGCATCAAGAATCCCAAGAAGACCGTCAAGATCGGCATCGTCGGCAAATACGTCGAGCTCCCCGACGCCTACAAGAGCCTCAACGAAGCGCTGTTTCACGGCGGTATCGCCAACGGCGCCAAGGTCGAGCTGCTCTACATCAACGCCGAGCAGATCGACGCCGGCACCTTCCCGCCCGAGCTCTTCGAGGCGGACGGCCTGGTCGTGCCGATCGGTTTCGGTCACCGCGGCGGCGAGGGCAAGATCCGCGCGATTCGCTACGCCCGCGAGCACAAGGTGCCGGTCTTCGGCATCTGTTTCGGCATGCAGTGTATGGTGATCGAGTTCGCACGCCACGTCGGCGGCCTACCCAACGTCACCTCGGCCGAGTTCGATGAAAGCTCCTCCGAGCAGATCATCTACAAGCTGCGCGACCTGCTCGGGGTCGAGGCTCTCGGCGGCACCATGCGCCTCGGCGCCTATCCGTGTGTGCTCAAGGAAGGCACGCTGGCCCGGCGGATCTACGGCCAGGAGCGAATCTCCGAGCGCCATCGGCACCGCTACGAGGTCAACCAGCGCTTCCTCGCACCCCTCGCGGAGCACGGCCTGATCTTCTCGGGCATGAGCCCGGATGGCAAGTTCGTCGAGATCGTCGAGCTCGCAGACCATCCGTGGTTCCTCGGCTGCCAATTCCACCCCGAGTACAAGTCGCGGCCGTTTGCGCCCCACCCGCTGTTCGTCTCGTTCATCGAGGCCGCGCTCGGCGAAAAGTCGCGCCGTGGGGTCGATGCCCGCGCGAGCGAAGTGCTCGACGAAGTCGAGGAATCGGTGCGGTGAGCGCCGTTGCCCCGATCGAAATCGCACCCGGGATCAAGCTCGGCGGGGCGGCGCTGCCGTTCATCGTCGGCCCGTGCATGCTCGAGTCGGAGGCGCTGGCTCTCGCGGTCGCACGGCATGTCGCCGCCGTCGCCGCCGAGACCGGCATCCAGGTGATCTTCAAGGGGTCCTTCGACAAGGCCAACCGCACGTCGATCAACTCCTATCGCGGCCCCGGCCTGGAAGAGGGCCTGCGCATCCTCGCGAGCGTGCAGACCCACACCGGCCTGCCGGTGACGACCGACGTCCACGAGATCGCCCACTGCAAGCCGGCGGCCGAGGTCTGTTCGATCCTGCAGATCCCGGCATTCCTGTGCCGTCAAACCGACCTGCTGGTGGCGGCCGCCGAAACCGGGCGGACGGTCAACATCAAGAAAGGTCAGTTCGTCGCGCCCGGCGACATGCGGCACGCCGTCGGCAAGGTCCGCGAGGCCGGCAACCAGCGGGTGTTCGTCACCGAACGGGGCGCCACTTTCGGCTACGGCCAGCTGGTGGTCGACATGCGCACCTTTGCCATCCTCGCCGACCTCGGGATCCACACGGTCTTCGACGTCACCCACTCGTTGCAGATGCCGGGCCGTGGCGGCGACACCACCGACGGCGATCGACGCTTCGCCGAACCGCTGGCGATGGCGGCGGTTGCCGCCGGTGCTGCGGGGATCTTCATGGAGGTCCACCCGCAGCCGGAGCGAGCCCTGTCCGATGCCGCCACCCAACTGCCGCCGGATCGGGCCGACCGCCTGATGCGCCAACTGGTCGGTCTGCGCCGCTACCTGGGGCCGCCCACGTGAGCCCTCGGCCGATGCTCGAGGTCGCCCGCGAGGTGTTGACCATCGAGGCCCAGTCGATCGAGCAGCAAATCGGCCGCCTCGACCACAGCTTCGAGCGCGCGGTCGAGGTGATTCTCGGCTGTCGCGGGCGGGTGGTCTGCACCGGCATGGGCAAGAGTGGCCTGGTGTTGCAGAAGGTCGCCGCGACCCTCGCCTCGACCGGCACTCCGGCGATGTTCCTGCACCCGGCCGAAGCGATCCACGGCGACCTCGGGATGTTGGTCGAAGGCGACGTGGTGCTCGCTGCGTCGTATTCGGGCACCACCGAGGAACTGCTGCGCCTGGTCGAGACCCTGAAGCGTCTGGCAATCCCGATGATCGCCTTGACCGGGAACGTCAACGGCCCGATCGGCCGGCTGGCGGAGGTCCACCTGCCGGTGCTGATCGACAAGGAGGCGTGCCCGCTGAACCTCGCCCCCACCGCCTCGACCACCGCCACCCTCGCGGTTGCCGACGCGCTGGCGATGGCGGTCATGGAAGCCCGCGGTTTCACCACCGAGGATTTCGCCCGACTCCATCCAGGGGGGCGCTTGGGCAAACGCCTCTTGCGGGTCGACCAGGTGATGCACGCAGGCGAAGCACTGCCGCGGGTGGGCCTCGACACGCCGATGACCGAGGTGATCTACGAGATGTCACGCAAGGGCCTCGGGGTCACCGCCGTCGCCGACGAACACGGACGTCTGGCCGGCATCATCACCGACGGCGACCTTCGACGAATCCTCGGCAGCAACAAGGCACTCCTCGACGGCCGCGCCTCCGACTGCATGGTGACGAGCCCGAAACGCATTCGCCCCGACGCGCTCGCCCCCGAAGCCCTCAAGGCGCTCGAGGACCACCGTATCACCTCGTTGTTCGTCTGCGACGAGGACAATCTGCTGCTGGGCGTCGTGCACATCCACGACCTCTGGCGCCTCGAGCTGTTCTAGTGCCGGAGCTCACCCTTGCGCTGCCCGAGCTCGAGGCACGAGCCCGCGCGATTCGGCTGGTGTTGCTCGACGTGGACGGCGTGTTGACGAACGGGCGCCTCTCGTTTGCCGACGGTGATGCCCCCGGGGTGTCGTTCCACATTCAGGACGGCTTGGGGCTGAAGCTGCTGCAGCAGGCCGGCTTGCAGGTCGGGTTGCTGTCGGGGCGCAACTCGGCGGCAGTCGAACGGCGTGCACGCGACCTTCGCCTCGACCACGCGGTCCTCGGCCGCGTCGACAAGGGCGTGGCACTGTCCGAGTTGCTCGAGAAAGTCGGGGTAGCCGACCACGAGCTCGCTTTTGCGGGCGACGACCTGCCGGACCTCGCGGTGCTCGCTCGTTGCGGCCTTGGCTTTGCTCCCGCCAACGCCGTAGCCGAGGTCCGCGCCGCAGCCCACGTTCGGCTCGATCGCAGCGGTGGCGAGGGAGCCGTGCGCGAGCTGGTCGAGCTTCTGCTCGGCTGGCGCGGCGAGTGGTCCGAGATCGTCGACCACTTCCGCCGATGAGCGGCGCCAAGGCGTTCAAGCGCCGTCTGCGAGGAGCGATCATCGGCTCAGTGGTGCCGATGACCGCACGACTGTTCGGCGCGCTCGGCTGGCGCCGCGCCCAACGCCTCGGCACATCCCTGGGCACGCTCGCCTGGCGCCTGGCCGGAGGCGAACGGCGCCGCACGCTCGCGCACCTCGAGATCGCGTTCCCCGAGCTCGACGCTGCGGGTCGAGCCCAACTCGGTCGCGCCTGCTTTCGCCACCTCGGGGCGATGGCGGGCGAAACCTTCCATCTGATGCGTCACGGCCGCGCCGGCCTCGAAGGCCGGCTCGAGATCGTCGGCAGCGAGCACCTCGAAGCGGCCCTGGCAGCGCCCGAGCCGGTGGTGTTGTTGATGGCCCACTGCGGCAACTGGGAGCTGTGTGGCGCCGCGCTCGGGATCCTCGGCGTCGACACCTGGGCGATCGTGCGCGAGATGCAGTCCCCCGAGGCGGAAGAGCTCGTCGCGGGCTACCGCGCCCACTTGGGCGGCATTCGTTCGATCCCCCGCGGCAGCACTGCCGCCTCGCGGGCGCTGCTGTCGGTATTGCGTCAGCCGCGCGCGGCTCTGGCGCTGCTCGCAGATCAGGATTTCGAGAGCGACGGCGTGATGGTGCCGTTCTTCGGGCGCCCGGCCTTCACGCCGGTGGGTCCGGCGCGCCTTGCGCTCAGGCGCCACTGCCGGATGGTCCCGGTCTTCGACCATCGCCTACCCGATGGCCGCCACCAGGTCGAGATCCTGCCGTGCCTCGACCTCCCGGGCGACGAGACTGCTGCCACCGCCGCGCTGACTGCGGTGATCGAAGCCCAGATCCGCCGCTTTCCCGAACAGTGGGTGTGGATGCATCGACGATGGCGACGGCAAGCCCCCGAACGTGGTCTCGATCGGGGGGCGCGCTACGCCGTCGTCGGTGAGGATCGAACAAACCACCCCGATCGTACGTAAGCTAGGTGATCCCTACCGAGGCGCCTACGCGCCGCGACGATTGTCCACTCCCAAGGAGCTCCCCGTGAATCGAACCCTGCTCGTTTGCGCCACCGGCGCGTTGGTCTTGGCCTCGGCATGTGCCCGCAAGGAAACCACCCCTGTCGTCACGACTCCGGACATCATTCCGCGCTCGGTCTTGTTCGGGAACCCGGAACGCGCCGGGGTGCAGATCAGCCCGGACGGTACCCAACTCGCCTGGCTCGCGCCGGTCGACGGCGTGCTCAACGTCTGGGTCGCACCGATCGGCGACCTCGCCGCCGCCAAGGCGGTGACCAACGACACCGGGCGCGGCGTCCGCGTCTACTTCTGGTCGGTTGGCGGTCAACACATCCTCTACGCGCAGGATCAGGCGGGCGACGAGAACTGGCGGGTCTACTCCGCCGATCTCGCGAACGGCGAGCACCGCGATCTGACGCCACTCTCGGGCGTGCGCGCGCAGCTCCAAGGGACCAGCGAGAAGTTCCCCGGTGAGATCCTGGTCGGCCTCAACGACCGCGACCCTCGTTTCCACGACCTCTATCGCATCGACATCGCCACCGGCACTCGCACCTTGGTGCAGCAGAACGAGGGCTTTGCCGGCTTCGTCACCGACGAGGACTTCGTCGTGCGCCTCGGGCTCCAGCCCACCGCCGACGGCGGATTCACCATCCTCCAGAAAGACGGCGACAGCTGGAAGCCCTACGGCGAGATCGGCTCGGCCGACAGCCTCACCACCCGCCCGCTCGGCTACGACGCCAGCGGGTCGACCCTCTACATGGTCGACAGTCGCGGCCGCGACACCGCCGCGCTGACCGCCACCGATGTCGCCACCGGTGAGTCGAAGGTGCTCCTCGAGGCCCAGGGCGCCGACGTCGACGACGTCTTCCAACACCCGACCGAGAAGGTGGCGCTCGCCGCCTCGGCGACCCGGGCACGGCAGAGCTGGACCGTGCTCGATGATCGCATCCGCGCCGACTTCGAGGCACTCGCCAAGGTTGCCGACGGTGAGATGGCGGTTGGCAGCACGACCCGCGACTTCTCCAAGTGGGTGGTCTCGTTCCTGGTCTCGGACGGCCCGGTGCGCTACTACCTGTGGGACCATGGCACGAAGCAGGCCGAGTTCCTGTTCACCAACCGTCCGGCGCTCGAAAACCTGCCGCTCGCCAAGATGCTCGATCGCACCATTGCCTCGCGCGACGGGCTCGAGCTGGTCTCTTACCTGACCCTGCCGGTCGAGTCCGATCCCGACGGCGACGGTGTACCGAGCGAGCCGCTGCCGATGGTGCTGCTGGTCCACGGCGGCCCCTGGGCGCGTTCGGGCTGGGGTCTCGATGCGCAACACCAGTGGCTCGCCAACCGCGGCTACGCCGTGCTCGACGTCAACTTCCGCGGGTCGACCGGCTTCGGCAAAGCCTTCACCAACGCCGGCAACCTCGAGTGGGCCAAGAAGATGCACGACGACCTGCTCGACGCGGTCCAGTGGGCGGTCGACGCCAAGGTGGCCAAGCAGGACAAGGTGGCGATCATGGGCGGCTCCTACGGCGGCTACGCAACGCTGGTGGGCCTGACATTTACGCCGGAAACCTTCGCTTGCGGCGTCGACATCGTCGGCCCGTCGAACCTGGTCACCCTGCTCGAATCGATTCCACCCTACTGGGCGCCGATTCTCGAGATGTTCGCCAGCCGCGTCGGCGATCCGCGCACCGAAGAGGGTCGGGCTCTGCTCACGGAGCGCTCGCCTCTGACTCGAGTCGATGCGATTCAGCGGCCCCTGCTGATCGGCCAGGGCGCCAACGACCCGCGGGTCAAGCAGCAGGAGTCGGACCAGATCGTCGCGGCGATGGAAGCCAAGTCGATCCCGGTGACCTACGTGCTCTACCCCGACGAGGGCCACGGTTTCGCGCGGCCGAACAACCGCATGTCCTTCTACGCCGTCACCGATGCGTTCCTCGGCGGGTGTCTCGGCGGCCGTGTCGAACCGATCGGCAACGACTTCCTAGGCTCGTCGATCGAGGTCAAGGCCGGGGCGAGTGCGGTCCCCGGACTCGAGGCGGCGCTGCCGACGCCGGCTGCCGAGGCACCGGCCGAGGCTCCGGCGGGATGAGGAGGTACTGGGTACTGGGTACCGGGTACTGAAGAAGGTATCGGGTATCGGGTATCGGGTATCGAAGAAAGGATCGGGTCCCGGGTCGGGACGGGTCCCGGGTCTCCTTCGTCCCTTTGGGAGGCAGTGGCGGGCGCCGACGTCAGTCGTCGGTGCCGGCGGGCCGCCAGGCGGCGTCGAACGACTTGAACAGGCTGAGATTGGTCGGCTCGAAGCCGATCGTTCGGTAGAGTTCGATGGCGCCCGCGTTGTGGCCGAAGACGTGGAGGGAAATCCCCAGGACCCCCTTCCGACGCGCCTTTCGCGCGAGCTCAGCCAGGGCTCGACGGGCGTGGCCTCGACGTCGCCGATCCGGCCGGACGCGGAGGTCGTACACGAACTCGACGGGCTGACCGAACTGCGTGGTGACGGCGTGCCACAGGACACCGACAGCGGCTCCCTCGCCATCGACGATGGTCCAGAGCTCGTGGCCGGGGGTTTCGGGACCTTGCGGCAGCAACTCGCCGAAGGCCGCGAGGGCAAGCTCCTGTGCTTGGTCAGCCGACCACTGCCCACACCGCACCTTGTCGGCAGCGAAATCCACGACGGCCTGCTCGTGCCAGACCAGGTATTCGGCTTCGGTCATCGGTCGCAGGATCTCTCCTGCTCCAACCGCAGTAGGATCACCACCAGCTGGAGGGCCATTCATGACCTTGCGAATTCTAGCCGCGATGTTCGCGCTGACTCTCGTTCCCCAACCATCGCTCCACGCCGAAGAACCGCCGGCCGACGAGGCCCCAGCCTACGACCAGGAGCTCGCGCACCAACTCGGCGCCGACGACTACGGCATGCGGCGCTACGTGCTCGTGATCCTCAAGACCGGCCCGACCCCGGTTCCCGCGGGTCCCGAGCGGGACGAGATCTTCCGCGGCCACTTCGCCAACATGAAGCGCTTGGCCGAGGAGGGCAAGCTCGTCCTCGCCGGCCCTCTCGACGGGGTCGACGGCTGGCGCGGCCTCTTCGTATTTGCAGTCGCCCACATCGAGGCAGCCAAGGCCCTTGCCGAGACCGATCCGGTGATCGCGAGCGGCGAGATGATCGCCGAGTACCACACCTACTACGGTTCGGCCGCCCTGATGCAGGTCAACGAGCTGCACGCGCGAGTGGCAAAAAAGGGGTTCTAGTCTGCTCAGAAAATGGGGACCCGGGACCAGGCCGGAACGGAGACCGGACGGCGGACTTGATCTTGATCCCCCCGGGGTGCACCACGGAGGGGTTCATGGGCAACTGCCAGCAGGTGCCCGTCTGCGGTTCGGGAATCGAGGCGATTGTCAGCGACCCTGCCAGAGGTCGAGGGCCTCGAGGTCGACGAGCTCCGGCACGGTGGCAGCCTGGTCGTTCTCGCTGCCCGCGGCGTCGCGAGCCCTCACCTGACCCACGAAGTGGGCCGGATCCAGGCGGTAGCCGCCGGAACGAATCTCCGCCAGACTCGTCCGCCGGCACAGCCCCGGAACATCGCGGTACCGCGACACTCCGGCCTCCCCTCTCCAGGCGCGGTAGAGCTCGGCGATCATGCTGACGTGCTGATCGCTGAGCTCGCGGCTCCAGCGTCGTGCCCCGCCGCCCAGGCGCCGAGCGTCGATGAACAGGACCTCCCCGCGACGGTCTCGGCCATTTGGCGCTCGCTTCTCGCGCGCAACGAACCACAAGCACGCCGGCTCTTCATCCGGCGCGTAGAGCACCTGCGGAAGGGCCACGACGCAGTCGAGCAGATCGCCATCGACCAAGGAACGCCGGACCTCGATCTCACCCGGAGCTTCCGAGCACAACGATCGAGCGGCCAGGAAGAAGCTGGTGATGCCTGGGTGTCGGGGCGGGAGGGCAGGAATCGGATGCATGGGAATCTCCAGCTTGGCGAGTGCCGTCGTCGGCACGATTCGCCTGCGGACACGGGGGTCCTACCTACTGGGGGTTCCAAACCGGCCAAACCGGGACAAAGTCGTCGAAGGAGTTTTTGTTCCCACTGCCTGCACGGGCTGTCTGAATCGGTATGAGCACACCCACTCGCCTCGTCCTCGGTACCCTGGCAGCCATTGCCCTGACCAGCCCCACCGCCCCGGCCGCGGGCCAGTGGATGCCCGAGAGCCCTTCGCCGACAGCCCTGAGCGTGGGAGGGCTGGCAGCCCCCACCCCGAGCCGCCTGCTCCTCGCCACTGCCGACGACCCCTTCGACCAGGGGGGCGCCCTGTTCGAGTCGCTCGACGGCGGAGCAGGCTGGCATCAGCGACCGATCCCCGAGAGTCTCGCCTCGGGTTTCCACGGCATCACCTTCGTCGACAGTCAGCACGGATGGGCCTGGGGTAACGAGAGTTACCGCACCATCGACGGGGGCGACACCTGGCAGCCACTGCCGGTCCTCGGCTCGACCTACGAGATGGCGTTCTCGACGCCTCTGGTGGGCCTTGCCGGCGGCAACTTCGGCACGGCGATGACCTTGGACGGAGGCCTCAGCTGGTTCCCGTCGCCCGATGGAATCTCCCAGCTCGATCTCCGCGGCCTCATCGGGCTGGCCACCGCTGCCGACGGAATCCGACGGACGGCGGACGCGGCGCAGTCCTTTGCGCTGGCCCTGGCGGGCGACGCTCGAGACGTGCGGTTCCTGACGGACACGGTCGCTCTGGCGATCGTCGACGACACCATCTGGCGTTCCGAGGATTCCGGCTTGACGTGGAGCAGCTCGGGCCCGGCCCTGGGTCGCAGCGAGCTCGTCCGGGTCTCCGAGACGGTGGCCCTGGGATTCGGCCGCAGCGGGACCTTTCCCGACTTCGATGATCGCATCCTCCGGAGCACCACCGGGGGGCTGACCTGGTCTGATCTCGGCGATCCGATCGGGGCGAGCTCCGTGAGCGCCGGCGCCGCGGTCACCGTCGTCGACTCGAACATCGTCATCATCGCCGACGGCAGCGGTGGCCTGCACCGCTCGGCGGACGCCGGAGCGACCTGGGTACGGGTGTACTCCTCGCCCGGACCAACCCCGAGTTTCCTCGGCGACAGCCGGGCGGTGTTCCCCGACTCGGCCACCGGCTTCTACGCCTTTGGACCCGGCCTGATCGTCGGCAGCGGCGACGGTGGTGCCACCTGGACCCAGGTGTCGAGCGGTACGAGCCAGGGCCTTTTGGATCTTGGCCGCTTCGTCGATGGCCACCTCGTGGCAGTTGGAGAGGGAGGAGTGGTCACGACACGCGAAGCGGCGGATTCCCGTTGGACGTTCCGGACCACCCTCGGCACAACCGACCTCGTCGCCGTCCAGGTGCTCGGCGCCGCGACTGCGATCGCCACGAATCGGGTGGGCCAACTGTGGATCACCACCGATCGCGGGAACACCTGGAGCGCATCAGGTACTCCACCCGCCGGCTTCTTCGCCTACGACGTGGCCTTCGCCACTCCGCTCGAGGGCGCGATCGTCGGTGTGGGCTCGAGCAGCCTGGGACTGGTCTCGACCCTCGACGGCGGCCAGAGCTGGACGGCGATGCCCGAGGTCTCCGGCTTGGTGGTCGGTCTCGAACGTCACGCCGACCTGCTGCTCGCTGTCCGCCAGGACGGCATCCTTCAGCGCTCGCCGGACGCCGGGGTGTCGTGGACCACGAGCAGTCTGCCCGGATCTCCAGGCGTCGTGCACGACCTCGCTCTCCTCGAAACGGGGCTGGGTATCGCCGTGGGTTCCGGAGGGTACGCCGCGAGAACCACCGATGGCGGAGCGACGTGGCAGATGTTGGCGACTCCAGATGTCGCCGACGACCTCACCGCGATCTCGCTGAGCTCGCCGACTGCGCTGTGGGTAGTGGCGAGCTCCGGGCGGCTGCTGTTCTCCGCCACCCAGGGAGACAGCTGGGCTGCCATCGAACCTGCCGATGTCGGCTTCGCCACGTTCGGCGCGGTCGTCGACGATGCGGGCAGCGGGGCGTGGATCGCTGGATGGCAAGGCCAAGTCTGGCGCTTTGCAGGCCCGCCACCACCACCGCTCAACTGGCCGCCGACGGCGAGCTTCGACTTCGCCACCACCGGACTCGCCGTCACATTCACCGATACCAGTACCGATGTCGATGGTTCGATCGTGAGCTGGCAGTGGGACTTCGGCGACGGGTCCACGTCGACACTCCAACATCCCACTCATACCTTCGCCACCTCCGACACCTACATCGTCGCCCTCACCGTGCTCGACGACGACGCCGACGGCTCCACGACGGTGCGGTTCATCGCGGTCCAGCCCGGCCCCGGCGGCACCTTCGGCGACTTCACCGAAGTCACACCGCTCGATCCACTGTTCGTAACGCCTCAGGACGAAGACTTCTGGGTCAGCGCTGCGGCCGGCGCCGACTACGACGGCGACGGCGACCTCGACCTTGCCGTCTTGGGGTACTACGTGGTCTACAACCAGAGTGTCGACGAACGACTGGTACTGTTCCGCAACGACGGTGCGGCGGCGCCGGACCGCTGGAGCCTGGTCCCCATCGACCTGCCTCTCGGCAATCTCATCGCCGGCGCCTCGGATCTCACCTGGGGCGACGTCGATGGCGATGGCGATGCCGATCTGGTGGTCGCGAGCGATGGCGAGGCCGTGCTCTACCGCAACCAGGCCGGAGTCCTGCAGCCGACCGACACCACGCTTGCGGCCTACTGGGAGGACAACGACCAAGCCGACTTCGACCTCGAGTCACTCAGCTGGGCCGACTTCGACAACGACGGCGACCTCGATCTGCTGATGCCATCCGTCTGGGACGAGGAGAGCTTCTCCTACCGCACGGTGTTGCTGCGCAACGACGGCGCAAACCCAACCGGCGACTTCGTCTTCACCGACGTCGACGCCCCCTTGGCGGGGACCTCCCACGCGCAGAGCCGCTGGGCCGACTTCGATCACGATCTCGACCTCGACCTGCTGCTGATCAACCTGGCTCCGCTGACCAACCAGGGGTTCATCCGCCGCTACCGCAACGACGGCAACGGTCTGTTCACCCCGGAGGACATCCTCGGCACGCTGACGATCGAGCACGGCGAAGGACAGTGGGGTGACTACGACGCCGACGGGGATCTCGACATCCTGATCGCCGGCCATATTCAGGAGCCTGACGGCGGCTTCAACGTGGTCCTGCGGATCTACCGCAACGACGCCGAAACCTACGTGCCGATCGAGGTGATCGAATGCCCGGCCTGTGATGGCTGGTTCGACGTGACTGCGGCCAGCTGGGGCGACTACGACTCGGATGGCGACATCGACATCCTCGTCGCCGGAACCTACAACTCGGGCTCCAACATCGAGGGCCGAGCGATGGTCTACGCCAACGACGGCGGTATCTTCTCACCCGTCGGTGACCAACTCCCGGCACCCCGCGCCAGCGGCACTCGGGGCGGCTCCTTCACCTGGCTCGACCTCGACGGCGACGCCGACCTCGACTACTTCATCGCCGGCCAGTACTTCGTCCCGGGCGGCAACGGGCTGGTGGAGGCGCAGATGCACGTGTACCGCAACGACACCTCGACCTCGAATCAACCGCCGGCGGCGCCCGCGCAGGCAGGTGCCGACGTGTCGCTCGACGGCGTCGTGTCACTCTGGTGGCTGTCGGGCACGGACGACACCACCCCACCCGATGCCTTGACCTACGACCTCGAGCTCAGCCGCAACGGAGCCGCCGTCAGCGTGCCGCGCCACCAGCCCCGTCCGGGCAACCTCGGCGCGGTGGACCAGTGGAGCCTCCAGGGCCTCGCTGATGGTCTCTACCACTGGGGTGTCAAAGCGATCGACACTGCCTTCAACAGCAGCGCGAAGCGCAGCGGTACTTTCCGTGTTGGGCCCGCGCCGGTGCCGATCTTCAGTGACGGCTTCGAGGCCGGCAACCTCTCCGCCTGGAGTAATTCTCTCCCCTGATCCGCCTCCCCGATCACCCGCCAGATCCCGCTTCGAGGGGCTTCGCCGCCGGCGGGGCCCCTCACCCTCACCTCCCGCGCGGCTTTCGGGTAGCCTTCGGCGATGGAGACCACGAGCACCGAGCTCGGCAGAATGCTGCAGGAGCGCTTCGGGCTCGCCGACTTCCGGCCCGGTCAGGAGGAGGTCTGCGCCGCTGCGGCCGAAGGTCGCGATGCGCTGGTGGTGATGCCCACAGGCGCCGGCAAGAGCCTGTGCTACCAGCTCCCGGCTTTGCTGCGCAGTGGCGTGGCGGTGGTGGTGTCGCCCTTGATCGCCCTGATGGAGGACCAGGTCGCCGGCCTCACCGCCCGCGGCCTGCGGGCCGAGGCCCTCCACTCGGGGCGCCAGCGCTCCGAGCTGCGGGCCAGTTGCCGACGCTATCTCGACGGTGAGCTCGACTATCTCTTCGTGGCGCCCGAGCGCTTCCGCGTACCGGGATTCCCGGAGTTCTTGGCCAAGCGCCGGCCGAGTCTGGTCGCCGTCGACGAAGCCCACTGTATCTCCCAGTGGGGACACGACTTCAGGCCCGACTACCGGCTCCTGGGCCAGCACCTCGAGAGCCTGCGGCCGGCGCCGGTGCTGGCGTTGACCGCCACCGCCACTCCGGCGGTCCAGACCGACATCGCCACGCAGCTGCGGCTGCGCAACCCTCTGCTCCACATCGGCGGCTTCGCCCGTCGCGACCTCTACCTCGAGGCCCTGGCGGTGGCTCCGCGCGAACGCCACGACCTCGCCGCAGAGCTGCTGAGCGACGAGGGCCGACGCCCGGCGATCGTCTACGCCCCCTCGCGCAAAGCGACGGAACAGCTGGCAGCAGAGCTCGATCAGCTGTTCCCCACCGGGATCTATCACGCCGGCCTCGAGGCTCAGGAGCGCGAGCGGGTTCAGCGCCGCTTCCTCGCCGGTGAGCTCGAGGTGATGGTGGCGACCATCGCCTTCGGCATGGGGATCGACAAGCCCGATGTCCGCACCGTCATCCACACCGGGCTGCCGGCTTCGGTCGAAGGCTACTACCAGGAGGTCGGCCGCGCCGGGCGAGACGGCCGCGGCGCCCACGCGGTGTTGCTCTACTCCGCCGCCGACCGCAGGCGCCACGACTTCTTCATCGAGCGCGCCTACCCGGAGGATCGCCTGTTGATGCAGATCCAGGCGCACCTGCTGCGGGCGCCGCAGTCCCGAATGGACCTCGCGCAGACCACCGGCGCCGGCGAAGAGGTCATCGACCAAGCCCTCGATCACCTGCACCTGCTGGGCGCCGCCTACCAGGACGAAGCCGGCTGGTGGTCCGCACGATCCGGTGACGGTTGGCGTCAGCGCTACCACGAGCAGCGACAGCGCCGCGTCGACCAGGTCGCAGAGGTGTTCGCCTTTGCCGAACGTCCCCAATGTCGGATGCAGCAACTGGTGCACCACTTCGGTGATCGCAGCATCCGCGAGCGCGGGTGTGGCCATTGCGACGTCTGCAGCTCGGATGCCGCCCTCGCCAGCCGAGCGGTGCCGCCGACCCGCTCCGAGCTCGACCTGCTCGCCCGCGTGGTGCGGCGGATCGCGGAAGAGCCGCGTACCGCCGGCCAGCTGCACGCCGAGCTCGCGCCCAAGGGTCGCATCGAGCGCCGCGACTTCGAGAACCTCCTCGACGCCCTGGTGCGTCACGGCCTGCTCGAAGGCAGCGAGGAGAGCTTCGAGAAGAATGGCGAGCGCATCCGCTTCCGGCGCTTCTATCCAACCGTCGCGGGTCTCGAAGCCAACAGCGACCGGCGCCTGCTCGACGAGGTCCGACTGAGCGCGCCACGTCGGGCTCTGCGGTCGAGCTCGGCCAAGCGCCGGGACAAGGCCGCCGCTCCACCAACGGCAGAGGAACGCGGATCGCCGGAGCTGATCCAGCACTTGCGCACCCTGCGCTCGAGCCTCGCCGCCGAGCGGGGCTGGCCGGCGTTCCGGATCTTCTCGGACCGCACACTCCACGCCCTGTCGGCACGGCCGATGATCTCGACCACCACCGAGCTCCACAGCGTGCACGGGCTCGGGGAGGCCAAGGTCGACGCCTTCGGCCAGGCCATCCTGGCGGCCCTCGCTGCCTGGCGCGCGGGCGGCGCAGCCGCCACGCCCGACTCGAGCGCAACCGCGTGACCGCCAGCGCGACGGTTTGCAAGCGCTCGACCGCCGCCATATGCTCACGGCCTCGCCCCGCAGGCCGGTCTTCGGCCTGTGATCCGGTCGTTCGACCACTTTTCTCTGCCAATCGTCGAGGAGTCCCATGCGTTCGTCCAACTTCGCCGTTGCCGTGGCCGCCCTTGCCCTGTTCGCCCCCGCCTGTGGCGCTGAAACCCAGGCCGAGACCAAGCCCCAGGAGGGCCGGGACCGCTGGAGCTACGCCCTCGGAGCCCTGACCGGCAAGAACTTCACCCAACAGGGTGCCGACATCGATGCCGAGCAGTTCATCGCCGGGCTGCGCGCCGGGCTCGCCGGTTCGGTGACGTTGTCCGACGAAGAACTGAACGCCGCCATGGCTGAGTTCCGCACCGCCATGCAGGCCGCCCAGAAGCAGAAGATGGAGGCCGAAGCCGTTGCCAACGCCAGCGCCGGCGCCAAGTTCCTCGCTGAGGTCGCCGCCCGCGAGGGGGTGACCAAGACCGCCAGCGGCCTGCTCTACGAAGTGGTCGAGGCGGGAACCGGCCCCACGCCGTCGGCGAGCGACAAGGTCACCGTCCACTACCGCGGCACCCTCATCGACGGCACCGTGTTCGACAGCTCGTATGACCGCGGCCAGCCGGCCACCTTCGGCGTCGGCCAGGTGATCAAGGGCTGGACCGAAGCGCTCCAGCTGATGCCCACGGGCTCGAAGTGGAAGCTCTACATCCCGGCTGAGCTCGCCTACGGTGAACGGGGAGCGCCACCGCGCATCGGCCCCGGCGCCGTCTTGATCTTCGACGTCGAGCTGATCAGCATCGAAGGCAAAGCCAGCAGCTGAGGCGTGGCGATGTTGACCACCTGGGCGATCGTCCTGGCCGCGTTGTTGGCCCTGTTTGCGGTCGTCTGGGTGTGGGCGACACTCCGGCGCGACGTCAGTGTCGTCGACGCCTGGTGGAGTCTTGGGTTCCTCGTCGCCGCGGCGGTTGCCGCTCGCGGCGGCGGGAGCCTCGATCCGCGCAAGACACTGGTCCTGATCCTGGTGGCGGCGTGGGCGCTGCGGCTGTCCGCCTACCTCGCGTGGCGCAACCACGGTGAGCCGGAGGATCGGCGCTACGCAGCGATGCGACAGGGGCGCGGGCCGGCCTTCTGGTGGCAAAGCCTGTTCGTCGTCTTTTGGCTCCAAGCGGCGTTGGTTGCGGTGATCTGCCTGCCGCACCTGGTCGTGCTCGCCGCTCCGGTCGGGCCGCCCCTGGGCTTCTTCGATGCCCTGGGCCTCCTGCTCTGGGTAATCGGCTTCTGCTTCGAGACCATCGGCGACGCCCAACTCGCCGGCTTCAAGGCCAACCCCAACAATCGCGGCAAGGTGCTCGACCGCGGGGTGTGGGCCTGGACCCGCCACCCCAACTACTTCGGTGAAGCCTGTTTGTGGTGGGGCTTCGGCGCAATCGCCCTCGCCGTTCCCAACGGCTGGATGACACTCCCATCGGTGGCGCTGATGACGTTCCTGCTCCTGCGGGTCTCGGGCGTCACCCTGCTCGAGCGAGACATCGGCGAGCGCCGGCCGGCGTACCGCGACTACATCGCCCGCACCAGCGCCTTCTTCCCCCGACCACCTCGACCGAGGAAGACGTGAGCCGCCGCGAGCGCGCCCGATGATCGACCGGCTGATTGACCGCGGCCTGATTCCGGATCGCGTGCTCCGCGCCGGGATTCGCCGACTGCTCGATCAGCGCCTGCGCGACGAAGGCCGCTACGACGAGGCCCTGCGCTTTGCGCGGCGTGGCAAGGTCTTCGCGGCACTCGAGCAGGCGCCGATCGCGGTGGCCGCGGACCGTGCCAACGAGCAGCACTACGAGGTCGATCCGGAGCTCTTCGCCCTGGTGCTCGGGCACCGCCTCAAGTACAGCTGCGGCTACTTCCCCAGCGGGACCGAATCGCTCGACAGCGGTGAGGATGCGATGCTCGAGCTCACCGCCGAACGCGCCGGTCTCGCCGACGGTCAAACCATCCTCGATCTCGGCTGCGGCTGGGGCGCGTTGTCGCTGTGGGCAGCGGAGCGTTTCCCCAACGCCTCGATCCTGGCGGTCTCGAACGCCCGCAACCAACGGGCCTTCATCGAGTCTCGCGCCGGCGAACGCGCCATCGGCAACCTGCGCGTCGTCACCGCCGACATCTCGAGCCTCGAGCTCCACCAACGATTCGATCGTATCGTCTCGGTGGAGATGTTCGAGCACGTCCGCAACCACTCCCAGCTGTTCCGCCGCATCCGGCCTTGGCTTCGCGACGACGGACGACTCTTCGTCCACACCTTCTGCCATCAAACCCTCGCCTACACCTTCGAGAGCGAGGGAGCGAGCGACTGGATGGCCCGCCACTTCTTCACCGGTGGACTGATGCCCTCGGCCGACCTGTTCGAGCGGTGGAACGAAGACCTGACGGTCGAGCAGCGGTGGCTGGTCGGCGGCAGGCACTACGCTCGCACCCTCGAGCTGTGGCTGCGCCGGATGGACCTGTGCCGCGATCAGGTGCTCGAAGCGCTCGAGCGCACCTACGGCCGTGCCCACCGCGATCGCTGGTACCGTCGCTGGCGAGTGTTCTTCATGGCCTGCGCCGAGCTCTTCGCCTATGCCGGGGGCACCGAGTGGATGGTCGCACACCAGGTCCTGCGCCCAACCCGCTCGATCGTGGGTACCCGCACCTGAACCTGCTGCTCCATTTCGAGCTCGCTGCCCGCGACCTCGGTATCGAAGGTGCGGCAGGGGCCCTCCTGCCGGACTTCTGGCGCATGGCCGATGCAAGGGCACGGGTATCGACACGCTCGTTGCCCTACGACGGGCCGCTCGACGATCGCGCTCGGCCTCTCGCCCGAGGTGTGTTGCACCATCTGGTGGTCGACCGGCTGTTCCACCAGGACGAGAGCCTGCTCGGGGCGGGCCAGCGCCGGGCGGCAGAAGTCCTTCGCCGCAGCAACTGGCCACGGCCGGGCCTGCTCGCCCACCCCGCGTGGGAGCTCGCTCTCGACGGCGCCCTCATCCGAAGCCACGGCGCCGACTACGTGATCGACCGGCTCCGTCAGGGGGTCGCCACTCTCGAGCGGCCAGTCCTCGACGCTCTCGCCTCGGGGTATCGCCTGCCCTGCCGCGCCGAACCGACGTTCCGCGAGCAGCTGATCCGCCTGCTCGAGCGCCTGCATCACGGTGAGTGGCCTCGCGGCTACGCTGATCCCGAGGGATTGGCCCGGCGCCTGGCGGGCCTGGCTCGCCGCGTCGGTCTCGCCATCGACCAGGCCTCGGCACGAGGGTTCGAGGAACTCTTGGAACGAGCCGGGGAGATGCTGCCAACGGCCCTCGCGTTGCACCCTGAGCCCGAGGCTTTTGCCTCCGGGCGCCTCACCACGAGCGCCGCAGCTCGAGCCTGAAGGTCTCCCCGCCGCCGTCTTCGACGAAACCGCTGCCGCTCGGACGATCGACCTCGAGAGCCACGAGCTCGGCACCCACGCGCCAGGGCCCGGCCTGCCGCAGCACCGCCACCGTCACCGCCTGGCCGTCCTCGTCACTGATCTCGCCGATCGAGCCATCACGATCACGTGTTTCGAACTGGTCGACACGGACCGAAAGGCGCCACCGATCCCACCTTCGCGACACCAACAGGTACGCCGCCGCAAAGTCGGCGTCGACGAAGTGGGGCCTGATTCCCATGCCGGTGTCGCCGATGAGCACCTCGGCCAGGATCGACCATCCGCTCGGGCGATCGACTCCAACACCTGCCGCCACGGTGCGCGTCCGCCAGGCGTACTGATCGCCGTGCAGCTCGCGATCGCCGCGGTTGTCGGCAATCCGCAGGCGGAAGGTCAGGCCGCGGCGGTCGTCGCGCCAAGCCACCCGGCCGCTCCAGCCCACGCGCCCGTCGAGATCTTCGGTCAGGGGACGGGTCCCCTGGTCGCGCTGCACCCCGAAGATGCCGTCGTCCTCGAGGCTCGAAAGCGGCGGCAGCGCGATCGTCTCGCCGAGGGTGGTCAGGCGGTCGTGCAGCGAGAACCCGCGCCAGGCGAGAAGTGTCCCGGCGGTGTCGTTGCCGCCGCCGAGTGCGCCGGCAACGGTGAGACGCCCGTCGCCCAGCGCAGCGGTCCAACGCCCTTCGACTCCGAGCTCCCGGCTCTCTTCGCCGACCCAACTGTTGATCGCCGACAGGGTCAGGGTATACGGCGAGTGCCACCCACGCTCGACATTCTCGAACGACGTCGCGGGGAAGAATAGACCCGCACGAACACCGACTTGATGCCGGTCGCCCACTGTCCGCTGGAGATCCGCGAAGAGCTCGACCAGGCCGGCAGCTTCACCTTCGACTTCGTCGTCCTCGAGCCGAGCCAGCCCATGAGCTACCACTCGAACACCTGGGGCAGGAGTCCACACCAGACCAAGGTCGGTTCCCAGCGAGCCGGACCATTCATCGTCTCCCGATCGTCCATCGAGACCGAATCGGCCCCAGCCACCCGCGAGAAAGCTCGAGCCCGCACCTCGAACGGCCCCAGCGTCCATCGTTGCGGCACCGAACCACTCGAGCTCGGCTCCCAGCGCCCCAGCGGCGAGGCCCGGAGCCAGAGCGAGAACCAGGACGAGACCTTCGACTCGGTGCCGCAGCCGTCCGCGTCCACCACTGCACGACGGCTCACTCTGCAGCGACGAGGCTACTTCGATCGTGGGCAATGGAGAGCTTGCAGACACTTCGGATCGATGCGGCTAGAACGCCGAGTGTTTCAAGTCTCCAGCGCCCCGGAACGGAGTACGCACCAGCCCAGCAGCGCTGTTCGTACGCTCCACGCCGCAGTGCGGATCCAGTTGGTCGCGACCAGCCGCTGCCAGGTCGCGAGATCGAAGCCCTGGGCCAGCCGCTGGTGGCACGGCACCTGCAGGGCGAACGTGGACAGCCACACCATCGCCAACAGCGCCGAGGTCGCCACCAGCCACCAGCCTGGGGCAATGCCCCGCCCGCGGGCCACCAGCGCGACCGCCAGCAGCACCTCGAGGAGCATGGCCGGGACGACGATCCACGAGATTCGCAGCGAGTGGAGGGTGTGGTAGATCCGGAACGCATCCGCGCCGACCCTGGAGAGGAGCGGATACTGCACCACCTGCACCAACCAGATCAGGCCGGTGAGAAAGGCGCTTACAACCAGGCTCACCACGGTCAGATTCCACAGCTGGCCGTGCTGGGAGGTCACCGCGCCGGTGTTCACTCCGCCTCGCTTCGGCGCAGTTCCGCCAGCTCGGTCTCGAAACCACCCGACAAAATGGGAAACCGGCACCAGCTGCGCGGGTCGAGATTTTCGTCGTCGAGATGGAACGACGGTGCGTAGCGCTCGCGCTTCCACTGGTTGCGACTCCAGAGCCGCAGGAACCGTTCGATCCAGGCGGCCAACTGCGGGCGCGGGTACCCGGGGAGCTGGGCTTCCAGCAACGGCAGAATGTCCTCGGGCATCCGTTTGTCGCGCACGGCAAGGCGTTCGATCACATCGAGGACCTCGTAGGGCATCAGGTCGGCCTCGTCGGTCTGTCCCGAAGCCGGAGGGCGCAGCTCGGCGGTGGGCTCGAGCTGCGTGATCGCCGAGAGCGCCGGGATCGGGCCGACGCCCGCCGGCCCGTGCTCCTGCAGCCAGTCGAGCCAGCGCAGCAGGAACGCCTTGTCGATGCCCGCCAACGGCGCCAGGCCCCCCGAGGTGTCGCCGTCCATGGTGGCGTAGCCGACCGCCGCCTCGGAGCGATTGCTGGTGGAAAGCAGTAGTGCTCCTTTGACGTTGGCCAGAATCCACACCGAAGGTGAACGAACGCGGGCTTGGACGTTCTGCAGCGCCACATCGTCGTGTTCCCACGTGAGCCGCCGGCCCAGGGCAGATTCGGCGAGTGCCACATACCCCTGCACCAACTCGTCGACGTCGAGCTCGTGGTGATCGGCGCCGATCGCCTCCGCGACAGCCGCCGCGGCGGACCGCGTCGCCTCCGAAGAATTGCGAGTCGCCTGGTAGGCGGTCGTCAGCAGCGCACCAACGAGCTCGCGCGGCGTACCGCAGGTGGCGAGACGAGGCTCGAGCCGTGCCAGCGTTGCACGCACCGACTCGAACCCCAGCTCGACCACCGCCAGCTCGACCATCAGCGCCACCATGCAAGCGGTCGCCGCGGAGTCCGCTCCCCCCGAGAGCGACACCACGAAGCCGCGCGCACGGCTCTTGCGCAAATACCCCCACAGCCCCAGGGCAACGGCCCGGGCCAGTTCCTCCTCCTTGCGGTAGAAGCCTCGGTCCCAGTCCGCCCGATCCGAGCGCAAGACCCCGTAGCCGGTCACCGCGCTCGGCGGCGGACTCCAATCCACGCGTACTCGACGCTCCAGCCCTTCACCGAGCTCGGGGCGGTGGCTGGCCAGGCGGACCCGCGTCAGGCGCCCGAGCTCGAGATCGACGACCGCAGAGGTCACCACCTGCGACCGGAACGACAGGCGGGGGCCCTCCGCCAGCGGAATCCCCCCAGCTGCGATCAGGGCGCCGCCGTCGTAGATCACCCGACCGGCCTCGTTGCCGAGCAGGTTCGACGAGACGTACGCCACGCCGAAGGCGCGGGAACCTTCGAGCACGTAACGCCGGCGGACTTCCTGCTTGCCAAAGGCGAAGTGGCTGGCGCTGGGGTTGAGGATCAGATCGACCCCGCGGCGACACAGGCGCGCGCCTGGGCGATCACCCACCCACGCGTCTTCGCAGATCTCGAAACCCACGACCACCCCGCCGAGATCGAAGAACAAGTCGCCGATCGGCACCTGGCCTGTGGGCGTTGCGATCGTCGTGCTGACGCCGGCCGGCCACGGCTTGAACCACCGGGGCTCGTAGTGGAGCCCATCGCCCGCGAGGTGCTGTTTGCCCACCAACCCGGCGATGTGGCCGTCGACGACCATCGCCACGCAGTTGTACATCCCGCCCTGGAGCGCCACCGGGAGGCCCAAAGCCACGGCCATGCCCTTGGTCTCCGGTGCGATAGCCTCGAGCTGCCGCCATGCCCGCGCTGCAACACCGGAGGCGTGGAAGGCGTCTTCGCAGCCGTACCCGGTCAGGCACAGCTCCGGCAGGCACAGGATCGACACCCCGCGGGCGCGAGCTTCCGCAATCGCGGCGCGAATCACCTCGAGGTTCCCCTCCCACGCGAGCGGCGTGGTTTCGATCACCGCAGCTCCGACCGTCACCAACCGCATCGACGCCTCCTCGATTCGAAGCCTATCGGATTGGTGAGGCCCGGCAGCCGTCGGACGAGCCCGATGCCGGAATGACGACTGGTATATACTTCGAACGAGGAGGCACGATGGCACGGACCAAGGTCTTTCGATCGGGTAACAGCCAAGCCGTCCGACTGCCGGTCGGCTTCAGAGTCGAGACGAAGGAGCTCGAGATCTTCCGGCGTGGCGGCGAGATCGTGCTGCGCGAGCCGCTGGGCTCGATGGCGCGGGCGTTTCACCTCCTCGCCGAGCTCCCGGAGGACGCCCTCCCAGAGTCTCGTGAAGACGAGCCGCCGCAGGAGCGGAACGGCTGGTGATGGCGCCCCGGTACGTCCTCGACACCAACATCTGCATCTACATCGCCAAGCGCCGGCCGATCGAGGTATTGCGCCGATTCGAGCAACTCGAGCCGGGCGCTGCGGCGATTTCGGTGGTGACGTGGGGTGAGCTGCTCTTCGGCGCAGAACGTAGCGTTCGCCGACCGGAGGCGCTGGCAGTCCTAGAGGAGTTTCGAACCGTCCTCCCGGTGCTCGCCATGGCCGACTCCGTGGGAGTTCACTACGCCGCCATTCGGGGCGACCTGGCGCGGCGCGGCGAGCCGATAGGCAACAACGACCTGTGGATCGCGAGCCACGTCCGAGATCTCGGCGCGGTGCTCGTGACCAACAACACCCGGGAGTTCCTCCGAGTGCCTGGCCTGATCGTCGAAAACTGGGCCGGGTAGCAGCGGTCCTTGCGCCCCGGAGCGCGGAACTCGCCGGCAACGCTCCCCCCACCAACCCGCCGGGTTTCCACTGGGCCTCGGTCTTCGAGCTGCTCGACGTTTCCGCCCCACACTACGACACCACCCAACCCAACACTTCCGCCTGGAAACCGCCGCGCTCGGGCTCCGGGCGCTCCTCCACCACTCCCGCCAGCCGCAGCGCCAGAGCTTCCTTGTAGGCCAGCTCCATCTGCCGCGCGATCTGGACGCGCTGCGCCTGCGGCGAACCGGCGCCGTGCATCGACTCGGTGAGGTAGCCGACGGCGTTGCGGCCGAGCGTCATGTTCTCGATCAGCCGCAGGATTCTGAGCCGCGTGTCGACCGGCACGGCCGGCGCCGCCTGCAAGTATTTCTCGAGCACTCGAGCGAGCTCCGGGTGCTCGAGGTCGCGCTGGGACGGCAACGTCGCCACCAGGCCACCTGCGAGATCCTGGGCCAGTCGCCCGAGCTCGTAGGGGATCTTGGTGACGTGGTGTTTGCAGACGTTTGCCAACATCTCGTCGTTCAAGTAACACCCCGACGCGGTTGGCCGAGCGCGGTGGGAGGAGGCAATGCCGATGCCGTAGATGGTCTCGTTCAGGTGACTCATCTCGACCAACTTGTCGCGGACGTGGGAGGCCTTTTCTGTGCCGTTGGCCCGTGCGATCGCCGAGGCGGCGCCGATCAAGACGTCGCCAACACCAGCCTTGCAGACGTAGCTGCGTCGGTGGTAGCAGGTGAACCGCTCCACCAGGGTGGCGGCGAATTCGTGCTCGCCGTCCATGAACACCAGCTCGTCCGGAATGAAGACGCGGTCGAAGATCACCAAGGCTTCCTGGCCGGCGTAGCGTGCGTTGCCCTGGTCGATCTCGCCGCCCTCGAGGTGGCGCGTGTCACACGACTGGCGCCCATAGACGTAGGTGATGCCGGGCGCGTCGACCGGCACCGCCCCCACGATGGCGTAATCGGCGTCGCCCTCACCGAGGCGCATGGTCGGCATCACCACCATCCAATGCGAATTCAGACACCCGGTCTGGTGAGCCTTGGCGCCCGTAATCCACACTCCTTCGGCGCTGCGCTCGACCACGTGCACGAACAGGTCGGGGTCGCGTTGCTGATGCGGCGCTTTGGAGCGATCCCCCTTGACGTCGGTCATCGCCCCGCCGACGACCTCGTTGTGGCGTTGCACATCGGCGAGGAATGATCGCAGCCGTTGGTGATACCCGGTGCCGCGAGCCTGGTCGATGTCGTAGGTCACCGAAAACAAGGCGTTGAAGGCATCCATGCCGACACAACGCTGAAAACACGTGCCGGTCAGCTGACCGAGCTTGCGCTGCATGGTGTTCTGGGCCACCAGGTCGTCGGCGCTGGTTGCGACGTGAAGGAAACGATTGACCCGCTCACCGGTCAGGGCCGAGATCGCGGTCGCAAGCTCCGGCTCCCGAAGCGCGAGCTCGTAGGTTTCGGCTACCGCGTTGACCGACGGGGCGATCACCGGATGGTCGACCGGCTCGTCGATCAACTCGCCGAACAGGAACACCCGCAGGCCACGGCCGCGCAGGCTCTCACGGTACTGGTCTCCGGTTTCGATCCGAGCTCGCACGCGGACCGGGGCCTTCACTTCTTCTCTTCTTTGAGCACCCAACCGATCACGGCCGACACGATGCTGACCAGCAGCGCCCCGAGGATCGACCAGCCGAAGCCATCGGTGCTGAAGCCCGGCACCACCATCGCCGCCAAAGCAAAGGCGATGCCGTTGACCACCAGCAAGAACAGCCCAAAGGTCAGGATCGTCAAGGGGAGCGTCAGGATGGTGATGAGGGGCCGGATGATCGCGTTGACGAACCCGAGGATCAGCGCGGCCACCGCCAGCGCCACCCACGACGCCACGTGGACACCCGGCAGCAACCACGCGGTGACCCCCAAAGCGGCGGCGACGGTCAGAAGATGCATCAGCAGCTTGGACATGGCTCCTCCTCGAGGATCAGGTTGCGACGGCTCGTGCGTGCGCGCTCGACCCTCCAACGTGCTCATGAGCGTGGTACGACGACCGTACCAGCGGCCCGGACTCGCAGTGGGCGAAGCCGAGCTCATGGGCAAAGCGTTTGTAGTCGGCAAACTCGTCCGGATGGACGAAGCGATCGACCGGCAAGTGTTTGGGGGTCGGCTGGAGGTATTGGCCGATAGTGAAGATCTCGACGCCGGCCGCACGCACCTCGCGCATCAGCTCGAACACTTCGTCCGGCGCTTCGCCGAGCCCCACCATGATCCCGGTCTTGACTCGACCAGCGTACTCACCACGATCGCGCCGCGCCGCAGCGTCTGCCAACAGGCCGACGGTCCGGTCGAAGCGGCTGCCGGGCCGGGCCTTGCGGTACATCCGCGGCACCGTTTCGACGTTGTGGCTGAAGATCTCGGGTCGCGCCGCCAGCACGATGTCGAGGGCATCAGGCACGCCACGAAAGTCGGGGGTCAGAACCTCGACGGCGGTCGTCGGACTCTCATCGTGTACCGCCCGGATCACTGCCGCCCAGTGACGGGCACCGCCATCGGGCAAATCGTCGCGGTCGACCGAGGTGATCACGGCGTGCTGCAAACCCATCACCCGTACGGCTTCGGCAACGTGCGCCGGCTCCTTGGGATCCGGCCCCTTCGGGGGACGCCCGGAGGTCACCGCGCAGAAGCCGCAGCGACGCGTGCACACGTCGCCGAGGATCATGAAGGTCGCCGTGCCGTGTTGGCCCCAACACTCGTAGATGTTCGGGCACTTGGCCTCTTCGCAGACGGTGTGCAGCTCGAGCTTCTCGACCAACTTGCGCACTTCGTGGTAGCGCGGTGGGGTCGACAGCCGGATCCGCAACCACTCCGGCCGCCCCTCTCGCCCGGGCGTGTGGGAGCGGGTCTTGGAGCCGATTTGGATCAACGAATCGCTCATGGGTGGAACTGTAGCAGGGGAAGGTATTGGGGAATGGGTATTGGGTATTGGGTATTGGGAATGGGGAATGGGGAATGGGTATCGGGTACCCGGTACCTCCGGGATAGGCTTGGCCCATGCCGACCACCACTCCCCCCCTCCGCCTCCTCTTCGTCTGCGTCGAAAACTCCAACCGCAGCCAGATGGCCGAGGCCTTTGCCCGGATCTTGGGCGGCGACGCGGTTGTGGCGGCCAGTGCCGGATCGCGACCGTCCGGCAAGGTCAACCCCAAGGCCATCGCGGCGATGGCCGAGCTCGGCTACGACCTCTCGACCCACCACTCGACCGGCCTCGACGCCATCGCCGACGGCACCTGGGACGCCGTCGTCACCATGGGTTGTGGCGATGAATGCCCTTTCGTCCCCGCTCGAGTCCGCGAGGACTGGCAGATCCCCGACCCGCGCGCGCTCGACGGCGACGCCTTCCGCGCCGTTCGGGATCGCGTGCGGACCGAGGTCGCCGGACTTCTGGGCCGCCTTGGGAGGAGGTAGGGCACTCCGGAGTCGAACATCACTAGGCGCATCATGATGTAGCATCATTGCATGCGCACCACCGTGGACATCCCCGAGCACTTGCTGGTCGAAGCCAAGAAGCTTGCAGCCGAGCGGCGGGTGCCGGTCACTCGACTGTTCGAGGAGAGCCTGAGGGGCTACCTCGCCGAGCAACGTTCGGTGAAACGAACGACCCCTCCCCCGCTTCCGGTGCTCACGGCGCCGGTGCCCCTAGCAGGGATCGACCTCAACGACACCAGCCGGCTTTGGGAGCTCGAGTGATCCTCTGCGACGTTGGGGTCTATCTCAACGCGATGTTCGAGCGCAGCGAACATCACCGCGCCTGCCGACAGGCGCTCGAGCACCTCAGGACCACCCCTTCCGGGATGGCCGTCAGTGAGCTGATTCTCGCAGCAGTGGTCAGGATCGGTTCCAATCCACGCCTGTTCCAGCCGGCGCCACTGCCGGAAGAGGTCTTCGAGTTCGTCGACGCGATCCGCACCTTGCCAGGCGTCCGAACAGTATGCCCCGGCCCGCGTCACTGGCAGCTGTTGCGCGACCTCGTGCGCGGGGCGAACATCGTCGGCAGCGACACGACCGACGCCTACCTTGCCGCGCTCGCAGTCGAAGCCGGCTGCGAATGGTGGACCACCGATCGAGGCTTCGCTCGGTTTCCCGGACTCCGGTGGCGCAATCTCATCGCCTGAGGTGCCTCGCTCGACGGACGCCACCGACCCGCTCTGATCGCTGACCGATCGGGCAGCCGACGGACGCGGACGGCCTCCGTCGGGTCCCTGGTCCCGGATCCCGGGTCCCGGGTCCTACGCCGCCTCCTCCTGCGCCTGGACGACCAATGCCTCGGCCTCCTCGGCGGTGAGAACCTTGCGCTGCTTGGCAGCGACGACACGGTAGATCGGCGGGATGACGTAGAGGGTCAACACCGTGCCGATGGCCATGCCGCCGATGATCGCGATGCCCATCGGCACGCGGCTTTCAGACCCGGCGCCGAGAGCAAGCGCAATCGGCAGGGTGCCAAGGATGGTCGAGAGGCTGGTCATCAACACCGGGCGGAAGCGCGCGGCTGCGGCCTCGCGGATCGCCTCGTCGATCGACAGGCCGGCGTCTCGCCGCTGGTTGGCGAACTCGACGATCAGGATGCCGTTTTTGGTGACCAGGCCGATCAACATGATCATGCCGATCTCGCTGAAGATGTTGAGGGTCTTGCCGAACATCCACAGACCGCCGAGCGCCCCCGCGAGCGCGAGCGGCACCGCCAACATGATCACGAAGGGGTCGCGGAAGCTCTCGAACTGGGCGGCCAGCACGAGGTAGACGAGCAACAGGGCGAGACCGAAGATGAAGCCGAGGCTGCTCGAGCTCTCGGCAAAGTCGCGCGACAGGCCCGACAACGCCGTCGAGAAGGTCTCGTCGAGGGTCTCCTCGGCGATGCGTTCCATCTCCGCGATGCCGTCGCCGAGCGCGTAACCGGGCGCAAGGTCGGCCGACACCGTGGCGGCCAGGTACCGGCTGTAGCGATAGAGCTGCGGCGGGCTGCTCTCCTCGCGCACCCGAACCACCTTGTCGAGCAGGACCGGGGTACCGCTCGACGAACGCACAGAGAGGTTGCGCAAATCCGTCGTCTCGTCGCGCCGATCGCGCTCGACCTGGCCGACGACCTCGAACTGCTTGCCGTCCATGACGAAGTAGCCGAGGCGCTGCTCCGACAGCGCCAGTTGCAGGGTCTGAGCGACGTCGAGCGCCGACACGCCGAGATCTCGGGCCCGAGCCCGGTCGATCTCGAGGCGCAACTCCGGTTTGTCGAAGCGCAGATCGACGTCGACGAAGGAGAACACCGGGCTCTGGCCGGCCGCCTCCATGAACCGCGGCACCGCCTCCTTGAGCTTGGCCATGTTGGGCGCCTGGAGCACGAACGACACCGGCAGACCACCACGGCGACCGACCGAAATCGTCGGTTCCTGGATCACCACCGTGCGCGCGCCCGTCAGATTGCGGACCCGCCGCGTCAGGTCGTTGGCAACCTCCATCTGGCTGCGCTCGCGATGTTCTGGATCGACCAGAATCAGCCGCAGGAACGCCGAGTTGACCGAGCTCGAAGCACCGAAGCCGGGTGAGGTCACGGTGAGGATCACCTCGCGCTCCGCTTCCGGCACCGCCTCGGAGACCAGCTGGGTCAGCTGGTCGACGTACTGGTCCATGTAGGCGAACGTCACCCCTTCGGGCGCACGCACCTGGAAGCGCATCTGCGATCGATCCTCGAGCGGCGCCAGCTCCTGCGGGATCTGCGGGAACAGGAACATCACGATCCCCAAGCAGCCGGCGATGATCGCCCACGCCACCCAGCCGCGCTCGATCACCGCTCCGAGGCTACGTCGATAGGTCGAGGTCAAGGCTTCGAAGAACGGTTCGGTGGCGCGGTAGAGCGCGGGCTGCCGCTCGCGCTTCTTGAGGATGCGGCTCGCGAGCATCGAGGTCAGACTCAAGGCAACGAACGAGGAGATCGCCACCGCCACCGACAACGTCACGCCGAACTCGCGGAACAGCCGCCCGGTCAAGCCGCCGAGGAAGAGAATCGGCAGCAGCACCGAAATCAGCGCGATGGTGGTCGAGATGACGGCAAAGAAGATCTCCCGCGTGCCCTGGAGGCCGGCGGCGATCGGCGGCATCCCGGCTTCGATCTTGGCGTAGATGTTCTCGAGAACCACGATCGCGTCGTCGACCACGATGCCGATCGCGAGCACCAGACCCAACAAGGTCAGGACGTTGATCGAGAAGCCCAGGAGCCAGAGGGCAAAGAAGGTGCCGATCAGCGACACCGGGATCACCAGCAGCGGCACCAGCGTGGTGCGCCAGTCGCGCAGAAAGGCGAAGATCACCAACACCACCAGGAACACCGCCAGGATGATGGTCTGCTGGACTTCCTTGATCGACTCCTCGATGTACTCCGAGGTGTCGAAGAAGGTCCCGACCTCGATGTCGGCGGGGACTTCCTTCTCGATCTGGGCGACGCGCTTTTTGACCTCCTGCGCGATCTCGACGAAGTTCGCGCCGGGCTGTGGCCGAGCGACCACCGCCACCATCGGCACCCCCTCGCGCTTCAAGATGGTGCGGTCATTGCGAGGTCCGAGCTCAGCCCTGCCGATGTCTCGAAAACGCACGATCCGCGAACCTTCCTGCTTCAAGATCAGCTCGTTGAAGGCTTCGGGAGTGTCGAGTCGACCCTCGGCGCGAATGGTGAGCTCGACGTCGTCGCCTTCGATCCGGCCGGCGGGCAATTCGACACTTTCGCGTTGGAAGGCCGAGCGCACGTCGAGCAGGGTGAGGCCGTAGGCCGCGAGGCGCTGCGGATCGATCCACAAGCGCATGGCAAAGGTGCGCGAGCCCCAGATGTCGACCTGGGCGACGTCGTTGATGGTCTGCAGGCGTTCGACGAACGTTTCGTCCGCCAGCCGCGTCAGCTCGAGGAGGTTGCGCTGGCTGCTCTGGACGGTGATGCCCACCACCGGCGGCGAGTCGGAGTCGGCCTTCTGCACCTGCGGCGGATTGACGTCGGGCGGGAGTTGGCCAACCGCCGCCGCGACGCGGTCGCGGACGTCGTTGGCGGCGCGCTCGAGATCGGCACCGAGCTCGAATTCGACGGTGATGGTCGAGCGCCCCTCGCGCGACACCGAGGTCAACGTGCGAATGCCCGCGACGGCGTTGACCGCCCGTTCGAGCGGTTCGGTGATCTGCGATTCGATGACGTCGGCGCTGGCTCCCAAGTAGTTGGTCGAAACCGTCACCACCGGCGAGTCGATCGACGGGAACTCGCGCACGCCGAGCGAGTTGAACCCAAGCCAGCCGAACAACACGATCGCGATCGAGAACACGATCGCCAGCACCGGCCGGCGGATCGAAACCGACGCCAGGCTCACGGCGCACCTCCTTCGCGCGGAGCGACCTCGAGACCCGGGCGCAGGCGTTCGATCGCCGAGACGATCACCACGTCACCAGCCGACAGCCCCGAGGTCACCTCGATCACGTCCGGCAACCTGATCCCGGTTTCGACCGGCACCGGCACGGCTTTGCCACCGCGGACGACGAACACCTTCTTGCCGCCGAGCTCGGGGATCACCGCCACGTTCGGTACCAGCAGCGCATCGGGCACATCGCGCACCGCCACCTCGACGTCGGCAAAACCGCCCGGCACCAACTTCCCTTGCGGGTTGGCGGCGCGGGCGCGATACACCACCGAACGGGTCGCCTGATCGACCACCGGCTCGATCGCGTAGATCGTCGCGGTCAGCGTCTCCTCGATGCCGCGCACGCGGAAGTCGACCTCATCGCCCACCTCCACCGCGTCGGCGTAGGCCTCGGGCAGAGCAAAGTCGAGCTTGATCGGATCGAGATCCTGGAGGGAAGCGATCACGTCCCCCATGCTGAGGAAAGCCCCAGGGGAGACCGCGCGCAAGCCGATCGTGCCCGCGAAGGGTGCTCGCACCTCGCTCTTCTCGAGCTGAGCTTCGGCCAACACCAACTCCGCCCGCAGGACGTTGGCCTCGGACAGGGCTGCGTCGTATTCGCTCTGGCTGGTCAGGCCGTCGCGGAGCAACTCTTGCTGCCGACGTTCGCGCAACTCAGCGAGCTGCAGGCGGTGGAAGGCCCGATCGCGTTCGGCTGCGACCCGCCGCCGGTCGATGCGCACCAGCGTGGCACCCCGTTCCACCCGACTGCCCTCACGAAACAACACCTCCTCGAGCTCGCCGGCGATCTCCGCCACCAGCTCGACCTGCTCGTTGGCGCGCAGGGTTCCCGTGGTCGACAGCCTCTCGTCTGCTTGCCGGGGCTCGACTCGCACCACGTCGACCGCGAGCGGCGGCGCCGCCGCCGGAGGTCCGCCGCCGGGGGCCGAAGCCGGGTCGGGAGTGCCCTCCCCACAGCCGACCACCACCACGACCAACGCGCCACTGACGATCCGCAGAATCCTGGACATGTCAACCATCCTCACGAAAAGAAACCCGGCGATCCGCAGGCGGCCCGCCGGGTCGTGCTCTCAATCGAAATCTACTCGAAAACCGCCGGGTCGAACGCCGGATCGATCTCGAACTTGGTCAGCGACGAACGTCCGATCGGGTCGCCATCGACCTTGATCAGCTGTTCGTGCGGCACCTGCCGTCCACCGACCTCCTGGTAGCCCAAGAGCTCGACCTCGACCGCGCCGGGCGCGCCCGTCAGCGGGTTGACGCCGGCGTAACGCTGGAAGGCCACGGTGCCGTCCGCTGCGACCAGGATTTCGCTCTCGGCGCCGCGGTACTTGACCACCAGGGTCTCGTAGGTCGTCCCGTTGACTTCCTGTGGCTGACCGGCGAGCGCCTCGAGGGCCGGATCGTCGGCGTAACGGACGATGGTGCGCAGATCGCGACCCAAGTCCTGCAGCTGCTTGGCGACCATTTCGGCCGGCATGTCGCGGCGCTGGCCACCCATCTCCATCCAGCCGCGATCGCCAACGATCACCTGGGTCTGTTCACCCATGGGGCTGCGCACGACCTCACGGATGCGATCCGGGAACACCGTCAGGCTGGTCCGCGCGAGGCCGATCTGTTGGCCCTGGAGCGACACCGTCAGGGTCGCCTCCGAGGCGATCGCCTTGACCGCAGCAGCGTCAGGCCCGCCCATGGCAGCAACCACCCTCGCGAGCAGCGCCTTGCCTGCGGCGACACTGGCGTCACTGGTCTCGACGTGGGCGGTCTTGACCTCCGGCGGCGGAATGGTGATGTCGACGTTCTCGACGGTGCCGAAATCCGACAGCGGCCGGTCGTAGCCTTCGGGGTTGCCGGCGACCAGGATCACCATCTCCTCCGGCCGCAGGCGCGCCTGGGCCGCCGCGAGAACTTCCTCGGCGGTCACCGACTCGACCCGCTTCTGGTACTGCTCGAGAAAGTCCGCCGGCAGGCCCTGGTACAGGTAACTCATGCGTTGCGCCAGCACCTGCGACTTCGAGGCGTAGTTGAAGACGAAGCCGTTGAGGATCGACTCCTTGGCGCGCGCCATCTCATCCGCCTCGGGAGCCGCCGCGCGCATCTTGGCGACCTCCTCCTGGAGCGCCGCAATCGCCGCCCCGACGGTCGAGAATTTGGTCGACATGGTCAACGTCATGGTGCCGGGATAGGCAAACCCGGCGCCGACGCCGCCGCCGACCGAGTAGGCCAGACCCTTCTCGGAACGCACGTTCTTGAACAGGCGACCGGCGAACCCACCACCCAAGACCTCGTTCATCACCTGCACGGCGAAGTAGTCGGGGTCGGTGATCCGCATCCCCAGGTGCCCAACGCGGATTTGTGCCTGGTTGACATCGGTCTTGGTCACCGACAGCACTCGCGGCCCGGCCTGACTGGTGGGCTCCGCGGCAAGCGACGCCGGGTCCGGCCCCCGCTTCCAATCACCGAAGGTCTTGGTGAGCTTCGCCAGCATCGCCTTCGGCTCGAAGTCGCCGACGACCCCGAGGATCGTTGCATTGGGGTGGAAGGCGCCTGCATGGAACGCGATCAAGTCGTCGCGGGTGATGGCGTTGAGCGTCGAGTATTCGGTCTGGCGTCCCATGGCGCTGTCTGCGCCGTAGATCGCCCGGCGGAACTCACGCGAGGCGATGCCGCCGACGTTGTCGTTGCGCCGCGCGATGCCGCTCTTGGCCTGGACTTTGGCCAGGTCGACCTTGTCCTCGGCAAACGCAGGGAAGCGCAACACGTCGTTGAACAGCGGCAGGACGAAGTCGAAGTCCTGGCTGAGACACGACATCGTGACGTTGCCCGAGGTCTCGCCGATCGAGGCTTCGATCGATGCGGCTCGCGCCTCGAGCAGCAGGTCGAGCTCGTCCCCGCTGTGGTTCTTGGTTCCGCCGATGCGCTGCACCGCGCCGGTCAGGCCGGCGAGCCCGGTCTTGTCGGCCGGATCGAACAGACCGCCGGTGCGCACCATCGCTCGCGCCGTGATCAGCGGCAGCTCGCGATCGACCATCAGCATCACGGTCAAGCCGTTCGGCAGGGTATGGACTTCGGGCTTGGGAATGTCGAAGCTGCGGATGTCGGGGAAGGTCAACTGCTCGGGGCGTTCGACCTGGGCCGCCACCGGCAGCGCGGCGAGAGGAAGCAGCAGCGCAACAGCGCTCGTTCGGACGGAAAGCATGCTCATTCTCCACCGGCGCCTGCGCCGGCCTCCTCGTTGACGATCATTGCCACGGTGCGGTTGTTCGCCACCAGCGTCTCCTTGGCGACCCGGAGGATGTCCTCCTTGGTCAGGGCGTCGATTGCCTCGACGCTGCGGAAGAGCTCGCGCCAATCCCCGTGGATCACGTGGTAGTACGCCAGCTGCTGGGCGATCCCCATGTTCGAGCCCAAGCCCCGGATCAGGCCGGCCTTGGCCCGGGTCTTGACCATCGCGAGCTCCTCGTCGGTGATCGGCTCGGTGGTGATCTTCTCGATCTCGGCGCGCAGCAGACCCTGAAGGGTCTCGAGCGTCGTGTCGGGGGTGGTGAAAGCGAAGAACAGCAGTTGGTTGGGGTACTTGTCGCCCGGGAACCCGTTGAACGCACTGGCAAAGCTCGCTGCCTTGGCGTCCCGCACGATCGAACGGTACAGCCGCGACGTGCGCCCGTTCGACAACACGTCGACCAGAGCCTCGTAAGCCGCGTGATCCGGGTGGTTGGCCGCCGGCCGATGGTAGCCCTCGACGTAGATCGGCTGGCTCGCCTCGTGGATCACCACCGACCTTTCACCGATCTGCTTGGGCTCGATGGTGCGCAACGGCGGCGTCTTGTCACCCTTGGGCAGACGGCCGAAGTAGGTCTCGAGCATCGGAATCAGACTCTTGGCCTGGACGTCGCCGACGATCGCGATGGTCATGTTGGCCGGGGTGTAGTACTTGGCGTAGAACGCGAGCGCGTCCTCGCGGGTGAAGCGTTCGAGATCGCTCTGATGTCCCACCCCGGGCTGGCCGTACGGGTGCGCCAGGTACGCGGCGCCGAGGTACTGCTCGATCAACCGGCCGAGGGGCTGGGAGTCGGTGCGCATGCGGCGCTCTTCCATCACCACGTCGCGTTCGACGTAGAACTCGCGCAACACCGGGTCGAGGTAACGCTCGGATTCGAGGTGTGCCCACAGCTCGATCTTGTTCGACGGAAGGGAGTAGAAGTAGTCGGTGTTGTCCGCCCCGGTCGAGGCGTTGATGCCGACTCCACCGGCGCGTTCGATGATCTCGGTGAACTCGTTGTTGACGACGAAGGACTTGGCCTTCTGTTGCGCCTCTTCGAGGACCTTCTTCAGCTCGGCGACCTTGGCGTCGTCGCGGCCGAAGGGCTTGTCGCGCTCGGCGGCCCAGGCGTGGTAGGCGGCGTCGACCTCGGCCATCGCAGCCTTCTCGGCGGCAAAATCCTTGGTGCCGATCTTGGTCGTTCCCTTGAACGCCATGTGCTCGAACATGTGCGCGAGACCGGTGATGCCGGGCACCTCCTGCGCCGCGCCGACGTCGACGTAGGTGTAAAACGACACCACCGGCGCTTCCGGGCGTTCGTAGATCAGGAACGTCAAACCGTTGACGAGTCGATGTTCGGTCAGTCGCTGCTCGAAGCGTTGCAGGTCGAGGGCCGAAGCCGCCGTCGCAACGAGAGACAAGCCGAGCGCGAGCGCCACCAGCGGGCGTCGAACCATGGGAGCTCCTCCGTCGATGAAAGTGGGCCGAACGTGGCCCGAGAAGGCGAAACACGGCGGCCGAGGCAGTGGCCCCGACACGCGTGAGGCGTCAACCTTACTACGGGGGTCGACGGACGAGGTTGCGGCGCGGCGGGCTGGCTCGTCAGTCGGGACTACGGAACGGATCGACCACTTCCAAGGTCCCGAGCCGAAAGCCATGCTGAAGGTCCTCGGAATACAGGACACGGCAACCGGCACGCTTGGCAGCCTGCAGCACCAGACAGTCCCACCAGGAGAAGCCATGGACGCGGTGGATCTCGAGCGCGGAGATGAGGTCTTCTGCTTCCGTCGGAACCAGGCGCAGGCGCGCATAGAGCTCGATTCGGCGTCGCACGGCATCCGCATCCAAGCCGAGCTTGCGCAGCGACACCGCCGCCAGCTCGTTCAGCACCTGCATCGAAACGACCCCGGTTGCGGCTAGAACCGTGTTCCGAATGAGCTCGCGAGCTCGGCGCCTCTTGGTCTCGTCGCGCGGGTCCTCGGCGTAGACTAGAACGTTGGTGTCGAAGAAGACGCCTGCGCGAGCCCTCTCTCGCTCCCGGGCGGTCACCGATCTCTCTCGTGGATTTCGTCCCGACTCCACCGCATCCCGGGCTCGGGCCGGGCCGGCGACGTGTCCCACGCGGCCTCGAGCTCGGCAACCGTCTGTGCAGCTTCGGGACCCTGGACCAGCGTGGCGAGGTAGTCGCGGACCATCTGATTGAGGGACGTGCCCCGCCGCTGAGCCAGTCGCCGGACTCTCTCCACGGTTTCATCCTCGATCGAGAGGGTCACGTTCATGAACACAGGATACGTGTGGCTCGTTCGGGCGTCAACATCCCCAGGCTGCAGTTCCCCTTCTCCCGTTTCCTGCCATGCGATACTTACGCGCTCCACCCGCCGCAGCGCGGCAGAGCACGCAACCAGCAGCACGAGCACGACCATGACGCACTTCTACGACCCCTCGACGATCGAACCCAAGTGGCAGGGCATTTGGGAGGAACAGAAGGCCTTCCGTACTCCGGACGATCCGGCGATCCTGGCGTCGCGCCCCAAGTTCTACGTGCTCGACATGTTCCCCTACCCCTCCGGCGCCGGCCTGCACGTGGGCCACCCCGAGGGGTACACCGCCACCGACGTGGTCGCCCGCATGAAGCGCATGCAGGGCTTCAACGTGCTGCACCCGATGGGCTGGGACGCCTTCGGCCTACCGGCAGAGCGCGCGGCGGTGCGAGAGGGGATCCACCCGGCGATCATCACCACCCGCAACGTCGACACCTTCCGCGGGCAAATCAAACGCCTCGGCTTCTCCTACGACTGGGATCGCGAGATTTCGACTGCGTCGGTCGACATGTACCGCTGGACCCAGTGGATCTTCCTCAAGCTCTACGAGAAGGGCCTTGCCTACCTCGCAGACGTCCCGGTCAACTGGTGCCCGGCACTCGGCACGGTGCTCGCCAACGAAGAGGTCAAGGACGGCAAATACGTCGAAACCGGCGACCCGGTCGAAAAGCGCCTGATGAAGCAATGGATGTTGCGCATCACCGCCTACGCCGACCGGCTGCTCGAGGACATCGACGAGGTCGACTGGCCCGAGCACGTCAAGGAGATGCAGCGCAACTGGATCGGCAAGTCCGAAGGCGCTGAGATCACCTTTGCGATCGAAGGGCGCAGCGACAGCATCACCGTCTTCACCACCCGCCCCGACACCCTCTTCGGCTGTACCTACTGTGTGCTCTCGCCCGAACACCCGCTGGTCGAAGCGATCACCACTCCCGAGCACCGTGCCGCCGTCGAGGCCTACATCGCCGAGGCCAAGGCGAAACCCGAAGGCGAACGCACCGCCGAGGCCAAGGTCAAAACCGGCGCCTTCACCGGCGCCCACGCGTTGCATCCCGTGACCGGTCAACCGCTGCAGATCTGGGTCGCCGACTACGTGCTGATGGGCTACGGCACCGGCGCGATCATGGCGGTCCCGGGGCAGGATCAACGCGACTGGGACTTCGCCAAGGCCTTCGGCCTGCCGATCGTCCGCACCGTGCAACCCCCCGCGGACTTCCCCGACGAACCGTTCCTCGGCGAGGGACCGGCGATCAACTCGGACTTCCTCGATGGACTCGGTGTCGCCGAGGCCAAGGCGCGGATGATCGCCTGGCTCGAAGAGCATGGCCGTGGTGTCCGCCGGGTCCAGTACCGCCTGCGCGACTGGTTGTTCTCGCGCCAGCGCTACTGGGGGGAGCCCTTCCCGATCGTGCACACCGAAGACGGCGAGGTGGTCGCGCTCTCGACCGACGACCTGCCGGTCGAGCTGCCGCCGGTCGACGAATACCGCCCCACTGACGATGGCCAGCCGCCACTCGCGCGCGCGCCGCAATCGTGGCGCGAGGTCACGCTTCCGGACGGCCGCACCGCCCTGCGTGAAACCAACACCATGCCGCAGTGGGCGGGGTCGTGTTGGTACTACCTGCGTTACCTCGACCCACACAACGATCAGGCGCCGTTTTCGCAGGAAGCCGAGAACTACTGGATGCCGGTCGACCTCTACGTTGGCGGCGTCGAGCACGCGGTGCTGCATCTGCTCTACGCCCGCTTCTGGCACAAGGTGCTCTACGACTGCGGCCTGGTGTCGACCAAGGAGCCGTTCCAGCGTCTGTTCAACCAGGGCATGATCCTGGCCTACTCCTACCGCGACCAACAGGGGCGTTACTACCACCCGAACGACGTCGTCGACCCCGAGGGCGAGGCCAAGAGTGCCGCGGGCGAGCGCCTCGAGGTCCAGGTCGAGAAGATGTCGAAGAGCAAGCTCAACGTCGTCAACCCCGACGACGTGATCGGGCGCTACGGCGCCGATGCGATGCGGCTCTACGAGCTCTTCATGGGCCCGCTCGAGCAGCAGAAGCCGTGGCAGATGAGCGGCGTCGAGGGCGTCGCGCGCTTCCTCGCGCGGGTGTGGCGCCTGGTGGTCGACGAAGAAACCGGCGCGCTCTCGTCACGCCTGGTCGACGAGCCGATGGCCAATCACCCCGAGCTCGCCAAGGTCGTCCACCGCACCATCAAGAAGATCACCGAGGACGTGCCGGCCCTGCGCATGAACACCGGCATCTCGCAGATGATGATCTGCGTCAACGCCCTCACCAGCGCGGCCGCCCTCCCCCGCGAGGCCGTCACCACCTTCCTGCGCGTGCTCGCCCCCTGGGCGCCCCACCTCGCCGAGGAGCTGTGGCAACGCCTGGGCCAGGAAGGCCTCGTCTCCCTCGCGCCGTGGCCGCAGCACGACGAAGCCTTCTGCGTCGACGACGAGATCACCATCGTGGTGCAGGTCAACGGCAAGAAGCGCGACGAGCTGGTCGTGCCCAAAGACGCCGACCGCGCCGAGATCGAACGCCTGGCCCTCGCCAGCGAGCGGGTTCAGAGGCATCTCGGAGGCGTTGCGCCGAAGAAGGTCATCGCCGTGCCGGGTCGGTTGGTGAATCTGGTCGTCTAGTTGGCGCATGTGGTATGCCTCGGTCTGAGGAGAGTGGGAACCGGTAGAGGACGGGCAGGAAAGGTACCGGGTACTGGGTACTGGGTACTTTCGGAGGCTGGTATTGCCCGCGCCGTTGGCGCTTCGGATTGTGGCGCCTGAGTTCGGGCCAAAGGCCCGACCCATACCAGCCCAGGGTGAAGCCCTGGGTGGCAGCGCCCTCCCTCGACGCGGAATCGGTGCGGCGCGGCCATCCTGAGCCGTGATTGTGGGCCGGTGTAGGCTCGCTCGGCCATGGACCTCTCCCCACAACTCCAACGAATCGTCGATCGCCCCTTCCCGGGCGAAACCAAGGAGTCGTGGGCAGCGATCCCTCTGCCGGAACGCCTTCGACTCCTCGCACACGGTCACTACCTGATCGAGCTTCCGCCTGAAGATCGCGAGATCCTCCGCTCGGTCCCGTCCTGGATGGCCGTCGGTCCCGAACTCGGCTACCCGGAGGAGTGGTTCAATCCCCAAGGGTGGCTGCTCCCGAAGTACCGACCGGGAGGCGGGAGCCACCGCGAGTACCTGTGGGCAAGACACTCGCGCCGCTTCTGGCAGGTCGCTTTCGACTCGCACCAGGCCTGGCTCCATCAGCTCGGAAGGCGATGGGGATGTTTGGGTCTTGGCGTCCTTGGAGCCACCGTCTATTTCGCACAAGTCTTCGCGGTAGCACTTCTGCCCAGGAAGCTCCCCGACCCGTGGGACATCTGGGCATCGGTCGCACTCTTCCTGATCGGCGTGCCGGTGCTGGTGCTGACTGGCAAACTCCTCGTCGCACTCGCCGCGCGCCTCAGCTGGGCCTGCGCCCAGCGCCGGCTCCGCCAGCGCGTCGACCGCTGGGCTGCAACCTTGCCCGACTGAGAATCGCAGCACTGACCTGCGGCGGCACCCTGTAGACTGCGGCCGTGGACTTCGCTCGTGTCCTCCGCCACCTGTCGACGTGGTTCGAAGCTCAGAACCAGCCCTACGCACTGATCGGTGGAGGCGCGCTGGCTGCCTACGGTCATCTGCGGACGACCCTTGACCTCGACTTCGTCGTCCCGGCCGAGATCCAGGACGAGCTGGTGGACTTCATGGTGGAGTCGGGCTACGAAACCCTCCACCGCTCGTCCGGCTACTCCAATCATCTCAACGCCAACCCTGAGCTCGGGCGGGTCGATTTCGTTTATGTTTCCGGCCCGACCAGGACTGCGCTCTTCGCCGAAACGCGCAAACTTCCCGGGCCCGATGCCCTAGAGGCTCCGGTGCCCAAGCCGGAACACCTCATCGCGATGAAGGTCCAGGCCATGAAGAACGACCCTTCGCGGCGATTTCAAGACCTCGAGGACATCCGCTTCCTCGTCTCTCTGCCCGATGTCGACCGCGACGCGGTGCGAGACCGCTTCGCCCGAGCTGGACTTGAGGAGCGCTTCCGTGAGCTCACCGAAGACCTCTGAGAGGCCCCTACCCGTCGACTTCGAGCGCGACGTCCCGACCACGTCCGAAGACAACGCCGCACTGCGCAGCCTTCGGATCCAGGAATGTCCCGACCTCACGACCCAACTGGAGCGCCTCACCCGCGCCGTGCGGTCACTCGGTCTCCGACCGGGGCGAGAGACTGCGGCCGGCCGTCCTCCGTTCGAGCTGTAGGTCTGACCGGCGCCGCTACCGACGGGCGCTTTCCTCCCGCTCCTCGCGAATCACTTGGACCGGACTTCGCCCTCCGAACCCGGCGTGTGGGGCCTGTTGCCACTCTCGCTGAGCCGCCATCAAGCGCGTGGCAAGGTCGCTCGAGTCGGTGACCCCACTGCGCAGCAGCTCGTCGCGCCACAGCAACCAGCGTCGACTGAGCTCTTGGAGCAACTCGGCCTCGTGCATCCCCATCAGGTCGCCCCACTCGGTCCCGTCATCGTCCAGCGGCCCACACGGCAGCAGCAGCCGGGCAAACCAGTCCTGGCACTGGCCCCTCTGCCACTCGGCGACCTGGGCATCCCAGAAGTAGCCGGGCGGCACGCCGTCCAGGGCACCCCGGAAGGCTTCCTCATCGCTCAGAACCTCCGCAGCCCATGGACACCAGATGTCCTGGTCGATCGCGAGGTACTCGAAGAAGCGGCTGAGGGAGCCGAGCAGCGCGCGGCGGCGCCCTTCGCCTTCTTTCACCTTGCGTGGATACCAGTCGTACAGATACTCGCGCAGATCGAGCTCGTGCAGGGCTCGCAGCGGCACACCCTTGTGGGTGAGAAAAACGCAGAACGTGTCGGCGTGGCGCCGGTGTTTGGCGACCGTCGACTCAGCCAGCCCCTTCGTCTCGATCAGATGCCGCGCGTAGCGCTCGAGCATCACCTCGTGCTCCGCAGCGAGCCCGGCCACATCGACAAGGTCGTCCGTCGCTGTCGCAACGTGCACAGCCGCGGCGGGTTGAGCGCCGGGCCCTTGGGCGTCGCCCGGCAGCAGGTCCTCGACCAACCAAGGCACCCGATCGGTGGCCCGCTCGCCTCTCTCGACCACAACCACCGCTTTGGTCTGCGGGTCCGACCAGGGGCTGGGGTCGGTGCCGGCCCGTGCCCCGCGATCGGCGAAGAAGCGTGGAACCGCCGTCAGCACCGCGATCAGATCCTCGACATCCCGCTGCATCAGACCGCCGGCGGGCGTGTTGACGGTGGCGATGCGTGGGTAGGCAGAGGCGCTCGCCACTTCCCACCCCGCCGCTGCCACTTCGGTCCGCATCGAGCGCGGGATCTTCGAGCCGGAATCGAAAGTCAGCGAGATGATCCGACCGGCCAGGTTGGCGAACAGCTCGCCCTGGCCGAGCTCCCTCATCAGCCTTGAATAGTCTTCCGGGTCCGAATACAGGGCGATGCCATACTCGTGCCCGCCGGAGCCCAACACGGTGGCAGTCCACGACCGACCCGCCGGGGTCGTCACTCGCAGCTCGTGGACCGCTTCGCCATGCTTCCACGGAGCCGCACGATAGTAGTTGGCCACCACGTGGAAGAGCTCGCCGATGGTCTGCTTGGGCAGCCCCCAGGCTGCCCACGTCTCCGGGCAGCAGGGGCGATGGCGAGTTCGCCGTCCGAATTCCTTCGAAAGGAGGGCGAAGGCCGCCTCGTCGAGGTCCGTGAGCAGGCTGGCGGCAACCGTCGGAACGGGAGTTCGACTCGAAGGCTGTGGGCTCCGGAGCAGGAGCTCTCGACGCAGAGCCGTCGCCACCTCCGCGTCGCGGACGACCACCCGCTGAGGCAGCATCTCGAATTCCCCCGCGCCGGCCAACACCGCCTCGGCCAAAACCGCGGCCATCCCCTCAGGCTCCGGGGATGCACGGTTGACCACCCTGCACTGCACGACGAAACCACCCGCCACCACTAAGGCCGCACCCAACCTCGTGGCCGGATCGTCCCTCAAGCCCCCAGGGAGCGGGATCACATCCGCTTCCCACCGGTCGGCCCCACACACGAGCTCCCGAATCTGCGCAGCGTGCGCCGCCCGGCTGGCAAACCGATCCGATTCGAGACAGCACTTCTTGTACTTCTTCCCCGAGCCACACGGGCACGGATCGTTGCGGCCGATCGACATCGCGAAGACCTCCGCCCACCATTCTAGGAGTGCGCGAGGTTGGCAGCCTAACGCGGCGACCGCAAGCAAAGTCGGGAGAAGATCCGGACTCGGAAGAAGATCTTTTGGCTCGGGCGACGTTGGTTCAGGTCGTTGACCACGCTTCGCGGTGGTTGTGGCGCTTCCCCGTCGCGCAGTCGCGAGCGGCACGGTGACCGCTGCTGTTTCGGCGCGCGCGCGTGCAGCGAGGCCACTCCGACGGAAACCACCGAGCCGAGCGTAGCGGAGCGCACGACCTCACGCCCTAGCGGAGGCGAGCCGCCGACGCCGCCGTCCTCCCCTAACCCCTCCCCCGGGCCGACCTCCGACCGTGGTACCAACACAACGGCCCAAGCGCCGCGTACAGCCAGCCCGGGAATCCGACGCGCAAGCCGACCCCGCTGAGTGCCGCCACCACCGACGCTGCTCCGACCGCGACGAACAGCAGGTAGTGCCGATGGAGGAACAGGGCCTCGCGAGCCTGATCGGCGCTCAGCCCCAACACCACCCGGCGGCGCCAGGCGTAGCGATACATCAGCGAGACGCAGGCAAAAATCGCCGCAAACCCAACGCTGTAGAGCGCAAACAGCTGCCCGAGCTCGGCCCAAGTCGCCACCGCCCCCGGGCCGCCCTGTCCGAAACCCGGGATCATCGAGACCATACCGCGAGCCATGAACTTGAGCGGGTAGACGTAGAACAGCAACAGGAACAGCAGGGTGCTGTTGAGGAACACGGTTACGCCATCGCCCAGTCGGTAGCGGCGAAAGAAGGCCCGGTGTACGGTCCAGATCGCGAGCAACGCTCCGAAACTGATCGCAAACGAGCCGAATCCCGGCAGCTCCGCGACCAGCGCCGCGTAGGTGCTCGGGACCTCGAGCGACACGACCAACAGCGTCGCAGCAAACGCGAAGACCGCGTCGCTCAACGCTTCGAGACGCGTGGAGTCGGGCTGAGACATGAGTCGGGATTGTAGCGAGGACTTCATCACGCTTCGACGGTCCACTCGCTCTCATCGCCGGTACGGCGCCCGAGCGCGTCATCACCGTGAAGGCTGTCATCGTCCCGCTGGTACACTCGCAATCTCCACGAGGAGGACGATCATGGCCTGGATCGAAGTGATCTCACTCGAGCGTGCAACCGGCGCCCTGCGGCGCCAGTACGAGGCCGCCCTGCGCCGAGCCGGACGGATCTGGCGGATCGTGTCGATCATGAGCCAAAACCCCAAGACCCTCGACGCCTCGATGGGTCTGTACGCGGCGGTCATGCACGGACCTTCTCCGCTGTCGCGGGGCCAACGGGAGATGTTGGCGGTGGTGGTTTCGGCCACCAACCACTGCGTCTACTGACTGCGCGCGCACGCCCACGACCTCCGGGCCGAGGTCGCCGTCAGTTTCGGAATCGAAGACTCGCAGGAAGCCGACGACTTCGTCCACCTGATCGCGAGCGACTGGCGACGCGCACCCTTGGCCGCCGTCGACCAAGCTCTCTGCGGATTCGCGGAAAAGCTCGCCCGCACTCCCGATGCGATGGAGCCCGCCGATCTCGAGGCCCTGCGACACCTCGGCCTCGACGATCGCGCAATCCACGATGCGACCCAGGTCGTCGCCTACTTCTCCTACATCAATCGCATCGCCGACGCGCTCGGCGTCGAGCCGGAGGACTTCATCCGCCCGTGGGAGGAGCGCCGGGAGCCATAGCGGCGCAATGGACCCTCGGTGGTGCGCAGCGGGTTGAATGCAATCGGGCCGTCGGGGGACCACTTGCCGGGTACCGGGTACCGGGTACCGGGTACTTGCCGGAGCGCGGCGATGGCATTCGCACGCCCAAGCCGACTCGTCACCCTCAGAGGACAACTTCGCGTCGGCAATGACTGCGCGCGATGAGAATCCGGCGGGGATCGGCTGCGTCTCAGAAATCTGCGGCAGGCACGACGCTTGCTGTACCTCCCCCCGACGGCCTCGCTGGTCGCCGTTGCAGAGGAGGACAGCTCATGAAGACCACCACGACCTCTCGCTTTCGCGCCCGAACCCACGGATGGATCGTCGTCGCCGCCGCACTGGTGAGCCCGGGCCTGGCGCTCGCAGACTTGCCCTCCCCCCACGAGCTGCATCGCGAGGTCCGGGAGCATGTCCACGACGTGTTGCGGCATCTCGAGCGAGTTCCGGATCACATCGAACGCGCCCATGAACGCCACCTGCAGGTGTTCTTTGGCGGGCGTGAGTACTACCGCCCGCATCGCCACGAGCACGTGACCTACCACTTCCCGGTGCGGATCGACGGTCACATCTCGTACCGCCCCTACTCCTACTGCGACGGTCGGCTGATCGGGTCGGCTCGGCCGCAGTTGTGGATCGATTGGGGTCGCACCGACGCCGGCAGCTGGTGCGACCGCTGCCGCGGCCACTTCCCGCGCAACCACGGCCACTTCGACCACGACCGCTCCCGCCGCGACCACTACGATCGCCGCGAATATCGCCACGACCGCCGCGAATACCGCGACGACCGGCGTCACGACCGCCGCCGCGAGTGGCGCGACGACCGCTGCGATCGCTGTGAGCGAGGACGGTGCGACAACGATCATCGCCGCCACAACCACCGCAAGCCCCGTCGCTGGTGACGGCGTGGCACCGCAACTCAGCCCGAGGAGTCGCCCCGGCCGCCCCTCCCGGCCACGAGCGTAGCGGAGCGCACGACCTCACGGCCAAACGGAGTCGAACCGCCGACGGTGCGGTCCTCGAGGTTGCGGAACCCGCAGCTCCCAAACGTGGCACGATACCGCCATGCGTGTTGCTGCCGCCCAGATTGCTCCCGTCTTCCTCGACCGTGACGCAACCCTCGACCGCGTCGTAGCCCAGATCGACGCTGCCGCCGACGCCGGTGCCCAGCTCGTCGCCTTCGGCGAGGCGCTGGTGCCGGGGTATCCCTTCTGGCTCTCGCGCCTCGACGCCGCCCGCTTCGAAGCGCCCGAGATCAAACACCTGCACGCCCTGTCGGTCGAGGCTGCGGTGACGATCGCCGACGGGCATCTCGACGGCGTCTGCTCTGCGGCCAGGCGGCGGGAGATCGCAGTGGTCCTCGGCATCGTCGAACGGCCGCGGGATCGTGGTGCTTCGCTGTACTGCTCGGCGGTCTCCATCCTGCCTTCGGGCGCGATCGCCTCGGTGCATCGCAAGTTGATGCCGACCTGGGAGGAACGCCTCGCCTGGGGTGTCGGCGACGGCGCCGGACTGGTCACCCATCAGCTCGGCCCGTTCACCGTCGGCGCGCTCAACTGCTGGGAGAACTGGATGCCGCTGGCTCGGGCCGCGCTCCAGGCCCAGGGCGAAGATCTACACGTCGCGATCTGGCCCGGCAGTACCGGATTGACCCGCGACATCACCCGCTTTGCTGCACGCGAGGGCCGCTCCTTCGTGCTTGCCGCGGGAGCCCTGCTGCGCCAGGCCGACATCCCCGCCGATCTCCCCTGCCGCGATCGCATCCTCGCCGGGGCCCCGGAGCTGCTCTACGACGGCGGCTCCGCCATCGCCGGACCCGACGGCGAGTGGATCGTCGAGCCGATCTCCGGTCGCGAGGGGCTGGTTGTCGCCGACCTCGACCCGCGTCGCGTGCTCGAGGAGCGCCACAACTTCGACCCGAGCGGCCACTACGCACGGCCCGAGGTGCTCGGCCTCACCATCGATCGCCGCCGCCACAGCGTCTTGCGGGACGAATAGGACGGCGGGGGAAGAGGGAATGGTGACGAGGGAAGGTGTCGGAGACCCAGTGGGCGATCATGCTCGCAGCCAGGTCCGAGAGTACCCGGTACCCGATACCCGGTACCTCGAGCCCACACGCGAGGACCTGGCCCAGGGAGGACAACGCCCCGACCTTCTGACGGCGGGTGCGGCTCTGGCCCTCTTCCTCGTCTGGAGCAACACCTTCGTGGCGATCTCCTTCCTGCTCGGTCGCGAAGGCCAACCGGCCCGGCTCGACTGGCTCGAGCTGACCGTCGCGCGTTTCCTGCCGGTGGTGGTGGTGTGTGCCGCGATCGTCGCCTGGCGCTCGCGCGAGGCGGTGGCGATCCTGCGGCGCCACCCCGGCCGCCTGGTGGCCTGTGGCCTCGCCGCTGTGCCCTGCTACAACCTCGCGCTCTACTGGGGTCAGGCGCACGGCGTGCCGGCGCCGATCGCGTCGCTCACGACCACACTCGCCCCACTGCTGATGGTGGCGCTCGCCCACTTCACGCTCGGCGAGTCGATCAGCCGACGCAAGGTGGTCGGGCTGCTCGTGTGCCTCGCCGGCATCGCCGTCGTCAGCCTCGCCCGCTCGGGCGAAGGTGGCAAGGCCTACCCGCTGGTGGTGGCGGTGACCGCGCTTGCCCCCCTGTGCTGGTCGCTCTTTTCGACCTGGACCAAACCGGTCGCCGGAACCGTCCCGAGTGATCTGTGGACATGGCTGGTGATCCTCGTCGGTTCGGTGCCGCTGGTGGCGATCGCACCCTGGCACGGCGGGCCGGCACTGCTGCGCCTCGATGCGGTCGGTTGGGCCGCGATCTTGTTCCTCGCCCTGCTCGCAACCGTCGGCGGTTTCGCCACCTGGACCTGGTTGCTGCGGCGCCTCCCGGCCTCGACCGTTGGGCTCACCGTGTTCCTCAATCCCCCGCTCACCACCCTTTCGAAGGTCGTGCTGGCGGCGACCTTCCCGGCAGCCTTCGTCTTTTCGATCACCACCCTCGAATGGATCGGCGGGGCGATCGTGCTCGGCGGCCTCGCCATCGCTCTCCTCCCGGGCCGGCCGCGGCGCGGCTCCGGCGTTACCGTTTCCACCGCCTAGGGATTCCGACGAGTCCCCGGTACCCGGTACCTTGGTGGCAGTCCTCGATCGGCTCCCACTGCATTAACTCGGCGGCCGCAACCGAAGCCGGAACCCAGACCCGGACTCGGAAAAAGATCTTTTGGTTCGGAGAAGAGCGACCGGGGCTGCCCCGGAGCGTTCACGAGCCGTCGCCGTGGTTGCCGCGTTCCCCCTCCCTCCCTTGCTGGTGAAGGGCGACGAGCTGGCTCGGGGCCAGCGAAGGTCCGTGCCGCGGGTGCCGCCAGCGCCGCTTGCTCGGGTCGCCTTGCTGGGCGGATATTGAAGTTTCGGTGCGGCGATGGAACAGCTCATTCCACCGATCCGCGAGCTCCCCTCCGCACCCCCGCCCACTCGCTGACCGGCAGGGGGTCGACGAGGCGGGGATCTGGGATCCGCCTGAAGAGTTGGCGTTGAGATGGTCCGGTGCACCGACAGCGGAAGCTCCCCCGGAGTCAAGGCAGGGTGGGTGGCGGCGCACGCCTCTTCGCAGCAGTCGTCGAGCCGGAGCGTCAAGGCGTGAGGTCGTGTGCGAAGCGGCGTCGCGCGTCGCGCAGTCGCAAGCGGCACGATGACCGCTGCTGTTTCGGCGCGCGCGCGTGCAGCGAGGCCAATCAGACGGAAACCACTGAGCCGAGCGTAGCGGAGCGCACGACCTCACGCCCTAGCGGAGGCGAGCCGCAGACGGTGCAGTCCTCGAACTTCGGGAACACGCCGTCGCGCGAGATCAGGGCGAAAAAGTCACACCCTGATCAAAGCCGCGCAAGATCCTTATTGTTAGAGGTTTGCGCAGGCACCGCCGAGAAGATGTCGCAAGACGCGTGACCTCTCGCGGGGCAAGCCACTGACAGCACTCTGGGAGAGCTCACCCTACCGTCGCCGACCAGCGTTCGGTCGTCCCGCTTTCGAAATCGTCGGCGAACAAGCCAACCTCGGGCCTGCGCTCGAGGGTCGGCAGCCAGCCGGGATTGGGCCCGTCGGTGGCATAGGCGCCGCGCCGCAGCGGATCGCGGAGGCTACCGTTGAAGTCGCGGTTCCAGTCGGTGAAGCGGTCGAGCCCACTTTCGTCGACCGCGGTCCCGAGCAACGCTCCGACCAACGGGTGGAGGTCGAGGCCGGGCAGGGCTGCCGTCGGAGCGGCCAGAGCACCGGCGGCCGCGGCGAAGCTGCCGACGGTGTTGCCGCTCTGCGTCCCACCCGAGAGCGGCGTTGCGGCAAAGACCGCGTTGCCGACGACCAGCTGCGAAAAGCCCGGCGCCGGGCTCGACACGCTGATCCCCGAGCTCGTCGCCACCACGGTGTTCCTGAAGATCGCCACGTCGCGGGCGACGCCCCCTTCGTGCGCTTGCACGAACACCCCCGGCCCCAGGTCGTTGAAAACCAGATTGGCGTAGAAGGCGATGTTGCCGGTGCCCTGGAACACCCCTTCGGTGCCGGAATCGTTGCGGACGAAGAGGTTGCCGTAGACCTCGGTGATGTCGTCGGCACCAGGTCCGGTGAGCGGCGCGTGCCCCACCAGCAAGTTCGGCCGAGCCAGCCCGCCGGTCGACCCGTTGTTGGCTTTGACGAAGACATTGTGGCGCACGATCGTTCGACCGGGCACCGGCATCGACGGATGGGACCGGCCGTTCTGGTGTTTGATCTGCATGCCGTAGCCGATGGTGTCCGCGACGAGGTTGTACTCGACCAGCGAGTGGACGAATTCGTCGTTGCCGTCGGAGTTGCCGAGGTACAGGCCGGTGCCCGCCGGCGGATCACCCACCCCGCCGAGAATGCGGTTGCGGCGGATCACCCAGTTCCACGCCGGGCATTTGGTCGAGATGCCGACGGTTTGTTGATCCCCGCCGGCGTGGGAGTGGATCAGCAGGTTCTCGAGCGTGACGTGGTGGGCGAATGATGCAGTGCTTTCGCACTTGACCGCATCGACTCCGGCGAGATCACCGCCGTCGAGCTCGAGGTTGCGGATCACCACCCACGCGACATCGACCAGGCTGACGGTGTTGCAACACGCCCGCGCCGGGAACCGCGCGGGTGGACCCTCGGCAGGGCCCTCGAGCACGATGCAGGCATTCGGCGCGCCGGTGAGTCCCGAAAGCGGCAGACCCAAGGTGTAGGTCCCGCCGGCAAATCGCACCAAGTCCCCAGCCACCAAGGTCGGCAGCAAAGCGCGATAGTCGTCCGCCGGACCAATGTCGAAGATCCGCTGGGGTACAGTCCCGGCACATTCCCCGTACTCCGCCACCAGCTGGTCGGCCGCGACGGGGATAGCCACGACCCAACCGACCAGCACCACCAGGAGACTTCGCATCGGGCACCTCCGTGAGGAGAGACGGATCGGATGGTGCGAGTCTCTCATTCTGGGTACTGGGTATCGGGTATCAGGTATCGGGCTCGCGCGTGAACGGCGCGTCGCCGCCCTGTGAGTCGAAGCAGCGCCCACCCAGCTTCGGACAGTCCACACCGCGCTCCGCGCAGCACAGCCGAGTGATGTCTGAGGCCTGATACCCGATACCTGATACCCGATACCCGATACCCGATACCGGCTGATCACCGCGGTCGCTGGATCCACCGCGCGATCTCGGTGAGCGATGGCTCCTTGCCGTAGAGCATCATCCCCATCTCGAAGATCTTCCCCGCGAGCGCTCGCACCAGCCAGATCGTGCCGACCAGCAACACCGTCGACACGCCGATCTCGAGCCACCCAGGATCGGAGAGCACCATGCGGATCGGCAACGCCGGCGCACTCGTCAACGGAAAGATCGCGAGCACCTTGGCCAGCAGCGAGTCGGCGTCCTTGAACAGCGCGATCGACATCACCACCGGCAACATCGGCAACATCATCAGCGACGAGCGGCTCGAGGTGTTCGGGTCATCGAGGGTCGACGACACCGCCGCGAAGAAGGCGTTCCACAGCAGCAGGCCGAGCGCGGTGAAGACCATCATCACCAGCACCGCAGTCGGCCGCGTCGCGATCGTGGGGATGGCGAATCCCGTAGCCAGTTGGGCGACGAACGCCACCACCGCCCAGCTCACCCCGAGGTTGACCACCGTCGCCAGCGCAAAGGCCGAGATGCCGAGCACCTTGCCGTCGATCCAGGCCTGCGGCGAGATCGCGCTGACCACCGACTCCGTGACCCGCAGCTGCTTTTCGCCGGCGATGCCGGTCATCATGTAGGCCATGCTGGTGAACACCGCCATCAGCAGAGCGCCGACCGCCACCGCCGCGGCGATCTTTTCGGCCTTGCCGCGACGCTCGCGGTTGGGATCGGTGAACCGCACCTCGAGCGGCACCGGCGCCACGATCGTTTCGAGCTCGGCCGGTGACAATCCAGCGGCCGCCAAACGTTCCCGTCGGACGACCGCAGTCGCCAGCGCCTCGAGCTCGGTGCGGAATCCTGGGTCCTTGAGCACCAGCAGCTCGAAGCTGCCGTCTGTCCGCCGTTGCAACACGGCGTCGAGCTCACCCTCTTCGAGCAGGCCCACCCATGACTCCCGATCGGGCGGCGCCGCCACCAGCTCGAGCCGACTCCCGCGTTCGGCCTCGAGCTCGACGCCGGCGAGTGCCACGGTCTTCTTGCCGCCCTTGGCACCCGCCACCATCGCCGCGCCGGCCCAGGCGAAGCCGATCAGCGCAAACACCACCAAGCCGATGATCTGGTCTTTCCACTTGAAATAGCGGCGAAACTCCCACTCGGCCACGGTGAGAGCCTGGTCGACGTGTCTCATCGAGTCTCCTCCGCACCGCCAAAGTTGGAGCGACCGGCCTCGGTGCGGCCAGCCTCGGCGCGGCCGGCTTCGGCGTTGCGCACGGCTCGCACAAAGACGTCGTGCAGCCGCGGGGCTTCGGTGCTGAGACCCTCGAGCGGGAACTGCTGCGCCACCCGCGCCAGGAACGCCGGCCGTGAGGCCCCAGGTGCGAGGACGACGTGGATCCCCGCACCGTCCTCCGCCACCTCCTCGACGTCGGGATCCTCGGCCAGCCGCGTGAGGTCGGCGCCGGCCGCAAGCTCGAGCCGCAGGCTCGGTCGCGCATCGACGCGGGCGTGGAGCTCACCCATCGCCCCGGAGAGGATCTCGCGCCCGCGATGCATCACCAGGACGCGATCGGCGATGCGCTCGACCAAGTCCATCTGGTGCGCTGACAGCAACACCGTCATGCCGTCGCGGCGCAGCTCGCCGACCAGCTCGAGGAAGCGCTCCTGGCTGAGGGGATCGAGCCCCGAAAACGGCTCGTCGAGGATCGCCACCTCGGGCCGATGCAACACCGCGGTGATCAGCTGCACCCGTTGCTGGTTGCCCTTCGACAACGAATCGACTCGCTCGTGGCGCCGATCGAGCAGCTCGAGCCGTTCGAGCCACTCGTGGGCGCGGCGGTCGGCCTCCTTGCGCGCCAGGCCACGCAGCCGGCCGAAGTAGACCACCGTGCGCAACACCGACAGCTCGCGGTAGAGGCCCCGCTCCTCGGGCAGATACCCTGACAGCTCGGGCGGCAACTTGCCCGCGCGCCACCCTCCCAGGTGCACCTCGATCGTGCCGGCGTCCGGCGCGATCATCCCCACCAACATCCGCACCGTGGTGGTCTTGCCCGCCCCGTTCGGCCCCAACAACGCGAACACCTCGCCCCGGCGGATCTCGAACGACAAGCGGTCGACCGCGACCTGCGCCCCGAAGTGTTTCTCCACCGCGTCGAACCGCACCACCACGTCAGCCATGCTCGGTCCTACGGTTCGGGCCGCTCGATATTCCGCCGGATCTGGGACCCGGGACCCGGGATCCGGGACCCGGGATCCGGCGGAGCGGGTCTGGTGCATGGCCCGCGGGAGCGCCCCAGGGGTGCGCGTGGAAGCGCGCAGCCTTTCGGGGACTTGTCGGTGATCACCGTCGCAGCCTCGGCGCTGGACGTCGGGACCCGGCCCCCGTGCGCTGGCGGCCACGGAAGGCGGTGGCGGGCCAACTATGGCGCACCACAGCCGGGTGCGGAACAACCGCTGCGCTACGCGACGCTCTGCATCCGGTTGGCGAAATCACGTCCCGAGGTCGGGGGTGGGAGGGGTCTGCCATCCTGCTGATAGAGGGCAACCACCTCCTCGACGATTTCGCAAAGCTCCTCGAACACGGCTTGCTCGTTCTCACCATGGCAACCGCCCAAGAACAAGCCCGGGGCACTCCCGACGTAGCACTGATCCTCGTCAGACCATTCGACGATCTTCGCGTATCGCGCGCCGGCCTTCATTCTGTACCTCCGCAAGCGCCCTGCGCACCGCTCGGACCTGATAGTGCCTGGCATCGTCTCCCAGGTTGCCGCAGACTCGTCACGGGTGCTTCCGCGAGCGGCGCTGCACCCGTTCTCCGCTACGGCCGCCTCACGGCGACCAAGGCCTGCGAAAGCCTCCAGCGACCCTATGGTACCGTCGCCCGGGAAAAGCGGGAAGCGTCCGCATCAAATGCGCAATCGTCCTGATCTCCAGTCCTGCATGAGATTCTCACACGGCATTGCCCCACCCGCCCAGAAAGCGCTTCCTACCTCACTGTTTCCGCCAGAATCGCGTCTATGAAAGGCACTCAATCAGGCGCTAACCGCGGGGGGGCCGTCAACCTCCGGGGCATCCACTACCAGCTCGTGGTGAGCTTCTCAGAAGCCGCAACTGCGGTTCGAGTGTTCCAGCACTCGGGCAAGGAAAGCAACTCGGAGTCGATTACCCTGATCGTGGAGCCACCCGGAGGTGGAGACAGTGCGGTCGAGTACGGCGGCCGCCGCCGCGTCCAGCAGATGAAGACCTCGACCAGCCCGTGGGCCCTGGCTCGCCTCACGAAGGCACTCTACGACCCGTATCTCGCGAGCACTTCGGATGAAAATGCTGCTGCTGCGGTCGAGCTCATCACCGACGCGGCTCTGGCCCCCAGCGCCAGAGGTCTCCCCGATGCCTTGCAGCGGCTTCGGGAGGTTGCCGCGAACGAGGGGCCCGCCGCGGCGGCGCGCGTCGAGCTCCGGTCGTGCGGGAAGAGCCTGAGCTTGCTGGACTACTTCTGCACTAAGCTGAAGCTCGGGGATGGCCTGGATCCGGTTGAGCATCAGCGAGGAGTGCTCCAGTTCCTGCGCAAATTGCAGTTGCGAACCGGAGAGGACTTCGCAGCGCACAAAGATGCGTGCGTCGACCTCGCCCGCCGACACGGGAGCGCCGACCCCGACAAGGACATCGCGGCGGTGGTCGGGTGGCTACTCGGCCACGGCAAGGACGGAGGTGGCTCGGTCACTCTGGCGCAGATCTTCGAGCGGCTCGGGCTGGCCCGTCGCGACCTCGCGCAATGGCCGTTCCTCTGCCAACTGTCCCGGGACCAGCTGATCATCGATACTGGCCGCGCCCCGATCCGCTACAACGTCACTCGTGATGCTCGAGCGTCCGATCCGTGGCCTTCGCTGCTGCTCCCCGGAGCCTACACCCCGAAGCCTCTCGTTTTTGGCGGTGCTCCCGGCACGGGAACGACCTGGCTCCTGGCGCGCTGGGCGCACAGAACGGCTGCCTTCACCCATCCGGCGTTGCTGGTCTGGCTGTCATCCGAACAGGACCCACAGCGCGACCTCGATCGGGCCGCCCGCAAGTTCGGCAATGACATCTGGCTCCTGGATCTACCACTACCAATGCCCGCCCTGACTCGTCGCATTCGAGAGCGAGGATCCCAGATCGCCGAACCTTGGATGGTGATCTTCGTGGATGGAGTCCGCACGCCGAGGTACCTCGAACAGCTGATTGGCCTCGAGCCGGCTTCCTTGGGAGTCCAGGTAGTCGTCGCGCTCTCCCACGAGCTCGACCCGCAGTCGGAGCTCCGCTCTCACATCGAGTACATCGAGGCAAGAGGCTTCGATCCGTCCGAGGTGCTGGCCTTCCTGGAGTTACGAGAGTGTCGCAAGCCGCCTCCCCCCGACGTACGCGAGCTTCTCGCGACGCCTGCGCTCGCTGCGCTGTTCGCAGAAATCCACGATGCTGCAGGAGGCTGGCAGCCCCAGAACGAATACGAGCTCGTCGAGCGCCTCTGGCTCCATCGTTTCGCGACTCCCCTTCCGCTGAGCGCGGACGCCATCGCCGAGATCGAGGCCCAGCGATTGCTCGCGGCAACGCCCTCGGAAGGCTCGGTCCGCCCGAAACGAGTAGCCGACTTGACCGCAGGCCAGCTCCGAGCCGCCGGCTTGCGCCAGCTGGAGCTCGACGCCCTCGAAGCCTCAGGCGCGATTCGGCGCGACCCGCAAAGCCGGAGTTACGGCTGCTCGCACGACAGGATTCGGCAGTGGGCGACAGCTGAAGGTTTGTACCGGCTGATCGCCCAAGGAGGCCTCCCCGCCGGGGATGTGGCGACATTCTGTGCCGAGATCCTCTACGGAGAGAGAGCCGCATTCGGGCTGTTTGGCTACGTCCCCGCGGATCTCTTGTGGCTCCTTTGCGATCCCGCCACCGAAGGCCACTTCGACGCGACGGTGGACGAGATCCTGAGCAAGCTCGAAGGCCACTGGCGATTTCCCCAGCAAACTCGGTGGTTGGCGACCCTCGGCGGGCGCCTGGTCCCAGCGTTGAGTCGGGGACTGCGGCGCGACGAAAGCCGGCGCGAACGCCACACGTACCGGGATACTCTCGCCCGAATCGGCGGTCGCGAGGTCACACGCCTTGCCGCCGAGCTGGTCCTGCCCGGCCAGGACCTGGTGATGGTGACCACGGGGGTCGAGCTGCTCGCAGAGCTCGAGCACCCAGGCGGGCTCGAACGGCTATGGGAACTCCACGAACAGTGGTGGACAACCGTACGTTCGAGCCCGAAGGACCGCCCGGCGGGAGCGTCGGACGCCCCCTCCTGGTACCACCTCGGCATCAGCGAGCGTGCTCTCGCCCGTTCCGTCGCACAGCGGCCAGAGTGGCTGGCGGGGCAACTCAGCTCCGCTCCAGACCTGGCCGGCGCAAGGTCGACGCTCCTGTTCCTGCTCGCACGATCTGGTGCCCGCTCCGTCTGGCTGGAGCACAAGAATCACCTCCGAGGGTTGATCGACAACAACAGCCGAGGAGGGTTCGTGCGCTGCATCGCGGCTTTCCGCGACGAAGAAGAGATCCCTTGGCTGAAGGACCGCGCCAACCATCAAGGAGACTTCGTCGCCCCCGAAGTGCTGCGAACCCTGGCGCTGCTCGAGCCAGGAGCGGAGTTGGCCGTCGTTGATCCAGGAGGCAAGGACGTTGCCTGGGGTCGGCACTGGTGGCTCGGCCCGTCTTTGGCGCGACAGCCCGACGCCGCCAAAGTATTCCTGCGCGACCTCGTCCTCTCCTCGGAGGATCCGGCAGCGGTACTCTGGGACTACACGGGGTTCGAGCTATGGTGGGATGAATCCTTGCTCGAGGTGCTGGTGGAGTGGGCATCTGGGAGCCTGGGACGGGTCACGAGCGGTAGCGCTGGCCCGAACGAGGACCCTCTCTTCGGCCCGTTGTCGAGCCTCGCGAGTTGCCGCAGGCTCGCGCAGCTTCGTGGGCTCTGGAAGATCGCACCCAGCTTGGATCGCAGACTGGGCGCTTGGCTGGGCTCGCTCGAGTCGAGCGAGGCGAGGGCCGAGAGCCTGAGCGCGCGCGAAGCCTCGGAGGTGTTGCGGCTGTTGGCTGGGCCCGGCGCCATGGAGGCCGGAGCCTCGATACTCTCGCGGGCGGTTACGTGGTTCGAGGGGCAGCGAGGGTTGGACCTCTGTGTGCGCGGAGCAACGGGCCTCGAGCTCGAAGTAAGCCTCGAGCTCGAAGTAATCCGTGCGCGTTCCCTTCGGCCGGCGGACCCCAACAGCGGCTCGGACGGCCCGGTCCTCCAGCGCCTCTGCACGCTGGCCCTTGCCTATCTCGGGGACTACGCCGGCTTCGCCCGCGCCGTGGTCGAATGGGGCGTCGCGCTCCCGTCCGACTTCGCGGGGTACGTCGGCTGGACGCGTGAGGCCGGGTGCCCGAGACCGGAGCTGCTCACGGCCGCGCTCGAATCGCTCGAACAGCGCCCCATCCGCCCAGGATCCCTGCTCCTGCTCGGCATTCACGGCGGTCCAGAAGGGCAACGTGCACTGGGCGGAATCAGCCACGAAATACCCGAGGACGGCAGCGAAAAACACCTCGCCTACATCGTGGCGCTGGACTACACAGGCGCGGGTACCGAGAGCGATCTGGGCATCTTTCTGCGGGGCATCGACCACGCTAACGACAGGATCAGGTTTGCTTGCTGGGCAGCGCTGGTGCACCGGAGCAAAGACCCAGTGGCGAAGAAGAAGCTCCTGGACGTCGCTCGGACCGCCGCGGGCGAATGGATGCGGAGGTCAGGCTACCTCCTCGACAACGCGACGACAGCCAAAGAAGCAGCCGAGCTGCTCTGGGCTCGTCGCTCCGAGCCCGGTTTCCTCTTCTGCCTCGGCGGGCGGCTCGACCAATTCGCCGACTTCGCGCTGCCTGGCCTCCGGGACTACCTCGTGGGACTGGCCATGAGACCCGCGCCCTTGTCCGGACACGCGCGTATCGCGGCGATTCGAGGCCTGGCCAAGCTCGACCGGCCGGCCGCCGAAAGAGCCACTCTGGTTCTTGGCGAAGAGCGAGCCGGCTACGAGCTCGAGTGGCCGCATCTGGTGCTGGAGACAGTCGACGCCCCCCTCGAGCACCTGCAGGCTGAGCTTCGCAAGGCGCCGACCTTGATCCGACTCTTTATGGTGGGCGAGGCGCTCAGGACCGCTGAGAAATCGGAGATTCTCGACCAGTGGCTCGACGGGACTGACTGGCGGCTCCGCGAAGGAGCCTGCTACGCGATATGTGCCGCGCCCTGCACGCCATCGCGTGCCGCGGCCGTCAGGAGGGCGCTCGATGACCCGGAGGAGTCTGTCCGCGAGGCCGCCCAGCTCGCCAGCGAGTACCTCGACAAGGACCGTGAGGTCTCTGCTCTGAGCGAGGCCCTCAGCAACGAGGTCGATCGAGCCCGGCAGTGGGCCCTCATGGATGCGATCCTCTCCCTCGGCTACCCCGGCCTGCGAGGCGGCTTCGGCCAGGTCTGCTGGTACGATCCGCTCGTGCGTGATCGCCCCTACTACGAGCAGCAGTACTGCCGTGGCAGCCTCGAGAGGCGGCGCAAGGCACTACGCCAAGACCTCGAGAAACGAGACAAGGGCTTTCGACGCAGCAGGTGGTGAAAGCCGCTGGTCCACTTCGACCATTCGCCAGGTACGGAAGCTCCGCTGTGGTCACCCGAGCCTTCGCCGCGCTCACACAGCTGCCTGCTCTGGTCGGTGTCACCCCTCTCGAGAAGCGTTCCCGGACCCGCGAGCGCGCTTCCGCGATCCTCGAGGCAATCGAGTGCGTCGCCCAGGCGGTGCTTCCGCAATGAGCTGGGAGGCGAAGGATGCGAGAGCCAGAGGGTCCACCGCCCTTGCCTGGCTTAGGTGTCCGACAGCGTGTGCCATGGTAGCCTTCCCAGTAAAGACTCATGACGCATCGGCAGCCCTCGGCACAATTGCCACGGTGACAGGGAGCCAGAGGAGATCGACATGTGGCGCCACCACCTCCGCAGCGCAACTGCTGCCGTTTCTCTGCTCCTGCTCGCCCAGTCGGTAGCGGCCGGCGCAGAGAGCCTCGCCACCGAAACCGAACAGAGGGCTGCTGCCGGTGCAGCGAGGGTTGGAGCCGGGATTGAACAGGACCTCGTGCCACCGCCACTCCTGGCGCGGCCGGCACCTGAAACCAGCAATCGCTTCTGGTTCACCGGCCATGAGCACGACCCGGCCACCGGCCTGATCTACGCAGGAGCGCGCTACTACGACCCCTCCATCGGTAGATTCATCTCGGCCGATCCCTTCCCTGGCTTCGCCGATGTCCCTGCGAGTCTCAACAAGTACCTCTACGCCCACGGCAATCCGACGGTCTACGTCGATCCAGACGGTCGGCTGGCGATCGTGCCGATTCTTCTCGCCGGAGCTCTCGGAGCCGAGATCGGTTTCTTCGCGGATCTGATCGTGCAGGAGATCGAGCACGGTGCCACCGACATCGGCTCGTTTCTGCGCAACGACTACGATCCTGTGAGAGGCGTTCTCAGCACCGCCGCCGGCGCGGTTTCGGGAGGCGTCGGCGGCGGTCTTGCACAGGCGGGTGTTCGCACGTCCGTCGCAGTGGCGACCTCCCTGACCGTCGACAGCGCCCTTGACACCGGAATCGAGATTGCGACGCTCGAGCCCGGCCAAAGGCCCGATCTCGCCCGCAGGTTTGGTACCAATCTCGCGGTGAACACCGCCATGTTGGGCGTGGCGACCGGTGCCGCGAGGCTCCTGCCGTCGCGGGCGGGTGCCACCACCTTGATCGAAGAGTCTACCAGCGGCCCCGGCACAGGAAACTTCTCGCAATCGTCGTTCACGGCACCGGCCGGCGTCGACGAGGTCTCGCAAGTCCTTGGCAGCCGCCCGACTCTGTCGATCGCGCAAGCGCGTGCTCTTCCGCAACCCCATCGTGGCGTGATCCTGGTACGCGAGCCGCCCCTGCCCGCTACCGCCTCGGCGGCCCGACGGGTCGCCGCGGACTTCGAGTCGGGGACGCATGGGACCCTGTCCGATCCAGCCACTCGTGAGCGCATTGTGCCAGCGATTCGGTTCGACAACCCGAACCCAGCAGGCTCGAACTTCGTCAAGCTGGACGGCCTGGAGAGCGCAACGCGCCTCATCGACGCAAAGACTCGGCTGTTGACGTTCACCTCGCGGGGTACCCAGCTCTTCCCTCAGCGCGGTGACCTGCGCCGGCTCAGCGAGGCAGTTCGACAGAATCCCGGTCTGGAGGTGATCCTCGAGTTCCCTGACGCGCGTTCGCTCCGGGAAGCGCGGCAGCTTCTCCTGGAAAGCGGCATCACCAACCTACGAACCCGGCTGCGGGGAACACCATGAGCCGGCTACCACTGCTCGCCGGTCTGACGCACGGCCACAAACGATGCTGAACGGCGCTGGGACAAACGCCAGCTGGCTGCTGGCGCGCTCGCGACCAGTCGTCGGGGAGCCGTTGCCGGAGCACCACCACCGAGTCGCTCGCGCAGTAGCCGGGCTGCCCCCCGCCTGGCGCCCCATGCCAGGCTTTGCCGACGCGCTGCCAGAAATCGGCGATGAACTGAGTACGACCGCGGAACTAGGCATCCTGCCAAGCGCCCTGGCTCGCCTCACCTACGTCTATCGATCAGGCCAGTACCTTCGAGACGCTGCCGAGTTCGACGACGTACTCTCCATGCGTTCGGAGCTCGATCTGGACGCCTATCTCCAATGGGCCCACGTCGTGGCGCCGACCTGGATCTCAGCGCTGCCGGCCTACCGCGCTGCAATCTTCACGGACATCGACCTGGCCCTCGACGATTGGGACCGGGCCGGTTCCCGAGGAGCAGAAACTGGCCGGGACGAAGACGGGCGAGACTCGGTCTTCCGAATCTGGCCCGTCAGCTTCTGGGACCGCGAGCTGTGCCGACGTGCCTGGGGGCTTTCACCCGAGCGAATCGCGACCGCGCTCGCACCGCTGGTTCAGGAGACGCAGCTGATTGCCGATGGCATCCTGGTCATTACGAGCGATCGGATACCCACGCGCGACGAGGTCATTGCGACCAGTGACCTTCTGCTGGCGGTCTTGGCCGAGGCCAAAGGCTGATGGCCTGGCGCGGCGGCGGACTGTGACCAGGCAGTACTTCAGCGACCGAGCTGCGCTCCCTGTCTCGCCCGAGTTCCGGGCGAGGCCCAGACTCGACCTCTCAGCTGAGGATCTGCACCGACAGATCGTTGGAGCCCTGGAGGGCGCTCCGCCGCCCTGGGGACTGACCAGCGCGGCCTCGAGTCCGGCGACAGAGGATCTCGTCACCATCTTTCCGCTGACTTTCCAGACTCAGCCAGCCCCGGTCGAGATCCTCGAAAGCCATCTCTCCTACGCGCTGCGCAGCGCCGCCTACTTGAGAGACGCAGCGCAATACGATGACCAGCTGGTCTTGCGCTTCGTTCCGGCTCCGAACGCAAGCTTGGGGACCTTGGGTGAGTGGGTGGCCAATTCCGCGCAGATCATGGGCGCCTATCGAGGGGCCCTGGTGGTTGACGAAGAGCTCGCCGCTGACGACTGGGAAGCGTGCATGCGCCTTGGCCGAGACGGCGTTCGTGACGTCGATGGGCGCGACTCGGTCTTCCGAATTTGGCCCGTCAGCTTCTGGGACACCGAGCTCTGCCGACGTGCCTGGGGGCTCTCACCCGAGCACGTCGCAACGGTGCTCGCCCCGCTGGTGCAGGAGTCTCGGCTGATCGCCGATGGTGTTCTGGTCATCACGACCGATCGGATCCCCAGTCGCGACGAGGTCATCGCGACGAGCGACCGGCTTCAGGTGGCGCTGACCGCTGCTGCGGCCGAGGGGCGACTCCGAAAGGAGGAAGCGAGCTCGTGAGCGAAGTCCGGACCTCCGCCGCTCGCGCGCGGATCGTGGCACTGCGCTCGGCTGTAGCCGGGTTGCTGCTCCTGGGACTCGGGTGTGCGGCCACGGTCCCACCCGAGAGCGCCGCCGAGCCTCACGCGGTCGAGCTGATCAGGCGTGCGATTCCGGCGCAGAGCGCGCGCGTGGTGGCGGCTTCTGCGGCGCGCAAGCCGGGCATGGCGACCGTCGTGCTGATCCGGACCGCACATCTCAACGAGGCACCGACTCCGGAGCTCGGCCTGCCGCGCTACGACGCCGTGGAACGCGGCAAGCTGGTGCCGGTCTTGGTGCAGGCGTTCGAGACCGTCGTTGCCCTCGTCGAGGCGGGCCACCGCGTGGTGGTGGCCGAAGGGACGCCCTGGCGGGTGGGCGACGAACAGCTGGCGACCATGGCCGGCCTCGGAATCTTCCCCGACCTTGCCGACATCCTCGGCGCCGCAGCGCCGCAGCGCCGTGGCCTCATCGTCGAGGCCTTGCAGCGCGGCAGCAATCTCGACCTCTCGCTTGCGGTGGCCGCGGCGTTCGGGCCGACGGCCGTCGTCGAGGGGGTAGAAAGCGACGAGACCATCCTGCGGATGCTGAAGGTCGGCTCCGTGCTCACCGCTGTCGAGCTCGGGCTCGCCCGGCCCGAGTGGCGGCAGCTGGCCGCGGCAGTCCGCAGCGGGCGCGCCGACGACGCCGAACGCGAGCGCTACACCATCCTGCGGCGGCAGGCGCTCGACGTCATCGACCGTTTCGTGCAGGAGGTCATCGGCGCACGCGACCGCGAGCTGGTCGATGGAGCGCTCGCGCTGGCGTTACGCGAGGGCGCGGACACCGTGCTCCTGCCGGCCGGTGGATTCCATACTCCGGGCATGCTCGCCGAGCTCGAGGTCCGCGGAGCCGGGTACGTGGTGATCGAGCCGATCGCCTACGCCGACGCGGCACCTACCCTCGATGCCTGGCGGGACAACCTCGTTCGCCGCCTTCCTGCGCTGCCGTAAATCGGCCGATTCGGGGATTGCACCGGACCCGAGGTCGCGGTCGGTCGCAACCCCGGGCCGATGACTACTTCAGATCGACGACCAATGCCGCGCCGACGACTCGCGGATCGGCGACGTCGACGTCCGGTCGAGCGAGGTCGAGCACGATGTGCAGGCGGTTGCCAGGGTGGAGGCCGGTGCGCACGCGTGTCAGCTCGCTGGTGCCGGCTTCGTAGGTGCCGCGATCGGGTGGAGCCTGGACCCCCTGGAGTTGGAGGATGGCGCGGGGATTGTCGCCGCCCATCCGGGAGTTGGTGAAGGAGACCCGATCCATCGCCCCGTCGCCGAGGATGACGACACGGGTCGAGCGCACGCCGGGCTCGACCTCGACCCGCACCACCCGCGTAAACGGGGTCGCCGGCACCGGCCGCGCCACCTCCGGGGCCGGCTCGCTCACCGGCTCGGGTGTGGCGACTGGCCGCGCCACCGGGGCTTCAACGGCCACTTCGGCAATGGCGTCCGCAGCGGGTTCCTCGACGTCGGCGACACCAGCCGTCTCGTCGATCGGCTCGGCGACGACCGAAACGCTCTCGCCGGCGGTTTCGGCCGTTTCCTCGGGCGGCAGGCTCGATGCCACCTCGGAGCTCGTCTCCGGCGCAGCCTCGGACTCAGCGAAGTACTTTCCCGCAACCCGTTCCCACCCGCCCAGCGCGAGCCATCCGGCCGCCGCTGCGACGCCGAGCAGCGCCACCACCGCCAAAGCTCGACGGCCGCTCTGGTTGCGCCGCGAGCGCGCCGACGTCAGCTCGGGCCACGCGCGTTTGCGATCGGGAATGGGGCCGACCTTCGAGTCTTCCTCCCAGTTCGGCATCTCGACGGGGCGAGGGACAAGAGGCGCGGGCGCAGCCTTGGCCTGCAACGAGCTCGACGCGACCGCAGCGGGATCGAGGGCGTCGTACGTGCGCGACTTCGCCGCCGGCACGGAGGTCGCCAGAGGCTCCGGCATCTCGATCGGCGGCAGCAGGGGCTGGAGCGCCTCGGCCGGTCTCGAGACCGGCTCTTCGACGACCGGCGCGGCTGGGCTCGGCTGCGGCAACGGCTCGACCTCGGCCACCGGACCGAGAGCCTCGGCCAGGCGCGCTGCGCCGTCGCCCTCGAGGCTCACGAAGCGAATCCCGATTCCCGGGGGGCGCCCAGGGCCCTCGTAGCTCCAGCGCCGCCACGCGACCACCCCACGCCCTTCGATCGACGCCGGCGTCGCCGTCAGACTCAGCTCGAAGGTGAGCTCCGAGCCTTCCGGCGGCGGATCGGTCAAGGTCACGAACATGCCGCCATCCGACAGGTTCGAGAGGTAGCCGGTCACGTATGATTCGTGGCCCTCGAGCCACAACCAGGCGATGCCGTCGGAGTCGAGGCGCTCCGAGGTCCGCGACGCGGTCCCGAGCGGTGCAGGACGATCGCTGCTCACCCTGCCAACTTCTCCCAATCCGAATCGGCAGCATCCTGGGCGATCGCCAGGCCTCCTTCGGCGCCGATGAACACGGGATCCTTGACCCGGCTGACCTCGGCGCCACCGAGCTCTTCCATCTCGGTCTCGAGGGCTTCCTTCAAGCCACGGATCATCGAGCCACAACCCGACAGCAGGATGTTGCGGCGCACACGATCCTGGAACTCGGGCTCGACTCGCGCGAGCAGGTCGGCCATGGTTTCGGCCACCGGGGCCACCAGGGCTTCACACGCCGACCGGACCTCGGCGGTGATGTCGAGCTGGGTGGGTTTGCCGGCCACCGGCGCGGTCACCACGACTCGATCCCGCGGCTTGCCGACGAAGCTGTACTGCTCCTTCCACTCGCGCACCATGTGGACCGACACCGAGGCGTCGGGGTAGCGCTCGCGGATCGCTTTGGAGAGCAGCTCGTCGATCGCGTCACCGGCCATCGTCAGGGTGCGCTGGTCATCCTCGGTGGGATATCGGCCCATCATCACGCAGAAATCGGTGGTACCGGCGCCGATGTCGACCACCATCGAGTGCAGCAGCGCATCGGCGCCGTAGGCCACCGCGAACGGCTCGGTGACGATCATCAGCGAATCGACCATCCCCTTGAGGGCATTGCGCAACTGTTGGCGGTTGACCTTGAGCGCCTCGGCGGGAACCCCAACCACCGCGCGTACCGTCGGACCCGACGAGCCGCTCTTTTCGATGCCGCAGGCAGCCAGCAGGTGGCGCAACAGCTCGCGCACGGCGGCGAGGTCCTTCTCGGAGCCTTCCTTGATCATGCCCTGCTCGAGCGGACGGTGCAGGTCGAGCATGGTGCGCTGATCGAGCGCTTCCTGCCCCACCAAGACGTGCTTCTTCACCAACTTGCGCGCCACCATGTCGGCCGGCCACCCGACGTAGGACTTGGCCGTGTGACGCTCTCCGTTGGAGCAGGCGATGGCGCTCTGCGAGGTGCCGAGGTCGATACCGACCAACACCGTTTTCGCAGCGTTCTTCTCGCTCATGGTCTTCTTCCTCCCGCTGGTGGATGCTGAGCATACCGCTGAACGCCCTCGGCGAGGGCATCCGCTACCCGATCGCGATAGGTCGAATCGCGGAAACGTTCGGCATCGCGTTGATGGGACAAACACCCAACCTCGGCCAGAATCGCCGGGATCCCGGTTTCGACCAGCACCAGAAACGGTGCAGTTTTGACCCCGCGGTCGCGCAACATCGGATCACCCCGCCGCAGCGCCAACACCAGCTGTTGATGCACCGCTTGGGCCAATCGCTGCGAGGAGTCCTGGCGCAGGTCGAGGTAGATCTGATCGAGCAGACGCCGCACGTCCGCAAAGGAGTAGCCGGATTCGGCGTTTTCGGCCGCGGCCAGCGCCTCGAGACGGGGGTCGTCGGTGGCACCGAGCAGGTAGGTCTCGATGCCGCGCTGCGCCACACTCGGGTCGAGCCAGTTGAGGTGGATCGACAAGAACAGGTCCGCTTCCGCCCGATTGGCGATCGCCGCGCGTTCCCGCAGCGGCACCGCAACGTCGGCATCGCGCGTCATCACCACCTCGATGCCGGACTGCACCAGGCGCTCGCGCACCCGCAGCGCCAGATCGAGCGCGACGTCCTTTTCAGCCAGGATGTCGCCCGCCTGTGCGCCGTAGTCTGCGCCGCCGTGTCCCGGATCGAGGACCACGCGACGGACGCCGAGTGGCAGCGAGGCGGAACGGATTCGTGGCGTGTCGGCGCCGATCGTCGGGTAGGTCGGTTCGGCCAGGGGAAGGGCAAGCTCCTCGGCCTGCGGCACGACCAGTGGCGTCACCACGGGGGCGGCGACGACTGCGGCAACCGGTCGTCCACCCCAACTCGCCCGCCACCATCCGAGCCCTACGAGCGAGCCTGCGACCACAACCGTCGCCACCACCGTCGGCCAGCGGCGTCGCGTCCGCGGCGGCCGGCGCTTGCCTGGGGAAAGGTCGCTGACGTTCGCCGCGACCGCCTGCGACAGCAGCCGTTTCTTGAGCTGTTTGCTCTGCCGCTCGCGGCCCCACCAACGCATCGCGTGAGTGTAGCGGGAACGGGGACCAGGGACCGGGAAACAGGGACCCGGGACCGGGGACCGGGGACCAGGGAACGGAGCCGTGGAGCCCACCCCGATACCTGATACCTGATACCCGATACCCCGGTGTAGCCTTCCCAGGTGACCCCCGAGCGCCGCATTCTCCACTGCGACATGGACTGCTTCTACGCCGCGGTCCATGTTCGCGACGACCCGTCGCTGCGCGGCAAGCCGGTGGTGGTGGGGGGCAGTCCCTCAGGGCGCGGGGTGATCGCAGCGGCAAGCTACGAGGCGCGAGCGTTTGGGGTCCATTCGGCGATGCCGGCAGCCCGAGCGGTTCGCCTTTGCCCCCAGGCGGTGTTCATCCGCCCCGACTTCGGCCGCTACACAGCCGAGTCCAAAGCGATCTTCGCAATCTATGCGCGCTTCACCGATCGCATCCAACCGGCGTCGCTGGACGAGGCCTACCTCGATGTCACCGAGCGGCTCGACCCCTGGGGCAGTGCCACGGCGATCGCGCGGGAGATCCGCCGCCTGGTGCTCGAGGAGCGTCGGCTGACCGTCAGTGTCGGGGTCGGCCCCAACAAGCTGGTCGCCAAGATCGCCTCGGACTTTCGCAAGCCCGACGGCCTCACCGTCGTCCGGCCAGAACGCGTCGAGGAGTTCCTCGCGCCGCTGCCCGTGCGACGCCTGCACGGCGTCGGTCCAGCGACCGAGCGGGTGCTGCTCGAGCTCGGAATCGAGAAGGTCGGCGATCTTCGGCGCATCGACCCCGAGCTGCTGCGCCAACGCTTCGGGCGCCACGGACCGCTGCTGCAGCGTTACGCCTGGGGCCAGGACGACCGTGGGGTCGAAACCGACCGGGTGCGCAAGAGTCTCGGCAGCGAAACGACCTTTGCCCTCGACCTCGAAGGGCTCGAAGCGATCGAGGGAGCGCTCGCACCCTTGGCCGACGACATCGCCCAGGGCCTCGCCAAACGCGAGCTCGCCACCCGCGGGGTTTCGCTCAAGGTGCGCTACCGCGGCTTCGAGACCGTCACCCGTGCCCTGTCGTTGCGCTCCCCGGTCGCCGACGCCGAGACCCTGCTCGCGCTGGCGCGTCGCCTGCTGCAACGGACCGATGCCGCACAGCGGCCCGTGCGCCTGCTCGGAATCACCGCCACCCAATTGGTCAGCCGCGACGGTCCGCGGCAGCTCGATCTCTTCTCCACGCTCACCGCCGATGACCTCTCCGGGGCGACGATGGAGGAGCCATGAGACCGGCGCTCCTCCGGGTGGTCGTTGCGGTGGTCGTGACGGCGCTGATGTGGGCCGCGACGACACCCACGACCCACGAAGGGGGCTGGGACGCCGACGGCCGCCACTACGCGGCGATGGCCGGCGTTGAGGGCTTCTCGATCCACATCGGCCAAGTCGGCCCGTGGTGCTACCGCATCCTGACCCCCGCGATCGTCGCCCTGCTGCCGCTCGAGCCCATGGGAGGATTCACCCTCGTCACGTTCGTCGCCAACGTCGCCAACCTAGTGCTGCTCGATCTGCTGCTGCTCGGCGCCGGGATCTCCGGGCGCCGAGCACGCCTGGTTGCGCTCGCTCTGTGGACCACGAGCTTCTGGACCCTGCGGTTTTCGTTCTACTCCCCTGCCTACATCGACGCGCCGACCATCACCGTCCTGCTCGCCGGTTTGGTTCTGGCTCTGCGGCGCCGATGGTTCGGGTGCCTGCTGGTGTTCACCGTCGGTGTGCTGCAGAAGGAGTCGCTCGCGGCCTTCGCGCTCGCCCCCGCGGTGATGGTCTGGCAGGACCAGCACCTCGGGTGGTTTCACCGACGCCTCTTGGCCCTCGGCTTCGGCGTGGCACCCTTCGCGGTCGCGTGGGCGATTCGGTGGGCGATCGACGCTCCCGGCTTCTCGACCTGGACCGTACTCGAGGGTGAGCTTCGCGCCTTGGCGTCGGCGGCCGGAATGCTCGATCTGACTGCGGCAATGTTCGCCGGCCTCGGCCTCTTGCCGGCTGTGGTCCTGGTCGGTTGGAGGTCGGTGCTCGGGCTCGGGCGCCGCCATGCGGGCCTGGCAGTCGCCGCCGTCGTGGCAGCCTCGACCGTGGTCGGCGGCGTCGACAAGTCGCGGCCCTTCCTCTACCTGCTCCCTCTCGTCCTCCTCGTCGCCGCCGACCTGGTCGAGCGCTGGAAGCCTCCACACCGCGGGCTCTGGCTGTGGTGCACCGTCTGCGTGGTCGGCCAGGCAGCGCTCGCAGGCCTCTTCGACCCCACACCGAGCTTCGAGCTCTTCCTCACCCGCTTCGTGCCCGAGCACGCGGACTTCGCGGCCCATCGGCCATCCCTGGTCGCCGCGGTGGCGCTCAATGTCGTCGTGCTGGTCGCGGGTGTGTGGATTCGCAGGGAAAGGGACTGAGGGACCAACGCGGCAACCGCAACCGAAGCCGGAACCCAGACCCGGACTCGGAACAAGATCTTTGGTTCGGAGAATAGCCGCACCCTCGCCCTGCTCGCTGACCGGCGGTCGGTCGAGGAGAAGGGAGACCAGGATCCTGGGAGTTCCGGGATCCGGGAGGAGATCGTGCAGCGTTCCGGTGTACGGGCAGCGGAAGCGCCCCAGGTGCGCGTGGCAGCGCGCACCTCTTGGTGGTGTGCCCGTCGTCAACGTCGCAGCCCGGATGGCGGGAGTCGACGAGGGTTCGCAGCGGTGTTCGAGCCGAAGCGCCAAGGCGTGAGGTCGTGTGCGAAGCGGCGTCGCGCGTCGCGCAGTCGCAAGCGGCACGGTGGCCGCGGCCGATTCGGCGCGCGCGCGTGCAGCGAGGCCAGTCAGACGGAAACCACCGAGCCGAGCGTAGCGGAGCACACGACCTCACGGCCAAGCGCAGGCGAGCCTCTGACGGTGCGGTCTTCGAGCTTCGGAACCCGCTGCCGTGCGAGAACAGCTCGAAAAGCCGCAGAACGCGTGACATCTGGCGGGGTGAGCTCCTCATACCCAATACCCAATACCCAATCCCCAATACCCTCCCCATGGTAGCCTCCCCCCATGACCGTGCCGACCCCGCGCGAGCTCGCTGCCACCCTCTCTCGACGGGTGTTGGGTCAGGACGAAGCCGTGCGCGAGATGGCGGTGGCGCTCGCGAAGAAGATTGCCGGGCTCAAGGTCGGCAACGTCTTGATGATCGGCAGCTCGGGCACCGGCAAGACCACCCTGATGCGGGCGGTCGAAGAGCTGTTCGCCGCCAAACCCGAGCTCGCCAAGGCTTCGACGCTCGTGCGTTTCCACGCCAACGTGCTGGGTGACGAGGCCGAACGGGGGCGCCCGGGTGAGGTGGTGCTGCGCCGCTTGATGGAGCGGGCGATCGAAGTCCTGGGACCCGCGGCCACACGCGCTGCGGTGGCGGAGCGGGTCGCCCACGGCATCTGTTTCGTCGACGAGGTCGACAAGATCCGCTCGACCGTTGGCGACCGACCGAATGTCTCGGGAATCAGGGCCCAGGAGGCCCTCCTGACACTGATCGAAAACGAGGCGGTGCCGCTCGCCATGCCCGAGTCTCTTGGTGGCGGCATCGAGGTGATCGATTCGCGCCAGATCCTCTTCGTCTGCGGCGGCGCCTTCGAAGGCCTGCACGACAGCGTCTTCGATCGAGTGACGATCGGCCGCGACAAGGGCCTGCTCAAACCCACCACGGTGGTCGAAGGCGGCCGCGTCGAGGAACGCCTCATCTTCCACTTGCGGCAGTGGCTGCGCGACGAGGACCTGTTCGAATACGGCATGACGCCGCAGTTCCTCGCGCGCTTCGATGCGGTGGTGTTGCTGCGCGACTTGGGTGTCGACGAGCTGATCGCGATCTTCCTCGACAGCCCCGACTCCGCCTATCTGCAGTCACGCGAGTACTTCGCCAGCCGCGGCATCCACCTGGCCTTGTCGCCGGACGCGGTGCGCCTGATCGCCGAAGGAGCCGCCCGCCGGCCTCGCCTCGGCGCCCGGGCGCTCAAAGAGATCTTCCGCCGCGTGATCCGCGACGACGAGTTCGATCCCGACGCCCGGGCGCAGAACGGATCGCTCTTCGTCGACGCACCCGAAGTCGCACGGGTGGTCAGTCTCGATCGCGCGTAGACGTCGGTCGCCACCGATCCACGAGCTCCACCGAGGAGCCGGGCACCGCGAGCCGCCGGAGGATACCGAGGTGGTGGTCTGATGCACGGGCCGCGGGAGCGCCCCAGGGTGCGCGTTGCACGCGCACCTCTTCGTGTGCCCATCACCGCGGGCGCCTGATCGCCGAGCCCGAGGCGACAAGGCACGGAGTCGTGCGTGCAGGCTTCGCCTAGGGCGCCGCCCCTTCTGCTTGCTCCCCCAACACGATATCGCCGACGTCGACATCCTCGGCCGCGAGCACGACCTCCGACCACGCCACGGTGCAGCAGTCCTCGGCCGCCACGCGCAGGCGTGGGAGCCGCACCATCACGTCCGTGATGATGAAGGTGCCGTCGCCGGCGGTGACACTCGCTCCACCCGGCACGCGCACCGCAATGCCCTCGAGCGGCGTGCCATCGCCGTCCACCACCCGTCCGCTGACGTCGATCTCGAGCACTGAGCCTCCCGCCGGCCGCAGCGCCAGGTTCGACAACCAGACCCCGTCGAGGTCGAGTCGCAGGGTGCCGGCACCGGTCTGAGGATCGATCTCCCAGACTCGGTCGGCGGCCGCTGCCAACAGAGTACGGTGCCCGGGCCGCCAGGCCAGTCCGCCGATGGAGCCACTCAGCGCGACCGGCACGGTGCCGAGGACCGTGCCGTTGGCCGGGTCGAGCAGCTGCAGTGTCCAGTCGTCGCCCGACTCCCGCAGCAGCCAGAGCTGGCGAGTGTCGAGGTCGAACGCGAGCCCGGCCGAGGACAACGTCCCGAGGTTGGCAACCTCGGTCGACTCACCCGAAATTGGGTCGAGCACGACCAGGGAACTGTTGGTCCAGGCGAAGTCGAAGGTGACGCCCAACATCCTGCCGTCAGCCGGGTCGAACGTGAGGTCGAGCACACGACTCGAGAACACCGCCGGCTCGGACAGAGGCAGACCCGAGGACAGGTCGACCCGCTGGAGACCTTCACGGATCGTTTCCGGCTCCGGCTCCTGGCCCTCCCCCTTCAGATCGGGGCCCTGCAGGACGGCGGGCTGGAGGTGGGCGTACACCCAATAGCCACCTTCGAGGTCGAAGCTCGCCGCGATCGGATGGGTATCGAAGTCCATCGTGGCGGCAGGCGCCTGGGCTGCCGTGAGCGGATCGAGAATGGTGACAAGGTCCTCAGTGCCGGAGGCCATCAGCGGCGCCCCGACGACCACGTCGCCGATGTCGGTCACACCCCCCGGCGTAGCCGGGCCGAAAGCCGACCGGCCCACCAGCTCGACCCCGGAAGCCGCGTCGATCACCGACGCCGAACAGCCGAAGCCGGCACCGCCGGTGGGCAGGCCAACGAAGCTGAAGGTCCCATCGACCGCACTCGTGGTGGTCGCCGAGCCACAGCGCACCGTGGCTCCGGCGCGCGGCACGCCGAAATCGTCGACCACCCGGCTGACCACGTCCGTGGGGGTCGCGGCCACCACGGTCGCCGTCACCAGCGAGCTGGTCGAGCGGCCGAGGTCGTCGAAGGCGATTGCCTCGATCTCGAGTGGCCCTGCCACTCCCGGGACCGGCAGCAGCAGCTGGTACGGCGGCGCGCTCAGAGTCGCAAACAGCACGCCCCCGCGCCACACCTCGACGGCGGTGACCTCGCGGTTGTCGGCCGCAGCAACGATCACCGGCACCAGACCTCCGGCGGCAACCTCGAGGGCATCGGACGGCTCGAGGATCACCACCGCAGGCGCCGGGTCGGGAATCACCTCGACCTCGACCGCCGGGCTGACCGTCGACTGCCCGAGGTCGTCGGTGGCGGTCGCTTCGAGGGTTACGGTTGGCGCCCCGAGGCCGGTGTAGACCGACGTCCGCAGCGGCGAATAGCCTTCGTTTGCCCACGGGCCGCCCTCAACCAGCAGGCCCAAATCGACCAACGCCACGTCGTCGGTGCCGACGACCAGCACGCGGAAGTCGGAGTCTTCGATAAACGCCGCTCCTGGAGGCGGCGCTAGGATCTGCGCTGCAGGCAGGCCGTCCCCGATCGGCTGCAGAATCACCGGCTCGGACTGGGTCGTGTTGCCGGCGTTGTCGGTCGCCACGGCCACCAACTCGATCGGATCGAAGGTCAGGGGCGCCTTCACCAGGAAGTGAGCACTCGATCGACTGGAGATTCCCACCCTCTGGCCATCGAGCAGCAACTCCACGCGCGCCACACCAACATCGTCACCGGCAACGACCCCAACATCGAAGTACCGGCGCACCACAACCTGGTGGCCGGCTGCCGGGTAAGCGATACGCGCTCGAGGCGGCTCGACTCCGATCAGGGCCTCGTATTGGCCAATCCCGAGTGTCCCCGATCCGTTGCCATCGGTGCGGCCGATCCTGCCACCGGTGATGTACACGAAGCCTCCCGCGAGTGCGATGTCCGTTCCTTCGAAATCGCCTCCCAACCGCAGGACGTGCCGTAGGACCGGGTTCGGGGGATCGAGATCGAAGATCGGAACCGCCGACGTGTAGTAGTAGTCCGAGGTGAATCCCAGCCCACGATCGATGGCCACGGCGGTGATACCAAAGGCGTCGGTTGTCGAACCAATCGGTGTGGGATCCTCGGCCAACGTCACATCGAGGGTGCGCACGCCGCCGAGACCATAACCGGAGCCCTCCGAGGTCCACAAACGGTCGCCTTCAGCAACCACGCCGACCGTCCGCGAATGCCCATCGGCCCGGCTCGGGGAGCTGCCGACGAGATCGGGCGCAGAGGGATCGTTGATGTCTACGATCGCCACGCCCGCGCGATGGTCCGCGACGTACAGTCGGTTCTGGTCGACGGCCAAGCGCCGCGCCTCGCCTGGGGTGTCGACGGTGGCCACCAACACCGGCGCACTTGGGGCCGAAATGTCGAAGACGCTGACTCCGAGGGTGTCGGCGACGTAGAGCCAGGGAGCCGCGGCCACGATGCCCCAGGCCGGCGCTCTCGTGACGGCTCCGCCAACCCAGGATGGAGCAAGTGGATTGCTCACGTCGACGACACCCACACCCCCGTCGCCGAGGGCAAGGTAGACGAGGTTTCCAACAAGCGCGAGATCACGACCGTTGCCACGCGCGGGGAAAACCGGATTCGCGACGACGGTTGGGCTGTCCGGATCGAAGACATCGACGACCATCAGTTGTGCGGTGTGGGTCGCGAGGTAGGCCCAGGGCCACACCACCCGAACTGCGTTCGCAGCGGAGCCTGGCCAGCTGACCCGTCCGCGCGGCCGCGGCACGAAGACATCGACGGCAACCGGCACTGCGACCTCGATTGGCCCGTTGGCGACCCGCACCACCGTCGCCCCCTCGCTGCCGCCAAAGACGCGGCCGGGATCGCTGCCGAAGCTCGCGATCGCAAGGTCGTCGGAGTCGTAGGTGGTGCCGTAGGGTGGCGCGGTGGCGTCGAGCATGGTGCCGTCGATCAAGGTCGCCTCGACCTCGAGGCCGCGCGACGCTTCACCCCACAACACGTTGACCGTGATGTCGAGGCTCGGCGGGCTCACCGCCAGCTCGTCGAGGATCGGTGCCAGGTTCACACTCTGTGGATCCAGTGGATCGCTTGCGGCAAACACCTCCAGCCCGTCCGAGACCAGGTCGCCGTCAGTATCTCGCAGCAGCGGATTGGTTCCGGCCGCCACCTCGGCGCCGTCGTTCAGGCGGTCGTCGTCCGAGTCGGGATCGAACGGCCCCGTGCCGAGCTGGAACTCCTCGAGCGTCGAAAGGCGATCGCGATCCGGGTCGAGCAAAGCGTCGAGCGGGTCGGCCGGGTCGAGCCCGTTGGCGAGCTCCCAGTCGTCGGGCAAGCCGTCGCCGTCGGAGTCTCCGCCAAGGGTCACCAACAGCGCCAGGAAACCCGTCGCGCCGTCGTGTGACGCCGACACGATTGCTCGACCACTGCCGTTCGCGGTCGCGAGGCCGGTCGGCGAGATCGACACGATCGAAGCATTGCTGGTGGTCCAACTGGTGCCTTCGTGGGCGGCCACCTCCGATGTCGAGGTGTCGGGGAAGGTGATCGTCGCGGCGAGCTGCGAGGTTTCCCCAGCGGTGCCGAAGATCGTAACCGGCGCCGTGAGGGTGAGTGTTGCGGGCGACACCGCCGGCGTGTCGAAGTCGATCTCCGGCACCGACACCACTCCCCGCGGCGGCACTTCGACGAAGTCCGACTGCCCATGGCGCACCGTGCCGTCCGGGTCGACACAGGTTGCCCGCACCCGGATCCGCCCCATCGTCGACGGCACGTTCGGCACCACCCACACACCTTCGGCGTCGACCGGGGCCGAGCGGTTCAGCGCCGAAACCGTGCACGTCGGAGTCAAGTCCGGCGTTGCGGTCAGCGGAGGATCAGGGAGGAGCGGATCGGTCCCGTGGGTGTCCACCTCGGCCCCATCGAGTCGGCCATCGCCATCGGTGTCGGCAACCAGCGGGTGGGTTCCGCGCTCGCGCTCCTGCCGCGTCGGAAGGCCATCGAGGTCCGCGTCGTCCAGTGCGAGAGCGGGAGTGAGAGGGTCGAGGCCGTGGGCTGTCTCCCAGTCGTCTGGAAGGCCATCCATATCGAGGTCCCCCGCCTCGCGAGACTCGAGACGGACTGGTCGCGACTCTTGCTGGGCGCCGAAGTGCGAGGTCCAGTAGAGCACCGCCAGCTCCAGGTCAGCCGCTCGAAGGCCGGTGACGGTCGTTCCCTCGATTGAGACCAGTCCCGGCGGTCGTGCCACCAGCTGCCAGCCGCTCTCGGCAGTCTCGACAGTCCCGTCGGACAACAAGGCCACGACCTCGACCTCGAGGCTCTCGCCGACCAGCACTCGGCACTCACCGCAGGTCAGCGTGACCTCGGCCAACCTGGGAGGGCTCGGATCCGAGTCTTGAGCTCCGACGCCAACGCTCAGCACCAGGGCCGCGATGAAAGCGATGCGCCGGCTCATGGGGTGTCTCCGGCACAGCGTTCCTCGAAGACCCTACTGTCGACCTCAGGCTGGTCCTCGGCCGAGAGGTTCTGCGCCTCGGCCAGTACCTTGCGCAGCGCGGTGCAACACGGGGCCTTGAGCTCCGGAACCTTCGCGCCCCGCAGCAGCATACCGGTGACCAGACGGCCGTAGAGCTTGGGCTTTTCCCCCCAAAGCGCCAGGAACTCGCCAGCGTAGTCGTAGCCAAGGGCCGCGCTGAGGGTCGCGAGACCTTGCGAGCCCGCCAGGGCCGATGCCATACACCCTGGATGTGGGTTCGTGCGAACGGCCAGGAACCACAGGGTGACGCCCTCGTGTGCGCCCGTGCGCATGAGCCGAGTAGCCTCTCCCGTCAAGACCGAGCAGACTCGAAAACCTCGAGCCACGGCCCGGCGATACCTGTCGACGGCGCCGTCATCACCCACGGCAACAAGCACCAGGGCGACGTCGCTGCGATCACCGCTAGACTCCTCCGCGAGCGCCCGAATCAGGTCCCGATCTTCGGCGGCCCCCTCGCAGTAGAGACGCACGAGGGCGGCTTCGAACCGACGAAGGCGAGCCGACTGCTCTGCGACCGAGCGGCCTTGATCCAAGGTCCAAGTCGGGTAGCCTTCTACCACCAGCGCTCGCGTTGCTTCCAGACTTTGCGCGTAGACCTCGGTTCGACCGCGTTCGTCGAGCATGAGAACCGCACGATCGCATCGATCAGCAGATCCTGACAACGCAGCCAGAGCGAGTATCCAGAAACCAGTCATGGCAGGGGCTCCTCGCAGGTTGGCGGCTCAGTGGTTGGCGTCCATCCGCCGCAGGGCCCCGAATTCACGAGGAGCGCCAGGTCCCTACATACCGCCTTCCAGTCGGGCTGTGCGAGAGACTGGAGCTCCTGGAGCACGGCGACGTTGTGTGCACGCTCGGCGAGTTCGCTACGGCACTCTGTCGTCGCCTCCAGCAGGGCAATTTGCTCACGATAGATCCTACTGAAGAGGTCGAACCCCTCCAAGCCCACGTCGCAGTCGCAACCCACCGGAAGCTCAGCCTCTAGGTCGGCAACCAATCGGGTGAGCATCTCCTCGTAGTCGTCTTCGTGCTGATCTTCGTGGGCTTCCAACGCGTCCGGGACGGCCCATCGAGCGTTCAGGGCGTTGCAAACGTAGGAGTCCTTGTCAGGCCAAATCGGCGCAAGATCGAGCACCACCTCGTCGCAGTTCGAACCGTTGATGATGGCTGGAATCATGGAAGCCAAGTCGTCGATCGGCTCCCTAGCCTGCAGTGAGACCTCCTTCGATGTGCTGAGTTCCAGCGCGGTGATGAGGCTGCAGATCTGCGTTTCTCCGGTCTCCGCCAGCGCTGCGCAAGTCCGCATTCCCCAGGGGCCCAGAGGATCGTCTGAAGCAGGCTCGGCTACTCTGAGGTTCGTCCTGAAATGACCGAAGTTGTCGCTATGTCCCTCAGTCGGTAGAGCACAACGGGGATCTGTCTGCGCGGAGCACCGCCTGACTTCCACGGCTGGGTTATCGGGGCAAGGCTGGGCGACGATGAAGGAATCGGTCTCCTCCCCCGCCAGCGGGTCCTGCCCCTGGACGCACCGCGCTTCGACACTGGCGTCGTAGTGGTCTCGCTCTTGGCAATCAGGAGACACGTCGCACTCTGGGAAGACCGTCTCGAAGGTGGAGGCGTCCTCTCCGGGCTGCCCGAGAACCCACGACAGCGGACCGAATTCGCGGTTCACCCGCCAACGGATCTGGAACGGAGCGTTCGTCGCAGCCTCGAATGCGTAAACCCGCGAGCCCCACTGTGCACCACAGATCGGCGGTTCGATCGCTCCAATCTCGATCGGGACACCATCCGGATCGTCACACGAACACTCGGTTCGGCATTCCTTGCGGCATGGCTGCTCGCAGGCTGAGCCCGTACAGCCCGGAACACAGGTACTGCCATTACACTGGTGGCACGGCGGACAGTCGTTCGGTGCCCCTCCAGGTGCGGGACGGCCACCGCAGTGCCACCCAGCCTTGACGATACCCACGCCCTCGTCGGCGACAATCACCAGACCGTCACGACTGACCGACGCCGGACCGATCGAGACGAAGTGGCCGAGGTCGTGGTCGAAGCTGTACATCTCGGTGACCTCGCCGGGTTGCAGGTTTTCGACGTTGGGCAGGGTCAAGCGCGCCGGGGGATCGAAGCGCGCGCCGGCCGGCTGGATGGTGAGGATCAGCCGCGGCTGTTGGCCGAAGTTGGGCGTCATGGGGATACGGTCGTGGTGGACCGCGGTGGCCGACACCAGGCCGCTCCGGCCGCCGCCGGGGAAGGTCACCGAACCGGGGGCGATGTCGAGCCGGAAGCCGGGGATTTCGGAGAGCTCGATCGAGCCCCCGGTGCTCTCGTCGACAAACACGCCGCTGCCGAGCTCGAGCGGCAAGAGGTGGATCGGCGTGCCGACGTCGACCTCGCGACCGGGCACGGTGGTGACGACGTATTCGAGGTCGGGCCACGCGCCGGGGCGGCTCGCGGTTGAACCGTCGATGTCGAGGTAGACCGTGCCGACGGGTGCCGGGTCGAGACGGAAAAGTCCGGCTTCATCGGTGATGGCACTGACTGCGGTGCCGCGGATTCTTGCCGTGACCCCTTCCACTGCCAAACCGGTCCCGTCGAGCACCACGCCGACGATGGCGGTGTTGGTCGGGTCGCCGGCAGCGAGTCCGCTGCCGACGAAGGTTGCGAAGGGCGAAGGCTCGAGCTCGGGAATGGTCGCCCGCACCACCGTCGACGCCGGGCCTTCTTCGGGATCGAGGCTCACTTCGACGATCGCCCGCCCGTCGGAGTCGGTTTCGATCACCGCGGTGCCGAGCCCGGTTGCCGGGAACAGTCCGGCGCCCTTGACCACTTCGAAGCGCACCGGCACCCCGCCGAGGCGGTTGTGGCCGAGGTCGGTCACGGTTGCCACCAGTGGGCGCGGCAGCGGACGACCGGCAATACCGGTCTGCTCGATCCCGGCGTCGGCAAGCAGGGCGGCCGGTGGACCGGGGACGGCACTCGCGATGAACGCGGCGTAACCGAAGCCCGGTGCTTCGACCTCGACCACGTGGTTGCCGACCCCCGCGCGGGTGCCGAGGGTCAGGCTCGCGCTCGCGAGCCCGGCGCCATCGGTGGTGGCGGCGATGCGGCGCGCGCCACCGGAGAAGGTGCCGTTGCCCTGCACCACGGAAAACACCACCACCAGGCCTTCGACCGGATCCCCCGCCTCGTCCCGCGCTCGGGCGACGAGGGGCGAAGGGAGGGCGGCAGCAATGGCGGCACTTTGTCCATCGCCCGACACCACCTCGAGGTGGGCGAGCCCGGTCGGCAGCTCGTAGGCAACGGTGACCTCGGCGCTCGCAAGGTTGCCGCCCTCATCGACCGCCTCGACCTCGATGGTGTTCCAGCCCGGCGAAAGGGCGACCGTTGCCGCAAAGGATCGGTTCGAGACCACGGCCGGCCCTCCCGCCACCGTCACCGTCGCTTCGCTGGCGTTGACCGTGCCCGCAACCAGGTCGTTGACCAGACCGGTAACCGCGATGGTCGAGCTGTGGACTACCTCACCGTCGCGCGGACGGTAGATCGCGAGACGAGGCGCCTCGAGGTCGCGCACTACGGTGATGGTGTCCGTGATCTGGTGGCCGGAGGCGTCGGTAGCGACCGCGGTGATGAGGTTGCCACCTTCGATCAGCGGCACACCGAAGGCCTCGAAGCTTCCACCAGTAACCGACGCGGCCACCCCGTTGACGGTTACGGTCGAGCCGGGAGTGGTCGTGCCGGTGACATCGGTGTGGGTTGCGGCCAGGGTCGCGAGGTCGGCGGGCGTGCCGATCATCACCTCGGGCAGGCTCCAGCGAGTCACGCTGCGCGTGACCACCGTCTCGCGCCCGGCGAGGTCGACCGCGCGCACCTCGATCTCGTGGGTGCCGAAGGCCAGTGGCAGAGTGGTCTCGAAGCGGCCTTCGGTGAGGCTCACCGGTGCGCCGTCGATCTCAACGAAATCCAGCCCTTCGCGGTCTTCGGCCGTGCCGGTGACAACCACTGATCCGGTATTGGTGACGGTTCCGGGCGCGGGCGATTCGACCGTCACCGACGGTGGTGAAAGGTCGAGCCGAACCGTCCGGGTGGCGCTCTGTTGGCGCCCAGCGAGGTCGGTCACCACCACCTCGAGGGTGTTGTCCCCCACGACGAGCCCCGCATTGCCAGAGAAGGCTCCCGCATCGATCACTGCCGGATGCCCGTTGACGGCGACCTTGGCCACCCCAACATCATCGCTCACGCTGCCCGTGACCGTCACCGTCGGGGTGGTCACGAGTGCCCCCTCGGTGGGAGCGCCGATCGAAAGCTGTGGGCCCGCACCGTCCACGACGAGGTCGAAGGCGCCGTTGCCGGAAGCAGGGTGCCCGGCGCGGTCGAGGACCGCCACCGCCAGGGAGTGCGCCCCGGGCGCGATTGGAGCCGGAGGCACACACGAAACGAAGCCGCTCGACAGCGTGCACGAGGCGGAGATATCGGCCGTGTCGAGCAAGACCTCGACCGCAGTCGCCTCGACCCCGGCCCAGGCGTCCCACACGCTGATGCGAATCGTGGGCTCCGTCTCGTCGATCAACGTGCCGGTCGGCTCCAGCACCAGCACCACCGGCGCACCGAGGTCGAGCCCGAATGTCCAGCCGAGCACGGCAGGGTTGCCGGCGAGGTCGAGGATGGTGACGAGCACCTGGAAGAGCCCCTCGTTCAGATCGGCCCCAGGCGTCCAGCTGAAGCCCGAACCATCGACGGTGGCCTCGGCAGTTCGGTCCACACCGTCGATCGAGAGCGCGAAAGTGGCCGGGTCGATGCCAACCGCGTCGACGAAGCTGGCCGACACCGTGGGGCGCAGGTTGGTCGACCACGAGCCGGTCGCCGGAGCGAGATCGGTGATGGTCGGCGCAGTGGTGTCCCAGCCGCGAAGGTCGCCCGACTCGAAGCCGTCGGCAAAGATCAGTTCCTGCGCCCCGGCCGGAGCGCAGAGCACCAGTGCCAGTCCGAACAAAGCCCGTGTGCGATCCACGCGTCGCC
>CAZRFU010000009.1:0-67726 GCA_964599475.1 uncultured Thermoanaerobaculia bacterium
TTGACGCGGACCCGGCGGCACCCGACACTGACCCAGGCGACGGGGTCCGGCTCCGATCTTCCTCCGAACCAGAAAATTCCTGTCTCTTCTGGGTTCCATGAGTCGCAACAAGACGAGCTTGAAAAAGGTGGGGAGTTCCGGGACCCGGGATCCGCCGGAGGGTGCGAGTGCCATCGAATCCTCCTCCGGTCCCGGTCTCTTTCGGATCCTGGATCCCCGATCCCGGATCCCCTCTTCCCGACACACTTGCCCCCTCCCCGCGCATCGAAAGCTCATGACAACAACCATCGACCCCCGCGTCCGCATCGGTCATGTCCACTTGAAGGTCGCGGACCTCGAACGCGCGCTCGCCTTCTATCGCGACGTGCTCGGCTTCGAGCTGACGCAGCGCTACGGCCGCGGCGCTGCGTTCCTCGCCGCCGGCGGCTACCACCACCACATCGGGCTCAACGTGTGGGAGAGCGAAGGTGGTGACCCTCCTCCGCCGCGGGCGACGGGGCTCTACCACCTGGCGATCCTCTACCCGGACCGGGCGACGCTCGCCGACGCGCTGCGGCGAGTCCTCGAGGCCGGACTCCGGCTCGACGGCGCGAGCGACCACGGGGTCAGCGAGGCGCTTTACCTGCGGGATCCCGATGGCAACGGCGTCGAGCTCTACCGAGATCGGCCGGAGGCGGAGTGGCCCAGAAACGCCGCAGGTGAGCTCGAGATGGTCACCCGACGGCTCGATCTGGAGGCGTTGTTGGGGGAGGGGAGGGACTGAGGGGACTCTAGGAGGAGGAGTCGGCACCGGTTGGCCCCGTGGAGGGCCTGAGGGCGAGTGGGGAGCCTTTCGCTGCAAGCCGATCGAGGCGAGCCCGATCGAGTTGGAGCAGCAGCCGCTCCTGTTCGGGATCGCGGGGACGGCGACCTGGCGCCCGGCCCGGGGGCTCGGCGGCGAGGATCGCCACCCACTTGGCGCGCTTGCGTGCTTGGACTGCTGCGACGAAGTCGTCGTAGTCGATCATTGCCCGACCTCGTTCTCCAGCTCGGCCACCGCTGCCGCTTCGGCCGGGTCGTGAGCAGTCCTGGCTCGCAGGTAGGCCCAATCGAGCTCCTGTGCGTATAGCTGCGCGAGCCGGCCGGCCCAGCGGCGATCCTCGAGGCTTTGCCAGTGGACCCAGCCGCGGAGGCGATCGAGGAGCAGGTCGGCGACACCCAAGACCACCACCCGGAGGCCGTCGATGCGGATTTCAGTTCGTGGGGCATCTTCGCCGGGCAGGTCGGCGGGTGCCGGAGCCTCGAACAGCAAGTCGAGGTCTTCGCGGTACCAGTAGCGGCCTTCCTTGGAGAAACCCAGCTCGGCGAACGCTTCGTCGACCTCCGGCACCAGGGGCAGAGCGAGGTCGACGTCTTTGGTGGCATACCCACCGGAGGTGTAGAGCTCGAGCGCAAATCCGCCGACCAGAATCGGGGTGATACCGGCGGGTGCCAGCCGGTCGGTCAGAAGACCCAGCGCGACCAGCCGCCGCCGCTGCCCATCGGGCTCGTCGGCGAGTGCGTCGATGCGGCGCCGCAGGTTCATGCGGCGATGATACGCCGAGGGAGTGCCGGGTTATCGCATGCCGGCTCAACCGTACATCGACTTCCGACCCTGGTCCCCGGTACCTGGTCCCGGGTGCCCTCTTACGGCCCCACCGCCGACCAGGCGCCACTGTCCCCCGACTCGAAGCCGTCGGCAAACAGCACCCAACCGGGAATCCTCAAAGCGTCGAGCAGGCGGGCGAGCACCTGATCGCGCGTGGAGCTCGGGGTAATGCCTTCGAAGGGGAAACCGAGCACGACGACCTGGGGTGAGATCACGCAGGCGGGGCTCGACGTGCCGTGGTAGAGCAGACAGGTGGTGTTGCCGGGCTCGGCGTCGAGCACGTCGGGGTATTCGATCGGGGTGCCGGTGCCGTCGTCGAAGCTGAAGGGAGTAATGCCGTCGAGCGCGCCGCCGTTGGTCGGCTCGACCGCGGCGGTGCCGCCGTCGTCGGCGAGGTAGCGGGCGCCGAGGACGCCGCGGAAGAAACTGCGGTCGGCGGTGGAGCCCAACCAGTCGAGATCCCAGCCGATTTCGGCGCCGGAGACGATCAGCCGCCCGCCGGCGGCGAGGTAGGCCGCGACCAGGGCTTGTTCGGCGGTCGAGAAGGTCTCGTCGGCGGTCGATTCTTCGCCCAGCACCCACACGGCAACCGGGTGGACGGCCGGGTCGAGGGCGACGCGGCCGCTGACCACGGCCTCGTTCGAGGTCGCATCGAAACCGATGTCGAGGGTATGCAGCGTCGTGGCATGCGGGACCGCGGATCGCCCGGCGTTGATGCGTTCGAGGAACATCCGCAACACCGGGCCGCCGAGGTCGGGCTCGGGTTGACTGACCAGCAGGCCGCGATCGAGGCGATCGAAGGCGTGCACGATCAGCGCGCGCGGCCCCGACGCCAGAGGGCGCACCATCAGCGTTTCACCGAGCAGCGATCTGCCGCCGGCGTTGGTGGCAGCTACGCGCACGAAGACCGGCTGACCCGGAGTGAGTCCGGTCAGCGTGTGGCTGGTGCCGACGACATCGATGCCGTCGTCGAAGCCGTAGCCGTTGGGGCTGCGAAAGAGGCGATACCCGGTGGCGGGGTCCCCGCCGGCGGCCTCGGTGGGGGACGAATCCCAAGACACCAGCGCCGAGCTCGGGCTGGTGGCGTGGATCTCGGGTGCCGTCGGTGGCTCGGGCAGGAGGGCCGGCGCCACTTGGTCGCGAGCGGCGACCCACTTGACGATGCCTTGGGCGATCGCCCGTGCCAGGTCGCGACGAAACCGGGGATGGGCGAGGAACTGGGCGTCGGTGGCGTTGTCGTGGAAGGCGACCTCGAGCAAGACCGAGGGCATCTCGTCGTTGTGAGCCGGGTTGACCTCGCCGAAGTACGCCGAACGCAGGCCGCGGTCCTGCCAGGTCGGTTCCCACAGGGCTCGAACGTCGGCGACGATTTCGTCGTGTACGGCGTCGGCGAGCTCGGCCGAGCCCGCGATCGACTGATTCGGATCCCAGGTGCCGTCGGGAGGGTTCGAGGAGTAGATGTAGGTAGTCGTGCCTCGCGCCGAGCCGTTGAAGGCGTTGCTGTGCCACGAGAGGTAGAGGGAGTCTTCGTCGGCGAAGTGTTCCCAATCCGCCCAGCGCGAGCGGGCAGCGACATCACCGCTGCCCCACACCGACGCCGGTGCGCCGAGGTATTGGGTGTAGGTTCGGGCACCCTCCTCCCATCGCGGGTGACCGGACACTTCGCCGTGGTGCTCGCCGAGAATGTCGCCCATGCCGCCGCCGAAGCGCACCGCATCGAGCGACACCGTGTCCCCAACCTCGGCCGAATCGTTGGCGAGTGCGACCGACGCCTGCAGGGGATCGGTGCCGGCCTCGAAGTGGAAGGTCCCGAGCGGGATCCAGGTCCAGCCGTGGCGCTCCTGGTCGACGCGCAGATGGGTGTCGCCGCCACTGTGACGCACGATGTAGTGGGCGTCGCTGGCGCGGGCCGTGCCGTCGCGCGTATACGAGACGTAGATCGTGTAGAAGCCGGCGCTGGGGATCGTTGGCGTCCAGGTGGCGCGAGCGGTTTCGCTCGCGGTCGTGGTCATCAGTCGCGCGGTGCCGCCGGCAAACGGATCGGCGCTCGCCGACCACGGCCCTGGCGGGTGAGCGAAGCCGAGCTGTCCCGAGGGAGCAAACGCGCCGAGGTCGCCGCTCTCCACGTAGGCCGGCGCACCGTCGCCCTCGTCGACGATCACCATCGCGTCCTGGAGGTTGCGCTCGCGGGCGGTCAGCACCGTCGCGCCGGCGTTCTCGAGGTATTCGATCAGGTACTGGTTGACCGCTTCGGGGTTGACGAAGTCCTCGACGATGCCGTGGGTGATGCCGCGCTGGGTGCTCCATTCACGGCTGTCGTCGTAGTCGATCCAGCCGTGGCATTGCGATAGGAAAATCACCATTCCGTGGAGAGGCAGCCCGGCGCTACCAACTGCCACGGACCGACGCACTGCTCCCAATCTTCTCTTCTCCCTCTGATCCCGGATCCCGGATCCCCGATCCCTGTCCTCCCCCTCCTTCTCGGGCACCGGCTCGATCGAAAGCCACGCCGGCAGAGCCTTCCAGGGATCCTCGGATCCCAACGGCCGTGCGACGAGGTGCAGCTCGAGGAGATCGGGCCGATCGGGGAACGCGAGGTCGAGTTGGCGCGACAGGCGTTCGAGCAATCCTTCGGTGATGCCGGTGTCGAGGAAGGCGGCCGGGAGCTCGAGGCGGACGATCCACGCAGATCCGTCCACGGCCACTGCCACGACCCGGCTGTCGAGAGGCAACAGCGTGTCGATGGCGAGCTCCTCGACCAGCGCCTTGGGGGGCAGCAGGAGTGTCCGGACGCGATCGGCCAGAGGGTCGTCGGACTCGGCCGTGATGACCTTGTCGGTGTTTGCCGGCACGGCGATCAACTCTCCACGGCTCCAATAGGGCAGAGGCGGCGCTTCGCCCACGGCCACAGCCGCCACCAGGAGCGAGGAGAGCAGCATGTTCACGATAGGGGCATTTTCGCGCGGACCCGCGGACGTTGGCAACTTCCCCCCGTTCCGCCGGCCCGCCGAGAGTCTGAGTCAGCCCCCACTCGCGGCCAACGCCGCCACCTGCCCCTGTCGGGCGTAGTCGATGGCCTCGCCGAGGATCCGCGCAGCCTCTTGGGGAGCGTGGAAGCCCATGCTGTTCTCGGCGGCGATGAAGTCGAGGCGCCACTGGGCCTTGCGCTGGAGGCTGCGGGCGGCTTCGAGCTGTTCGTCGGTGGCTCCGGCTGCCTTGGCGGCGACGATCGCGTCGATCAGATCGACGATCGCCACGCCGCCGCGCTGCAGGAGCTCGTGATTGCGGTCCTGGATCAGGTCGACGCGGGCCTTGATCTCGGCCTCCGGCAGGCGATGGCAGGTCTGGCAGGCACGGTTGATGTTGAGCAGCGGGCTCCTGACCCAGTGGTCGCTGACCTTGGTCGCTCCTTCGCGAGCGTAGGGCATGTGGCAATCGGCGCAGGAGACGCCGCTGCGGGCATGGACCCCTTGGGACCACAGCTCGAACTCGGGGTGTTGGGCCTTGAGCACCGGGGCGCCGGTTTCGGCGTGGGTGTAGTCGAGGAACTTCGTGCCGTCCGGGAAGACCGTCTCGTCCCAGTGTGTCTCGAGGTTGTCGGCGGTGAGGCCCTGGCTCCACGGGAAGGTCAGCGGCATCTTGGAAGAGCAGTAGTACTCGACGTGGCACTGGCCACACACGAACGAGCGCATTTCGAGACGGGTCGCGTCGACGTTGGGGTCGTACGGGCGATCGCGTTTGCCCTGGCGCCAGAGCTCGATCGACGCCATGCCGGGAGTCGGGGCCCCGGATTCTGCCAACGCCTGGATGCCGCGAATGAATCCCGGCCGCGTGACACGCAAGGCCATACTCTGCGGGTCGTGGCAGTCGACGCAGCTGACCGGGTGGGCGTGACCCGAATCGTGGAGCATCTGGTTGGCCTCTTGATAGCTCAGCGCATGGCTCTTGTCGAAGCCCGCCATCGCGTCACCGTCGCCGAGCTGGCGGTAGAGCGGCATCACCGAGGCATGGCAGTGCAGGCACGAGCCCGACTGGGGCTTGGTGAGGCGTTCGGTCGCCTCCTGGTCGGCCAACATGTAGGCGTGGCCGCGGCGATCGCGGTAGTCGATCGAGAAGGCGTAGCCGCGGAACATCCGCTGGAGCCAGGGGTCGCGTTCGATCTTCTGGTCCGGGAGGGCTTCGCTACCGCCGTGGCCGCCGAAGCGGGTGCGGGTGGGCAAGGCGGTGCGCAGGTAGCCGTCGTACTGTTGCGGCCAGTTCTGTCCCCACTTGGCCGGGTCGGTGTCGTCCTCGCCAACCTCGACGACGCGGACGTAGGGGTTCTGCTGCTCGACCTTCCGCTGGAAGATGTTGGTCAACAAGGCGGCCGTGGCCGCAGCGGCTGCGGCGACCACGACGGTCAGCGCGATGTAGGTCTTCTTCTGCATCACTTCTCCTCGCTCGCGGCGGTGGGGACTTCTCGGTCGTAGCGCAGTGGTCCACCGAGTCCGGCACGTTCGCCGTGGCCGACGCTCAGGTGGCAGTGGACACACTGGAGGGCCGCGGCGGCCGGGCCGTCGGCGCCGACCACTGCGCCGGCGTTGCCGTGCGTCAGGGCGCCGTGGCACGAAATGCAGTTGTCCTGCAGGATGACCCGCGCCCGTGGCTGCAAGGTGATCGGCTCGGCGAAGGTCTGTGCCGTGAACTCCTTGCTGTGCCGATAGCCGTTTTCAGCCTTGGCGATGTACTTCGCCACGAAGGTGTGGGGCAGGTGGCAGTCGATACAGGTGGCGACCGCGTGGTGGCTGGCCTTCTGCCAGGCGTCGTATTGAGGCTGCATGATGTGGCAGTTCACACACGCCGTTGGGTTGGTGCTGAAGTACGACAGCCCTTCGGCGTAGCGAAAGGTGTACGCGCCGACGCCGGCGGCGAGGCCGAGCGCAATCACCAAGGCGAGCGCCCAGCGATTGGTGCCGTCGGCGGCCGCAGGGGCGGTCGCGTCGAGTCGGGGTTTGCGGCGTTCAGACCTGCTCATCAATCTTCTCGATTTGCCGTGACGCTATCAGAGCAATTTTGGGGCCCTCCCCACCCCATGGGGTGGGCCGGGCAGGCAGTAGGATGTCAGGGATGAGGGGAATGGCACCTCCGCTTGCCGTGCTCGACGCGGTGGGAAAGACGCCCCTGGTGGCGCTGCGCCGGGTCGTGCCGCAGCGCCACGCGCGCGTCCTGGTCAAGCTCGAGGGGCACAACCCCACCGGGAGCATGAAGGACCGCATGGCGCGTGCGGTCATCGAAGGAGCCTTGGCGGATGGCCGCTTGGTGTCGGGCGGACGTGTCGTCGAATACACCGGTGGCAGCACCGGGACGTCCCTCGCGTTCGTCTGTGCAGCGCTGGGGATCCCGATCACGATCGTCACCTCCGACGCCTTCAGCCGCGAAAAACGTGACCACATGCGGGCCCTGGGAGCCGACGTGATCGAGGTGCCGAGCGATGGAGGCAAGACCACCAAAGAGCTGATCCAACGCATGATCGCGACGGCGGCGGAGCTTGCGCGCGAGCCGGGCGCGTTCTTCGCCGACCAGTTCAACAACCCCGACGCGGCGGCGGGCTACGGGCCCCTGATCGAGGAGGTCCTGGATTCGGTCGAAAGGATCCACGCGTTCGTCCAAAGCGTCGGGACCGCCCAGTGCCTCAGTGGGTGTGCGGCGGTGTTGCGTTCGCGTTCCCCGGCGACGCAGATCGTCGCGGTCGAGCCGGCGGAATCAGCAGTGCTCAGCGGTGGTACTCCGAGACCGCACAAGATCGAGGGTGTTGGTCCCGGCTTCGTGCCGCCCCGCTGGCGTCCCGGGCTTGCCGACGAGGTCCTGCAGGTGTCGACCGGGGAAGCGAAGGAGATGGCGAGGCGGCTGGCACGCGAGGAGGCGCTCTTCGCCGGGACCTCGACCGGCGCCAACGTCGTTGCGGCGATGCAGGTCGCCGAGCGGCTCGGCGAAAGGCACACGGTCGTGACCATCGCCTGCGACTCGGGCCTCAAATATTTGTCCACGGACGTGTACGCTTGGGCCCATCCCTAGCCGCTGGATGGAGCGGATGGCCCGAGGGACTCGATTCGTCGGCCGGGGTGCACTCTGTAGGCGTGCATAGGGGACTGGTCACAGAGTGCCTAACGCGGCGACCGCAACCGAAGTCGAAAGCCGATCCGGACTCGGAAGAAGATCTTTTGGTTCGGAGAAGAGCGATCCGGGTTGCCGCAGTGCGTTGATCAAGCATTCGCGGTGGTTGTGGCGCTTCCCCCGCCCTCCCTTGCTGGTGAAGGGCGACGATCCGGCGCGGGGCCGGCCGATGCCGGTGCCGCTGGTGCCCGCAGCGCCGCTTGCTCGGGTCGCCTTGCTGGGCGGATTTGGGAACCTCGGCGCGGCGATGAAACGGCTCATTTCACCGATCCGCGAGCCCACCCGCGCCACCGCCCTGCTCGCTGACCAGCAGTCGGTCGACGAGAGGGGGACCAGGAACGTGGGATCGGGATCCGCCGGAGGATCTTGCGCCGTGGCGCTCTGATGTACGGGCCGCGGGAGCGCCCCAGGGTGCGCGTTGCGCGCGCACCTCTTCGCAGCGTACCGCGAGGGCTGCAGCTGGTGGCCGAGCCGGAGCGCCCAGGCGTGAGATCGTGCGTGGAGCGGCGTCGCGCAGTCGCAAGCGACGCGGCGACCACTACCGAAGCGGCGCGCGCGTGCAGCGAGGCCGCTTCGACGAAAATGGTCAATTTGTTCAGGTTCATAGGGCGCGAATGCTGGAGAAGGCGCTCCGACGCACCCCGTACGTGGTACGCCAACGGCTCGATTGTCGCGCCGAGCATCGACCGCTCAAGTGGCGAGAGCAGCAACCAGTGCGCGCGGGAGGCCGTCGAACGAGCCCGAGGACATGGTGACGACGACATCCCCTGGCTGCACCACGCCGAGCAAGGTCGCGAGGGTGTCGCCGCCCTGGGGCACGGCGATGGCTTGGCCCCCGCGCTCTCGGATCTCTGCGGCGACCCGCGGTGCGTCGAGGGCTTCGGCGCCGAGGCGCTCGAAGTGGAACACCGGGGCGATCACGGCGAGGTCGGCGACGGCCAGCGCACGCACCCAGTCGTCGGCGAGGCTCTGGCGGCCGGAGGTCAGGCTGCGGGGCTCGAGCACGCCCACCAGGCGGCGGCCCGCAAAACGCGCTGCGAGACCCCTGAGGGTGGTTTCCACCGCGGTCGGGTGGTGGGCAAAGTCGTCGATGACGGTGATGCCATGCGCCTCGCCGACAACCTCGGCACGACGCCGCACCCCCGAAAACGCCGCCAGGGCGACGGCCGCCTCGGCGGCGGGGATACCGTGGGAGGTGGCCGCGACGAACACCGCGAGCGCGTTGCGGGCGTTGTGGTCGCCCGCCAGACGCAGCGAGACCTCCGTGGTCGTGCCGTCGACGGTGGTGAAGGCGACCTGCATGCCCTCGGCTCCTTGGGCATGGATCGCGACGCTGGCGGCGGCGGGCACGGGCGCATCAGCCAGCCCGTAGGTGACGACACGCCCGCGCGCGGCCGACAGCACCTCGCGGACGTCGGCGTCGTCGCGGCAGGCGATCACCAGGCTGTCCGGGTCCATGCCGGCGAGCAGCTTGCGGTAGGCGTCGAGCAGGCTTTCGCGAGTGGGGTAGAGGTCGAGGTGGTCGTGCTCGGCGCTGGTCAGGATCAGGGTCTTCGGCCCGTAGTGGAGGAACTTTGGTCCGCGGTCGAACCACGCCGCGTTGTACTCGTCGCCTTCGAGCACGAACACGTCGCCGGTGCCGAGACGGAAGCTCGACGGCAGGTCGAACGGCAGACCGCCGACGAGCCACCCGGGCCGGCGTCCGCAGCGCTCGAAAACGAAGGCTGCGAGGCTCGAGGTCGTGGTCTTGCCGTGGGTGCCGGCGACGACCAGCGGGTGACGCCCCGCCAGCACGAACCGCTCGAGGGCTTGAGGCATCGATATCCGCGACAGGCCGAGGCGCTCGACCGCGTCGACCTCGGGGTTGTGCCGCGGCACGGCGTTGCCGATCACCACCAGCTCGGGGGGAGGATCGAGGTGCGCCGGGTCCCAGCCGACCAGCGGCTCGATGCCGGCCCTGGCAAGCACGTTACTCATTGGTGGGTACAGCGGCAGGTCGCTGCCTCGAACCTTATGGCCGAGATCGCGGAGCAGGCAGGCGAGCGGAGCCATTCCTGTGCCGCCGATCGCGACGAGGTAGATGTCCATCGTGCCCTGCTCCTCTTGCGACGCGCTCAAACCAAACAGGAGCAAGGACTTGCTTGATCCCGTGAGGGCGGGAGTATAACATCGGGGTTCGCGGCAGCGTTCGCCGCTGAGGAGACTTCGATGCGTAGACAGGTTCTGGTCGTGGCACTGGTTTCGAGCGTTTTCGGCATGGCGGCGCTGTTGGCTCAGGCGGCGAGCCGGACCGGAGAGACCGGCCCCAAGGCGGTGGTGGCCGAACCGGTCATCGATGTGGGGGTCGTCGCCAAGGGCGAGGTGGTCAGTCGGGCTTTCGAGATCCGCAACGACGGTGTGTCGCCGCTGGCGATCCAGGAAGTGCGGCCGGGTTGTGGGTGCACGGTGGCGAAGTACGACGAAAGCATTGCTCCGGGATCGACCGGCAAGGTCCACGTCGATGTCGACACCACGGCGTTTTCCGGTCCGATTGCAAAGTCGGTCGCGGTCTACACCAGCGACCCGCAGGCGGGGCGCATCCAGCTGACGATCAAGGCCGACGTCCAGCCCTTCGTCGCCGTCGATCCGGGCTACGCCCGGCATTTCCAGGTGCTCGGCGGCACGCCGGGTGAGCCGGTCAAGCAGTTGGTGTGGGCCACGGACGGTCGAGCTCTTTCGATCACGACGGTCGAGCCCCCGGAGGAGTACGTCTTGGTGACGACCCGCAAGGCCACGGCCGAGGAGCGCTCCGCGGAAGGCCCCGAGGTCCAGTGGGTAGTCGAGACCAGGCTCGCCGACAACGCGCCGGTTGGGCCCATCGCCGGCCGCGTCGTGTTGACGACCAATCACCCCGAGCAGCCGGTGATCACGGTCTCAGTGTCGGGCAACGTCTCGCCGCCGATCTCGGTCAGCCCGCCGTCGGGCAGCCTCGGGGTGATCGGCACAGAAGACACCGGCCGTGCCTCGGTGCTGCTGACCAACAACACCGGTGGTGACGTCGAGCTCACCATCGAGTCGGTTTCGGTGGCGGGACTGAAGGCCGAGCTGCGCACCGTCGACCCCAAACGGACCCAGTTGGCGCTGACCCTTCCTCCCGGCCGCACCTCGGGCCCGATCGACGGCAAAGTGGTGATCAAGACCAACCTCGCCGAGCCCGCGGTGATCGAAGTGCCGATCGAAGGGGCGATTCGCTGATCTCAGCGAACGCGCCATCGTCGTGAAGGCACTGATCCTCGCCGGGGGGAGTGGAACCCGGTTCTGGCCCCTGTCGCGGCGTTCGCGGCCGAAGCAGATGTTGCCGCTCGCCTCGGACGGGCGGTCGCTGCTGGTGGCGACCGTCGATCGTTTGGCCGGGCTGGTGGCGCCCGAGGACTGCTGGGTCTGCACCACCCGGGCGTTGGCGCCGCAGGTGGTTGCGGAGTTGCCCACGGTCGAGGCGCACCACGTGCTCGGTGAGCCCGCGGCACGCAACACCGCACCGGCGATCGCGTGGGCCGTGGCTGAGATCGGCGGGACGGATCCGGTAGTGGTGTTGCCCGCGGACCACCGGATCGAGGACGAAGCAGCGTTTCGCCGGGCGCTCGCGCTGGCCGCTGCGGCGGCGACCGCGGGTTCGATCGTCACGCTCGGAATCCGCCCCAGGGCACCCGAGACCGGGTTCGGCTACCTCGAAGTTGGGGAGGGTGAAGTCGCGCCGGGTGTTGGTCGGGTGCGGCGGTTCGTCGAGAAGCCCGATCGGGCGACGGCCGAATGCTTCTTGGCGGCCGGCAATTATCTGTGGAATGCGGGGATCTTCGTGTTCCGCCCGGACATCCTGGCAGCTGCCGTGGCCCGCTGCCTGCCGGCGCTGGCGGAGGGTCTCGAGCAGATTCGGGTGAACCCCGAGCAGCTCGACCAGATCTGGGCGACACTTCCCGCCACCTCGATCGACCACGGCGTGATGGAGAAACTCGACGACATCGCCGTCGTGCCCTTTGACGGGGGGTGGAGCGATCTGGGATCGTGGGATGCTGTGCACGAGCTCGAGCCGCAGGACGGAGGCGGCAACGCCATCGTCGGCAGGGGTCTGGCGCTCGCGGGGACGACCGGCTCGTTGCTCTTCGCTGCCGACGGCATCACGGTCACAGCCATTGGAGTCGAGGACCTCGTCGTCGTTGCCACCCGTGATGCGGTGCTGGTGGTGCCACGGACTCGCTGTCAGGATGTCCGCGCTGCGGTGGCGGCTCTCGAGGCCGCCGACGCCGGCGAGCTCCTCTGACACCATGCAGTGGTGGACGAAGGCTCCGGGTGAGCGGGCTGAGGCCCTGCTGCGCTGGATGATGCGGCGTGGCTTTCCACTGCTGATCTGGCTCGCGCCGCGAATCCCGCGGTGGGTGCTTGTGGCTGGGGCGTGGCTGATCATCAACGTGGTGATGGTGGTCTACCCGGCGCCCAAACGAGCGGCGCGGATCAACCTCGGCCGAGTGCTCGGGCGTGAGCCGCGCGACCCGGTGGTCGGGCGCGCCACTCGGCGCCTGGTACACAGTTTCGGCATGGCCTGGGCGGATTTGTTCTCCTTGGGCCAGATGTCCCGCGAAGCCTTGTTGGAGCTGGTGGTTGCTCGCGACGGAGTCGAGCTGCTCGATCGGGTTCACGCCGACGGCAAGGGCGCGATCCTGCTGACCGCACACCTCGGGCCGTGGGAGGTCGGCGCGATCATCGTACGCAGTCTCGGTATGCCGATCTCGATCGTCTACGTCCCGGATCGTTTCGCCGAGGCCGAGCACTTCCGCAGCCTGCTGCGCCGCGGCGCTGCCGGAGACGTCGAGGAGATTCCGCTCGACCTCGACGACCATCTCTCGACCTTGCCGGCGTTGCGGGCGTTGGCTGCCGGGAGATTGCTCGCGATGCAGGGTGACCGCGACTTCAACGGCCGCGGGACGCCGGTGAGCTTCTTCGGCCGCCAGGTGCGTTTTCCGGTTGGGCCACTCCTGCTCGCGCGTATGACCGGCGCGCCGGTCGTTCCTGCGTTCGTGCTCTATCGCGACGACTTCACGCTCGCGGTCGAGGTCGGTGAAGCCTTCGAAGTCGCCAAGACCCACGACCGCGCTGCCGACGTTCGAGCCGCCCTCGGCCACTGGGCGACGATCCTCGAAGATGCGGTTCGACGCCATCCGACCCAGTGGTTTACCTTCTACGATCTCTTCACCCAGTCGGCGGCCGAGCCGCCGGGCGCGGTTGCCTCCGTGCCGATGCGAGCTTCGGAGGTTTGAGATGATTCCGGTACGGTTGGTTGGCGTTCAACGAGAGTGGCAGCTGGCGGAGTTGCCCAACCCGATCGATCTCGATCTGCTGTTTGCAACCGAAGGCCCACTCGAGATCGAGCTCGGCTTCGGCAAAGGAAAGTACCTCGCGTCGCGGGCCACCGCCGAGCCGGCACGCCGCTTCCTCGGGATCGAGATCGTCTCGAAGTATCACCGCCTGTTGGCCGAACGCCTGAAGAAGCGTCATCTCGGCAATCTGGTCGTGATCCGCGCCGAAGCGCTCTACCTTGCGGTGACCGCTCTGCCGCAGGGCTCGGCCGAAATGGTCCATGTCTACTTCCCCGACCCGTGGCCGAAGTCGCGGCATCACCGGCGGCGCCTGTTCGATCCCGCGACCGTCGACATCGTTCTGAGTCTGCTCACGCCGGGCGGTAGGCTAGTCTTCGCCACCGACCACGTCCAATACGGCGAGGAGGTGGTGGCGCCGTTGCTCGAGAGCCACCCAAGTCTCAGCGTCGAACGCCTCGACAGCTGGCCCGAGGGACCCCGCACCCACTACGAGGCCAAGTACGTGCGCGAGGGCCGTCCGATCGTCCGATTGGTGGCGACGTTGACGGCTCCGGTCGTGCCGCATCCCGCCGTCGGCCACGGGCTGGCCTCGGCCTGGGCGTAGGGAAGGTACCGGGTACTGGGTACTGGGTACCGGTACTGGCCGGAGCGCTCGGGGCAGTTTCCGAGCACTTCCGCGCTGCAGCCCGGCCGATGAAATCCCGATCCCCGATCCCCGATCCCCGACCCCCGATCCCCGATCCGGTCCCTGGTCCCTGGTCCCTGGTCCCGGGTCCCCCTCCGAACGTGGCGGGTAGCTCGCGGCATTCTCGTGGTCCTGGGTAGGAGGACCTACCATGAAGCTCGTAGCCGCATCGATTACCGTCGCTTTCGCTCTCGTTGGCCCTGTCGAGACCGACGCCCAAACCGTGCCGATCGGCGCCCTGTTCCGCGTCAATGCCACCGCCGCCGGCGACCAGACGCGGCCGGATGTCGCCGCCGACGGCGCCGACAACTTCCGCTTCGTCTGGCAGACGACCGCCGGCGACCCGGTCCATCAGGATGTCCGCATTCGCCGCCTCCTGGCGAACGGCTCGCTCGGCAGCGACAGCGCTCTCGCCGAGTCAACGACCGGAGACCAGTGGGCTCCGCGCATCGACATGACCGACAGCGGTGACTGGGTCGCCATCTGGATCAGCGATCACATTGCAGGCCAGCGCCTGTACGGTCGGCTCACCACGAGCGGCGGCACGCTGCTGGGAGCCGAGTTCGCCTATCATCCGGCCCTCGACGGTCCGGTGAAGCCTGCGGTCGCGGTCAGTGGCGAAGACCATTTCGTCGGTGCGTGGCGCAGCAGCGAGGGCGGTGACGTGGTGCGCGGCAACTACCAATCTCGGGCGGGACTGAACTCGGGAATCTCCCAGATTGGGCCCGCCGGGCCATCCCAGAGTTCTTTCGCCTCGGTGGCTGGTCTTGCGCCCGACCGCTGGGTTGCGGTCTGGGACGTCTTCGATGGAGGAATCCAGCGGGTCAACGTCCGCTGTCACCGATTCGATGATGCGACAGAGCCTGCGTCATTGGCCGATGCCACCGGTGCAGCGAGCCAGGGATTTGCCGATGTCGCGTCGGATGGATGGTCCCGCTTCGTCGTGGTGTGGGAGGCGGCCCTCGTCGTCTATGCGCAGCTCTTCCGGCATGACGGGCTCGGCAGCTGCGAGCCGGTCGGCGAGCGAATTCAGGTCAGCACCACGGGGCAGCCCGCGTTGTTCCCACGCGTCGACATGGCTGCCGATGGCGCCTTTGTCGTTGTCTGGGAAGAGATCACGTTCGACCCCGATATCGGCGTGGCAGTCCGCGAGTTCACGAAGAGTGGCGAGGCGGCGGGGCCGCCGTACCCCGCGCGCGCGCCAGCGAGCGGTACCCAGGGTTACCCGACGGTGGCGATTTCGGCGTCGACCTTTGCGGTCGCGTGGACCAATCCCGACTTTGACGGGATCGATCGCGACATCCACGCCCGTACGCTTTGGCGAAAGGTGGTCTTCAGCGACGACTTCGAGTCGAACGATCTGACCGCCTGGTCGGCGACGGTGCCCTGAGAAGGGACCCGGTACCCGGTACCAGGGCCCTCGAATCCCCCGGTTCCATTTGAGCTCCCGTTCCAACGGCCGGTCGCTGATGCCTGGCACGCGGCACGCAATTCCCGGTCCCTGGTCCCCGGTCCCTGATTGCCGATCCCCGATCCCCACCAGCGCGCGCTCGGGTCTGATAGCTTCCTCGCAAGCTACTCCGACCCGCTCGCGCGCGATGACGACCGACGACTCCCAGGAGAGGTTGCTCGAGGCCTACGCTTCCGGTGATGCAGAGGCCTTGGACCGGCTCGTGTCATTGCTCTACGACGAGCTCAAACGAATCGCCCGGGGGCAGCTGCGGGGGATGCGGCACGGGTCACTCCAGACCACCGCCCTGGTGCACGAGGCCTACCTCAAGCTGGCTTCCGGGCAGAGTGCGCCGGCTCGCGATCGCGAGCACTTCTTCGCCCTGTGCGCCCGGGCGATGCGCCATCTGGTGGTGGATCAGGCTCGAGCCGCTGCCACTGCCAAGCGGGGCAGTGGTGCCGAGGTGTTGCCGATCGACACCGCCATCCACCTGGTCGCCGATGCCGGCGAAGAGCTCGCGCATGTCCACGAGGCGCTCGAGCGGCTCGAACGGGTCAACCCCCGTCACGTGCGGCTGATCGAGCTGCGGGTCTTCGCGGGGTTTTCGGAGGAGGAGGTGGCTGAGATCACCGGAGCGAGCCTGCGCACGGTGCAGCGCGATTGGCAGCGGGCGCGTGCCTGGCTGCGGCTCGAGCTCGGTGGTTCGAGATGAGCTCCACCCAGGCCGACGAGCTTGCCCGTCGCGCCGACCAGGTGTTCGACGAGCTTCTCGATCTCGAGCCCGAAGCACAGGCGCAGCACCTCCAGGCACTCGCTGCCGGCGAGCCGGATCTCGTCGTCCTGGTTCGTCGGCTGCTGGTTGCCGCCTCGACGAGCTCGGGCGACGAGCTCGAACGCTGGCAGGACGCTGCCGTTCGTTTCGGCGCTGTCGACGGTTCGGCGCCGAGTGCGGACGGAGGCCTCGGCGTTGGTGCTCGACTCGGTGCGTGGCACTTGGTGGCGCCGTTGGCCCGCGGGGGTATGTCGGAGGTGTTCGTCGCGGAGCGGATCGAAGGTGGGTTCCAGCAGCGCGCCGCGCTCAAACTCCTGAGCGCGGCTCCCGGCGGGCACTCGGACTTGGCGCTGCGCTTCGAGCAGGAACGACAGATCCTGGCTTCGCTCGAACACCCCAACGTCGCCCGCGTGCTCGACGGTGGGGTTGCACCCGATGGCCGGCCGTTCCTGGTGCTCGAGCTGATCGAGGGCGACCCGATCGACGTCTGGTGCGAGCGCCACGACCTCGGTGTGGAGGCTCGCCTCGAGCTGATCCGCGAGGTGGCGCGAGCGGTCCAGCACGCGCACCGCAGCTTGATCGTGCATCGCGATCTGAAGCCGTCGAACGTCATGGTGACATCGGCCGGGGTCGTCAAGCTGCTCGACTTCGGCATCGCCAAGGTGCTCGAAGGATCGTCTGCGTTCTCGGAAGTCGGCTTTGCCGCGCCCGAGACGCGCACGGCGCTGCGACCGCTCACGCCGGCCTATGCCTCACCCGAACAGGTGCGTGGTGGGATGATCTCGACGGCGTCGGACATCTACCAGCTGGGCTTGTTGCTCTATGAGCTGCTGGCCGGTCGGCCTGCCCATCGCTTTCGGGAAGACAGCTGGCGCGAGCTCGAGCGGGTGGTGTGTGAGGCCGAGCCGCCCAGGATTGCCAGCACCACTCTCACGCGCCCTCCTGCCACGGCGCTGAAGGTGCCGGCCGATCTCGAAACCATCGTCTTCAAGGCGTTGTCGAAAGACCCCGATCGGCGCTATCGCTCCGCGGACGAGCTTGCCGACGACCTCGAGCGCTACCTCGCCGGCAAGCCGGTGCTGGCGCGACCCGACACGCTGGTCTACCGCGCGGTCAAGTTCATCAGCCGTCACCGCCTGGGGGTGGGTGCGGCCGTTGCGCTGGCGGCTTCGCTGGTGGTTGGCGTGTCCGCCGCCATCGTGCAGGGGCGCGAGGCGGCGCTCCAGCGCGATGCAGCACAGCGCGAGGCGGCGCGCAGCGAGCGAGCGTTCGAGTTCCTGCTCGATGTGTTCGAGGCAGCCGATCAGGAGGGAGCTGAAGCCGTCACCGCGAGGGAGCTGGTGGCGCGCAGTGCCGAGCGATTGCAGCGCGAGAGCCGCGCCGACGGCGAACGCGCCGAGCTGGCCGAGGTTCTTGCACAGGCGTATGGCGGTTTGGGCTTGCACGGCGAGGCGGCGGCACTGCGTGGCGAGATCGTCGAGCTGGTGCGTCGTGCCTTCGGTAGCGAGAGCCTCGAAACCGCCCGTGCGCTCGACGAGCACGGTCTCTCACTGGTGCTCGCCGGGCGGCACGCCGAAGCCGTCGCGGCCCTCGAAGAGGCTCTGCGCTTGCGCACGCAGCTGCTGGGAGGGCTCCACCAGGAGGTCGCCACCTCCACCAGCCGCCTGAGCTACGCCCTTGGCGTTCGCGGCGAGGTCCAGCGTTCGCTGGCGCTGCGCCGTCGGGCGCTGGAGTTGCGCCTCGACCTGCACGGCCGGGAGCACCCCCAGGTGGCACAGGCGCTGAACGACCTGGGCCGGTCTCTGCGATTCCTGGGGATGTTCGAGGAGGCTGAGCAGCATCTGCGCGAGGCCATCGCGTTGCGTCGCCGAGCCGGTGCCGAGGGAGCGCTGGCGCTCAGTGTGCCGGTGCTGAACCTCGCACTGGTCCTGCTCGATCGAGGCGAGCTCGACGCCGCCGATGCCGCTGCCACCGAGGCGCTGGCGTTGGCTGAGCAGGAGATTCGGCCAGGCCACCCGAGGCTCGCAGGCCGTATGCAGGTCCTCGGGGCCGTCCGCTGTGCGCAGGGCCGTTACGGCGAAGGCGAAGAGCTTCTGAGGGAGGCCGTAGCCCGCTACCGCTCGAGCCTCCACGCCGACCACTTTTCGCTGGCCGAAGCGGAGCTGGTCCTCGCCGACTGTCTGCTGCGCCTGGGGCAGAGCGAGGAAGCCCAGGCGCTCGCCACGAGCGCCTGGGAGCGTCTTCGTGGTGCCTTCCACGAGGATGGTTTCCGCGTCGGGCAGGCGGCGGCGCTGCTCGGTGCCTGCCGTGCCGTCAACGGTGACGTTGCCGGAGGTCTCGCCCTCGCCGAGGCCGGCCTCGCGGGTATCGAAGCCGAGCTCGGCAGCGAGAGCCCGCTGGTCGCACGCGCCCGGCGCTGGATCCAGCTGGCGAAGGCCCGGGGCGAATGACCGATCCCGACCGGATGTGGGAAGGGCGGCTGCGCGATCGTCAGGTGCGGGAGGAGGGCAGTTGCGCGAGTGCGGACTCGGCATCGGCGAGGCTCGGAGGCTCGAGGCCGAGCGCGTCGATCGCCGCCGCGAAGCCGAGTGGTAGCCCCGCGGCGGGGAGGGCCGGCCACGGCGCCGGGAGGGTGAGCGACCAGGCGTGGAGGAGGGTGTGGCTTGGCGCCAGCGCCCGGCGCAGGCGCGGATCGGCGATCGCCCGATGGCGGGGGCCGCCGTAGAGGTCGTCGCCGACGATCGGGTGACCGGCAGCCGCGGTGTGGACGCGAATCTGGTGGGTGCGGCCGGTCTGCGGTTCGAGCACCAGCAAGGCGACATGGGGCTTGTGCGCCAAGGTCGCGTAGCGAGTGACCGCGCGGCGACCCTCGGCGTCGACGCGCATGCGGCGCCGGTCCTTGCGGTCGGGTCCGAGGGCCTGGTCCCACACGCCGGCTCCCGGGCGCGGGTGGCCCCACACCAGCGCCAGGTAGCGCTTCTCGACCTCTCGGCGTTCGAAAGCCGCCACCAATGCACGGTGAGCCTCCTTGGTGCGGGCGAGGAGCACCAGGCCCGAGGTGCCGACATCGAGCCGATGGATCAGCAGCGGCAGCTCGCCGGCTGCGAGGGTGGCGCGCTCAGCCTCCGGCAGGGCCGCGAGCAGCCTCCTCACCGCAGCCGTCGGGTCGCGCTGCGGCGTCGCGAGCGAAAGCCCCGGTGGCTTGGCCACCGCCGCGAGGTGCTCGTCGAGGTGGAGCAGGTGCGCGGTGGCCGTCACCGGTGGCGTCCGAGGGCGAGGGCGCGCCACACCAGGAGGTGGCCGAGCAGCGCCGCGGTGACCATCACCGTGGGGAGCCAGACCCACGGGAATGTGGTGATCCAGACCACCGCTGGTTCGTCGAAGAACACCCGAAAGGGCACCGGCGACGACAGGATCGAAAGCGTCACGATGGTCACGAGCAGGCCGAACCCGACGAGATTCCAGCCCGCCACCAGCCAGCGCGGCGCACGACCGAGCCACACCAGGGTCGCCACGACCAGTGCACTCGTCCCGGTGGCGATGTCGAAGTTCCAGCCCAAGTAGGTCAGGCGCACCGGGATCAGACCCTGGAGCCACGCTTGGTGGAGCATCAGCTCGACACCGATGCGGAAGGCTTGGAATCCGACCAGAACACACAGCGGCAGGGTCGTGGCCAGACGGGTGCCGAGCTCCGAGTGCACCAGAAGCACCAGCACGGCCACCAGAACCGCCATCAACAGCAGCAGCGGTGGGGGAGTTGGACCGAAGGTGAGGTGTCCGCTCGCTGCCAGCCAGGCAGTGCCGACGAGCCAGGCGGTCGTGCCGACGGCGGCGCGAATGGTGCGGGTGCGGCGCTGACGCCACGGGTCGTGGGCCCGGTTGCCGGCCCACCAGACGGCCACCACGAACCCCACGGCCAGGGCCGAGGAGAGCACCACGAACCCGACGGCGAGAGGAGAGGAGAGGGACGACATGACGACCTCCATCAGGAGGCGCAGGCTAGCAGGCCGCAGAAAGATCCGCTCGGCCGCGGTCCAACGAGGCCCGCGAGCAGTGCGATGCTACGAGGTGTTCTTGCGCCGCCCGCTACCGAATTACCCGCATGTTCGGGAGGCGGCCGGCATCCTTCTCGCACGTCAAGACTTCGCCGGCTCCGGAATCGAGGTACTCCGCGCGGATCAAACGATCAACGAAGCCCGGCTTGGCCGCCTCGAGCTTGGGAGTCTCGAGGATCTCGGTCAGGCGGCGTGTCGGCGCGAACCCAGGGCTCGTCAGCAGGCTTCTCAGGGCAAACAGGGCAGCGGCCTTCGGGACCCGGTAGTGGAACTGCAGCGCGTAGTACGTCTCGGCGACGACGAGGTCGCTCACGGCCACCAGGCACCCTTCCGTGGAGGTGATTCGGGTCACGGCGGCGAGTGCTCGTTCTGCGAGCTCCACCGGCTCGCCGGTCAGCAGCCGAACGACCACTGACGTGTCGAGGCCGACCTTCATCGGGATCCCAGGGCTCGTCCGATGCTCTCCCGGATCGAATCCAGATCGTGACTCGCGGCCGGGCTGAGATGGTGGCGGACGGCTCCAAACCAGGGCGGCGCGGGCCCGGCTGCGTCGATGGTGGCCGCCTTCTTCGCTGTCGAAGCCCCGACGTACTCTTCGAAGAGCGTGATCGCCACCTCGCGCACGGTACGCCCCTCCAGCGCACTCTTGGCTTTGATCAGGCGGTGGAGCTCGTCCGGGATGTCGACCGTGGTTTTCACACCCGAAGGGTACCCGTAGAGCTGAATTCCCGTCAAGCAGGATAGCTACAGGTGAATGGGTGTGCCGCCCGTTCACCTGTCCGCTCCCTCACCCTGGTCTTTCCCCGTGACCCGATACCCGTCCCCTTCCGGGTCCCCGGTCCCCGGTCCCGGTCCCTTCTTACCGATACCCGGTACCCGATACCCGATGCCTTCTTTCCGGCACCCGGTACCCAGTACCTTCTTCCGGGTCCCTGGTCCCGGGTCCCGGGTCCCTTCTTACCGATACCCGATACCCGATACCCGATACCTCCTCCTCAATGCCCCACGACGAACTGCGCCGCTTCCGTCGACTCGGCCATCGCCGCGGTCGCTGCGCCGCCGCCGGTGATCACCTCACGCACCTGGTCGAAATACCCGGTGCCGACCTCGCGCTGGTGGCGGGTTGCGGTGTAGCCGTCGGCCTCGCTTGCAAACTCGCGCTCCTGTAGCTCCGAGTACGCTGCCATGCCGCGGTCGCGGTAGCCGCTGGCGAGAGTGAACATCGAGTGGTTGAGGGCGTGGAAGCCGGCCAGGGTGACGAACTGGAACTTGTAGCCCATCGCCGCGAGCTCGCGCTGGAACTTCTCGATCGTCGCCGGGTCGAGGTGGCGGCGCCAGTTGAACGACGGAGAGCAGTTGTAGGCCAGCTGCTTGCCGGGGAAGACGCGGTGGACCCCTTCGGCGAAGATCCGCGCTTCCTCGAGATCTGGTGTCGAGGTTTCGCACCAGATCAAATCGGCGTAGGGGGCGTAGGCGAGGGCCCGTGCAATCGCCGCGTCGAGCCCACCCTTGAAGCGCCAGAACCCTTCCGGTGTGCGTTCGCGGATCAAGAACGGCAGGTCCCGCTCGTCGACGTCGCTGGTGATGAGCTTGGCCGAGTCGGCGTCGGTGCGCGCGACGATCAGCGTCGGCACGTCGAGCACGTCGGCGGCGAGCCGGGCTGCGACCAGGGTCGAGACGAACTGCCCGGTCGGCACCAGGACCTTGCCGCCGAGGTGGCCACACTTCTTCTCGGAAGCGAGTTGGTCTTCGAAGTGGACGCCCGACGCTCCAGCCTCGATCATTCCCTTCATGAGCTCGAAGGCGTGCAGCGAACCGCCGAAGCCGGCTTCGGCGTCGGCGACGATCGGAGCCATCCAGTCGATGTCGCCGGTGCCTTCGCTGTTCTGGATCTGGTCGGCGCGCATCAGGGTGTTGTTGATGCGCTTGACCACACTCGGCACCGAGTTGCTGGGGTAGAGGCTCTGATCCGGGTACATTTCCCCGACCAGATTGGCGTCAGCTGCCACCTGCCACCCGGAGAGGTAGATCGCCTTCAGGCCGGCGCGGACCTGTTGCATCGCCTGGTTCCCCGTGAGCGCACCGAGCGCCGCGACGAAGGGTTCCTGATCGAGCCGCCGCCAGAGCTTCTCGGCACCCATGCGGGCGAGGCTGTGCTCGACCGGGAAGGAGTTGCGCAGCTTGAGCACGTCGGCCCCCGAGTAGGTGCGCGAGATGCCGGTCCAACGTGGGTCGGTGTTCCAGCTGTGCTCGAGGGCGAGGGCGGTGGTGGCGCGGTCGACGGTGTTCATGGATCCTCCTTCGAGATGGAATGCACTTCAACGAAACGGGGCGAGCAGGTGCTCGAGTCGGTGGTCGAGGTCGAGCCCGGCGGGGTCGGAAACACGGGACAGGAAGGGCACCAGCCGCGGCGCGGTGAAGATCTGCTCGGCAGCTGTCTTGGCGCGTTGCCACGGGCGCAGGTCGACCTCGAGATCGTCGCTGCGCAACTCGGTGGCGATCTTCTCGAGCTCTTCGTCGAAGACTCGCGCGACGAGCTCGTGGGAGACTTCCGGGCCGTCGTCGAGGCGGACGCCGTGCCTGAGCCACTGCCAGGTCTGGGCGCGGGAGATCTCGAGGGTTGCGAGGTCTTCCATCAGGTCGTCCCACGCGATGCAGCCCGAGTCGCGCAGCCACCCTTCGACGTAGGCGATACCGACGCGGGCGTTGGTGCGCAGACCCGCGAGGGTTCGTGGTCCGCCGCCTTCGGGCAGCAGGGGCAGCTGGTCGGCGCCCGGCCGCCGGACATCGAGCTGGTTGTCCTGGCCGAAGGCCGACAGTGCCGGGCCGATGAAGTACGGGTGCGACACCCAACAGCCGTCGTGGCCGAGCTCGGCCTCGAAGCGCTTGTCTGCGACCACCTTGGCCGTCTGTTCGGCGCGCCGTTCAGCGGATCGGCCGGGGGTGAATGCCGCCATGCCGCCGATCGCGAGCGCGCCGTGGCGGTGGCAGATTTCCACCAAACGTTCGGCGTAGTGGCGCATCCAGGGCCGGTTGAGGCCGATCGAAGCGCGGTCGGCGAGGACTCGGTCGGAGTGCTCGGCCAGGCACTTGATGTCGCTGAAGATCTTGTCCCAGCGGCCAACGTTGAGGGCGGCGATGCGGCGCCGCAGCTCCCACAGGATCTCTTCCATCTGGAACGCGGCCGGCAGGGTTTCGATCAGCAGCGTCGCTCGAAGTGTTCCCGCCCGCAGCCCGAGCCCCTGCTCGACCAGCGTGAAGGCCGACTCCCACCACCGAGCTTCGAGGTGGTGCTCGACCTTGGGGACGTAGATCATCGGCGTGCGCCCCTGGCTGACGAGTGTCGCGGCGGCGTGGTAGGCGCTCGCGGCCAGGTCGAAGAGCCCCGCCGGGACCGGCTGCCCATCCACGAGCAGGTTCGACTCGTCGAGGTGAAGGCCGCGGACGCGCACCATCACCAGCGGGCGATCGTCGGGGTCGAGGCGGTAGTGTTTGGTGCCGCCGGGGCCACGTTGGAGGTGCTCGAGATCACCACGTGCTGCACCCCGCACGTTGGCAATGCCTGCGACGACGTTGTCCCAGGAGGGCTTCATCGAGTCCTCGAAGTCGAGCATCGCGGCATCGGCACGGGTCCCGTCGGCACCGCGGGAGAGCATGTTGATCACCATCTTGGCGTCATTGACCGGGCCGGTGATCTCGACGCGCCGCCGCAGGAGATCGAGCGGCAGGGCGGCCACGTTCCAGGAGCCGCGAGCTTGTGGCAGCTCTCCCGCCGCCAGCGGGCCGGGCAGCGCGCCGGCGTCCCAGGCGGCCTGGCGCTCGCGCCGGCTCTCGAGCAACTCCTGTCGCGGCTGGGCCAGGGCACGGACGGCCTCGGCGATCACGTCGGCGAGCGACGCCGGCACCACGTCGGCGAGCTCGGTGCGATCCGCAGCTGCGAGGATCTCGAGACCCGCGGGGCCGAGGCGGCGGGTCGTGGCCGTCGGGGGCGCGAGCGCGAGGTCGGTCTGCATCGGATCCTCCTGGTTGTTGCCGCAGCGTGACGTTTGTGCCGCAATACGGCAAATCCTAGCTGGAGCGAATGTCACATGTCAAGCGAAATTTCGCTAGAAGACTGGTTTCCGTTCTCGGCCACGCCTCGCGGTAAACTTGAGGGAAGGGACCAGGGATCAGGGAACTGGAATCCAGGACTGGGACCAAGAGCGATTCCTGTTCCCTCGGTCCCCAAGTCCCTTCCCCTAGTCCCCCCCCCCAAGCCAACTCAAGGAGCCCATGCACCCCGACAACCTGCGCTTCCTGCTCGGGCTCAAGGTCAAGACCCTGCGGACTCGGCGCGGGCTGACACTCGCCGACCTCGGTGCTCGCACCGGTCTGGCGGTCTCGTACCTCTCGGAAATCGAGAAGGGACGCAAGTACCCCAAGCCGGACAAGATCCTGGCACTCGCCGGAGCCCTCGGGGCGAGTTTCGATGAGCTGGTTTCGACGCGACTGGGCCCGGACCTGGTGCCGCTGACCGAGTTGCTCGACTCGGTGCTGACGCGCGAGTTCCCGCTCGAGCTCTTCGGGCTGTCGGTCGAGAACCTCTTCGGGATCGTGACCGACCATCCGCGACGCGCTGCGGCGCTGGTGCGAACGATCTTCGACCTCGGTCGCATGTACGACGTCGAGCACGAGGACTTCCTGCTCGCCGCGCTGCGTTCGTGGCAACAACTCCACCGCAATCACTTCCCGGACTGTGAGGAGGCGGCACTGCGGCTGCGCGACGAGCTCGGTTGGTCCGACCGGCGGGAACCGCTGCATCCCGAGGAGCTCGAAGATCTGCTGCGCCGCCGCTGGGGCTACGAGCTCGACCATCGCGAGCTCGCTGCCGATCCGGGAGTCTCGAGCTTTCGCTCCCTCTTCGTCGAGGGCGCGCCGCCGCGCTTCTTCGTCAATCCGCGTCTGCAGGGGGGGCAGCAGGCCTTCGTGCTGGCGCGGGAGGTTGGCTACAACGTGCTCTCTCTCGGTGAGCGCGCCACCACCTCGTCGTGGATTGCGGCGGAGTCCTTCGAACAGGTGCTCAACAACTTCCTTGCTTCCTACTTCGCCAGTGCGCTGCTGTTGCCACGCGAGCGAGTGCTCGGTGAGGTGAGGGAGTGGTTGGCGCGGCCCGTTTGCGACGTCGGTCGTCTGGTCGCCCTACTCGAGAGCTGGGACGCCACTCCGGAGACGGCATTTCACCGCTTCACCGAGGTCATGCCGGAAGGTCTCGGCCTCAAGGAGCTCGCCTTTTTGCGCTTCTCGCGCCCCGCCGGGGCGACTGAGGTCCGAGCCACCAAGATGCTCAACCTGTCGAGTCTGCCGCTCGAGCGAGGTTTCGCCGTGCGCGAGCACCGCTGCCGACGCGCTGCCGCCTTCGGCCTGTTCGACCGCCTCGAGGTGAGCGCTGTCGACCGGAATGCGGTGGCGGCCAAGGTCCGCAGGGTCGTGGTCATTGGTTCCCCGCTCGAGTGGATCGAGGTGTCCCTGGTGCGCTCCTTGTCCCTGGCTGATGGGCTGTCGGCGGTCACCTTGCTGATCGGGCTCGACGAGGGGGCTCGTACCTCGATCGGCTTTGCGGGCGACCCGGCGCTCGAGCTTGCCGAGCTCGGGCTCACCTGTGAGCGTTGCCCGCTCGCTCCGGGGGTATGTGCCGAACGCGTGGCTCCGGCGACTGCCCTCGAAGCCCAGCAGCGCCGGACGGCGAAGTCCGCGGCGGTGGCGCGGTTCGTCGCGGCGCGGTCCGCCGAGCGCGACAATCAGTCCGACGACGGCGCGATGCGGCGGTAACCGGACACGTGCGAGGCGATCGCCTGCCAGCGGCCGGCCCGCCGAATCAAGACGTTGGTGCTCTGATACTCGGCCTTCCAGGGTCCGTTCTGATCGTCGCCGAGGACGGTGCCGGTCCCGGCGATGATCGCGACACCTTCGGGAAAGATCTCGAGGCGGCGGATCTGGAAAGTCAACGACCGATACGCGGGGGGATTGGCTGCGATCCAGGCGAGCTCATCCGCCTTGGTGGTCCAGGCGCCTTCGCCGTCGACCATCTGGAACTCGTCGGCGAGAATGTGGTCGAGAGCCTTGGTGTCCTGCTCGAAGTAGGCCCGCGGCCATTCGACTTCCTTGAGGTGGCGCAGCGCGCGTTCGTCATCGGCGCGGGCGCCGAAGACGGCAGCACCGGGCGAGACCGCGGCGACGAGCATGAGAAGCAGGGCAGAACGCATGGTGCTCTCTCCGCGACACCGTCGCGGCCGGCGACAGGCCGGCAGGAGGCGTCCGGCCTAGGGGACCACGGCGAGCCGGCCGAGGTCTAGTGCGCGGGGATCAACGACCGTGGTGTGGGACGAGCGGAGAGCGCTCCAGCGCTGCGACGGCTTCGGCGACGTAGGCTCGACCGATCCGCAGGGTCGTGCCATCGCTGAGCTCGAGGATCGGTGAGCCGAATCGATCCCTTCGAAACCTGCGCACGGCGGCCAATCTCACGGCTGCGCTGCGGTGGATCCGAACGAAGCCGGCGCCAGCGAGTTGCTCGGCCAGGGCCCCGAGGCTCGCCCGCACCAGGGCCTTGCCGAACGCGCCATGGAGCTCGACATAGTTGGCCGCTGCTCGCAGGTGAGAGATCTCGGCGATGTCGATCCGACGAATGCCGCCGCGGGTCGGGACCTCCAGATGATCCGGCGGCGGCGCTGGGGCCCGGCCCGGCGTCTGGTGTTCGCGGCGGGGCAGGCGCTGCCACAGGGCGACGGCCGGGATCACCGCAGCCAGCAGCGGCAGCCGTTGCCACCACGCGACCGCGAGCTGATCGAAACTGCGATTCCAATACCACCACCCGAGCACTCGCTCGCCCAGCACCAGGACGGTGGTGCCCGCAATCACCGCAGCGCCCGCGCCGAGCCAATGCTGAGAGTTTGCCCCGGGGCCGAGCGCCCGCGTGACCATGGCGATGGTCCCGACGACGGCGACGCCGATCAGCAGACCCCACCACACCGACAGTGCCGGGCGCCAGGGTCCCGGGCCGATGAGGTCGCAGACCGCGCAGTAGCCGGCGGCGCCGAGGGCGGTCAAGGCCGCCACACTGATCCAGCGGCGGCCCACTTCCACCGATTCCGCGTCGACCCACGCCGCCACGGGGACCGGGAGCCGTCGAGTCATGTCGTCCTCAACGCTCGACCCAGTAGTTGGGCGCTTCCTTGGTGATCACCACGTCGTGGGCATGGCTCTCCTTGAGCCCGGCGCCGGTGATGCGAACGAAGCGGGCCTTGGTCGAGAGCTCCTCGATCGTGGCGCATCCCGAAAGGCCCATGCCGGAGCGCAGGCCGCCGGTGAGCTGCTGGATCATCTGGTGCACGCTGCCCTTGTAGGGCACCATGCCTTCGATCCCTTCCGGGACCAGCTTCGACAGCGCCTTGCCGCCCTGGAAGTAGCGGTCGGCCGACCCGGCCGCCATGGCCGAGAGCGAGCCCATGCCGCGGTAGACCTTGAACGACCGACCCTGGTAGAGGATCGTCTCGCCTGGACTTTCCTCGGTGCCGGCGAAGAGTGAGCCGATCATCACCGCCGACGCCCCGGCCGCGATCGCCTTGGTGACGTCGCCCGAAAACTTGATGCCGCCGTCGGCGATCACCGGGATGCCACGACTGCGGCAGACCGCGGCCGCATCGAGGATCGCGGTCAACTGCGGCATGCCGGCACCGGTGACGATGCGGGTGGTGCAGATGCTGCCCGGTCCGATGCCGACTTTCACGGCATCGGCACCGGCGTCGATCACCGCCTTGGCGCCCGCTTCGGTGGCGACGTTGCCGACGATCAGCGGCACGTCGCCGAAGCGGGCCTTGACGGCGGCTGCGGCGCGCAGGACCCCGGCGCTGTGGGCGTGGGAGGAGTCGAGCACCAGACAGTCCACCTTCTTGTCGATCAGGCCCGCGGCGCGCTCGAGGTAGTCGCCTCCGGCGCCGATCGCCGCCGCCACCCGCAGACGCCCGAGGCCGTCCTTGCAGGCGTTGGGGTATTGGCTCATCTTCTGGATGTCTTTGACCGTGATCAGGCCCTTGAGCGCACCTTCCGTGTCGACGACCAACAACTTCTCGATCTTGTGGGTGTGCAGCAGGCTCTTCGCCTCGTCGAGGGTGGTGCCTTCCGGCACGGTGACGAGGTCGTCTTTGGTCATCAGATCGCCGATCAAGCGCTCGGGGTTGGTTTCAAAGCGCAGGTCGCGATTGGTGAGGATGCCGACCAGGTGGCCCTCGGCGTCGGTGACCGGCACCCCCGAGATCTTGTAGCTCGCCATCATTTCGAGCGCCTCGCGGATCTTCTGGCTGGGCAACATCGTCACCGGGTCGACGATCATGCCCGCTTCGCTGCGTTTGACCTTGTCGACCTCGGAGGCTTGCTCCTCGATCGCGAGGTTCTTGTGGACCACGCCGAGGCCGCCCTCTTGGGCCAGGGCAATCGCCAGGCGCGACTCGGTGACCGTGTCCATCGCCGCCGAGATCAGCGGGACCGTCAGCCGAATCTCGCCACACAACACGGTCTCGAGGGAGACATCGTTCGGGTGAGTCTCGGAGTAGCCCGGCTCGATCAGGACATCGTCGAAGGTCAGGGCGTAGCGGGGGAGATCGGACATGGGCGCTGCTCCGGGGAGGGTTCGAGGATCCTGGTGGCTACAAAGAAAGCGGCTCATCGAGCCGCCCTCCCGCTGCCGCGCACGGCTCGTCACCGCGCGTCCCCGTCATTCTAACCCCCCCGGTCGGCTTGCCACGAGGGCTCGGGCCGTTGCGCGGGTCTCCGGGTGGTCCGTCCCGAGCTTGGCACGGCGGATCTCGAGGGCCCGCTCGAGCATCGCGCGGCCATCGTCGCGGGCGTTCTGGTCGAGGCGGCGCTGTCCCAGGGCGTGCAGGGCCGCCGCGACGTCGGGGTGGTCGGGACCGTGAGCCTTTTCGGCGACCGCCAGCGATCGCCGCAGGCTGGCCTCGGCGCCGCTCTGGTCTCCCACCTCGAGCTGGGCGCGGGCCAAGATCAGCAGCGCATCGGCAGTGGTCGGATGGTCCTCGCCGACCAGCCGCGCTTCGAGGGCCAGTGCCCGCGAGACCGTCTCGATGGCCGCCCGGGCGTCGCCCCGGAGCAGGGCGACTTCGGCCTCGAGCTCGAGCAGCTCGGCGGCACTGAGCGATTCCGCCCCAGTCGCAGCGAGGAGGATCTGCCGGGCTCGGGCGAAGTGGTCGTGTGCTTCCTCCACGCTGCCGCGGTCGAGCAGCAGCCGCGCCAAGCTCTGGTGGGCCTGGCCGACCTCGAAGTGGTCTGGGCCAACTGCGGCCGACATCACCGTGAGGCTCGAGCGCAGGTGCTGCTCCGCCTCCCCGAGGCGTGCCTGTCGGCGCAGGATGTCGCCGATCAGGCGATGGTCGACCCCTACCCAGAAGTCCTCCGGTCCGCGGGCGGTGGTGTCGATCGACAGCGCGCGCTCGGCAAACCTCAGCGCTTCGGCGAGCTTGCCCTGCAACATCAGGACCCGCGTCAGGTTCTTGCAGGCAATCGAAACTCGCGGATGTTCGGCCCCGAAGATCTTGGCGTAGATGCCGAAGGCCTCGTGGAAGGTCCGTTCGGCCTCTGCCAGCCGCCCCTGCCGCGCGCGCAAGGTGGCCAGATTGTTCAAGCCTTCGGCGACCATCGAGTGGTCGCGACCGTAGACCTTGGTGTAGATCTCGACCGAGCGCAGGTGCAAGGGCTCTTCTTCGGCCATGCGTCCGAGGCGGCCGAGGGTGGTGCCGAGGCGCGAAAGGGTCTGCGCAACATCGGGGTGGTCGGGGCCGAGCAGCTCCTCACGGATCGAAAGCGCGCGGCGATAGAGCGGTTCGGCATCGGCAAACTCGCCGGCCTGGTACGCCAGAGTGGCGAGCATGGCCACGGTGTCGGCGACCTCGCGGCTCTTCGGCCCGAAGTGACGCTCGCGGACATCGAGGACCTTGTGGGCCAGCTCCCGCGCCTCTTCGCGACGGCTTTCGTCGAGACTCACGACGTGGGCGAGATCGAGCCCGATCGCGGCCGCGGCTGGGTTGTCGGGGCCTTCGGCGCCCACTGCGAGCTCGTGGGCCCGGCCGAGGGTCTGCTCGGCCGCCTTCCAGTCCCCGCGGTCACTCTGGAGCCGCCCGTAGCGGTGCAGGGCTTCGATCACCCCAGGAGCGTCGGCTTCGCCGCTGCCGCGGCGCTGTTCCAGCACCTGTTGCAGGAGCTCGTCTGCCTGCTCGAACAGGCCGAGGCGACGGTAGACGTCGCCGATCACCGCCATCAGCCGCAGGTGGATCTCGGGTCGTTCGGCGAGCTCTCCCTCGATCTTGCGGCGGCCCCGATCGAGGAGCTCGCGGGCGGTGAGATCTTCGCCGCGCGTGACCGCCGGGTCGGCAACCTCGAACAGATCGGCGAGGAAGGTGGAGACTTCCTGGGCGGTTTGGGCCTCCTGCAGCGCGGCGACCTCGGCGCGGCGAGCCCGCAGCGCCTGCCACGCCGCGAGAGCTGCCCCGAGCACCAGGGCTGCGGTGACCGCCAGCGTCGCGGCGACGGCCAGCCGATGGCGCCGCACGAACTTGCGGGTGCGGTAGGTGAGGCTCGGCGGCCGCGCCACCACCGCCTGGTCGTCGAGGTGGCGGGCGATGTCGGCGGCGAAATCCGCCGGCGAACCATAGCGGCGCTCGGGCTCCTTCTCGAGCGCCTTCATGACGATCCAGTCGAGGTCGCCGCTCAGCTCGCGTTCGAGGGTGGTCGGATTGGCCCGACGCGCGCGCGCCGCCTCGACTGATGTCGGGCCGAGGGAGTGCAGACGGGTACTGGGGCGCGACGGCTCCTGCTCGCGGATACGACGCCGGATCTCCTCGTAGGCGGCTTCCCGCAGCTCGTGCGGATCAAACGGCAGCACCCCCACCAGCAGCAGGTAGAGCAGCACCCCGAGGGCGTAGACATCCGTGCGGGTGTCGACGGCGCCGAGGTCACCGGCCGCCTGCTCGGGGCTCATGAACTCAGGGGTCCCGAGCAAGGCTCCATGTTGGGTGAAGGCCGAGGCCCCGCGCAGCTCGCGGTCGACGATCTTGGCCACGCCGAAGTCGATGACTTTGACCGTGGCCTTGCCACCGTCGTCCGTGACCAGGACATTCGACGGCTTGATGTCGCGGTGGATGATTCCCTTGCGATGGGCGTGTTGGACGGCGTCACATGCCTGCTGGAACAGCTCCAGGCGTTCGCGCACACTGAGACAGTGCTGGTCGCAGTACGACGTGATGGGGACGCCGTCGACCAGCTCCATGACGAAGTACGGTCGACCGGTGGTGGTCGCTCCGGCGTCGAGGACGCGCGCGATGTTGGGGTGGTTCATCAGCGCCAATGCCTGGCGCTCGGCTTCGAAGCGGGCGATGAAGTGGCGGGTGTCCAGGCCGACCTTGACCACCTTGATCGCGACCTCGCGGCGGATCGGCTGGTCTTGGATCGCGCGGTAGACGATGCCCATACCACCTTCGCCGAGAGCCTCGACGATTCGGTATGGCCCGATCGAGCTCGGGTGCTCGACTGCGGCGCCGGGGCCTCCTCCCGCCTCGATCGATGCCCCTCCGGGCATCGCCAGGGTTTCGGCGAGCTCGTCGACGCTCGAGGCGGGCGTGTCGCCGAAGCCGAGCAACAGCAGGCATTGGGGGCACTGCGCGTCGGGGCTGTCGGCGGGCACGGGACTGCCACATTGGCTGCAGATGTGCCGAGAAGTCATCGTACTCTCCTGCGTTCGCTCCCTCGATGCAGCGCTACTCGAGGCTGGCGAAGAGCTCCTTGAGCTCTTCGTCGATGCGGGCCGGATCGGAGACGGTGTGGGCGACCTCGTCGCGCAGCAGGGCACCGAAGCGACGGCGCAAACGGTGGATCGCCACTTTGATCGCTCCTTCGCTCATCTCGAGACGCTCGGCCAGCTCGCGGTACCTGGTGCCTCCGGCCTCGGTCAGGTAGGCCGCCAGGGCCCGTCCGCGAGCTGGATCCGCCGAGGCGTCGATCTCCTCGTCGAGGCGCCGGCGCGCTTGCGCCAGCAGCTCCATCGACCACTTGCGCGCGAAGAGCCGGTCGGGCCTCTCCGCCGCGTCGGCCTCCAGCTGGTAGCGCTGCTCCGCGCCCTCGAGCTCGAGCGGGAGGTGCTCCCGACCGCCCCCGCGCCGCTCGGCCGCCGCCGCCGTCGCCTGATCCGACAGGTAGTACTTGAACGCCCCCAGGAGGAAGGAGCGAAAGCGGCCGCGCTCGCGGTCGGCACCGGCGATGAAGCGTTTTTCCAGTAGGTGGGAGAAGAAACCCTGGACGAGATCCTGAGCCTCGTCGACGTCGTGGCCACGTCGGCGGGCGAAGGCGTAGATCGGAAACCAGTAGCGCTCGCACAACAGGGCCAACGCGCGGTCGCTGTCGGGATCGTGCCGCTCTCCGGCGCTGCGCACCAGGGTCCACATGGTGGTGTGGAACCGCATGTCGGCGTGACGCGGGTCGCTCATGGGCGCTGTCGCTCGGGGTGCGGCGCGGCGGTGCGAGATCGCGACACGGTCCGATACTGGGAATGCAGTGGCGACACGGTGGCTCGTCCTGATCGATGGCGGATGCCGGCTTGGCGGCGCGGCAGCTGACTGTGGAGGGTGACCTCATCGCTGAGCGTACCAGGGATTGCATTGCCGCCGCCATCACGCGGCGCTGGCGCCGACCATCCTCGAGCCCAGGTGAGGAAGTGCCGCGAGCTGTTCGACCTCACGGCTCATGGTCCGACTGAGATCGATCAGGAGGTCTCGCAGCTCAGCCAGACTCCAGTCGTAGCGTGCGACGCGATCGACGATGAGAGCCAGGGGTCCACCGACATCGCGACGGGCGTCCTCGTAGGCGAGCAGGCGCTCGGGCTCGGCTCGAAGCCCACTTCCGAGGCGACCGAGCTCTTCCCCGGCAGCGCCGGCGAGGAGCTCGGCGTCGCGCAGGGCGTCGGTGATTCCGTGGGCGCTGATCGGATCGCGGAACGCTCCGGCATCACCGACCAGGGCCCAGCCGGGTCCGGAGGCCCGACGGATGAAGCTCGGCGTCCCCGGGAATCCCCGCAGAGCTTCGGTCGGAGGCGACTCGAGCACCGGTTCTGCGATCTCCGGGGCGGCCGTGCGCAGCAGGCGCGCAAAGGTCGTCGCGAGATCGCCGTGGTGTGCGGACGCGAAGCGCTCGGCCGAGGTCCCGGCCCAGATGCAGCTGAGCCCATCGCTGGTGGGAATCACGCCGGCACACGCGCCCGTGCGGTAGAACCATTCGTAGCGCGAGGCGTCGGTGGTGGGCCAGTAGCCGTAGAGGAAGGCGCTCGCGCCCCGGCCGCGCCATTCGTCGTCGGCACCCGCCTGGTGCGCGACCCGCGAGCGCACGCCGTCGGCGCCGACTACCAGTGGAGCACGGAGCGTGTGGCTCCGACCGCCCCGAGAAACTTCGACGCCGACCACCCGCTGTCCGTCGCGGACGAGGTCTCGCATCGAGGTCGCGTAGTGCACCTCGACCCCCGCTGCCGCGGCAGCCTCGACCAGCAGCCGATCGAGCACGGTGCGGCGAGGGGCATAGAGGGCGTCGATGCCGGCTCGTTCCTGGATCTCGACCAGGTGGGCCTCGTCACCGTAGTGCACCAGAGTTTGCCGGATCGCGGGGGTTGCAGCGGCGATCGCGGGCAGCAGGCCCCAGCGTTGCAGCTGGAGCACCCCGCCGCGCATCAGCGCGTGGGTCGACAGCGTGTCGGTGCCGGCGTGTGGTGCCCGGTCGATCAGCGTGACCTTCAATCCCTGCCGTGCCAGCAGCATCGCCGTGGCGGCACCGGCGACCCGCGCGCCAACGACGATAGCGTCGCTTTGGTGGGACGGGAGAGGGCGTCGTGGAGTGGATTGCATGGTGTTCTCCTTGGCAGGTGTCGTGCTCCGAAGGTACCGGGTACCGGGTACCGGCCGGAGCGGCTCGGCCGTTTAGGCGACGCGGGCCAACCGGCGGGTGCGTCGGGCGATGTCGACTGCGATCTCGCGGGCATCGAGGCCGACTCCACCGAGGAAGCTCGAGCGCCGCCGGTTCTGAAACTGCAGGCCGAGGACGTACAGCCCCGGCAGGGCGCCGCGGCCGCGCCAGTGTCGGATCTCACCCCTCGCATCGAGCGCCGGGGCGTGGAGCCACGGATAGGTGCGTCGGAACCCGGTGGCCCACACCACGGATTCGATGCCGGCGTGCCGGAGATCGATCGCCGTGGGTGGCTCTGGCCCCGCCAGGACGATCGGTTCGGGTCGCGGGGAGGCCGGGAAGACTGTCTCGAGGCCCTGAGAGGCGAGATGGTGGTCGATGCGGTCGAGCAGGCGGGCGAGCCGAAGATCGGCGGCTGCGATCTCCTCGCCGAGATTGGCACCCAGGGCGACTGTGGTTGCGTCCGCCCCGACGAGGCGCCCGACGATCCTCACGCCAAGCTCGGCCAACACCGCGAGGTCGAGGTCGGCCGGGGTGTCATCGGCCGCGCCGACCAGCTGGAGCGAGGGCTCGCCGCGGGCGCGGCGCGGGTCCGGCATCTCCTCGATGTGCCGGTCGAGGATTCCCAGCCGGTCGAGCCAGAACAGGATGTCCTTGCCGCGGTAGCGGCGCGGCAGGCGGGTGTGGGAGCCGACGGCGAGGGTGACACCGCGACCGCTGAGCGCAAGCTCGCGGGCCAGTTGGACGCCGGTTGCCGAGGCCCCGACGACGAGCACGTTCCCGTGCGGAAGCTGGTCGGGGTGGCGGTACCGGTCCGCACCGAGTTGGGCGATGCTGCGATCCAGGGACGCCGCGCAATCCGGGATGCGGGACTTTTGGCAATGACCGGTGGCGACCACCAGCGACGTGCTGCTGTACTCGCCCCGGCTCGTTCGCACCTGCCAGCCCCTGCCGTCGGTCGACGCCGAGAAGACCTCCGTGTGCTCCAGGATCGGCGCATCGATCCGCGCAGCGTAGGCCTCGAGCCGCTCGACTACCTGATCGCGACTCATGAAGCCGTCGGGATCCGCTTCACCCAGCGGCTGCCCGGGCAGCCGCGACAGCCAGGTGGGCGTCAGCAGGCGCAGGGACTCCCAGCGTTGCCGCCAGCTTTCGCCGATGCGCCCGCGCTCGATCACGAGGTGCTCGATGCCGTGGAACGAGAGGCTCGAGCTCACCGCGAGCCCGGCTTGGCCGCCGCCGATGACGAGGACGTTGGTGTGGTGCATGTGGGGTTTCCTTGGTGGGGGACCGGGTATCGGGTATCGGGGACTAGGGACCGGGGACCGGGGACCAGGGATCCGGGAAGAGGGACAGGGGACCCGGGATTGGGGACCCAGTCCAGTCCTGGGTTGCGCCACGAGGGGTTGGCGGTCGCTCAGGAGAGGCCTTCGGCGCTCCGACGGGTACCCGGTCCCTGGTCCCGGGTACCTTGGTTGTCGTCCTCCGCCGCCACGGTCGTCCCTCGGCCGAGGCGTACCACAGAGGTGTTGGTGAGCGAACAGCGTCCCGTCGGATCGGACGAGCGGGCCGCCTGCAGTGTGTTCGACCTCAGGCGCTGACGGCTTCGACCCGCAGATCGACCGGCACGCCGTTGGTCAACACGTCGTAGACCGCCGAGCGCTTGCGCGACTGCTCGATGAGACCGCGCAGCTGTTCGGCCGAGGCCTTGCCGCGCACGAGGAAGTCGACGCGGATGCCCTGGTAGCCGTTGCGGACCTCGTCCGAGAGGCCGAGGATGCCTTGGAGGTCGATGTCACCCTTGACCGTCGACTCGACCTCGACCAGCTCGATGCCACGGGCTGAGGCGATGTTGACCAGACCGGCGGTCAGGCAGGCGGCCAGAGCGTGGAGCAGGAACTCGACCGGCGTCGGCCCCTGGTCTTCACCCACCAGCACCGGCGGATGGTCGGCGTCGAAGGTCATCGGCTCGCGGTGCGTCAGCTCCTGGGTCGCGCCATGGTACGAATGGAAGGTGCTTTGGCTGTGGGTGCCCTTGATCCAGCGGTTGCTGGCGCGGAACTGGAAGTGGGCGATCTCGCGCTGCGCCTTGACGACATCCAGAGTGGCGAAGAGGGTGGGGGTGTCGACGCCGTTGAGAGGGCCGCGGGTGGTGGTGACGGTGGTGGTCATGGTGGTTCTCCTTGGTGTGGGCCGATCGTCGTTGACCGGCCTCGATTCGTTCCTCGGGAGTCCCGAGAAAAAGGTTACAGAGGGGGAAAGGGCGTCGATGCGGGGCTCGGGAGATGGGAACCCGGGACCCGGGACCAGGGCCCGGAGCTTCATCGACTGGCGACAGCGACTAATTCCAGGCGGCGGTGGTGCCGGACTCGAAGCCGTCCGTGAAGACCTGCCGGTTGCGCAGGAGCAGGACGGCGCCTGCTGCCTGGGTGGTCCCCCAACCCTCGCCGGGAACCCCGATCGCGAGGTCCAGGCTTTCACCGCTGAAGCGGCCGACGGCGATGGACGATCCGAGGAAGTCATTGGGCTCGGCAGTACCGCTGACCCCCGGTGAGTCCTGGTGCCACGTTTTTCCACCGGCGCTGCCGGCAGCGTAGCCGGGGATTACGCTGATGGCACCGGCGTCGGCCATGGTGCCGATGTCCTCGGTGGGCGCTCCGAAGATCAGGTCGTCGTAGCCGTCGCCGTCGAGGTCTGCGGCGGCGAGGGTCGCCCCCACTCGGTCGCCGGCTTCGGAGGCCGCACCCGTCGAACGCTGATCGTGGGCCGTAAACCAGGAGCTGGTGGTGATTCCGGTTCCGGGGCTCGAGAGCACCAGGAACACCACACCACTGTCGGCTTCGGGACGGTCGTAGTCGGGCGCGCCGACGGCGAGGTCGTCGCTGCCGTTGCCGTCGAAGTCGAGGGCTACCAGGGCGCTGCCGTAGTGGTCGCCGACGTTGCGCCAGCCACTGGCCGCCTGGAGCCAGGTGGTTCCGGTGGCGAGGAGGCCGGCAGGGTTGCCGCGCAGGATGTTGACCGCGCCGCAGTCGGCTGTCGACTGCAGGTCTTCGCCGGGCGCCCCGGCCGCGAGGTCGTCGAACCCGTCGGCATCGAAGTCTCCGCTCGCCAAGGCGAAGCCGAAGTTGTCGTGAGCTTCGGAGTCGTCTTCTCCGTTCACCGCTCCGAGTTGCCACTGGGTCCAACGCTGGCCGCCGGCGGGAACGAGGCCGCTCTCGCTGCCGTAGACCGAGACCACGACGCCGGCGCGAGGAGCGCCGTTGACGGTTTCGCCCGGTGCTCCGATGGCGAGGTCGTCGAACCCGTCGCCGTCGAAGTCGCCGACGGCGAACGCGGTGCCGAAGCGCGCGTAGGCCTCGAGGCTGCCGGGCGCAATGGTCCGCGTCAGCGTCACCTCGCGCGTTGCGTCGAGGCCGGTCGGCGAGCCGTAGACGACGTGGATGACACCGGCAGCGGAGTATGTCGAAAGGCGCTCGCCGGTCGCTGCGATCACCAGATCGGCGAACCCGTCGCCATCGAAGTCGCCGGTGGCGAGGGCGTCGCCGAACGTATCCCCGGCTTCGGCGACCTCTCCGACGCCCGCGATGCTCTGGTGCCACTCCTGGCCGCCGAGCGCGCCTGTGCTGGCCGCCGCGTAGGTGACGACGACCTTGCCGGCACGTGCTGCGGTGCCGACGCTCGCGCCGGGGATGCCGATGGCGAGGTCGTCTTTGCCGTCACCATCGAAATCCGCTGCGGCCACGGTGCTGCCGAACCCCGCGTTGGATTCCGCGGCGACGACGGTGAAATCGAGAGCGCTGATCAGCCGATTGCCGGAGGGGCCAAGTTGGCCCTCGACAGGAGCTGTCGCAGCAGCAGCAAGGGCCGCGATGAGCGCAGAAGTACCGAAGGCGGCACGGTTGGGCATGAGAATCTCCTGGGAGCAGGCGCACGGCGACATGCCGTGGCATCTGCTCCTCGGAGATCCGTCGGGAATGGTTACAGCCGGCTCAGAGAATGGGTACCGGTACCTTGCTGGCGTGCGGCCGAGAGCTCAGACTCCTGCCGCCGTCGAGGCCCCGTGGCACTTCTTGTATTTCTTGCCCGATCCGCAGGGGCACAGGTCGTTGCGCCCGACCTTCTCGACGCGAACGGCAGCCACCGGCTCGGCGCTCTTGGCCGGGGCCGAGAGGGTGAGCTTGGGCCGCAGGGCCTCGGCGCGGCGGCGGCGGCGCTCCTCCATCTCCTCCTCGGAGACCGGCTCCAGGCGATAGAGGGTCTTGACCGAGCTGTCCTCGATCGCCTCCTTCATCATCGTGAAGAGCTCGTAGGACTCGCGCTTGTACTCGTTCTTCGGATCGCGCTGGCCGTAGCCGCGCAGGCCGATGCCTTCCTTGAGATGGTCGAGCACCAGGAGGTGGTCTTTCCACGCCTGGTCGACGATCCGCAACAACACGTCGCGTTCGATCACGTCGAGCAGCTCGCGGCCGATCCGGGCTTCGCGCTCGGCGTATTTCCTCTCGACGGCGCCGAGGAGCGTAGAGCGCAGTTCCTCGACGCCCAGACCTTCGATCGTGGTGTTGGTGGCGTTCAGGTCGACGTCGAAGAAGTTGCGGATCTCGCCCGCAAGACTCGACAGCTCCCACTGGTCGGGGCCGACCCGCGAGGGGCAGTGGGTTTCGATCAGCGAGTCGACGATCTCGGCCGAGACGCGCTTGATGTACTCGCCGCCGTCGAGCTCACCCTTCAAGATCTCCTGGCGCATGGCGTAGATCGCCTCGCGCTGCTTGTTCATGACGTCGTCGTATTCGAGCAGGTTCTTGCGGATCTCGAAGTTGCGTCCTTCGACCTGCTTCTGCGCCCGTTCGATCGCCTTGCTGACCATGCGCGACTCGATCGGCTCTCCCGGCTCGAGCCCACCGGCAACGAAACGCTTGAGCGTTTCGTTGGCGATGAAGAGCCGCATCAGGTCGTCTTCGAGGCTCAGGTAGAAGCGCGACGAGCCGGGGTCACCCTGACGGCCGGCGCGGCCGCGCAGCTGGTTGTCGATGCGGCGCGACTCGTGGCGTTCGGTGCCGAGGATGTGCAGGCCGCCGGCGGCGAGGACCTCCTCCTTCTCGCGCTCGCAGATGGTGGTGTAGCGCGCCAGCGCCTCGGCGTAGGCCTCGGGCTCGGTCTCGGGATTGGCCTCCGACCGGGCCAGACCCTCGGGGTTGCCACCGAGCACGATGTCGGTACCGCGGCCGGCCATGTTGGTGGCGATGGTCACCGAGCCCTTGCGGCCGGCTTGCGCCACGATCGAGGCTTCGCGCTCGTGGTACTTGGCGTTCAAGACCACGTGGCGGACGCCCTTGCGCTTGAGCATCGCCGAGAGCATTTCGCTGTTTTCGATCGACACCGTGCCGACCAGCACCGGTTGACCCTTCTCGTGGCAGGTCTTGATCTCCTCGACCACCGCCTCCCACTTTTCCTTGGCGGAGCCGTAGATCAGATCGCGGCGATCATCGCGGATCATCGGCCGGTGGGTGGGGATCACGGTGACGTCGAGCTTGTAGATCTGCCCGAACTCGGCCGCCTCGGTGTCGGCGGTGCCGGTCATGCCCGCGAGCTTGTCGTACATCCGGAAGTAGTTCTGGAAGGTGATCGTCGCGAGCGTCTGGTTCTCGCGCTCGATCTTCACGCCTTCCTTGGCCTCGACAGCCTGATGCAGGCCGTCGGACCAGCGGCGGCCCGGCATCGCGCGACCGGTGAACTCGTCGACGATGACGATCTTACCGTCCTGGATCATGTAGTTGACGTCGCGCTTGTAGAGATGGTGAGCGCGCAACGCCTGGTTGACCCCGTGGAGATAATCGATGTTCTCGATCTCGTAGAGGTTGCCGATCCCCAGCAGGCGTTCGACTCGCGATGAGCCCTGATCGGTCAGCTGGACGGTGTGAGCCTTTTCGTCGACCAGGAAGTCGCCGGTTTGCTCCTTGACGCCGTCCTTGTGCTCGATCTCTTCGCCGCGCTCGAGCTTGGGCACGATGCGGTCGATCTTGTAGTACTTCTCGGTGGCGTCTTCCGCCGGCCCGGAGATGATCAGCGGGGTCCGCGCCTCGTCGATGAGGATCGAGTCGACTTCGTCGACGATCGCGTAGTTGTGCCCGCGCTGCACCATCGAGCGCAGGTCGAACTTCATGTTGTCGCGCAGGTAGTCGAAGCCGAGCTCGTTGTTGGTGCCGTAGGTGATGTCGCAGGCGTAGGCCTGCTGGCGCTCGAGGTCGTTGAGCCCGTGCTGGATACAGCCCACGGTCAAGCCGAGGAAGCGGTAGATCTGCCCCATCCACTCGGCGTCGCGGCGGGCGAGGTAGTCGTTGACCGTGACCACGTGCACACCCTTGCCCGAGAGGGCGTTGAGGTACACCGGCAGCGTCGCCGTCAGGGTTTTACCTTCACCGGTGCGCATCTCGGAGATCCGGCCCTTGTGCAGGATCATGCCGCCGATCAGCTGCACGTCGTACGGGCGCATGTGCAACACCCGCCACGCCGCCTCACGCGCCACTGCAAACGCCGGCACCAGGATGTCGTCGAGGGTCTTGCCGCTTTCGATCTCGGCCTTCATCTCGAAGGTACGGGCGCGCAGCGCCTCGTCATCGAGGGCCTTGATCTCGGGCTCGAGCGCGTTGATGGCCTCGACCTGAGGCAACAGGCGCTTGATGTCGCGCTCGTGCTGGGTGCCGAAGACCTTGGTGAGGACGGTGCTGATCATGAGGTGGGGCTCGTCGGGTCGTTGCGGGCGGCCGCGCGCGATCGGCGCGGGGAGAGACCGATCAGTTTAGCAGCACCGCCTCGCGCTGAGGTGACGAGCCGAACGCTCGGTCCCGAGTCGTCAGGCCCGGCTGCCGGCCGTCCTTTTCTCCCGGGCCCCGACAGTCCGGAGTCCGGCCAGGGCGAACCCGGCTGCCAACGCCGCGATGCCAAGCGGCCCGAGCGTCGGCACGGCGATCGGGTTGCCCTCGGGGAAGTCTGCGATCCACACTTCGAACCCGGTCGAGGTGGCAGCGAAGAAGGCGAGCCGGTGCTCGGCCATCCCTCGCAACTTCACTTCGGCGTCGCCGACGAAGGATTCGCCGTTGAGCACATCGCCGGGCCGCGCGATCGGAATCAGGTCCCCGTCGGCGTCGCGCAGCACGACCCCGGGTGTGGGGTATCCAACCGTCATTGCGAGGCGAGCGCCCGCACCCGAAAGCGCCCCAAACGCGAGGGCTGGGCCGAGGGTGCTTGCCGGGACGTCTGCGATGTCGATCAGCAGTTCCGGTTCGGCCAGCGTCGCGGGATAGAAGTACACCTCGTCAGCGACATCGCCGAGAATGCCGGACCACGCCGTGACGGCGAAGCCACCGGCGAGGGGCCGTGCGGGCCCGGCGGCACAACACGGTCCCGGCCAGTGCTCCCAGGCCGGAGCAGCCAGGGGCCGGCGGAACAGCTCGCCGGCAACCTGGGCCACCTCGAGGCCTGGGATCTGTGCGTAGTACTGCGCTGGCGCTGGGTCCCCCTGGTACAGGATCCCCGTCGAATCGAGTTTGGTCCAGGCACCGTCCGCCCAGAATCCGACCGCTTGTTCTTCCTCGGTGACAATAAGGGCTGCCGCGTCGCCCGAGGGAAGGAAGGACACGGCGCCCGCCAAGACCACCTCGCCGTCGAAGCCTTGGATCGACTGGCCGGTGCGCAGCAGCTCGACAACGTGTCCCTCGGCCCATAGCCACAGGCCAGCAACTTCCTGGGTCACCCCTCCTGGCACCACGTCCAGGGCCATCAGCACCCGGCCGTCTGCTTCAACCGTGTGATCGCGGATCAGCACCAACTCCGGCGGCTGATCGAACCCGTAGGCTCCGAGGTCGTTGCTATTGAACACCTGCTCGATGCCGGTCGCCGGACTCCAGCGGAACAACGACGCGCCAACCTCCTGGTTGAAGCGCTCGCCGACAAATGTGACCCAGTCTCCGGCAGCGGCCGGATCCAAAGCGGCGAGGAGCTGCTCACTGCCCTCCGGCAGAACATCGTAGGTGCCGGCGATGCGCGTCAGCGCCGGAGTCTCCGCGCCAAACGCTGTCGGCGCCAGCGCGAGTGCGACCAGCGCCTGGCGAGCTCCTACCAGCATTGGTGCACTGTGAAGAAAGTCCACTAGCACCTTGTTCGAGGCTCTGAACCAGGCGCCAAGGCCGGAGGGGTCAGGCGTCAGCACGTGCCCCCTCCCCGGCCAGCCACAATGATCGCGATCGGTGATGCACTGTCGAATGTCGAGATCGCATTGCTGGCATCCGGCTGGATAGTGCTGGAGTATACGAGCCGGCGAGCTGGTCCGCAAGTGCGCAGGAAGACTGCATGCGAAGGCTGCCCAGGGCCCCGTCGGGCACAGAACCGACCGGGTTAGTGGCTTACTGAGCCACATGTCTGTCGCAATTCCTGCGACGTTCCTCGCTGCGCCCCCTGTAGCTCACCAATCGTATGGATGAAGGGCGCGGTAGTGCGGTCGCGCCTTTTCGGCGAGGCGGCGTTCCCCAAAGCTCGACAACCGCTCCGTCGACGGCTCGCCTGCGCTTGGTCGTGAGGTCGTGCGCTCCGCTACGCTCGGCTCAGTGGTCTCCGTCTGAGTGGCCTCGCTGCACGCGCGCGCGCCGGATCGTCGGTGGTGGGCGCGTCGCCAGCGACTGCGCGGCGCGCGACGCCGCTTCGCACACGACCTCACGCCTTGACGCTCCGGCTCGAGGACCGCTGTGGCCGCTCGGATCCCAGATCCCCGGTTCCGGCGCCAGCGTACTCCGGAGCGCGGCAAAGAAGTGCGCGCTGCCACGCGCACCTGGGGCGCTCCCGCGGCCCGTACACCGGAACGGGTTGGCGTAACTCCTCTGGCGCTACCGGCACCAGCGGCACAGGCATCCGCAGGACCCGCTCGAGATGGTCGCCGTTCACCAGCAGGGAGGGAGGGGGAAACCTCACCACCACCGCAAAGCTCGGCAAACGATCCGGTGCAACCGAGGTCTTTCTTCTCCGAACCAAAAGATCTTCTTCTGAGTCCGATCCTAAGGTCTCGGTTCCGGTCGCCGCGTTAGCTCACCAAGTCGTGTGGATGAAAGACGCGGCAGCGAGGTCGCGCTCTTCGGCGAGCCGGCGTTCCCGAAGGCTCGACGACCGCATCGGGGCGGCTTCGCCTGCGGCGTCCGACTAGCGCGTCAGAATGTAGGCGAGCGGATCGACCGCCTCACCGTCGCGATACACCTCGTAGTGGAGGTGGGCACCGGTCGAACGGCCGGTGGTGCCGACGTAGCCGATGATCTGGCCGCGCTTGACCTTCTGGCCGGCCTGCACGTCGAGCTTGGACATGTGGCCGTAGCGGGTCTGCACGCCGAAGCCGTGGGAGATGCGCACGGATTTGCCGAGGCTGCCGTCCCACCCGGCGAGGGTGACGACGCCGTCGGCGGTGGCGATGATCGGCGTGCCGATCGGCGCCGAGATGTCGAGGCCCGAGTGGAAGGCCGGGCGGCTCGTGATCGGGTCGCGGCGTCCACCGAAGCCGCTGGTGAACAGGCCCTTGGTGGGAACCAGCGAGGGCGTGGCCGAGATCCAGCGCATGCGAACGTCGAGCTGCTCGGCGACGGCGTCGAGGCCGGCTCCGAGCGACTGGGCCCGGGTGGCGAGCTCATCGACCGGGCTCGGGCGGGGACCTTCGAGCGACATCTCGGTGCCGCCGAGACCACTCTCGCCGCCGACCAGGGAATCGAGACCGGCGACGATCGCGAGCTTGCGAGTGCGGTCTTCGTATTCGGAGAGTTGAGTGCGCAGGGTGCTGAGACTGGCTTCGAAACCTTCGTTGGCAGCCTTGAGCGCCTCGTTCTCCGCTCGCAACTTGGCGAGATCCTCGGTGGGCGTATCCGAGGTCAGGAAGGTCACCACCAACACGATCGAGGTGATCGTAGCGACTGCCAGCGCGACCGCGGAGCCGATCAGCTGCGCGGAGGTGAGGCGGAATTTGCGGAAGCGTGCTCGTGCATGAGGCACGACGATGATGGTGTGATGTTTCGAATCCATCAGCGCGTGATCCTCGCTGTTGTTGACAGGGAAGGGTGGGAGCGAAGCAGAAGTCTTCGTCGGACCCACGGATTGTGCACAGCTGCCAAGTCGCTTGTCAAGTTGCTGTTACGACATTTTCTGCGGGGCCGCTACCGACGCCGTCCGGCGATCGAAGGAACGGTACTGTATCGCTTCCGCCACGTGGGCAGCACGAATGGCGTCGGAGTGGGCCAAATCGGCGATGGTGCGGGCGACGCGCAGGACCCTCACCCACGCCCGTCCCGACAGCCCGAGCCTCTCGAAAGCGGTCTCGAGCAGCTTCTCTCCTGCCGGGTCGAGCACGGCGTGGCGGCGCAGGCTTTCGCCGTCGAGCTGGGCGTTGGTGGGGTTGATCGTCCCGCCGACGAAGCGCCGCGCCTGGATCTCGCGGGCCTCGGCGACGCGTGCCGCCACGCGGTCGCTGGTTTCGCCCCGCGGCCCGCGCAGCTCGCGCAGGGCGGTGCCGGGGATCTCGACGTGGAGATCGATGCGGTCGAGCAGCGGGCCCGAGATTCGGCCACGGTACCGCTCGACCAGCGGCTCGGGGCAGCGGCAGTCGTGGCGCGGATCGCCGAGATGACCGCAGGGGCAGGGGTTCATCGCCGCAAACAGGGCGAACCGTGCGGGGAAGTCATAGCGGGCGCGGGCGCGCACGATCGAGACCATGCCGGCTTCGAGCGGTTGTCGCAGTACCTCGAGGGTGTCGCGGCGGAACTCCGGCAGCTCGTCGAGGAACAACACCCCGCCGTGGGCGAGGCTGACCTCGCCCGGCCGCGGCACCGGTCCGCCGCCGACCAGTCCGGCGGTGCTGATGGTGTGGTGGGGAGCGCGAAACGGCCGTTCGCAGACCAGGGGGCCGTCGAGCGGCAGGCCGCCGATGCTGTGGATTCGCGTCACCGCGATCGACTCGCTGCGAGACAGGGGCGGGAGGATGCCCGGCAGTCGCCGCGCCAGCATGGTCTTGCCACCGCCCGGCGGGCCGACGAGCAGGAGGTTGTGACCGCCTGCAGCCGCGATCTCGAGCGCTCGTCGGGCTCCTTCCTGGCCGCGTACCTCACCGAGGTCGGGTTGGCCGCTGCGCGGGATCGGGTCAGCCGGGGGCGGCGTCGGCTCGAGCCCAGGGCCGACTAGGTGAGCGATGGCGTCGAGGAGGCTGCCCACGCCGATCACCTTGACTGCCTCGAGGGCGGCAGCCTCGGGGGCGTTTTCACGCGGCACGATCAGCTCCGAGAAGCCGTGGATCGTCGCGAGCTCGGCAAAGGCGAGTGCGCCACGCACGCCGCGCACCTCACCGTCGAGGCCGAGCTCGCCACAAATCAGGCGACCGTCGAGGCACCCGCAAGGGATCAGCCCGTGCTCGTGCAGCAGGGTCAGGGCGATCGCGAGATCGAGGTGATTGCCCTCCTTGCGCAAGTCGGCGGGGGCGAGGTTGATCACCGTCGAGCGGGGTCTGAGGTCGAAACCGGCGTTGCGGATGGCGGAGCGGACACGTTCGCGGCTTTCGCGGACGGCGGCGTCGGGCAGGCCGACGAGGACGGTCGAGGGCAGACCGAGGCCGCAGTCGACCTCGACGTGGACCAGGCAGGCATCGACGCCCCAGGGTGTGGCAGCAGTGGCAGTGCTCGTCATACCCGTCTAAACGCGCTCGAGGCGACGGTGGGCTCACGCGAATAGGCGCGAGTTTGTCCGTTCTGAGCTCGCGGGGCGCCGGCCCTTCGTCCTACTCGCTGACCGGCAGGTGGTCGAGTTGACGATATCGGGGACCCCCGGCATCCGGAGAGGCGGGGAGCGATACACTGAGCGCATGGTGCCGCTGGTGCTCCTCGTCGTGGGACTCTCGGCCTGCAGCGCGTCGACCGGCGCCCGCGGCCGGGCGGCCGAATCGCGCCGGGTGGAGCTCGGGGTTGGGGAGTCGGCCGCCATCGATTCGTGCGAGGTGCGGTTCGATCATCTGGTGAGCGACTCGCGCTGTCCCGAGGGGGTAACCTGCGTGTGGGCAGGCGACGCCGAGGTCGCGCTGGACCTGCGGTGTGGCGCGCGTCATCACGAACTGCGGCTCCATACCAACCTCGAGCCACGGGCGGTCGAGGCCGAAGGGGTGCACATCGAGCTCGAAGCCGTCGAGCCGGCGCCTCGTGCCGACACCCGGGTCGATCCCGATTCGGTGAGAGTCGTGTTGGCAGTGGCCTCCGCCCGTGACTGATCTGCCTGCTCGCTCGCCCGAGGCGACTCCGGGCTCGGGCCCAACCCCCAACCCCCAACCCCCGACCCCTTTTTCTCTTCGGCAACCCCTCTGGCGGCTCGGCTTCACTGCCGCCGTTGCCCTCCAGGCTTTGCTCCTGGCCCTCGCGTGGTGGCCCGATGCGCGGGTGCCGGTTGGCGACGAAAAGCTCTACCTCGCGGCGGCTTGGGCGCCGTTCGAATGGATCCTGCTGCCGCCGCTGTGGCCGCCGCTGTGGCCACATCTGCTGCGCCCGGTCCTGGCCCTGGGAGGCACGGCCCTGGTCGTCGCGATCCAAGTCGCGATCTTCGTCGCCGTGGCGGTGGGGATCGGGATCCTGGCGGGGCGTGCCTTTGGGTCCAAGGCTGTGCGGCCGGCGGTGCTGCTGACGCTCGCGGATCCGTTGTTGGGAGGGTTCGCGCAGTTTTTCTGGCCGGAAACCCTGCACCTGGCGCTGATGGTGGCGATCGCGCTCCTGCTCAGCGGGTCGCGCCTCGATCTCCTGTGCTCGTCGGCGGTTGGCCTGCTGGCCGGAGTCGCGGTGCTGATCAAGAATCTGTTCGGGCCGCTGCTGCCGCTGGTGGCGCTTGCCTGTGCCTGGCGCGCCGCACCGGGACGGCGGGTGTGGGCGGGTGTTGCGGCGACCCTTGCGATGGCAGTGACGGTGATGCCGTGGTCGCTCTCGGCCGAGCGCCAGGTTCCCGGATCGGCAGGCGCGAGCGCACGCTTCAACCTGCTGGTGGCGTTGCAGGAGGACGGGCGGCGAAGCTTCGGCGAGCGCAACGTCGCGCTCGAGACGCTGGAGGCGAGCGGTCGCGGCGGTCGGGAGTGGGAGATGCGGCTACGTTGGCTCGACCAGGAGCTCGAATCCGAGCTCGCGACCACGGATGTCCTGCTGGAAGCTCTGGATCGGGTCGCGCGGCACCCGTTTCGGGTGCTCGAGTGGCGCAGTTTCGTGGTCGAGCAGCTGCCGGGCGGCGCCCTCAACCGGGCCGAAGGCGGCGGCTTTCGCGCGACGCCGGCGTGGGCGCGCCTTGTCGTTGCAGGGTGGAGTGTGGTGCACACCGCGGCCTTGCTGATCCTCGCGGCGATCGGCCTGGTGGCGCGACCGTGGCGCCGGCCCGAGGTCGGCGCCGGCTTGGCGATCGTCGGGGGCTGGCAGGTGCTGGTGCTGCTGCTGGTCCACGCGATCTCGCGCTACCGTGTCCAACTCGAGCCGGTGCTGCTGCTGCTCGCCGTCGGCGGAGTTGTCGCCGTTTGGGATCGAGCCGGGATCTTGTCGTGGCGACGTTGGACCGCAGTCGGAGCCCTGGCAGCCCTCTTCCTTGCCTGGGCGTTCGCCGGCGGTTGGCTCGATGGCCTGGGATACTGATCAGGCCCGACTCGACGTGCCTTACCACCTACGCGCCAGGGCTTCGATGACGAGTGCGTAGCCGCGATCGGTGAGGTGGCAACAGGCGTCCGACCACACGGGCTCGCTGCTGGTGCGGAAGGTGTCGGTGAGGTCGATGAACCGCACGCCCCGTTCCACCAAGACTTTGCCCTCGTCGATGAGGAGCGGGTAGCCGCTGGTGGCGGCGGAGGCGTAGAAGTGACTCGGATCGATGCGCAGTGCCCGTTCGGTTTCGGGCAGGAGGGGCTGGGCGTCGACGGCGTATTGGTTGGGCTGGAGTGCGTGGATGTAGGTCCCGCCGAGACCACGCACGAGGGCGTCGAGGGCTTCGGAGGCGTGGCGCCAGTCGGCAGCGGCCAGAGCCTGTGCTTGTGCGGGCCCTTCGCTCGCGATCCGCGGACCGGTTACCGCCCACTGGTCGGAGCTGCGCTCCCAGCGTGGGCGCTGTGTGGGCCTCTCGAGCTCGAGTGCGAGCGTCGCACGCTCGCGGCTGAGCCGGCGGTCGTGGGCGCTCCAGGCGAGGAGGGCTGCGGTCGAGACCTCTGCCGGCCCGACGAGGCGGAGCGCCCAGCGGTGGCGGCGGTGGTCGATCCACGCGAGTCTGCCGATGGTGAGCTGCGCGGCGCGATCCGGCAGGCCGCCGATGCGCTGATCCCAGCCTTGCGGGAAGCCGCGGAAGATCCCCTTGCGGTGGTTGTAGGTCAGTGCCAGCACGATGTCGTTGAAGCCGTCGATGTTGAGCACCAGGTCGTAGCGGGTGCCGAGGCTCGCCACCCAGGCGAGGGTCATCAGCTGCTGCGGTTGGCGGGCGCTGCCGATCGCCAGGCAGTCGAGCACGATCGGTCTGCGCTCGATCTCCGGGCGCTCGGCCAGGGCCCGCAGCAGGGGCTCGCGAGTGCGGTTGCACAGTTGGGAGGCAAACGACCCGCCGAGCACGGCAACCCGGGCCGTGCCGGGTGGTGTGGGGGCAAGTGGGTCCGCCCCGACGAAGCCGAGCTCGCTGACCGGGCCGTTGGGGAAGCCGTCGGCTCGCGCGAGGTCGGGATCGACGGCGAACCCCAAGAAGGGGTGGACGACCAGGTTGTTGGTCAGCCGGCCTGCGGCCTCGGCCGGGCCGGTGCCGGGAGCCGAGAGGGCGTCGCCGAGCCGGGCGGAGAGCTCGGCGCGGGAAGGGGTCACGCCCAGGCGAAGGGCCACGCGAGCGCCGAGCTCGAGCAGCAGGAGCGAGGAGGCGAGCGCACCGAGCCCGAGGAGAAGTCGCCTCGTCGCGGGCCTCAGGCCCACGCTGCTTCACCCTCGAGCTGTTCGCGGGTCTCGCGGAAGCGCACCTTGGGCCAGTCGTCGCTCGCGAGCTTGAGCTGCCACGGGTTGCGGGCCAGGAACACCGGGGCGCCGGAGTGGTCCTCCGCCAACGTTCCGCGATTGGCGTCGAGGAATCGCTCGAGCTCGCGGCGATCGTCACACTCGACCCAGCGTGCCGTCACCCACGAGGTGCCTTCGAAACGAACCGGGATCGAATATTCGGTGCGGATGCGATCGGCGAGGACGTCGAACTGCAGCGCGCCGGCGACGCCGACGATCCAGTCGGCGCCGACCTGCACGCGGAACACCTGCGCCGCACCTTCTTCGGCCAGCTGCAGCAGCGCTCGGCCGAGGTGTTTGGCCCGCAGGGGATCCTCGGGCCGCACCCGTTGCAGCAGCTCGGGGGCAAAGCTCGGGATGCCGGTGAAGCGCAACTTCTCGCCTTCGGTCAAGGTGTCGCCGATGCGCAGGGCACCGTGATTGGGGATGCCGATGATGTCTCCGGCCCAGGCCTCTTCGGTCAGCTCGCGATCCTGCGCCAAGAACAACATCGCGTTGCGCACCGCCAGCGACTTGCCGTCGCGGGTGATGGTCAAGCGCATGCCGCGTTCGAAGTGTCCCGAGCACAGGCGCATGAAGGCGACGCGGTCGCGGTGGTTCGGATCCATGTTCGCCTGGATCTTGAAGACGAAGCCGCTGACCTTGGGCTCGTAGGGGTCGACCAGGCGCGTTGCAGCCGGTTGTGGTCGCGGAGGTGGTGCCCATCGCGCGATCGCCTCGAGCAGCTCGCGGACGCCGAAGGTGTTGAGCGCGCTGCCGAAGAACACCGGCGTGCGGTGTCCCTCGCGATAGGCCTGCAGGTCGAAGGGCTGACACAGGCCATGGGCCATCTCGACCTCTTCCCGCAGCTGCCGCACCGCATGGGCGGGCAGCAGGTGTTCGAGCTGTGGGTCTTCGAGGCCCTGCAGCCGGATGCCTTCGCGAGCGATGTCGCCGCGGCCGCGTTCGACCAGAAGCAGCGAATCGTCGATCAGACTCCAACAGCCGAGGAAGCCCTGGCCCATGCCGATCGGCCAGGTTGCCGGGGTAGTTTCGAGGGCCAGCGTTTGCTCGACCTCGTCGAGCAGGTCGAAGGACTCGCGGCTTTCGCGGTCGAGCTTGTTGACGAAGGTGATGATCGGCACATCGCGCAGACGGCAGACCTCGAACAGCTTGCGGGTCTGCGGCTCGATGCCCTTGGCTGCGTCGATCACCATCACCGCAGAGTCGACCGCAGTCAGCGTGCGGTAGGTATCCTCGCTGAAGTCCTCGTGGCCGGGGGTGTCGAGCAGGTTGAAGGTGCAGCCGGCGTAGTCGAAGGTCATCACCGACGAAGCCACCGAAATGCCGCGTTCCTTCTCGACCTTCATCCAGTCAGAGCGCGCGCGGCGCCGATCACCACGGGCCTTGACCTCGCCGGCGAGCTGGATCGCACCACCGAAGAGCAGGAGCTTTTCGGTGAGAGTGGTTTTGCCGGCGTCGGGGTGCGAGATGATCGCGAAGGTGCGGCGGCGGGAAACTGGGTCGGTCATGGGTGGTCCTTCGAAGCGGGGAGTGTGACCGCGACCGCTGATCCTACTCCGACCGGCCCTCGATCGGCCGTACCAGCGTTTCTCCGGGCTCCCACGGCCAGGCCGGCAGCCGGTGGCCGGTCAGGAGGAGGCGGCGCTGCCGAACCCACTCCGGATCCTCGGGGCGGGGCGCCGGGAGAGCTGCGAGCGCCGCGGCGAAGTTGCCATCGGCTGCCAGCACGAGGGACAGACTGTGTCGACAGGCGTCGGATCGCTCCTGGTTGCACGCTGCTCGGGCGAGAGCAACGGCGGCGGTGCGATCGCCGCCGGCAGCCTCCATTCGCGCGCGCAGATGGGCAAGGGTCGGGTCTGCGGGGAAGGCCTGGTGGTGCCGGCGAGCAGCCTCGAGGCTCGTGGGATCCCGCGAGGCCAAGCGTGCGACCAGCTCCAGGATCCGCGCCCCCGGCTGGGATGGGTCGGCGGCGACGGCGCGTTCGGCCAGGTCCAGCGCCTGCTCGGGCTGCCCCGCGTTGAGCGCCTCGTGGCCGAGCAGGAGCAGCGCGCGTGGGTGTTTCGGATCGGCTGCCAGAGCCTCCCTCCAGGCGGCTGTCGCCCGTTCCGTGTGTCCGAGCATCAGGTAGGCACGCCCCAGGAGCACGCGGTTGGACGCGCCCGGCTTGGCCTGCGCTTCGAGGATTTCGATCGCATGTCGCGGCCGTTTCAGCGCGAGCAGGCGCGTGGCGGCATCGAGCTCGAGCCCGGCTTCGCCCCCGCGTTGGCGGCTCCTCGCCAGCAGCAAGTCGACGGCCTCGTGCGGCTTGCCGGCGCTTTCGAGGGCTGCGGCCTGGGCGCGGATCGACCGCAGCGACCCACCCCGAAGCTCGAGAGCCTGCACCAGTGGATCGTCCCGGCGCGGGCTGAGATCGGAGCTCGGTGCCGAGCCGAGATCCGGCGCAGCCATTGCGGCTCGGCGGGCGGCATCGACATAGAGCCGACGGAGGTGACGGGAGTCGGGTTGGCTTTCCCAGGCCCTTCGGGCGAGGTGAAGTCCGGCTTGCACCTCGCCTGCGGCGGATTCGATGGCGGCGGCCACCGCGAGGTCGGCAGGAAGGGGGGCCGGCGTGTCGATCAACGCCCGCGCGTGCGTGCGCGCCGCCTCGAAATCGCCGAGAGCCAGCAACGCCTCGGCCAGACGCAGGCGACTGCCGGGAATGGCGACTGCGAGTGTGTCGCTGAACAGCTCGGCGGCCTCCGCCAGCTCGCCGGACTCGGCAAGGAGGACAGCAAGCAGGTAGTCGTACCTGTCGACATCCGCGGTGGCACGCACGGCGATCCGATAGGCCGACTTGGCTTCGGCGCGGTAGCGGTGGCTGTGAAACCAGATGCCGAGCTCGCCCCACGCCCGGCGAGCCTCGGCACCGCGCGGAGGAATTCCGACGGCTTCCACGGCGCGGCGCGCGGCTTGATACTCGAGCTGGGCGGACTCGCTGAGCTCCTGCAGCTGGGCCGGGACCGGGATGTCCGGGGGCGGTGTACATGCGAGCACGCCTACTACCGTGGCGGCCGAAACGGCCCAGCGCCAACCGCTGCGGAGTCGCTCAGGGATCATTGGCTGCCGCCTGGCCCGAGGTCCGGTTTGCGATGAGTGTGTGCCATTGGCCGGTTTCGAGCGGCCCGAACGATTCCATCCGGCCGTCGATCCACTCGACTCGCACCGTGACCGCCGGCGGCGCCTGTGGTCCGAGCGAGAACACCATGCGCGGATCGTGAGCCGCGGCATAGCTGCCGTCGGTCGTGGCCCACTGCTTGCGGCAGGACCCGTTGGTCTCGAGGGTGGCGCTCGCACCGATCGCTGGAGTTGTCCTGCCGCCCGGAACCGGCGTCCGGAGATCGAGGCCGATCCATTGCGATTGCGTGGTCGTTCGCTTTCCTGCGAGGGCGATGGGGCTGCCGCCGAGGCTCGCGATGACGAGGTCCAAGACGCCATCGTTGTCGAGGTCGCCGCGCGCTAGGCCGCGGCCGGCCAACATCCGCGTCCAGATCGACCCCTCCGGTGTTGGAGCCGGCTCGAGGCGTCCAGCGCGATTGAGCAGCAACAAAGGGCGCTGGAGCACCGGGATGGGCCAGCCCTCCGCCACCTGGGCATCGATGACCAGCACTTCGCCGTTGGTCGTGACGAGGTCGAGGTCGCCGTCGCCGTCGACGTCGAGCGGAACCACTCCCCAGGAGGTGAAGGGGCGGGTGCCGGCAGCGAGACCGACGGAAACCGACGAATCGGTCCAACCCCCTGGCCCGAGGTCGCGGTAGAGGGTGGTGTAGTCCCCGACGAGGTGGGTGAGGAACAGGTCCTGTCCGCAGTCACCGTCGAAGTCGACCACGGCGATTCCCATGCTGGCCTGGGAGCGGCCATCGCCACTGACTGCGACACCGAGCTCCTCGGCTCGATCGACCAACGTGCCGTCGCGGAGTTGCCACAGCTGGTTGGGTCGCTGGTCATTGGCGACGTAGATCATCGGCGTCTCGCCCCCGCCGCGGTACAACGCGGCGACGGCAAGTCCGGGGCTGGGCGCCATGTGGAGCCCCACTTGCTCGCTGATGTCGACGAAGCGCCCATCGCCCTGGTTGTGGAACAGCAGGTCGTGCGAGGGGGGCCAAGCCAGGGGTCCACAGAAGTCCGGCCGGCCGGCCGGCGAGCGACAGATTTTTACGGCTTCCGGCGACTGCAGAATGTAGCGTGTGACGAAGAGGTCGAGCCAGCCGTCGCCGTCGAAGTCGACGAAGGTGGCACCGGCGACGAACCCGTCGACGCGAAGGCCAGCAGCCTGGGTGCCCTCGGTGTACTGCGAGCCGTTGCGTACCCACAATTCGCCGCCGTCGAGGCAACCGCGGAACACGTCGAGATCGCCATCGCGGTCGATGTCGCCGGTCGCGATCGCGGTTCCGGCGCAGCGGCCACCGAGACCGACACCCGTTGTCACGTCGCGGAAGGCGAGGCGCCCTGAAAGGTCGAGTTGGTTCTCCAGCAGAGTGTCGCCGGTCGAGGCGGCGGATTGGACCAACCATAGGTCCATGTCGCCGTCGCCGTCGTGGTCGAGGATCGCGACGCCGCCACCGATCAGCTCGCCAAGGTTGCGGCGTCCGAGGGGGATTTCCGACTGCCAGCGGAAGTCCGTCGGCAGCACGATCTGCTCGAAGTGGGGGTCGGCCGACGGGCTCGCGCACGACGACAGCGAGGCCAGCAAAAAAACGAGGTGGAGCCAGTCGGCTCCACCTCGTCGTCGAGAAGTCTCGGCTGATGCGATCAACGACGCAGCAGCATCACCGCGGCGATCGCCAACGCCGAGGCCAGCGCGATCAGGCTGGCCTGGCCGAGGGTCGGGATCTCGAGCGGGTTCGGGCCGGCGCCGGCAAGGGTCAGCGAAGCCAGGGCCCGAGCGCCGACCAGCGCGTTTGACGGAAACGTCGCCGAGGTCGTGAAGTAGCTGTTGCTGCCGGGGTAGTTGGTGTAGGTCTGGGCGATGTACACCTGCACCGGCGATCCGGCGGGGAGTACCAAAGGTGTCCCCGTCGACACGGTGGTGGCAGCCAGCAGGTCGGCGCGATTGATCGCCTCGACCTGCAGTGTGTAGGCGCCAGGCGCTGGATACGTGGTCGAGAATGAGCCGCGGAAGCGGTTCGGCGTGCCGGTGGCAAACAGCGGCAGGGTGGCCGCCTCGACCGGGGCTTGGGTCGTGGTCCCGGTGCCGTTGTAGCGAATCGCGGCGAGATCGGGGTCGAGCATCGTGATCGCAAAGTTGACGTACGAGCTGAAGAAGGTCGAGAAGAAACCAACCTGGTAGAAGTCGCCGATGAAACCCACGCCATAAGCATTGCTGTTGGGGGTGGTTCCGGTGAGTGAGGTAGTGCCCAGCTCGATGTCGAAGTCGACGTCGGTGCCAACGACCGTGGTCGGCGTTACGGAGAGGCCGGTGACGCGGCCGACGCGGGCGACGCCCTGGGCCTCGACGATGGCGGCGGACCCGAGGCCGCAGAGCAGGATGGCGGAGATGAGGTTCTTCATGGCAGCGTCCTCGGGGCTCAGCCGGCGGGCTGGTAGGTGGTGGAACGAACCGGCGAGCCCTCGCGGGCGATCTCGACGGTGATGGTGCCGCCGGTACGCCGCCAGGTTTGGGTCACGGATCCGGAGCCGTTGGTCCGCCGAATCACCAGGGCGTCACCGACGTTGTTGGCGACGACACTCTTCCCGCCGACCTGGCGCGACTGGCCGTCGGCGACGATGGTTTGCACGCGGTTGCCGACGCGAATCGTGTACGTCGTCTGGTCCGGCGACACCTCCACCGAGATCGTGCGCCGAGCGAGGGCACCCTCACGGCCGGCGCGTGTCCATTCTCCGCCGAGGTCGGCCGCCGAGGCGGCCAACGGGGCGGCCAAAAGCAACATGGCAAATGCGAGAGTCTTCATCGATCGAGACCTCCTCCTGATCAGGTTCCGCGGCAGGATACCACATGACGGGCCTCGTCAGAGGGCCTGCAGGAGGGTTCGAGCCTGGTCGGCCCCCGGCCCCGAGGGGACCAGGCGCAGATAGGCATTGAGATGCGCCTTGCCCCGAGCGGAATCGCCGTGCTCCACCAGGGCCGAGCCGGCCGCCAGACGAATTTCGGCCAGGTTGGGATTCTCCTCCGCCAGGTGGACCAAGCGATCGAGTCCCGCCTGGCGCCGGCTCGGGATCTTGACCGAGACCAGGGCGAGGTTGAGCTGCGCTTGCCAGTACTCCGGAGCGACCTCGCCGGCACGCTCGAAGACACGAATCGCGTCGTCGAGTCGGCCGAGCTCGTCGAGTGCCACGCCGAGGTTGTTCAGAGCTTGGGCCGAGTTGGGGCTGGCTGCGACGGCCCTTCGTGCGAGGTCTTCTGCTCGGGTCCAGTCGGCATCGGCGATGGCGAGTGCGGCCAAGTTGTTGAGGGCGTCGCCGTGGCGTGGGTGATCCTGGATCAGCTCTTCCAGAATCTTGCGGGCTTCGGGATGTCTGCCGGTCCGAATCAGCGCCAGCGCGAGGTTGTTGCGCGCGCCCGGGTGGCGCGGCTCGGCCCCGATTGCCCGCTCGAGCTCACGCAGGGCGAGCGCTGCCTGGCCGCGGTCGAGCAACCAGCCCCCGAGCGCAACCCGCAGGTCGACGCGCTCGGTGGGGGAGAGACGAATCGCCTCGCGCAGGTGGACCTCGGCTTCGGTTCCACCGGCGGAGCCGGAGTCGGCCAGCGCCAGGCCCAGTTTGGCGTGGAAGTCAGCGTCGTCCGGAACTCGCTGCAGTCCGCTGCGCCAGGCCTCGATCGCCTCCGCTTGGCGACCCTGGCCGGCAAGCAGGCTGCCGAGCGCGCGCCACCCCTGGGCCATGAACGGATCGCCTTCGAGCGCTGCGCGCAGCCGTCGCTCGGCTTCTTCGACGCGACCTGCGGGCAGCTCGGCGATCTGCGCATAGGCGACTTCCAAGCGTGGCGAAGGGTTACGGTTGATCGTCGCCTCCAGCAGTTGGCCGGCCTCGGTACGACGCCCCTGCTCGGCAAGCAGAGAGGCCTTGCGGACCGCGGCTTCGCCGAAGCCGGGATCGGCCGCGAGGGCGATGTCGAGGAGCTCGAGGGCGCGGTCGGTTCGGCCCTTTGCCGCTTCCAGCTGCGCCACCAGCAACATCGTTCGAGTCGAGGAAGGGTCACGGCGCAAGGCCTCCTCGCCCGCGGTGAGGGCAGCTTCGAGGTCGCCGCTGCCGTGCAGGGCCTGAGCCAGGTCGATCATGGCGGCAAGGTTCCCCGGGTCGGCCACCAGGATCTCGCGCAGCTGACGGACTGCCGGTTCCCACAACCGATCCTGGATCAGCGTCCGGGCCCTCTCGAGGCCGACGTGAACACCGACCATTTTCATCGGATTGGGCCGGTCCGAGTCGCTACGGCCGGAGTCGCCGACCGCCAGATAGCCGAGCGCTCGGAGTTGGTCGATCGAGTCGGCATCGAGGGTTGTTTGCGCCTCGCGATCCTCGCTTCCGTGTTTGGCAACCAGCGCCGACAGGTCGCGGGCAAGGTCGTGAGCCACGCCGGGCTCCTGCTCGATCAGATTGGTGGTCTCGCGAGGGTCTCGCACGATGTCGTAGAGCTCGGGCTCGGGCGCCTCGATGAACTTCCAGCGCCCGGAACGCAAGGTGCGCAGTTTGGACCAGCCGTAGGTGTAGAAGGGCAGGTAGGTCTCGCCGTAAGACGAGGTGGCCTGCCACGGCCGTCCCTCGAGCAGAGGGACCAGGGATTGCCCATCGGTACCCGGGAGAGCGGGTCGATCGACGAGGTCGAGGAGTGTCGAGGCAAGGTCGACCTGCGAGGCCGGGGCAGCGACTCGAAGCCCGCCCTGCACGCCCGGAGCCCTCACGATCAGCGGGACGTGAAGCGTCGAGTCGTAGGCGAGCAACGCGTGGGTCTGCTCGCCGTGCTCGCCGAGGCTCTCGCCGTGGTCGCCCACCACGACGACGATGGTGTCTTCGGCGGCGAGGCGCGGATGCTCCAGCAGCTGGTGCAGTTGGGCGTCGAGGTAGGCGATTTCGCCGTCGTAGAGCCGCTCGCGGTAGCGGTCGCGATAGGGTGGCGGCGGTGAGTAGGGAGCATGGGGATCGTAGAAGTGCGCCCAGGCGAAGAATCGCTCGCCTGCTTCGAGCTGGTCGAGCCAGCCGCGCACGGAGGCGACGGTGGCCTCTGCCGGCCGGTCGGGCACCATGCGCGGTCGACGCTCGCGGCCTTGGGAGAGGTCGTCGTCGTAGACCTCGAAGCCCCGGTCCAGGCCGTAGCGCGAGTCGAGAACGGCAGCCGAGACGAACGCGCCGGTTCGCCACCCGGCATCCCGCAGACTCTCGGCCAGGCTCGGAACATCCGGCCCAAAGGCGTGGATGCCGTTGTTGCGGACCCCGTGCGCGAGTGGGAGGCGCCCCGACAGGATGGTCGAGTGGGCCACGAGGGTGATCGGTGCGACCGACCAGGCCTTCTCGAAGACCGCGCCCTCGCGCGCCAGCCGCGACAGAGTCGGCGTCGCGACGTCTTCGGAGCCGTAGGGCGCCAGCCGGTCGGCGCGGGTGGTGTCGAGGGTGATCAGGAGGATCGACCGGGGCCTGCGCTCGATGGCCCCCGCGTTTGTCGCGGGCGGCCCGGAACGGAGGGTGAACCAGAGGATGGCGGCGGAAGCGACGAGGAGGGCGGCTGCAGCGACACGGCGCACGGAATGGATCCCCTGTGGCCGAGAACAGGCCCCGACCGGGTCATTGATCGAGGGGCTAGTATAGGGGCGTGGGATACGAGAACGGATCGGCCTTGCAGGGAGGACTCGGGGGCAAGCGGCGGAGACTCCTGTGCCGTCTGCTGGGCGTCTTCCTGGTACTCGCGTCGGGCTGCGCTGCTCCCGGGCAGGAGGCCAAGGAGCCGGGCCCCATCGTCGACGTGGCGCGGGTTGCGGAGCGAATGTGGTGGCGCGAGGCCGAGATCGTCGCGGCGTTGGGGCTCGATGAGGGGGTTCAGGGCCGCATGGACCGCGAGCTGGCGGCTTTCGTGGCGACACGCGGCGACGCCCGTCGGGCGCGGGCCGAGGCCGAATCGGAGCTGCCGCAACTTCTCAGGTCCCAGGACTCTCGCGCCCTGGCATCGGCGCTCGAACGCATCGAGGAGGCTGCAGGAAAGCTCGGCGCCGCCGAGGTCAGGTTTCGCGCCGCCGCTCTCGGCCACCTCTCGCAGGAGCAGCGCGACCTGCTGGCGGAGCGTTGGCCGCACCTGGTACGCGCACCGTGGACGCGAAGCGGGCCGCGGGCGACCTCACGACCCGGCACCGCCGGCGGTGCTCGGACGCCGAGGCGGGATCAATCGGGCGAGGGCTGAGCTTCTCCGAGCTGGCGCAGGCGCAGATCCCTCAGCCGGCGGGCTTCGGCCTGAAGGTCCTCGACTCGGTCGTATTCGTCGACGATCTCGATCCCGAGCAGGGTCTCTACCAGGTCTTCCTGGGTGACCAAGCCACTGATGCCGCCGTATTCGTCGGTGGCCAGCGCCAGGTGCTCGCGGTTTTCGATCAGGCGGCGCAGCAGGTTGCCGATCGGCTCCCACTCCGGGATGTGGTTGGCGGGTCTGAGGAAGTCCCTCAGTGGAGTCGAGGTCGGCGCCCCGCGGGCTACCGCACTGAGGAGCTCGCGCTGCAGTACCAGGCCGAGTACGTTGTCGCGGTTGCCCTCGTACACCGGGATGCGCGAGTGCACCGCGGCGTCGTGGTCGTCGAGCAGGTCCTGGATCGTAGCGTCCGCCGGCAGCATGCGCACCACGGTGCGTGGCGTCATCACGTCCTCGACCTTGATCTCGCTCGAGCGCAGGATGTTGGTCAACACGCGGCTGTCGGCGTGCCCGAGGGCCCCTTCTTCGGTGGCGATGGCGACCATCGCCGCCACCTCGTCGCGGGAGACGCCGGAGCGCTTCTCATCGGAGCCCAGCAGGCCGGTCAGCGCCCTCGTGGCGACGAGAATGGGCGCGAGCAGCTTGGTGAGCACCAGGATGGTGTAGGCGACGAAAGGGACGAGTTGTGACGCGTAGAGCGTGCCGAGGGTCTTCGGCACGATTTCCGTGAGCACCAGGATCAGCACCGTCAACACCGCGGAAAACGCGCCGACCCAAGCATCGCCGAAGACGTCGGCGGCCTGTGCGCCGGCCAGGGCCGCGCCGATCGTGTGGGCGATGGTGTTCAAGGTCAGGATCGCGCCGATCGCGTCGTCGAGGCGTTCCTCCTTGAGTCGCAGCAGCAGCGTGGCTCCGCGATCACCACGCTCGCGGCGTCCGGCGAGCTCGGCCGGGCGCACCGACAGCAGCGTCGCCTCGAGCAGCGAGCACACGAAGGAGACCAACAGGGCCCCGGAGACGTAGGCGAGCAGGGCGATCATGAGGCGCGTCGAGCCTGGAGCAACGAACGGATGCTCTCGACCGGGCCGGGATGGGCGATGTGGTAGCCCTGGGCGCGGGTGTAGTGCAGCTCGCGCAGGGTCTCGAGTTGCTCCTGAGTCTCGACCCCTTCTCCGGTCGTGCGCAGGCCCAGCGCCCGGCCCAGGCCGGCCACCGCCGCCACGATCGGTTTGGTCGAGGCACCGCGAGCAAGGAAGGCACGGTCGAGCTTGATCGCGTTGACCGGCAGCTCCTGCAACACGGCAAGGGACGAGTAGCCGGTGCCGAAGTCGTCGATGCCGATCGAGGCTCCGAGGCCTCGCAGCTTGCCCAGGATGGCGGTGGTGGTCGCACTTTCCCGCATCAGCGCGTGCTCGGTCAGCTCGAGGGTCACGACCTGGGGGTCCAGTCCGGAGCGTTCGAGTGCACGCGCCACGGTGACGGGCAGGTCGGGCCATTCGAGATCGGTCGGATCGAGGTTGATGTTGAGGCCGAGCTCGGGGAACTCGCGCCGCAACTCGGCGACATCCGTGCAGGCGCGGTGGATGACGAAGGAGGCGATGCGGGTCATCAGCCCGGCTTCACGCGCCACGGCCAAGAAGGAGTCGGGCTTGAGGCATCCGCGCACCGAGTGATTCCAGCGGATCAGGGCCTCGACGCTGATGATGGTGTGGCTGGCGAGATCGAGGATCGGTTGGTAGTGCAGCTCGAGCTCATCGCGGTCCAGCGCCCGCCGCAGGTCCGATTCGAGCTCGAGGCGTTCGAGCGCCCGGCGGTGCATGTGGGGGTCGAAGACCACGTGGCGCCCAGGCCCAGACGCCTTGGCGCGGTACATCGCGGTGTCGGCGTCGCGCAGCATCTCGTCCGGAGCTTGGTAGCGCGGGTGCGACAGGGCGATGCCGATCGACGCCGAACAGAAGACCTCGTGGCTGCCGATTTGGATCGGGCTGGCAAGCGCCCGGTGGAGCCGGTCGACGACCCGCAGCGCCTGGCTCGGATCGTCGAGGCCCTCGAGCAGGAGGCCGAACTCGTCGCCTCCCAGTCGTGCGACCGTATCGCCGGTTTCGACGCAGGCCGCGAGGCGCTGGCCGAGGGCGGTGAGCAGGCGGTCGCCGATTCCCGGCCCGAGACTGTCGTTGATCACTTTGAAGCGATCGATGTCGACCACGATCAAGGCGAACAGGTCTTCGGGCAGGCGCCGCAGGCGCTGCAGGGCGCCTTGGGTGCGGTCGCGGAAGAGGGCACGGTTGGGAAGCCCGGTCAATCCGTCGTGGAGTGCCTGGTGCTGGAGCTCGGCCTCGGTGCGGGTGCGATCGGTGATGTCGAACATCGTGCCTTCGAGAAACAACAGCTGCCCGTCGTCGTCGTAGACGCCCTGGCCGTGTTCCTCGATCCAGCGCCAGTCGCCGCTGGCGTGGCGCAGGCGATACCGCAGGCGGTAGCCCCGGCGCACGGCGATGGCGCGGGCGACCTCGGCCATCACACCTTCGGCGTCGTTTGGATGGTAGAGGTCGACGAATGACAGTGTCCCGTCGAGAAACCGATCTGCGCCGTGACCGACCAGCCCCTCGACATCGGAGGAGAGGTAGATCATCGAGTAGGTCGCATCGTTGCGGCAGAGGTAGACGACCCCAGGGATGTTCTCGACCAGGACGCGGAAGCGCTCTTCGGAAGAGCGCAGCGCGTCGGTGGCGTTGTCGCGTTCGATCGCGGCCCCGAGCAGGCTCGCCGCCGCAGTCAGGCTGTCGGTCTCGGCACGGGACCAGCGTCGGTCGGTGAGGCAATCGTCGAAGCCGAGGAATCCCCATAGGTGCCCGTCGGCGAGCACCGGAGTGATCAAGAGAGAGCGGATCTGCTGGGCTTCGAGGAGGGCGCGTTCGCTCTCCGGGAACTCGCTGACCGCTCCGTAGACCGTGCGACCTGCCGCGAGCTCGATCAACCAGCGGCCGAAACCGGCTGCTTCGAGGTCCAGGTCTTGGAGATCGGGATTGTCGATCTGCGGCTCGATGCCGGGGGCGCACCACTCCGCCAGTTGCGAGACCACTCCCGCAGGCGTATCGAGCCGGAACAGGTAGGTTCGGCTTGCCTGGGCGGCTCGGCCGACCTGCTCGAGGGTGGCGTCGACATCGGCCGCCCAGGATTCGCCGCGCAGGAACGCGGTGGCGGCAAAGGCGATCGCCTCGAGGATGTCCTCGCGCCGACGCAGGTCGGCGAGCGCCTGATCCTCGGCACTGACGTCGACCACCATCGAAATCGTGACCTCCGACCCGTTGTCGTCGAGCACCCGGCGGCAGCTGACGCGCACGTCGTGCTCTCGGCCGTCGGCGGACCTCAGCCGGTACCGTTCATCCTGGACCGCGCCGGTTTGCCACAGACGAGGCAGTACCTCGTCGCGCGCGTGACGGGCCGACTCGGGCGTGAGGATCACGTCGGCGGGTTGTCCGACGACCTCCTCGCGGCGGTAGCCGAGCACTTCCAACCAACGTCGGTTGACGTCGGCGAATCGCCCCTCGCGATCGAGGGAGTGCATCATCACCGGGGCTTCCTCGAAGAAGGACCGGTATTTCGACGTGGCTTTCTCGCCGCTCGAGCTCACGCGATCGCAACCCTGCCGGCGGCGGACGCCGGCCAATCCCATGCTCTGGGCGCGAGACTGTCGCAAGCCGCCGGTCGTTCGTCGATGATGGTCATGGACCCTGAGAGGCTACCACGGAGTCGTCATTCGCCTTCACCCTGTCCGAGGGAGAAGCCGCGGACGCCGTCGAAGGCGGCGAGGCGTTCAGTCTTGATCACGCTGAGGCCCGCCTCGTCGATGGTGCCGAGCACTGCGAGGATCTGGGGGAACGACACCGAGCGCATGTCCTCGTGACGGAAGCGGCAGCGCCAGTGGTCGGAGCAGAAAGTCTCCGGCATCCCCTCGGGCCAGACCTTGACACCGCGGTTGGTGACCAGGCGCAGGGGGATCTCGGTGCCGAGCTCCTCCAGCCGGCGCACGAGCTCTGCGGTGGAAGCGGTCGACTGGACGAAGACGTCGACGCCGACGACGGTCACCTGAGGGCTCGTCCGGGGCGAAAGTGCCGAAAGGGCCGGGGCCGTGCGGTATGCCGCCGGTCGGAGCTGCCGCGGCCCCCTGCCCAGGCGCTCGATCACCGCTCGCCCGAAGTCCGCGGTGCCGACCCGGCGCTCGCTGCGGCCCTCGTGGTAGATGTCGCCGGTGTGGATCCCGGCTTCGATGGTGGCGAGCCAGGCGTTGTGGATGCGTTCGGCGATGTCGATCTGGCCGATGTGCACGAGCATTTGCACCGCGCCGAGCAGCAGCCCCGAGGGGTTGGCGATGTCGCGGCCGGCGATGTCTGGGGCGGAGCCGTGGATGGCCTCGAACATCGCCACGTGCTCGCCGATGTTGGCGGAGCCGGCCAGGCCGACCGAACCGGAGATCTCGGCGGCGACGTCGGAGATGATGTCGCCATAGAGATTGGGAACGACAACCACATCGAAACGCTCCGGCACGTCGGCCATTCGCGCCATGCCGATATCGATGATCATGTGCTCCTGCTCGATGTCGGGGTACTCCTTGCCGACCTCGTCGAAGACCCGATGGAACACGCCATCGGTCATCTTCATGATGTTGTCCTTGGTCATGCAGGTGATGCGTCGCCGGCCCTGAGCCCGAGCGAGCTCGAAGGCGTAGCGCACGATCCGTTCGCTGCCGGGTCGCGAGATCAGCTTGAGCGACTCGTAGACCTCGGCGCTGTGGCGATACTCGATCCCGGCGTAGAGGTCTTCTTCGTTCTCGCGAACGATCACCACGTCCATCGAGGGATGTCGGGTTGCCACGAAGGGAGAGTACGAAACACACGGACGAACGTTTGCGAACAGCCCCAAGGTCTTGCGGATGGTGACGTTGAGGCTGTTGAAGCCGCCACCCTGGGGGGTCGTGATCGGCGCCTTCAGGAACACCTTGGTGCGCCGCAGTGACTCCCAGGCCGACGGTTCGATGCCCGAAGTATGGCCGCGGCGGTAGACCGCTTCGCCGATTTCGATCTCTTCGATCGCGAGACGAGCCCCCGCCGCCTCCAGGATGGCGAGGGTGGCCGCCATGATCTCGGGGCCGATGCCATCGCCGCGGGCAATGGTGATCGGGGTGGCGTTGGTGGCAGGCGCGTTCATGCTGGTCTCCGAGCTATTGGGTCGAGCGGCAGGCGGGTGGGCAGTCTACCAGGGGGCGGCCCGGTTCCCGGCCCCGATACCCGATACCATCCCCGAACTTGGATCCTCGCCGCCCGCGAGGTACCCTTACCGGCTGGAGGAGCGCATGGACCTCGCGACGGCGACGGGAACGGTACGGGCCGGCATGGCCGGTGGTGGGCAACTGCGGTGGGTGTCGGTCGAGCTGCGCGACGTCGTGGCCGAAGCGCGCGAACGGCTCGACTTGTCGCCGGTGGCTGCGGCGGCCCTCGGCCGGTCGCTGGCGGGTGCGGCGTTGTTGATGCGCCGGGCGGCGAAGCCGCCGCGACGGTTGCTGCTCGAGATCCGCGGTGACGGTCCGCTCGGGCAGATCCTCGCCGAGGTCGGCGACGACGGTGGCCTTCGCGGCACCGTGGCGGAGCCGCGGGTGTGGCATCACACCACCGAAACCGGCAAGCTCGATGTGGGCGCAGCGGTGGGCGTCGGCATGATGGGAGTGCGCTACGAATACGAGCAGCACCACCACCAGAGCCGCACCGAGCTGATCAGCGGTGAGATCGTCGACGATCTCGCCCACTTCCTGTTCCAAAGCGAGCAGGCCCAGTGTGCGATCGTCGCCGGAGTGCTCACGGATTCCCGTGCCGAGCGCCTGATCGCTGCTGCCGGTGGGATCCTCGTCGAGGCGTTGCCGGGGGCGACGGAGGAGGTCCTGGCGGCGCTCGAGGCCAACGTCGCCAAAGTCCCGGCACCGAGCCGGGTGCTGGCCGAAGCCGGGCTCGACATGCTCGAGTCGATGGTGCTCGCGGGGCTCGACCCGCAGCACCTCGAGACCCAGAGCCTGATCTACCGCTGCCGCTGCAGTCGCGAGCGCTTCCTGACGCAGTTGGCTTTGCTGGGTGAGGCGGATCGTGCCTCGCTGCTCGAGGATCAACAGATCCGGGTTTCGTGCAACTTCTGTGGCTCCGAGTACCAGCTCGATCGCCGCGAGATCGAGGGGAACTGATGAGCGCCGCAGCCGGAGTGATCGACTCGCACTGCCACCTCCAGAGCCTGCCCGCGGAAGATCTCGACGCCATCCTCGACCGCGCCCGCAGCCGCGGCGTGGCCGGGTTCCTCGTCCCGGCGGTGCACCTCGACGAGAGCGAACGCCTGCTCGAGCTGTGTGCCCGCCACGCCGACGTATGGTGTGCCCTCGGCGTGCATCCCCACGAGGCCAAACGGTGGACCCGCGGTTCGCAGGAACGCCTCGCCGAGCTGCTGAAGGAGCCGAAGGTGCTCGCGGTGGGCGAGTGTGGGCTCGACTTCCACTACGACCTCTCGCCGCGCGACCGCCAGCTGGTCGCGGTGATCGAACAGTGGGAGCTCGCCCGCGAGCTCGACCTGCCGGTAATCGTGCACAACCGCGAGAGTGACGAGGTGATGGCGTCCGAGGTGGTCGCGCGATCGAGCGCAAGCGGCGTGCGTGGCGTGTTCCACTCGTTTTCGGGTACCGATGCGCTGCTGGCGGCGGTGCTCGAGAAGGGCTTCCACGTCGGCTTTTCCGGCATGGTGACCTTCAAGGCGGCAGACAACGTGCGTGGGGCCTTGGCCGCCACGCCGATCGAACGCGTGCTGGTCGAAACCGACTCGCCCTACCTTGCGCCGGTGCCTCACCGCGGCAAGACCAACGAGCCCGGGTTCGTCGTCGAGGTCGCGATGAGGGTCGCCGTCGAAAAGGAGCTCGACTACGAAGCCCTCGCCGAGCGGACCACAGCAACCTTCAACGCCCTGTTCGCGCCCTGAGCAACCGGTACTACTCGGAGCTCCGGCGCTCCGGGGATACCTGGTACCTGATACCCGATACCTCGGTGCCATGCCTGAGATGGCCCGAGCTTCCGCTGACCGGGGGCGGCCGGCGGAGCGCCCTGACGACCGCTAGCGCTTCGCGACCGGGCAGGTGCTGAAGCCGAACAGGGTGTACAGCGGGCAGCTGCCGAGCAGGCCGGTGGCGAGCGGGACCACGCCGATCCAGCCGAGTGGCGTCTGGGGGCCGACGAAGACGATCGAGATCAACCCGGCGCCGAGGGCGACGCGCAACACGCGCTCCCAGGTGGCTTCGTTGCGGACGAGGAACTTCGACATGGGTGTGCTCCTGGAGTAGCGGGGATGACCCCGGTTGGTGAGAGGCACCGATGGTCGCCGAGGTTCCCGTGTTCCACTCCGATCTTGGCGCTGTCTGACAGGGCATGAGCAACCTGAAGAACCCTTCCCGCAGCAACCGCGCCGGCGACGACATCGCGGCGCTCGAGTCGTACGTCCGCTGGCTGCCGTCCGGTCTCGCCACGCTGGAGACCCCCGGTGGGTCGCCGGCGTGGCTGCTGGCCCAGTGCCTGGCCCGCCTGCGAGCGGCGGCTGGTATCCCGGCGCCTCTCGAGGTCGAGGACTGGGATGAGCTGGTCGAGGAGACCGTGATGGTGTCTGAGCTGTTGTTGACGACTGGGCGGTTCGACCTGGCCCGGGCGGCCGGCGAGGCGCGCGCGGGCCTCGAGGCGCTGCGAACGGCGTTCGACCTGCAGCTGCCGGTGGTGCGCAGCGCCTAGGAAGGGGTTGGGTGTTGGGGGTTAGGGGTTAGGGGTGGGAGTGGGGAGGCCAGTCCAGCGGTCAGTGTGGCGGCAGCGGCCGAGCCCGACGGTGTCCCATTCGTCTTCACCCGGGTCGCAGACGATTCCGAGGAGCTGGAGTGCGCGGTTGACCGAATCACCTCGTTCGAGCTCGGTTCCCTGCTGGAAGACGGTCGCCTCCTGTTCGCCGATGCCGCCGAAGTAGGCGGCCGAGCAGTAGGCGAGCCGACCGTGGCGCGAGGCGACGCGGGCCCATTCGAGGATCGCCGCGACGTGGCCGCCGCCGGGTTCGCGAGTTTCGATCGAGATCAGTTCGTCGAGGACCTCATCTGTGAGAGGGATCATGGCGACGTCCTGGCCCAGGGCGACCACGGCGGCGTGTCCGAGATCGGCACGTGCCGCCTCGATCGTCGCACGGGTTCCCAGGATCGCTTCGAGCTCGTAGGCCATGAATGGAGTATGGAGCTGCGCAGCACGAGCCGGAGTGCTACCGCGCAGCCTCTGTGTGGCCGCTTGACGCCGGGTTTGTGTAGCTACATTATATTCCTGTGGTCATCGAGTTCGACCCAGCCAAGGACAAGCTCAACCGAACACGGCATGGCTTGTCTCTGGCGTTGGCCGAGGATCTCGAATGGGATGAGGCGTTGGTTTGGATCGATGGCCGATTCGAGTATGAAGAGACTCGCATGTCGGGGCTCGTTCCGGGGGGTGATCGCCTCTACTTCGTCGCTTTCGTGGACCGCGGCGACAACCGCCGCATCATCAGTCTCCGCTATGCGGAGCGCCGAGAGGTCAAGCACTATGTCGAAAACTACCCCTAAGCGCACCGTTCGCATGCCTTCTCGCGAGGAGGACGCCAAAATCGTCGCTGCGGCCGAAGCGGATCCCGACGCTCAACCGCTTACCAAGCAGCAACTCCAAGCGATGGTGCCGCTGAAGACGCTTCGAGGCAGGCCGCCGCTCGAAAGCAAGAAGTTGCTGGTATCGGTTCGTTACAGTCCCGAGGTCCTCGAGTACTTTCGCAGCACCGGTGAAGGTTGGCAGTCGCGGATGGACGGGGTTCTTCGCGACTACGTGGCCAAACAGGCGCCCCGGGCAACGTCGAAAGGGACCTGACACTACTCTCCACTGCGATCGACGTACAAGGAGCTGACCGGGCAGGGCGGATATGGAATGGGCCGGGGCGGCGCGGGAATGGGACGCGGCGGCTTCTGCGCCCGCATGGGCCAGGGCCTGCGCCGGGCCTTCGGCTTTGGCCAGGGCGGCCCGGGACAAACCCGCGGCGGCGGATTCTTCCGCTTCGGCCGCTTCCCCCAAAGTGCGGACGCGGGCCAGGACCCTCAGGGCCGCATCGCCGCCCTGGAGCGCGAGATCGCGGGCCTCAAG
>CAZRFU010000009.1:67736-94258 GCA_964599475.1 uncultured Thermoanaerobaculia bacterium
GGCGGGTGAAAGGAACGTGGCGGAGGACCTCGAGCAACAAGTTGGGTCACCGGACCTGGCGGTTGCCTTCCTCGATCAGCTTCGAAATGAGGCGATGGAGCACTTCTGGAAAGTTCCATACCAGGTCGATGATGGCTCGGTGAACCTGGATGGCGCGACATGGATCGTGGAGGGGCGCAAGGAAGGACAATGCCACGTTGTTACGCGGTGGTCGCCGGAGCCCAACGATCCGTTCCGGAGGTTTGCTTGGGCGATCCTGGGGCTGACTCGCCGGAGCTTCGTCTTCGAGGACGTCTACTGAGCCGGATCGCGGCACGCGCCAGCACGCAAGTGCTCACAGGGTTGCATCGCTGATTGCGAGTCGGGCGAGTAGCTTGACGATCGGAAGATCTCGTGCGATCTCGAAGTACCCGTCTCGATTTCCGCCCTGCGCGACGTTGCTCTTCCCGTGGGCGATGCCGTTGCGATGAGCGTACAGCCTCTTCGCTAGGTCGGCCGGAAGAAGTTTCAGCGACCTCAGCTGCGCGCGAGCACGCGCCCCATAGAACGAGAGGACATCCCTCGGGCGACCATTGCGCGCCAGGGAGTGGACGATGTCGATTCGTCGAAATCGATGATTGGCAAGTCGAGGAATGAGTGCCTCGGCCAAACCCATCCCGTTCCGCTGATCGAAGTGCTCCAGGCCCAGGACCAGATGGCCCTCATGCCTGCGCCCGACGAAGTGCACCGCAGTCTCTGGACCGTGTCGGAGTTCGCGAATCTCGCTGATGATCGATGCCAGGGCGGAAGGGTACCAATCCACGAACGTCTGCGCCGCCGAGCTGGGTTTGGTCTCAAAGGTCCAGTCGGCTCCCCCGTCCAGCGAGAGCACGCCCGAGTCTCGGAGGTGGTGGGGCCACTGTGGACGAAGCGCATTCCTGCCGCCCGGAGCGTCCGTCGGGTTGGGAAGACGAGGCCGGGCAGTTCGTGCTCGTACGCCAGGCAGTCGACGAAGAAGGACGCCTTCTCGAATGTTGGATGCTCCGCCCCTCGCTTGGGACACAGGTACAGCTCTCCTGTAGCAGGGTGGGGCTGAATGAGGTGCAGCTCTGGGTCGATCTCGACGGAGCCCACGTCGTCGCTTGCGAGGCCCGGTAGCCAGAGAGTGTGGCGAGCAAGCTGTAGCGTCTGATTCTTGTGCTTGGCGGGCATCGAAAGCGACCTTTTGCCGGTAGCGCTAGTCGTAGTGTTTCAGCTTGGGCCAGAGGGTTTGCAGGTCGACCCCTTCCCTTGGCCTCCGTGCGATCCACACCGGGACGCCGTTTTCGTAGGGCATGCAGTCGCCGCAGTTGGTCGTGGCGCCGAGCTCGACGGAATCGAAGAGCTCGTCGAGGCGTGAGCGGTCGCGGCCCATCACCAGCAGGACCTCGCCCGTGCAGGAACCGGGGCCCCACAGCCACCAGGTGTTGTGGCCGCTGATCGGCGGCGGCAGATCGAGCTCGCGGCCGAAGTGTTCGATCGCCCCGGCTTCGCCGTAGTTGCCGACGAAGACGCAGGCCTTGGCGCGTTCGGCCGGGTCGAGCTTGGCGGCGGCGACGCCGACGGTTGCGGCGATCGAACGCCAGCCGATCATGTCGGCGTAGAACTGCTTGAGCCGCCCGAGCTCCTTGCGCTCTTCAGTTGAGGGCGCTTCGCCGAGGGCCTGGGCGTAGCGGACGTAGGTTTCGAGCGGCAGGATCGGTTTGGCGAGCGGAGCGGCGACCGCGGTCAGCAGCCCGAGGGCGACGATCGCCGCCATCACCACTCCGCGGCGGCGGAGGGCTTCGGCGGCCAGGGCGCCCGCCACGATCAGGCCGAGAAAGGAGGCGGCGAGGTAGTAGGGCTTGGCGTTGGCGACCAACATCAGCGCGAAGACCAGCATGGGGACCAGCGCGAGCAGACGGCGGCCGGGTTGGATCGGTCGGAACAACACCGCGAGGCCGGCGAGAGCCAGGACACCACCCAAGGGACCGAACTGCAACAACGACTCGATCGCGAGATCCCACGGCGCAAGCGCCACGTTCTTGTGTTCGCTGGCGTTGCGGGCGAACTCGAGGGTCGGCCAGCCGTTGAGCTTCTGCCACAGCAAGTGGGGAAGGCCGAGCCCTACCGCAATCGCACCACCGGCCCAAAGCTGGGGTCGTCGCAGGGCGTCGCGGCGCAGCAGCACCAAGGCCACCGCGAGCCCAACGCCGAAGAATGCCGTGCTGGCTTTGGTCAACAGTCCGGCCCCAGCGATCAGTCCAAATCCCAGCCACAGTCGGTCGTTCCCCGTGCGCAACCACCGCAGCAGCAGCCACCACATCGCCGCGTGGATCGCGATGTCGATCCCGTTCATCGACAGGATCGAGCCGAGGGCGAGCAGCACCGGCGCCAGGGTGACGGCGACGGCGACCAGGCGTTGCGCAAACGCGCCGCCCCCGGCCTCGCGCGTCGCGGCGACCAACAACCCGACCGCAACCGCCAGCCAGAAACCGGCAAAGCCGCGCAGCACCAACAGCGAATCGCCGAGCGTCTCGATCAGCAGCCGCGTGAGCCAGGCGACCATCGGCGGGTGGTCGACGTAGCCCCAGGCCAGGCGTCTGGCACACGAGAGGTAGTAGAGCTCGTCGCGGAAGATGCCGTAGCCCTTCGCGGTCACCAGGTGAAGCAACCACAAGCCGGCTGGAATCGCGATCGCGGCGAACCGGTCGAGGGGTGGCGCGGCGCGAAGGGGCGGTGCGGCGTCAGGCGTCTGGCTCAAGGTCGGGCTCCCAGCCGTAGCGGTCGAGATCGATACGCCCGGATGCGTCGAACGTCACTCCCTCGGCTTCGAGCAGGGCACGTTGGACCGCCTCCCAGGCGGGTTCACCACGGGAGCTGATGCGCCCGCCGGCGTTGACGACGCGTTGCCACGGCAGATTGTTCCCATCGGGCGTCGAGGCGAGGGCCCAGCCCACCGCTCGGGCAGCTCCGGGGGAGCCGGCGAGCACGGCCACGTGCCCGTAGCTCGCCACCCGCCCAGCGGGGATCCGCGCGACGACGGCAAAGATACGCTCGCGCAGCGTCCCTTCGAGCGGCGATCGTGTCATCGAGCCAGTATGCGTGATTTTTTGCTCCGGGACCAACGCGGGAGCCGCAACCGAAGTTGGAAGGATCCGGACTCGGAAGAAGATCTCTTGGTGTCGGAGAAGAGCGATCCGGGCCACCGCCGAGCGTTGGCCACAGGTACGCTCCGGTTTCGCTCGCTCCGGGCCGTCCGAATCTGGCCCAGATCTGGGTGCGACTTTGCGGTACTTACTCTTGCGCGCGTCCTAGGCCTGAGGGGCGTCACCGGCAGGTGTCCGCCGTCCGGCAGCCGGGAACCGATCTCAGCAGGTGGATGGGGGCTCAGGCGGCGACGCGGGGGAACAGCACGTTGTTCTCGAGGTGGATGTGCTCGTGGAGGTCGCGTTCGAGCGCGGCGAGCCCGTGCCACAGGGCATTCCAGGTGTTGCAGGCGTACGCGGGGACTTGGAAGTCGTCGGTGAGCTCGCGAATGCGGGCGAGCTCTCGTCCGACGCGCGAGTGATCGTCGACCAGCTCGCCGATCGAGCCGGCAGCGTTGGGGTCTCGGCTGAGGATGGCCGGGAAGAGTCGCTCCTCCTCGTCGCGGAGGTGCTCTTGGACCTCCTCGACGAGCCCGAGGTAGGTGTCGAGCAGAGCCCCGAGGCGCTCGGGATCGCGGTCGCCGTGGACGCGGTGGACCTTGCGCGCCATCGCTTCGAGGCGCGGGAGCTCCTCGCGCAGAGCGGCATGGTAGTGCTCGACGATGTGGCGGACGAGCGCGGGCAGGGGCGCACGGTCCCAGCGCTGCGGATCGTCGTTGCCTGGCGCTGCGACGGTCCGGGTGATCTCGTCGACGATAGTGTCGGCGTCGAGCCCGCGTTTGGCGCACGCGTCGGCAAGGGCGACCCCGCCACCACAGCAGAAGTCGATGCCGTGACGAGCAAAGACCCGGGTGGCCAGAGGATGATGGGTGGCGATTTCGCCGACGCGGGAAGCCGATGTGACAGTCATGGGGTCTCCCTCCAGTGTGATGGGTCAGGCGACAGACGCTTGGTCTGTGGCGGTGCTGTGTGGCGTTGCCTGGCCGATGCGGTACGTGCAGCACGCAGCCCCGTCGGGGATGAAGCTCACGCGTTCGAGCGGCTGGTCGCCGAGCAGCTCGCGAACCAAGGCGAGCTCGGCCCGGCAGGGCAGGCGGGTGACATCGACCACGGCGCGCAGCGGGCAGTGGCACAGGCGCAAGGCCAACCCGGCGTCGTCGCTCGTCACCTCCGCGAGGAAGCCCTCCTCCGAGAGCAGCTGCGCGACGGCCTCGGGGCGAGCCTCGGCCGGCACGTCGACCAGCCGGGCTCGTGCGACCGACCGCTTGCGCTCGAGGCGCTCCTCGAAGAAGGCCTCGAGCAGCGGTGTGTGCCCGGCGCGGATCAGGTAGGCGGCCAGATCGCGCAGCAGATCGCCTTCGCCGCGCGGGAAGAGGGCCTCGCCGGCGGCTGCCAGCCGGTAGCGGACCCGCGGGCGCCCCGGCCCCAACCGCTCGAGCCCGGCGCGCTCGATCAATCCCTGCGCTTCGAGAGCCTGGAGGTGACTGCGCACGGTTTCGACCGCGAGCTCGACCGACAGCTCGAGCTGCGCCAGGGTCGACTCCCCCTGGCGCTTGAACGCTTCGAGCACGGCCCTTTGGCTCGAGCCGAGGCCAGGGGTTGCGAAGGGGGAGGCGGTGGTAGCGCTCAGGCCGCTCATATCGACATTCTGTCGTTGACTTCCGCAATTGTCAAGGTTATCTTGAAAAAAATCATGAAAATGGCCGTTCAACGACTTCGCCCAATCCAGAGCACAACGCAGCCGGAGCCGCCGGCTACACCACCCGCGTCCCGCGCCAGGAGGTCCACCATGATCTATCCCCGGTTCTTCCTCACCGGTATCGCCGTCACGCTGACTGCGGGCGCGAGCTGGGGCGCGTGGCTGCTGCTCCACATAGCCCGCTCGGCGGACTTTTCGGCTCCGTCGATCTTCGAGGTCAATGCGCACGGCCAGGCCCAGATCTACGGCTGGATGGGGCTGTTCATCTTCGGATTCGCGATGCAGATGTTTCCGTCGTTCTTGGGCGCGCGGTTGGCGGCGCCCGGCGTGACGAGATGGTTGCTTCCGGCGATGGCAGCGGCGATCATCGTACGTACGTTGGCCGAAGCACAGGCCGAGAGTTGGGCCGTGCCCGCGGCGCTGGTCGCCGGGGCAGTGCAGGTGGTGTTGGTGGCGACCTTCGTCAGTGTCCTGATGGTCACGGCGAACCGACGCACCACACCCTGGCACGTCGGTGATCGCTTTCTCGGGGCGGGGCTGGTGTGGTTCGTTCTGGCGGCGCTGCTGGATCTGCGCCACCTCGCCCGTACCCTCGGGGCGCCGACCCGTGACGCCCTGCTGGCGGAGATCGCCACGTGGCAGCTCCCACTGCGCGACCTGCAGATCCACGGCCTGGCGGTCTCGATGATCCTCGGCGTGTCGCTGCGGGTCCTGCCCGGGCTGTTCGGGACCCCGCTGCCGGATACTCGGTGGGCGCGCTGGCTGTTCTGGCCCCTCCAACTCGCGGTGTTGGCGGAGGTCGTGCTGTTCCCTCTGGCGATGACCTCTCGGCGTCCGCTGTTCTTCCTCGCGGCGTGGTCGGCGTCGGTCGTGTTCGCTGTCAGCGCCGGACTGCTCGCCGCCCACCTGCGGGCGTTTTCCCGGCCGCGGCTGGAGCTGCCCTCGCTGTCCCCGCTGGCGTTCGTGCGGGCATCCCACCTGTGGCTCGGCGTGGCCCTGGTGATGCTGATCGGCGCTCCGATCTGGTCGCGGGTGCTCGATCTGCCCTTCTCGCACGCCTGGTACGGGGCCACGCGACACGCAATCACGGTGGGGTTCGTCAGCCTCATGATGATTGCCGTCGCGTCCCGCATTGCCCCGCGTCCCCCGGAGTTGGGAGCGTGGGGCGCGGCGATGCCGCTGGCGCCGTTCGTGTTGCTCAATCTCGGCTGCACCCTGCGCGTCACCCAGCAGGTTCTCACCGACCTCACGCCTTTGGCCTTCCTGCCGGCCGGCGCCTCGGGCCTGCTCGAGGTCGTCGGATTGACATGGTGGGCGACCTGGATCGTCCCGCGCTTGCTGCGGGCGACGCGCTCGACCGCTGCGGGCCAAGGGATTGAGCATCCTGCCGTCGCGTCGATACGGGCGTCGTAGCTCAGTCGGCGGTTCGGTGGCCGCGCCAGGAGGGATGTCAGCCGGGATCGGCGATGCGACACCAACTCAGCGGTACAGCCTGGCGACGATCGCCGTCAGCGCCTCGTGCGCGACCCGCTGACTTTCGCGCTCGGCATGGCGGTAGAGCTCGAGCACGGCTCTGCCGTCGGCAGTCAGCCTCGCGCCCTGTTGGCGATGGCTCGAGGTGGTCACCAGGGGCCGAGCAAAGCAGCGGTTCATCGCCTCGACCAATAGCCAGGCGCGTCGGTACGACATCCCCAACTCCCGAGCGGCCGCGGAGATCGAGCCGGCGCGGGCGATGGCTTCCAACAGGTCGACCTTGCCGGGGCCAAGCGCGATCTCCTCGCCGCGCTGGATGCGCCAGCGGGGGCGAACGGCCCAGAGCTGTTCTGGATCAGCTGTCATTACGCGGCTCGAAAGCGATCGTATACGGCAGCATATAATGCGCCAACGTCGTGATTGTGTCGCATTGGAGTGGCGTTGGGACCTGATGACCAGAACATGCCGGGTGCTCGTCTCGATGTTTGCTTTCGCTCTCGGGGCGCTTCCACTCGAAGCCCTTCGGCGAGAAACCGGTTCGCCCGGGGCCGCACCTCCGGTCGAGCTCGAGCTCTACGCCGCCGCGAGCCTGCGCGGCGTCTTGGGCGAGCTGGCGCCGGAGCTCGAGCGGGCCACGGGCGTCCGGCTGGTCGTGAATCTGGGCGCGTCGAGCACCTTGGCGCGCCAGATCGTGGCCGCGAACAAGGCGGACATCTTCTTCTCCGCCGACCAGGCGTGGATGGACCACGTCGCGGCAGCCGGCCTCGTCGATACCGTCTCGCGCCGAACGCCGCTGTCGAACCGGCTGCTGGTGGTCGTCCCGGCCGACAGCGGGCTCGAGGTGCGTAGCGCGGCCGATCTTGGCGCAGCCGGTGTGAGGCGACTCGCGCTCGCGAGCCCCGAGACGGTACCGGCGGGGAAGTACGCCAAGGCCTGGCTCGAGTCCCAAGGGCAGTGGGCAGTCGTTGCCGACCGCGTGGTGCCGGCGCTCGACGTCCGGGCGGCGCTGGCCGCGGTCGAGTCCGGGGCGGTGGACGTCGGGATCGTCTACCGCACCGACGCCGCAGGCTCGAAGCGCGTCCAGGTCGCGTTCGAGGTGTCGGCAGCTGAGGGCCCGCCGATCAGCTATGCCCTCGCTGCCATGGCCGATCGGCCCCATCGCGAGCGCGCACGGGCAGTGGTCGAGTGGCTCTGTGGTCCCAGGGCTGCGGCGTCGTTCGAGCGCCACGGTTTCGTTGCGCTGTGCCAGCCGTGAGCGACGCAGCGATCGCCGCTCTCACACTGAGCCTCGAGGTTGCGCTCGTGGCCACCGCTCTCACCCTGCCGCCGGGGATTGCCCTCGGCTGGTTGCTGGCCCGTCGACAGGTGCGCGGCAAGGCGTTGATCGAAACGATCACGGCGCTGCCGCTGGTGCTGCCGCCGACGGCGGTGGGGTACCTGCTGCTGCGCCTGTTGGCCCGCAACGGGCCGTTCGGGGAAGAGACCCTCGGCTTCGACCTCGACCTCCTCTTTACGTGGAAGGGGGCGGTGGTGGCGGCCGTGATGATGTCCCTGCCGCTGGTGGTGCGCAGCGCACGCTTGGCCTTCGAGGAGGTCGACCCGCGCCTCGAGTCGATGGCGCGAACCCTCGGCCTCGGCCCGGTCGCGACGTTCGTCGAGATCACTCTGCCCCTTGCGCGCCGGGGCTTGCTCGCGGGGGCGGTGCTCGGCTTTGCGCGTTCGTTGGGGGAGTTCGGAGCGACGATCCTGGTCGCCGGCAACATCCCGGGACGAACCCAGACCCTGGCCCTCGCGATCTTCAGCGAGATGCAGCTCGGCCACGACGAGGAGGCGATGCAGTTGGTCGCGGTCACGGTGGCGATCGCTTTCGCTGCGATCTGGACCAGCGAGGCGCTGATGCGACGCAGGGGCAGGGCGGCGTGAGCGCAAGCCTGAAGATCGCGCTGAAGGTGCCTTGTGACCGGTTCACGGTCGAGCTCGACTGGGAAACGGAGGAGCGCGCCTTGGGGTTGTTCGGTGCATCCGGCGCGGGCAAGACCAGCCTGCTCGCAGCCCTCGCGGGGATTCGGCCGGCAGCCGGGCGGATCGAGGTCGGTGGCAGGGTCTGGCTCGATTCGTCCAGGCGACTGTGCCTGCCACCCGAGGCGCGGAGAGTCGGCTACGTGCCCCAGGATCTGCTGCTGTTTCCTCACCTCGACGTCCGAGGCAATCTGCGGCTCGGTCAGCGCCGCGCGGCGCGGCCGGTAAAAGTGTCTGTGCTCGATCGTGTGGTCGAGGTGCTCGAGCTCGGACCGCTGCTTGGCCGCGGGGTCTCGACCCTGTCGGGAGGGGAGCGGCAGCGCGTCACCATCGGGCGGGCCTTGTGCTCCGAGCCAAGTCTCCTGCTCCTCGACGAACCGCTCGCGAGCCTCGATCACCGTCTGCGTCGCAAGATCCTGCCGTACCTCCTGCGCGTGCGACGGGAGCTCGGCATCACTACGCTGCACGTGTCTCACGATGCCGCCGAGATGTCGCTGCTCGCGGACGAGGTCTCGATCCTCGAGGCCGGGCGGTGCATCGCCCGGGGTGGCCCCCAGGTGGTCTTCGGCTCCGCTCGGGGTTCCTCGGGCTCGGTCGTCAACGTCGTCGAGGGCGAGGTCATCGACCTCGGCGCCGGGCTGGCAACCCTCGAGGTCGCCCCAGGGCTCGAGCTCTGTGTCGCCGATGACGGCGACCTCAGCCTGGGGGCTCGTGTGGCGATCGAGCTTCGAGGCAGCGACATCCTGCTGGCCCTTGGGGATACCGGGCCACTGTCGGCACAGAACAACCTGCCGGGAGAGGTGCGAAGCCTGGGCAGTATCAGCACCGGCGACGCCGCCGGGGTCGTGGTGGTGTGTGCCGTCGGCGCCGGCGCTCGCGACCTCGCAGCGCTGGTGACCCAGCGCGCCGTCGAGCAACTCGGGCTCGCCCCCGGGTGCCTCGTGCGGGTGGTGTTCAAGGCGCAGTCGTGTCGACTGCTCGCCGCTCGCTGAGGTTGGCCCAGCTGAGCTCGTCGCGGCGGTCTATTCTTGGTTCACGGCTCGGCCCACCGAGGTCGAGGTCTGAGCGCGATGGCGCTCGGAGGGAGGCCATGCGAGAGGTCAAGGTATCCCGCGCATTCCGGGTCACCGGCATGGACTGTGCGGAAGAGATCGCGCTGCTTCGACGCGAGGTCGGCCCGGTGGTCGGCGGCGCCGACCGGCTCGGCTTCGACCTGTTGCGCGGCCGCATGACCGTTGCCGCGGACTCGAGGGAAGTCTCGGACGAGGCGGTCGTGGCGGCGGTGCGGGCGGCCGGCCTCGGCGCGGAGCCGTGGCACGGTGGCGGTGGGGCCGAAGCGAGCGAGCGGCTGCGGCGGCGTCGGACCGCATCGACTCTTCTGGCCGGTGTCGGCACGGTGGTTGGCTTTGGTTCCCATGTCGCGTTGACGGGCGGTTGGGTGGACGCACTCGGCGCCGAAGGAATGGGAGGGGGCCACGCCGTCCCCTTGCCCGCGCGGATCGCCTACGCGGCCGCAATCGCAGCGGGACTGTTCACGGTCGCCCCCAAGGCTTGGGGGGCACTGCGGCGCCTGCGACCGGACATGAACCTGTTGATGACGATCGCCGTGACCGGGGCCGTCCTCATCGGAGAGTGGTTCGAGGCCGCCACGGTTGCGTTTCTCTTCGCACTTTCGCTCACCCTCGAGGCGTGGAGCGTCGGCCGCGCCCGGCGAGCGATCGCGAAGCTTCTCGATCTGGTGCCGCCGACTGCGCGTCTGGTGACAGCCGACGCCGAGCGCGAGGTGGCGCCCACCGACGTGCCGGTGGGCGCCCGCATCCTGGTGCGTCCCGGCGAGCGCCTGCCGCTCGACGGAAGGGTGCTGGCCGGACGCTCCGCGGTCAACCAAGCGCCGATCACCGGGGAGAGCCGGCCGATCGACAAGGCACCCGGCGACGAAGTCTTCGCGGGCTCGATCAATGGGAGCGGGGCGCTCGAGGTCGAGACGACCGCGCCGGCCGAGGCGACCGCACTCGCGAAGATTCTGCGCCTGGTCGAGGAGGCCCAGGCCCGTCGCTCCCCGTCGGAGCGCTGGGTCGACCGCTTTGCTGCGGTGTACACGCCGGTCGTCTTCGCCGCCGCCATCGCAGTGGCGGTGATTCCTCCGCTCCTGCTGGCCGGCTCCTGGGGCGACTGGGCCTACCGGGCCCTGGTGCTGCTGGTGATCGGTTGCCCCTGCGCGCTGGTGGTTTCGACGCCGGTTGCGATCGTCGCCGGCCTCGCCGCCGCGGCCCGCCACGGTGTGCTGATCAAGGGCGGGCTTTTCCTCGAGGCGCCGGCCCGCCTGCGTGCATTCGCCTTCGACAAGACCGGGACGCTCACGCATGGCCGGCCGCGTGTGATCGAAGTGATTCCGCTCGCCGGCCACGACGAGCGCGAGGTGCTCGAGCGGCTGGCGGCGCTCGAAGCCCGTAGTGAGCACCCGCTCGCGCACGCGATTCGCGAGCATGCCGCGGCGCGAGGCATCGCCGTACCGCCTGCCGAGGATTTCCGGGCCTACGAAGGCAAGGGTGCAGCGGGTCGGATGGCCGGTCGCGAGGTCTGGGTCGGCTCGCACCGGTACCTGGAAGAGCGCGGCCAGGAGACCCCGGAGATCCACGCGCAGCTCGAGGCGATGGCGTCGGCGGGGCGGTCGGCGGTCGTACTCGGCAACGAGAGGCACGTCTGTGGCCTGGTCGCGGTGGCCGACGGGGTTCGCGACGAGGCCCGCGCGACGATCGCCGAGCTGCGCGGTCTCGGGATCGCGACCACGGTCATGGTGAGCGGCGACAACCGCGGTACGGCCGAGGCGATTGCTCGCGAGGTCGGCGTCGGCGAGGTCCGCGCGGAGCTGCTCCCTGACGAGAAGGTCACGGTGATCGAGACGCTCGTCCGGCAGTATGGCCAGGTCGCGATGGTCGGCGACGGCATCAACGACGCGCCGGCGCTCGCCAGCGCCTCGCTCGGGATCGCGATGGGCGGCGCCGGCTCCGATGCCGCGATCGAGACCGCGGACATCGCGCTCCTCTCCGACGACCTGTCGCGGCTCCCCTGGCTGGTCCGCCACTCGCGCAAGGCCCTCGGAATCATCCGCCAGAACATCACCTTCGCGCTCGCGATCAAGGCCCTCTTCGTGGTGCTCACCTTCGCCGGCTTCGCCTCGCTCTGGGCGGCGATTGCCGCCGACATGGGTGCGACCCTCCTGGTGATCGCGAACAGTCTTCGCCTGCTGGGACGAGGGCCGGACGGCAGCTCTGCCTGACGGCATCCGTAACGGGCACTCCGCCCCCTCGAGCCGTTTCTTCAGCGGCGCTGCCGGCGGTCGGCAGCGATCGAGCGCAGGAGTTTGCACGAAAGTTAACCCGTGGTTAACATGTGTGCGATGCCGCCTGCCACCTCGCCTCGGCGCTCACCCGACTGGGACACCCTATTCGACGTTGCCCAAGCCCAGGACGGCTACTTCACGACGGCCCAAGCCGCGCAGGCGGGGTACTCGCGCCCCCTCCTGCACAAGTACCTGGCAGGCGGCAAGATCGCGCGTGCACAGCGTGGCATCTATCGCGTCGTGCATTTCCCTGCCAGCGATCGGGAGGACTTGGTCGTCCTGTGGCTCTGGAGCCAGCACGAGGGGGTGTTCTCGCATGAAACGGCGCTTGCCCTCCACGACCTGTCCGATGCCCTCCCGAACAGGGCCCACCTGACGTTGCCGGCCTCTTGGCGGCGACGGCGCCTTCGAGTTCCCGCTGGGGTGGTGCTGCACTTTGCCGATGTCCGCGACCGGGAGCGTAGCGGCTTCGGCGCCGTGCCCGTCACGAGCCCGCTCCGAACGATCGAGGACTGCATCGCGGCGAGTGTCTCGCCTGGACTTCTGGTCCAGTCGATTCGCCAGGCTCGCCGACGGGGCCTCATCACTGTCGCCGACGAGTCTCGCCTCCACGGTGATCGCCAAAGGCAGTCGGTGCCGTGACCGTGCGCCAGTATTCGACTCCGCTCGCTTTCAAACAGGCCCTGGAGCAGCGGCTGAGGTCGATGTCGGCGACCGGCACCGACTTTGGACGCCGCCGACAGCTCCTGGTGTTCGACCGCTTCCTCGCCCGGCTCGGCAGTGTCGCCGGGGATGCGGTGACGCTCAAAGGCGGGCTCGTGCTCGAGCTGCGGCTCGAGCGGGCTCGTACGACGAAGGATGTCGACCTGCGAATGACGGGGTCGCCGGCCGACGCGCTCGAGCTCTTTCAGGAAGCCGGCCGCCTCGACCTCGGCGATCACATGAGGTTCGAGAACCTCGCCCTCTTGGCGACCACCGGTCCGATCAGTGCGCACGACCTGCGCCGAGCGATCGACGCGACCTTCGCCCATCGGAACACCCACGCCGTTCCCGCGGCGGTTCCTCGGCCGCCGGAGGCCTGGGGGGCTTCGTACGCCAGCATGGCAGCCGGCGACGAGCTGCCGTGGCGAACGCTGCCCCAGGTCACTACGGCCGTCGCCGCCTTCTTGGATCCGGTGCTCGGATCCACAACAGGTGCGACTTGGGAATGTGACCTGTGGGAGTGGCGATGACATCTCATGGCCCAAACCAGGGACATAGCTCCTACGCCACCGGCGGGGGTGGCGTCTCGTTCGAGCGACGGGTGGCGGTGCTCTACTTGGCCCGACTCCTCACCGGCACGACGGCTGCGGAGCTTGCACGGTCGCCGCGTCTCGCGCGTCTCCTTTTCAGCAGGCCCCGGGGGGGCATGGGCAACTGCTAGAGACGGAACGGGTCGACGACCCGGATGCCGTCGTAGTCTTCGCCGTCTGCCATGTCCTCGGAGAGGACGATCTCGCAACCGCTCGACCGGGCGGCTTCGAGGATGGCTGCATCCCAGTAGGAGAGACTCCAGCGCGAACGGGTCAGGAAAGCCGCTTGGACGATGGAGAGGGTGAGCTCCTGGATCGGGTAGCGACAAAACGACTCCACGAGGCGGACCGCCTGGTCGTGGCGCAGTCGATCCGGTCGACTCGCGCGCGTGGCCTGGACGTAGAACTCCTGGAGCACCTGGACCGAAAGGGCGAGGTCCCGCCCCTCGAGGAGCTCCCGGGCGATCGCCGCCTTGTCCCGCTCCTCCGGCACCGTCGAGATGGCGTAGAGCAGGACGTTGGTGTCAACGAATTGCACGGTCGTGGACGCGGCTCCGCTCGATCCGGTCTGCGCCGCGGAAGCTTTCGATCTCGCGGAGAACCTCGTCCTGCTGTGCTAGGAGACGGACGAACTCCGTGTTGGACTCGCACAGCGACGACAGGTACTCGGCGACCACGGCGCTCAGCGACCGGCCCTGCTCGGCGGCCTTGATCCTGGCCTGCCGATACACCTCGTCGGGGACGGTAACGGTGAGATTGCGCATGGATCGAGGCTAACACAGGAACGCAGGAACACAGAAACTGTGACGTAAGACGAGCCAAACGCTCTTCATCTTCCTGGTAGCGCAGACCGGCGACTGCCGCGCGGGATTCGCGGTCGCCCGCCGCCGATCTCCCGGCTTCAGGCACTCCCAAGACCCGGGCGACCCCGAAGACCTTCCGCTCCACCAAGACGAGCGAAGCGATCTTCTTCCCCCTTGGTAGCGCAGACCGGCTGGCGTCTCGCGGGATTCGCGGTCGCTCGCCGCACATCTTCGTCGCAAGGCGCGACTCCCACGCGAGCGACCCCGAACCCCTTCCGCTCCACCAAGACGAGCGAAGCGAGGAATGGTGGAGCGGAAGGGATTCGAACCCTCGACCCCCACGTTGCGAACGTGGTGCTCTCCCAGCTGAGCTACCGCCCCATTCGGGAGCGTGGATTCTAGCCCGAAGCCGGTGACGGCGCAAGCTGCCCGTTGGTCTCGGCGGCCCCCAGCAGCGACGCCAGAGTTGCCCCGGAGAGCCGATCGGCTCGCTCGGCGATCGTTCGCGTGATCGCGGTCTCGAGGCCCGCCCGCACCTTCGCGTCGGGAATCGCGAGGTCGGTGGCGGGAAAGAGGTCGAGGATCTGCTCGGCACCGGTAAGGAACGGGCTGGCGCCGAGGACCACCAATCCCGAGTGATCATCGACATGGAGCAGGCCTGCCCGCGACAGGACGTGGACCGAGGCGTCGAGCACCTCGGCCTCGCAGCCGATCTCGAGTGGCAGGGCCTCGGCCGTGATCGGTCCGCGTTGCTGCAGCAGGCGTTGGCTCAAGACTAGCATCGTCGACAGCCCGACCCAGGCATCCGGGCGGACCGTGCCGGTTGCGACGGCTCCACGCTGGACCACGGCGGCCGCCAACGCACCGAGGAGAAGGGCGAGCCACGCCAGGTGGATCGAGAGCAGGAAGAGCACCAGCAGGGCGAAACTGCCGTAGATCGTGAAGCCGGTTTCGAGCCACCAGCCGGTGTAGGCACCAAAGCCGCGCCGCAGGACTTCGAGCAGCACCGTGGCGATGGCGGCCCCGGCGCAGGCGGCCCGCCAGCGAACCCGGGTCGCCGGCACGCCGTGGAAAAGCATCACCAGGGCCCCGAAGACCATTGCGCCGAGAATCAGACCACTCGGAACCCAGGCCCCCAGCGCGCGTTCGACCTCGGCGGTGAGCTTGACCGCCAGGCCGATCGCGATCGGGCCCCAGAACAGCAGCTGGGCGAGCGAGGTCAAGCGCCGGCGAAGTGGTCGTTGTTTCGAGATGCCCCACAGGCGATTGACCGACTTTTCGACTGCGTCGAACAGGCCGAGGCTCACGACCACGAAGCTCAGGGCCCCGATCTCGCGCACACTTTCGGCCTGGACCACCAGGGCCTCGAGTCGATCGACCAGGGTGGCCTCGGGCCAGGGTACGAAGGCGTGCACGGCTGCAACGATGCGCTCGCGGTAGCTCTCGAACAGCTGCGCGCCAACGAACGAGAAGGCCGCGAGCAGCGGCACCAGCGACAGCGTCGTCACCCACGAGAGCGAGCCTGCTTGGGCGAGCAAGCCGCGCTGGCGCGCGGCGGTCGCAAGCTGATGAAGGAACGCCGCTACTCGGCGAAGCGTGGGGAACACGCGGTCAGGTGCGCTGGCGCGCGCCTGGGTGGATCGCCGCTCATCGACGTCGGCCTTGGGCTGGGGCGTCGGCCCCTGAGGACGAGCGCGCCGGGATGAACGGGCCATCGCTGCAGTCTACGCAATTCCTGCCGGGTCCCTGGTCCCTCCTCATTTTTCATCCGCCGGGGTGCACCTCGAAGGGGTGCATGGGGAACTGCTCGGAAAATGGGGACCCGGGACCCGGGACCCGGGACCCGAGTGAGAGCCGGGCCCACTCGGAGAGAACCACCCCGCACTCCGACGGGTCCCCGGTACCTGGTCCCTGGTCCCTCCTCATTTCATCCCCCGGGGTGCACCTCGAAGGGGTGCATGGGGAACTGCTCAGAGAATGCCGCCCGAGCCCCTCCGATGAGTACCCGGTACCTGTTACACCCACCGCAACTGCGGGTCGATCTCGCCGCCCTGTTGCAGCTCGCGAATCCGCGCCAGACGGATGTAGCGCGGCCCGCTCAGGTCTTCGGCGCTGAGGCCACCGGCGACGTAGGCGTCGGCGAGTTGCTGCGCACCCGCCCGAGCATCCCAGCGGGGGGCATATCCCGGCAGCGAGGTCTCAGCCTTGGCGCAGCTGACGCGATAGCAGCGAGTGTCGGGGCCGGCGCCCTCGGCGTAGGTGATGGTGCAGCCGGGTACGGTCTCGGCGACGATCTCGGCGAGCTCCGAAATGCGGTAGTTCTCGCTGCTGCGGCCGATGTTGAAGGCTTGGGCGTGGACCGCCTCGCGGGGGGCGTCGAGCCCGGCGAGGATGGCGCTGCAGATGTCCTCGACGTGCACGATCGGGCGCCAGGGGGTGCCGTCCGAGAGCAGGTGGATGCGACCGCTGGTCACCGCCCAGGCGACGAGGTTGTTGAGCACCACGTCGAGGCGCGGGCGGGGTGAGAGGCCGTAGGCAGTGGCGTTGCGCAGCAACACCGGGGAGAAGTGGTCGTCGGCGAGCTCGAGCAGGTGGCGCTCGAGGTGGACCTTCGACCAGCCGTAGGGGGTCACCGGGTTGAATGCAGCGCTTTCGTCGAGGATCGCATCCCCGGCCGCTCCGTAGGTGCTGCAGGAGGAGGCGAAGACGAATCGCCTCACGCCGGCCGCTTTGGCGCGGGTGGCGAGGGCCGCTGAAGCGTGTTGGTTGATGTCGTAGGTGAGCTCGGCGTCGAGATTGCCGAGGGGGTCGTTCGACAGCGCGGCGAGGTGGACCACGGCGTCGAAGCCGCCGAGGTCGCCGTCGAACCCGCGCATATCGGTGGCGAGGTTGGGCACTTCCGGGGGTGCGGGCTGTCCCGGCAGCAGGCAGGGTGAGAAGAACCCGCTGTCGAGCCCGACGACGTCGTCACCGCGTTTGACCAGCAGAGGTACGAGGACGCTTCCAATGTATCCCAGATGGCCTGTCACGAGGATCTTCATCGCTGCTCCTGTCTGATCGGCGCCTCATGATCCCTCGAGAGGAGGTACCAAGGGATCGAGGGACTAAGGGATCGGGGAACCAAGGGATTGAGGGATTGAGGGACTGGGGAGAGGGCCCGTTGCCGAAACAGCCGTCAACGGTACCACTGGGCGCTGCGCTTGCGCCATCGGCCAAAGCAAGATATCCTCCATGCCGCTCGAACATAGCCTGTTCGACGTGTGTACGTCGCTCGCCCCAGGCCAGATCCGAACGAGACCGAGGAGAATCGAAGAATGAAGCAACTTGTCACCCTCGCCGCCATGGCCCTGGCCGGTGCCCCGATCTATGCCGGGACCGTCTACATCCCCGTTGCGAAGACGGATCCGGGGGTCGAGGGGATCGAGTACCACACCCGCGTCGTGCTGGCGAACACCGGACAAAGCGCGCGGCGGGCGACTCCGCACCTGATCGGCCTCAACGCTGACGGCACCGAACGAGAGCTGATCGAGAACCTCGGTTCGGTGACCGTCAACCCCAACGGTACCGCTGTCGTCACCGACCTGCTCGGTGGCGAGGAGCTGGGACTGATCGAAATGGTGATGGCGCCGCAGCTGGTGGCGACCGCTCAGTTGGTTTCGGTCATGGCCGACGGCTCCTCCAAGATCGGCGCGGGATGGCCGATCATCTCGGACGCGAACCGGGCCCTCGCCGGTGAGGTCGTCCATCTCCAGGGCTGGTCGCGCAGCCAGACTCTCTCGACCGACTTCGGCCTGGTCAACCTCGGCGTCGCCGCCAGCTGTGATGTCGACGTGTGGCGCATCGACGGTGTCCAACTCGGGCACTGGGAGCTGTCGCGGCCAGCGCTTTCGTTCGCCCTGTTCCGCGACGTGCTGAATACCATCGGCGTGCCGAGCGGCGCTGAGCTGCGAGCCGAGATCACGTGTGATCAGCCGTTCTTTGCGTTCGCGGTGCTGACTGACTCCGAGACCCACGAGCATCGGACGGTGCTGGCCTCGGCCCTCGGCACCTCGACCCTGCAGGTCCCCGGTCAGGCTCCGCCTTGCCCCGACGGCACCGTGTGCTTCGACCTCCCGGGTGCGTTCTACACGGTGACCAGCGCGCTGCGCACGGTCGCCTACAACATCGACGTGCCGCTCAACACCACCTACTCGGCCGTGACCGTCGACTTCGACTTCGTCTTCACCGGCTGGTGGGGCTCGTTGCCGACCGGTGAGCACAACCTCTTCTGGCTCAACCGCGGCCGTTACACGCCGCCGATCGGTTACCCGATCTGGACCAACAACGTCTTCGGCTACGCCAACGCCCGTGGTCCCGGCCGCGATCGCGTCACCCTGGTCACCAACATCGACTTGGGTCAGAACAACACCTCCTTCCTGACCACCAACGCGGCTCTCAACCCGGGGACGCCGTACCACATTTCCTACGTCTACAACCACGCGGCACGGGTCACCGAGCTGCGGATCACCAGCAACGGCAACCTCGTCGCTCAGATCATCGGCGTTCCCACCGGGCCGGTGAGCACCAAGAGCAACGATGCCTTCATGATCTACTTCGGCAACGACGTCGGTCACGACGGCTTCGAGGTGCCGTGGCTGCCGGGGACGCAGTTCTCGAACGCTGCGGTCCGGTTCACGCCCTGATCGTCGGCCACGCTGGGAGCAAGGCAACACCACCATGAAGGTCAACGTCTCCAAAGTCGCGATGGCGGTCGGCGCCCTGCTTCTGGCAGCGGCGCCGGCGTGGTCCGGCACTCTGTTGGTTTCGGTACCCGATCGTCAGCTTCCCGACGGCACCACCCGTACGGTACGCCTGACGTTCTCGAACACCGGAGAGGTGACGCGGCGGGCGACCCCGACCTTCGTGCCTTTCGGGGCCGATGGCACAGGCCCAGCGCGGTTGTTGCTCCCGGCCATTTCGATCCCGGCCAAGGCGACGGTTTCGGTCGACGCCTTGGCCCCCGACGACGGCATGCTGGAGCTCGTGACGGCTCCGCAATTGGTGGTGTCTGCGGATCTGGTCCTGCGAGCACAAGACGGATCGCTGCTTTCGGAGGCGCACTACCCGATCACCGACGCCGATTCGCTGGTGCCGCCGAATGAGTCTTTCCTGGTTCTCGACTTGGCGCGGGGCAATGGCCGGATCTCGGATCTGGCTTTCGTCAATCCCGATGCTGAGGGTGAAGCGGTCTGCACCGCAGAAATTTCGTCCTCGACGGGGAGCCTGCTGCAGACCGTCACTCGCACCGTGGCGCCTTACTCCGCGGTAACGGTTGCAGATGTCCTGGCCGGATTCGCCGTCAGCGAGGCTCGGGCGAAGCTCTCCTGTGACCGCGGTTGGGACGGTTTTGCGATCGTGACCGACCTCGCAGACCATGGCCAACGTGTCGAGGGCAGGTCTGCGCTCGGCACCTCGGATCTGCCGCTTCCCGGCAGCACCAACTGCCCGGCGGGAGGCGTCTGCCTCGAGATCGCGGGCACGGTGCACACTGCCACGGGCGCCACGCCGAACCGCACCATCCAGCTCCCGGTCGCCGTTGGCCGCTCGTTCTCGCGGATGCGGCTCGAGTTCGATGTGGTGGCAGGCGACTGGTACGCGCCGCGCCCCGAGAACTACCACGGGTTGTTCTGGATCCACCGCGGCTCACTCGCGACCTTCGACCGCAACTCCTTCGGCACCCTCGACGTGCGCGGGACCCGCAATCGCTTGCTGCTGGTGACGAACGTCGACATGGCGCCGGGGGACCACACCTTCGATACCGTGACTGCGGCACTCACTCCGGGACAGCAGTACCGGGTGGTCTACGAGGTGGAGTCTGCCACCCGCCGCGCAACCTTCCTGATCACGCGCAACGGCAACACGGTGGCGACCATGTCGACGATCATCGGCGGGCCCATTTCGAGCGGCAGCCAGTCGACCTTCTCGCTGTACTTCGGACACCCGCTCAACAACGGCGGCATCGAGGTTCCCTGGATCGGTACGGTCTGGTCGAACCTGCGCTTCGAGGCGACTCCCTGAGTCGGGGCCCCTGGCGCCGACCGTGAGCGCTCGGGGCTCCCTCGCTCGCCGCCTGCTGTCGTCGACGGGGGCGGCGACCTTCTCGCAGGTGTGGCGCTTCGGCGTCACCCTGCTCACCCACATGGCGCTGCGGCGGTTGGTCGGGCCCGAAAACTGGGGTCTGTACCACTGGGCCGTCGACACCGTCTTCCAGCTGTTGCCGCAGCTGCGCGATCTCGGGGTGCCGGCGCAGATGGTGCGCGCGAGCCAGCGGCCATGGCGCCTCTACCTCCAGCTCCAAGTAGGGGTTGGACTGGTGCTCGGGGCGGCGATCTGGGTCGGAGCGCCACGCATCGCGGCGCTCTACCCAAGTGGCGGCGACGTGATGGTCGACATCCTTCGCTTCCTGGTGCTGTTCCTCCTGCTCGACGGCATCGCCAAGGTGCCGGTGACCTACTTCGAAACCGAGCTCGAGCTCGGCCGAACCGTGGTGCCGGAGCTGTTGCGCAATCTCACCTACGCCGCCGTGGCGATCACCCTGGCACTCCAGGGCGGGGAGATCTGGGCTCTGCTGGTAGCGCACGTCGCGGCGGCCGGCGTCTACGCCGCCGCGTTGTGGTGGCGCGTGTGGCCGGTGCTGCCTCGAGGCGAAGGTCAGCTGTGGCCGCTGCTGTCCAAGAGCCTGCCGCTGATGGTGATGGCCTTCACGCTGCTGGCGATCGAGTGGGTCGATTTTGCACTGCTGGGGCTGGTGGCCGATCCGGAGACGGTGGGCCTCTACGGTGGGGCCTTGCGGCTGGCGCTGCTCTGTGCGCTGGTGATCGAGCTGCCGATCCGCCGGGCGCTCTACCCGGCTTTCGTCGCTGTACGCGAGGATCCCGTGCGGGTGTTCGAGGTCTACCGCCTTTCGACCCTGGTGCTGCTTGCGATCCAGGCGCCGTTTGCGGCCATCTTGCTGGTCGAGCCGACGACCTTGCTGACGTGGGCATGGGGAGCGGAGTATGCTGCGGCAGCCCCGTACCTGCGATGGCTCGCTCTGGTCCCCCTCGTGCAGCCTTTCCACCGCTGCGTCGAAGACGTGCTGCTGGCACGTCACGAGGAGCGATTCTTGATCGCTGCGGCGCTGACGACCCTGTCGACGATCGTTGGAGTCGGGTGGCTGCTGGCGGTGCAGGTCGGGCCGGTGGGGGTGGCGATCGCGAAGTTGTTGCCGCTGGGAAGCCTGCTGACCGCGTGGGCGGTGTGGCGCGTCGATCGTCGTGGTTTTGGGCTCCTGGCGCGGGAGCTCGCCCTGCTCTACGTGGTCGTGGCGGCGGTATTTGTTCCGGTCGGTGTGTTGGTGCCGGCCGGTCTGGGTCGGCTGGTCGCGGCCGGGTGTGCCGCGGCCCTGGTGCTGGGATGGACTTGGCGGCGGTGGGGCGCAGAGCTCGCGCGCTTCTTCGGCCGCGACGCCTGAGAGCCGGCGTCACCCTGCTCGAGACCCTCGTGGCGTTGGCGCTGATTGCGATCGCGCTGACCCTGGCGGTCCCGCTGCTGGCGCTCGAGTGGCGGCTGGAACGACGGCTCGAGGCCCGGCGTGAGGTGCGGGCGATGGTCGAGGTGGCGGAGCAGATGGTGCGGGTCTCCGGCGATCCGGACGATGCCGGCACCGTCGTCCTCCGCCGCGAGCACCGGGTCGCGGAGGATCTCGCGATCGTCGCCCGCCTGACTCCGGAGGCACTTGCGGGCCTGTCTCGCCTCGAGATCAGTGCGAGCTGGAGGGTGGGGCCATCGACCGACCGGCTGGAGCTGGTGACGCTGGTGTGGCGCGAGCCATGAGAGCGCGAATGGGAGGATTCTCCTTGGTCGAGGCGCTGGTCTCGCTGGTGGTGTTGACGGCGCTGCTGACGCTCGCGCTGCCCCTGGTGATCGAGGCGCTGCGCCTGCTCGAGGAAGGCGGGCGGCGGGCGCGCCAACAGGAGCGTGCCCTCACGCTTGCCTGGATGCGCCGCGATCTCGAGCTCGGCACCTCGGTTGGGCTGTGTCTCGATGCCTGGTCCGAGGGGGGCCTGGTGATGCATCGGGGTGGTGCGTTGGTCGAGTGGCGGGTCGATCAGGGCATCCTCGTGCGCCGGCAGGTGACCCCCGGGGTTGCTCCGCTCAGGCGTCCGTTCCTCGAGGGGATGGAACGGATGCAGATTCGGTGTGCAGGCAGGATCGTCGAGGTCGGGCTCGAGGGTCGAGGCGGCTCCGGCCCGGCTGTCCGGGCCTTGGTCGGCGGCCTTCGACCGCTGTCGGCCGAAAGACCCTGGCGTGAGCATCTGGTGGTGGCGACCGGCCGCGCTGGTCGTCGGGGGTGGTGGTAGTGCAGCCCGGCGATGCCCCGCAGACGCAGGCCGGTCATGCGCTCGGGCTGGCGGTCATCGTGGTCTTGCTCTTGAGTGTCGGAGCCTCGCTGCTGGCCCTCGATCTGACCGTACGCCTGCGCCGCGATCGGGCCGACGCCGAGGGCATGATGATGCGGTCACTTGCTGACGCTGCGGTCGCCCGCGCCCTGGCCCAGCTCGATCAGTCCGGCAACCCCGAAACGCCGCCGCTCGAGCTCGGGCCGGGAAGGATCTCCTCTCGCGGCGAACGCCGGGGGCAGCGGTGGCTGGTGCAAGCGAGTGCAGAGCTGCGTGGTCGGGTCGGCACCGTCGAAATCGAGGTCGTCCGCGCTGGAGGAACGCTCCAGGTCGTGCGCTGGAGCCGGGTGCCGGCGGTGCAGGGCGCTACCGAGTGACCTCGATCTCGGTCTGCGACGGTGCCGCCGGCGGCCGGCGTCCCCACCACCACCCGGCCAGGATCGTCAGCGCCGGCATGATCGGCAACCGATAGCGGCCGGGGATGAAATCGGGCTGCAGCAGCACACACACCGCTCCCGTCACCAGGGCGATCCACAGCAGCAGAAACCAACCGCGGTGGTCTCGCAGGACCAGCACCGCCCCGAGCAGGCCGGTGCCGAGAATCGCGAGGTAGACCACGTTCATGGCGTCGGTGAGCAGGTGGAGCTGCCGGAAGCGCGTCTCCGGCGCAAGGCGTTCGAGGTACCACGGCTCGAACGGGGCGAAGAAGGTCCCGAGATTGGTGAGCGTGTCCCGCAGCGTCTTGGCCGGATCGCTGAGCTTGGCCTGGACCACGGCACCGAGGATCTGCGAGTGGCGGGCAGCCATCGTTCCGTCGGTGTTGGCCTGCTGGATGCGGCGGTAGAGCTCCTTGGCATCCCGCGGATCGTCGAGGTCGAGGCCGCTCGAGTCGACGAAGCCGAGCGCCGGGTGGTACTGCAGCAGGTTGGCGGTCGTCACCGTGTCGATTAGCACCGGATGCCCGGCCAGCTTCGAGGACCGGACTGCCCAGGGAGCTATCAGCAGCCCTGCCCCGAGGAGAAATGCGCCGCAGTGACGCAGTCGACGCGCCAGCGTGCCCGGCTGGAGCGCCACGACGAGGGTCATCAGCTGGATGTAGGGCACAGCGGTAGACCGCACCAGGGCGCTCGCCCCCAGCGTGAGGCCGGCGACCAGCGCCCGGAGCACGGTCGGGCGCGACATCAGCGCCGCGAGGGCCGCGAGCGACAGGCCGGTGATGGCGAGCATCAAGGCCTCACTCATCACCCACGTGGTGGTGTTGATCGGCTCGAGCGAGAGGGCGAGCAGGAGCCCTGCGAAGAGACCGGCGATCCGTGGGCGGGGCGCGAGGCGGCCCGCCGCGGCGGCGACCGCGGCGCACGCGATGGCGCCCAGCAGAGCCTGGACCACAAATAGCCGCAGTCGCGTCTGGGTCGTGACCTCGAGCCCGGCGAGCAACAGGTAGTAACCGGGGGCGCGAGTCCACGACTGCCAACGGTGCCAGCCATCGCCGCCCCAGATGGTCTCGGTGCCGTCGGCGAGGTGGCGCGAGCGGACGAGATACTCGATCTCGTCACCGAGGCGGTTGAGCGGTGGGTCGGGATATGCCCAGACCCAGCACAGGCGCAGCAGCAGCGCCACGACGAAAACGAGGACGACGTCACGTGGCAGGAGGTGTGGAGCACGGGTGAGATGGGCCACCACTGATCCCAACGGTCGTCGTCCGGCCCAGGCCGCGAGACCGACGGCCAGGAGGGCCGCGACCTCGATCACGAGGGCTCCGCTCGCGAGACGAGCCGACAGGCCCTGTGGGGAGGGGTGCAGCGCCGCCGACTCGACGGTGGAGTCAGCGTTCGGAGCAAGCACGACGAAGCCGATCCGCGGCCGGTCGTTGACCCAGGCGTGGCGGTCGCCGCGGGGCTCGAGCCGTCCGAGCTCTGAGATCAGCAGCACCGCGTCGTCGGTGAGTCGGGGAGAGCTGGTCACGTCGAAGCGGGGAGCAAGCCCGAGCTCGACCCGATTGATGGCGGCCTCACCTCGACCGAGAGCAAAGGGCGGGTGCCGCGCGCCGAGGATCGCTCCCGGCGCTTCGCCCTCGAGTGTCAGGCGCCCGAGGGCCAGGACTCGTTTGGGGGGCAGGCGAGGCGTGCCGCGCGGCGGAGTGGCGATCAAGGTGAGCTGGTGAGGGCCGGGGGCAAGACCACCAGGCACCCGCCACTCGAGCACAGCGTCGTCCGCCAGGTCGACACCGAGCGAAGCTCCGTCGAGGCGCGCCTCGACCCGGGTGCCGGGCACCTGGGGCCGAGCTTCGAGCCTGATGGCCGGGGCAGAACCGCTGGCCATGATCAGCACGCCCGCCCGGCGTTCGGTCCAGATCCCGTCGCCGACCCGATCGCGGAAGCCCTCGCCGAGCAGGGGTTCGGCGAGCGGGTCGGCCAGGTTGATCCCGGACGAGGATCCGGCCACGTGAATCCAGTCGCTCGCTGCCTCATCACCTCGGACCGCGGGCGGGGGCACGAGGCACAGGACGAGCAGGGGCGGCAAACAACGGCGGAGTGGCGGCATCGAGGCCGGTAGGATATGGCAGTGAGGCGAGATATTGCACCCAGTGGGAGGATGCGCCGAAGCAGGGGAAGGCGACGCTGGTTTGCCGTCGTTCTCCTGTTCCTCGTCGTGGCGATCCTGGAGGCCAGTGCCTGGGTTGCGCTCGAGACACTCGACCGGCGCTACGACATCACCTTCGAGACGGTCCCGGTCGAGGACCTGCACCAGCGCCATCGCGACGAGATCGAGCGGCTTCTGGCGGGCGAACAGGGGGCGCTGGTGTTCGATCCGGAGCTCGGGTGGGATCTGGCCCCAGGGGCGACGACCGACCAGTACCGGATCGACACGTTCGGGGTTCGAACGGATGTCAGCTTCGACGTTCCGCGCCCTCCCGAGGTCTTTCGCATCGCGCTCTGCGGCGACTCCTTCAGCTTCGGCGCCGACGTGATCACGCCGTTTACGCTTGCCGAGACGCTGATGCGGCTCGATCCGAACCTCGAGGTCGTGAACCTGGGTGTCCCAGCCTACGGGCCGGACCAGGCTTGGCTGCGGTGTCGCAGAATGATGCCGCGGTACGAGCCGCAGCTGGTTCTGATCGGCTTCATCGCCGACAACGCCGGAAGGGTCGTCAACCGCTTTCGGCCGTTCTACTTCTTCCGCTCGGGTCTGGCGATGGGCAAGCCGCGTTTCGTGTTGCGTGGCTCGCAGCTGGAGCTGCTCGGAAACCCGCTTCCGACGCTCGACGCCTACCGCGAGCTTCTCGACCGCCCGCGCGAGGTGCTGCCGAGGCTGGGCAAGGACGACTTCCACTTCGAGACCAAGCCGCGCCCGAGCTCCTGGGACACCTCGGCTGCCGTGCGTCTGGTGCGGCTCGCGAAGCATCGGCTGATGCCGAAGGCTCCGATGTGGGACGGTGACGTGTTGAATCCGGATGGGGAGCCGCTGAGGATCAGTGCCGCGGTACTGAGCGGTTTCGCCGAAGAAGTCGAGGCTGCAGGGCTCGAGAGCCTGATCGTCCTGATGCCCTCACGGTTCGACATCGGCCATCGCCGCGACGGGGATCCGACCGCCTACCACCACCTGCCGGCGATGCTCGAAGCTCGCGGCAGGCGCTTCGTCGACCTGGTCGACGGCTTCCAGGAGTTGGTGCCGGACGTTCCGCTGCGGCAACTGGCGCGGGTGCACTACACCCGTCGCGGCAACCGGACCGCGGCGCTGTGGCTGCATCGCGAGCTCGTCCGCCTCGACCTGATCCCGCCGCCACCTCCCGAGCCCCAGAGGTCTGCGCTCATCGACAACCGGCGCGCGCGGCTGCAGGGGATGCCCTCGGTGCAGGCGCTGTCGGTCGAGGAGCAGCAGGGGCTGGCGGCGGAGGTCGGGGAGGGGTGGCGTTAGTGGCGCGGCAGCGGGTTCCGCAACCTCGAGGACCGCACCGTCGGCGGCTCGCCTGCGCTTGGGCGTGAGGCCGTGCGCTCCGCTTCGCTTGGCTAAGAGGTTTCCGTCCAAGCGGCCTCGCTGCACGCGCGCGCGCCGAGTCGGCGGAGGTCGGCGTCTCGCTCGCGACTGCGCGACGCGCGACGCCGCTTCGCACACGACCTCACGCCTTGGCGCTCCGGCTCGACGACCGCCGCGAACCCTCGTCGACCGACCGCCGGCCAGCGAGCAGGGCGGGGGTGCGGAGGTGCTCGCGGATCGGTGGAATGAGTCGTTCCATCGCCGCGCCGGGACTTCCATATCCGCCCAGCAAGGCGACCCGAGCAAGCGGCGCAGCCGGTACCCGCGGCACAGACCTTCGCTGGACCCG
>CAZRFU010000010.1:0-51780 GCA_964599475.1 uncultured Thermoanaerobaculia bacterium
CCTCGGCCTTGCCGGAATCGATCGAGTAGAGGTCGCCAGGGTTGCGATCGAGGGCGATGGGTGTCGCCGACACCCAGCTGCGGGCCCGCTTCGCCCAGGTGTGGGATTGAAGGGTGTGTCGCCGAGGTTCCCCCCAGACCACCCGAGAAAGCTCAAGGACGCCCGCGCGGCCCAAGGCAACGCGAAGCGCCGGCGCCTCGTCGTCTGCGTCGAGCTGGCGCGATTTCCGCTCCCAGGATGCAATAGCGCTGAAGACGGAGGCGCGCTCGCCGTCGTCGAGGGACGCCGGGAGATTGAGCGCAACGCCGAGGATCGCGCCGTCGGCGTGAGCATGCCCAACGTTGGGAAGGGGGAGGATGGCCAAATGCGGTCGCTCGAGCGGGCGGCCGTCCGCTTCGTGGCCGCAAAGGGCCGGATTCGGAGGCTGTTCGGCGTAGCACTGGAGCGCCCGCCGAATCGTGGTCGCGAGCCTTGCGGTCCATGTGGAGTCGAGTCGCGGACCCCCGACCCGTTCGAGCACGATCCAGTCGCCTGCGAAGTTCGACGACGGGGCCGGCGAAGGGGCAAGCTCTGGGGGGCCGTAGCGCTGAAAGCGGCAGGGAAGCACACGCGGTTCGAGCCCTCGATGAAGCTCGAAGTCCGTCTCGAGCCGGCTCAGCTGGCCGCGCTCGGGGACGCGCAAGATTTGATGCCCGCGCTCGGCGGGTACCAGTGTGGGGGGTGGAGCGCTGTCGCTCACGACACAAGTGACGAGGCTGCTGCTATGGCCGAGTCGCGTGACGCGACCGAGAAGGCCAACCAGGGCCGACCGAATGTTCGGCGCCGGGGTGGTTTCCCAGGTGAACCATACGGTCGGATCGTGGGGGGTGACCGAGGGGAAGTAGCGTGGTTGGCGGGTACGCCGATCCGGCAGCATTTGCGCGGCCATCGCCATAGCCACACCCGGGGGGGTTGGGTCCGCCGCCAGAGCCGCGGTCCGGAGTGCCGTGAGCTCAGCGCGAGCCTTCACGAGCCGCTGGCGGGCCTTCTCCAGTTGGCGCCGGTGACGGTCGCGGTCCTTCTCGGTCTTGGCTTGGTCGTCGCGCCCCTCTTCCTCGGCGACCTCGACTTCGAGCTGTTCGACTTGACGGACCAATCGTTGCTCGCCTCGTGGTTCGCCAACGACCGTACTGTCATTGACCGGGACGAAGGTCTGCAACGCCAACCGGGTGTCCGCGTCACTCGCAGTGAGAAGCGGGGCATCTTGTTCCTCGAGCCACTCGAGTGCTGCCTTTTCGTCTGCGCTCGGCGGGTCCTCCTCGGCCCACGCTGCGACCATCGCCGAAAAAAGGCGAGCGGGGTGGGGTGGCCACTCCGCCTCGCGGCGATCGTCGAAGGCCGTGGCAACGGCGCGTCCGGTCAGGTATTCGACGCGGACGGCGAGCATCACTCGTCCTCGCTGGAGCTTCCGGCAACACCCAGCGCCCGGCTGCGAAGCACCAAGTCGACCAGTTTGGGTGCAGGAACCAGGCTGATCGGGTGGCGTTCCCAGGGGAAACCGGCAGCCGCGGCCGCATCGCTCGCTGCGCGCAGCAGGTCAGCAGCGCCGGCCTTCAATAGGTGGAAGCCTCCGGTGACGGTGCCGTCGCCGCTGACCAGCTCGAAGGTCAGCTGGCTGGGCGGATCCGGAACCAGAACGCAGCGGGAACGTAGGTCGTAGCCCTGCTCGCGATTCGCCACCAGGGCCAACAAGGCCAGCGCGGCCAAGGCCGTGCGCGCCGCGTTCTCGGCCGTCGAGCGGTTCCTCTCGGCGACCGGTGCACCGCTCGCGTTGGTTGGGAAACGGAGCTTCCGAAGGCCGGCGAGTGAAAGCACCGAGACCTGTTCGGCGAAGTCGAGAGTGACACCGCCTGCGTCACGGTCGATCGTCGGTGCGACGTTGCCGTGGTTGATGTTTGATGGGCGGCCTGGCTCCTTTTTTTTCCCGTCCCCGCTCGCGGAGAAAAGGCGCGGTTTACCCTTCGCCAACTCCGCCAAAGCCTCATCCGCCGTCCAATCCGCGGGTGCATCGGCAAGGTGGAAGATCGGCAGGCCCTTTCCGACCCCAAGAGGATCGAGTCGACTCGCCGTCTTGACCCCCGCAACCGCACCATACCCGACAATCTCGGAGACGAGCGAGCGCTGGAACTTCGTCCCCATCCCGCGAGCCGCTCCGGTCGAATCCCAGACGCCGAAGATCAGGGCCGTCGGGCAGAGGTGGTAGATCGCGGCGGCGTTGGCGGGTTTGGCGGCGGTGAATGCCTTTCCGGCCTCGGAGTCGCGAAAACGCGTGCCGGTTGCGTCGACGCTGTCGCGAAGGATCGCATCGGCGATCCGGTGAGGCGCGTTGAGGGTCGTGATGGTCCCGAGATCTACAAGGTCCGAGTGAGCGTTGGCGAAATCGACGCCGATCACGGGGAACGGCAGTTCCAACTCCTCCCAGGCCCGCAGGAGCGCTTCTTCGAGCCGATTGGCCTGCGAAGCGACGGAGTCGAGGACCACCGTCTCGATCTCGGCCTGGTCGCGCCGACGGATCTCGATCGCATACTCGGCTCTATCCTTGGCGCCAGCGTAGGTCGGAGGGAAGACCTTGTCGCCTGGTCCACCCGCGGGTTGGAGGCGAGTGCGGGCGCGGATCGCTACCGCGCCGCCGGCAACGGCGGCGGAGAGGGTCGAGAGGTCGAGGGGCGTGAGGGTCATGGTCGTCCTCCGTGCGACATGGTCGCGGTCATTGACAGACAGTGTTGCCGAGGAGTGTGACATCCAAGGTCACACCTCCTGATTCGCTTCATGCCCAAGCCGATGCAGCTCGCGGACCATGTCGCGCAGCTCGGTGGGGGCGCGGATGGTGGCGTTGCCGCCGAAGCCGAGGAGCCAGCGGGCGATTTCGGGGAGGCCGGCCATGGTCCAGTGGGCGCGGATGGCGCCGTCGGGCTGTTCTTCGAGGCGTTGGCTGGGGTGGTAGGTGCGTTCGCGCAGGAGGTAGGCGCTGCCGGGGGCGAAGTCGACGGTGATGTCGTGGGAGTCGCCGTGGTAGACGCCGAAGCCGTGGCGGATGTACTGATCGGGGTCGAAGGTGGGGTCGGGCTCGAAGTGGTGGTCGAGCACAGTGGCGGTGCGGATGCGGTGGGCGGCGAAGGTGCGCATGGCGCCGCTCGCGGCGTCGCGGCCGACGAGGTAGAGGCCGGTGGCGGCGTGCCAGAAGAGGTGGGGCTCGATGGTGCGGCGTGAGTGGCCGGAGCGGGGAGACCAGTAGTCGAGCTCGAGCACGCGGCTATCGGCGATGGCGCGTTGGATCGCGGTGGGAAGCTCGCGGTTGGCGATGCGGGGTGCGGCGGCGGGGGTGGCGCGCAGGCGCGTGGCGAGGTCGCGGCAGGCGTCGCGCTGGCGTGGGGTGAGCAGCAGCTCGAGGCGTTCGCGCAGCTCGTCGAGGGGCTCGCCGAAGGGCAGTGGGGCGAGGGTGCTTTCGGCCAGGAGCAGGGCGACGACCTGGCTCGGTTGGAGCGGCAGGCGCCAGGCGCCGGTGTCGCCTTCGCTGAGGGTGCGCCAGCGGCCGCCGTCCTCGATCAGCGGAAATCCGGCCTGCTCGAGGGCGGCGAGATCGCGGCGGATGGTGCGGGTGGAGCAGGGCTCGTCGATCTGACGGTGGAGTGCCGCGACCGAGAGGCCACGGCGGCTCTCGAGCAGGCGCAGCATCTTCCACTGGCGTATGACCTGGCGACCGCGATCGGCTCGATCCATGGCATCTCCTCTTCGGGGGCAAGGGGGCCTGAGCGTAGCGCAGAACATGCACCTCGCACTCATTGGGGGGCGCGAAGGGGCCAAACCGGGACAAAGTCGCCGTGAGCCACCAAATCAGCCCGCCGAGCGCCTCGGTCGGCGCGGTGCTGCGAAAGGTGCGGACGGTGCGCGCTGCCGCGGCTCCCCACTTCCTCCTGGGGGCAGAGCACTTTTCGAAGCATGGGCTCGGTGGTGTCGTGACCGACGAGGTAGAGGTCGATGGCGGCGGGGTGGCGCTATGGCTCGAGCCCCGCGCAGGAGAAGGCGTTGGTGTCCTGAACGGGGAGGGCCGCGGTGCCGCGGGAGTTGCGGTAGACCTTCTGCACGCCGGTGCTGGTGTCGGTCACGGTCATGTCGAAGCCGACGTTGGTCGTGGCAGCGTAGAAGACCCAGAACTTCTGGTTGAGGGCACAGGCGTCGAGGACCTTCACGAGCATCTCGAGGTTGTTGGCGTTGAAGAACCAGAACAGTCCGGAGAAGTCGACTCCCGGGATGGCGCGAGCCTGCCCGACCCCCGAGTCGGCGGAGGTCTCCCACTCGATCTCGACCTCGAAGCGGCCGTCGACGAGGCAGAGGGTGTCGGCGTCGGGAACGCAGCCGGTACCGCTGTCTTCCATCGTGGCGCGCAGGCCCAGCGCCTTGTAGCCGACGAAGTTGACCGAAGCGGTCTGAATCGGTTCGTTCGGGGGTACGGCGTCGGGGAGGCCGAGGGAGGTGTAGCCCTGGCGCAGAGGCGTCGACGGGCTTTGGTCGACGCAGATGAAATCACCGGTTTCGAAGGCAGGGGTCCACTGGACTCCGACGTAGAAGGGCCCGTCGACGGTGATGTCGAGTGGCGAGAGGTCGACCTCGTAGAATTTGCCGGCGAAGGGGAGCGACAGGAAGGTCAGGTTCTGGCGCTCGCCGAGCAGGGTTCCTGGGGATTGACCGGGGCCGTCGGCCGCCCAGACCCGTACGTCGACCAACACATTGCTGACGGCGTTCGAGGTCATGAAGCACACACACGCCTTCTGGACCTTTCCGCCGGCGGGTGGGTCGAATCGCATCGCAAACTCGGAGGGCGCGACGGTCAGCGATCCGCGGCGGTAGCCGGTTTCGAAGAAGCCGTCGTCGTAGAGCAGCCCGCCGTCGTCGCAGGTCGAACTGACTTTGTCCGGATCCAGCGGAGCCACCAGTGTGGTGGGGAGCATGGCCTCGGCCTGGTCAGGGCTCTGGGCGTGGGCGTGGCTTGCGATGGCGAGGATGGTGGCGGTGGCGGCGAGCAACTGCTTCATTGCGAAACTCCCGTGGGCAAGGCATGGTGTGGGTTTCTCGGGGCAGGAGGAGAGCATGCCCACCAGCATGCCTGGTAGGCGTGACATCCGAGGTCACACGCTCTCAGCGACCTTCTGCGCGGGCCCGCTCGCCGGGGAGCGCGCTACTCCCGCACGGTCGAGTGGGCGTTGGCCGAGCTCGTCAAGCGAGCGCGGGCCGGGCGAGTCTTGGAGCTCGCGGGATCCGGCGCGTGGGAGGGAGACCTCGCCGAAACGCGGCGCGACGAGACCTCGGCAGTCAAGCCTCGAGGGCGGCGTGCTGCTGCTTGGTACCGCGCCGTCAATCCTGCGGCGGGCAGGGGAGGTCGACGTCGGCAGCCGCCGACCAGACGAGGTCGGTGCCGGGGAGCAGGGCGCGGATCTCGACGTGGTGGGGCCCGGCCTTCAGGAAGGCCTTGGTCGGGAATCGCTCGCACAGGGTGATCAGCACATCGCGTCCGGGGCCGTGTTCGGTGATCGTGACCTGGCGGTCGTTGTAGGGGTGGTAATGCCACGGGCGACCGTCGACGAGCGTTTGGTAGACCAGCTCGGGTGCCAGATCGCGGGCGTGGATCGGCAGGCGGAGCTGGACGGGGAGGAGAGCCAGCTCGAGGTTGATCAGGCCACAATCACCAAAGCGTTCGTAGGAGCGGAACGGCGTGCCGACCTCGAGCCACGCCGTGCCTCCCGCTTGCACCGGGTGATCACTCACTTCGACGCGCGCGGTTTGGGGGAACTGTTCTTCGGACCGGAACTCGTACACCGCGCCGGGCTCGAAGCCTTCACGCGGGCGGATCAGGACGTGGGTCTCGTTCAGCGGAAACGGGAGGGGAGTGGAATCGATCCGGTACTTGACCCGCTGTCGCGACGGCAGTCGTTCGACCACGAACCGCGGCAGTACCTTTTCGTCCATCAAGGCCCACACCAGCCCCGCGGCGTTGCTCGGGAGCAGGGCGAGCTCGCCGGTGACGAACTGGCCGCGCTCGATGCGCTCGATCTGGTCGCATGCGATTGCGGGGCCGACGCAGGACAGCGCCGCGAGCACCAGGGCGACGAGCGCAGCCGCGCGGATCTGGGTCATCGTGGCGATTCTAGGCGTTCTCCCACGGACCGGGAGAAGCTGGTGCGCGCGCAACGCGCACCCTGGGGCGCTTCCGCGGCCCCTACGCCGGGACCGGCGAGGCTCTGGCGGCGGCTGCGCGGCCAAGCCGAATCCGCGCGAGCCTCCGACGGATCCCCGATCCCCGATCCCTGGTCCCTTATCGCTTCCGCAACGCCATCCCCAAAATCTTGTACGACAGCCTCGCAGCGAGGAAGTCGCTGGCGGTGTGGCCGGGCGCCGGGGCGAGCTCGACGAGGTCGGCGCCGACGACGTTCTTGGTGGCAAAGAGGTGTTTGAGCAGCGCGAGGGTGGGGTACCAGCGGCCGCCGCCGGGCTCGGGGGTGCCGGTCGCCGGGGCGATCGAGGGGTCGAAGAAATCGAAGTCGAAGGTGAGGAAGATGTCGTGGGGCAGGCGCTCGAGGGCGGCCGCGTAGCGGGCAGGGAACCCCGGATCGTCCAGGTCGGCGCCCCAGAAGGTGGCGAGGCCCCGTTCGTGGATCAGCTGGTCTTCGGGAGGGGAAAGCGAGCGGATGCCGACGGCGAGGGTCGGCACCCCGAGGTCGACGACACGTTTCATGACACTGGCGTGGCTGTGGATGGTGCCGCTGTAACTTTCGCGCAGGTCGGCGTGGGCGTCGAACTGCACCACGCCGATCTTCGAGCGCGCGGCTGCGGCGCGGACGCCGCCGATCGTGAGCGAATGTTCACCGCCGAGCACGAACGGGAACTTGCCGTCGTCCAGCACTCTGCCGACCACAGTCTCGAGCCGAGCGAACGCTTCCGGAGCATCAACACCTTCGACCTCGATCGGCGGCACCGTCGCGATGCCGCCGCGGCGGTAGGGCTCGTCGCGCTCGAGCTCGTCCCAGGTTTCCACTTGGTGTGAGGCCTCGAGGATCGCCTGAGGGCCGGCGGCGGTGCCGGCGCCGTAGGACACGGTCTGTTCCCATGGGCACGGGATCACGACGGCGGCGGAGGTGTCGTAGCCGGTGAGCTCGGGCTCGACGCCGAGGAATTCGGTGGTGTGGCGCTGCATGGATGAGGGCTCCGGGCGGGTTGAGGGTGGGTATCGGGTATTGGGTATTGGGTATTGGGTACCGGGTACTGGGTAGATTATCTTTCCCCGATCCCCGATCCCCGATCCCCGATCCCTCCCCTACGGCCCCACGGCGCTCCACGCCCCGGTCGTCCCCGACTCGAAGCCGTCGGCGAAGAGGGTGAGGTCGGCGACGCCGAGACTCAGCTCGTCGAGCCGGCTCGCGACCTCGATCTCGATCGGTCCTCCCGTGGGTGTGGTGGTCCAGCCTTTGGTCTCGGACAGCGCTCGCCAAGCGCGGCGGTAGAGCAGCCGCGTGACGACGGTGACTTGGTCGCCGGCAGTCGCGGCGCCGAGGTCGAAGCGGGCCACACTCTGGCGCGCCTGTCCGGCGGGCAGGCTCGAATTCTCGAGGGTGCCGGTGGCGTCGACGAACAACACCGGGGCCGTGGGTGTCCCCGAGACGGTGCCCTCCAACACCTTGGCGAATCCGGTTCCGGGCCAACCCGCCCAATCTCCGGGCTCGACCTCGGCGTCATCGTCGTTGGCCCACCAGGGCACCGTTGGTCCCGAGAGCTGGTCAAGGAGCTCGCCCTCGCGCCGAGCCTCGATCACCACCAGCGCGTTGCGGATCGAGATCCCGGTAGGGAAGGAGTGCCCAGCGCCGCTGTTGAGGACGGTCGCGTCGACCTCGAGTCGCCCGCCATCGATCCGCACGACGGTCGAGAGGTCGATAGCCTCGGCGAGGGTGGCGGGTGTGGCGCCGACGAAGCCGTGGTCGTGGTTCTGGGAGGCCGGTCGCGTCGGCGCCGAGCCGGGCGTGGGGTCGGCGATCGGCCCGGGGACTGTGCTTGCCGGCATGTGGCAGTTCTGGCAGGTTCGCATGCCGTCTCCTGGGACCGCGTAGGAGGAAGCCAGCCACTCGGTGTAGGTGGTCTGACCGGGGACCCCCGTCTCCTGGTTGACGTACTCGTGGCAGCTGGCACACATGAGTGAGGATGCGAACACCGGTGCCAACGAGGCCCGCATGAACGGGTAGTCGACATCGTCCAGGGGGCCCCAAACGTATTCGTGGGTCGCCGGCCCGGCGTCGGGGAAACGCCACGTCGAGGGAGCGTCGCCAACCGTGTGGAGCATGGTCGGGTCCGCGGCGATGTGGTCGAGCTGGTGGCAGGCCGAGCAGGTGACCCCTTCGAGCTCGGCGGCTGTGGTGGCTTGGTCGAGGAAGCCGGTGCCGGGAGACTGCGCCTCGAGTGCGGGTGAGTGGCAGGTCGCGCACGTGCCGGTTTCGCCGGGGTGGACGTCGGTATAGACGTAGCCGGCCGAGCCGTTGGGCGTGCCGCTGCCCGAGAACAGGTCGAGCACCCAGCTGTCGATCGCAGCGTTGGCGTGCGCCGATCCCTGCCACTGCGCCAGTTGGGTGGGGTGGCAATCTCCGCAACCTCCCGGCGTGGCGGCCTTGATCGGCTGGTAGCCGAGGTTGTCGAGCTCCGGGATGGGATCGAGCTCGATGGTGACGTTGGCGCCGTTGGTGGTCAGCACGCCGCCGGTGGTCCAGTTGCGGGGAGCGGTGCGGTCGTAGGTGACGGCGGCGGTGACTCGCACCAGTCCGGTGGGCTCGACCCCGAGCATGAAGGCGCCGTTCACGTCGGTAAGGGCAGAGGGGGAGGCTTCGGTCTGGAGGTGCACGATCGCGCCTTCGATCGGCAGGGACGTCTGAGCATCACGGACCGTGCCGGTGATGGCCGCGACGAGGGGGGCACCGTTGGCAAGGGGGCACAGAATGAGGAAGCTGGCGAGCAGGGCGAAGGGTGAACATCGTGGCACGGCGTGGACCTCCGGAGGCAGAGATCGCTCGAAGCAGTCTGTGGTTACATGCGGCTCGGGTACGTCCCACGATATCCTTCCGCCGATGCCGCTGATCGAGCTGTTCGACCATGATCCGAATTGGCGCCAAGACTACGAGCAAGCGCGGTCGTTGATCCTCGACGCGGCCCGGGGCCGAATTCTCGAGATCGAGCACGTTGGCAGCACCGCGGTGCCGGACCTGGTCGCACGCCCGGTGATCGACCTCGCGGCCTTGATCGCCCCGGCGACCCGTGGTGAGGTCGAGCTGCGGTTGTTGGGACTGAACTACGGCTTGGCGGAAGTCGAGATGCCGGGGCTTCCGGGGGTCAAACTCTTCCGGCGCCCACGCCGCGGGTTCGGTGCGGTGACTCACTTGGTCCATTGCGCCGTTGATCCGAGTGGGTGGGCCGCGCTGCTGGCGGTGCGCGACGTGTTGCGCACCAACGCGACCGAACGCGAGCGCTTCGCTCGCGAAAAGAGCGCAGCGGCGGCCTCGGCCGGAGAGGACGAGCGCTCCTACGCGGCGCAGAAGGCGCGGTTGTTCGAGGCACTGCTCGACCGCACGGCGAGCTGAGCGATGGCGCGACGCGGGCAGGAGAGCGACGAGCCGCCGGACGAAGCCGAGATCGACCGGCTGGCACGGCGCTTCACGTCACCCGACGGCTTCGAGGTGCTGGTGGGTCGCACGGCCGAGGCCAACGATCGCCTGACCCTCAGAGTCGCTCGCCCGCGGGACTTCTGGCTGCACGTCGCCGGTGTGGCCGGGTCTCACGTCGTGGTGCGCAACCCCAACAACCTCGACCGGCTGCCACGGGCGACGCTGCGCTTTGCTGCAGGCCTGGCGGCAAGGTACTCGAAGGCGAGCGCCGGCGGCCGGGTCGCGGTCCACGTCGCGCGTCGCTCGGAAGTGAGCAAGCCGCGCGGGTGGGCAGCCGGCAAGGTGGCGCTGGGCCGCTACGAGACCGTGATGGAAGCCCCGTTGGAGCTCGAGGAATGAACCGCCCCCCGTCGGCGTAGGACGATCATCGCGGAGGCGACCATGAAACGCTACTTTCCGAGCTCACTCGACCGATTCCAAATGGTGATGACTACTCTGGCCTTGGCCTTGGGGCTTGGGGTCCCAACCGGTGTGGCGGTGACCTTCGTGCGCCTGGGCTTGAGCCCCTGGTTGCTGGCTCCGACGGTGCTGCTCGTGGTGGTGGCCCTCGGTTCGGCGTTTGCCTACCGCCCTCTCGGCGTCGAGGTGGCGACCAGCGGGATCACCATCAGACGGCCGCTGGGTGGCAAGGACATTCCGTTTGGTGAGATCGAAGAGATCACGGGGGCCGTCGAGTGGCCCTCGAAGTCGATCGGTGTTTTTCGCAGCGGTGGGTTCTTTGGCACCTACGGCGTGTTTTGGGCGCCGTCATGGGGGCGGTTCGAGGCGTGGACGACCCGCAAGCAGCCGCTCCTCGTCGTGCGCCGGCGCGACGATCGCCGGGTCCTGCTGTCGGTCGACGATCTGCCCGGGTTTCTGTCGGCGGCTCGCGAGGCTACCGCACGGCGCGGAGGGCCGCCGGTCCACGACGCTCCAGCGCACGCAGCTGGGCGCTGATCCACCGGCGCGCGGCGTTGCGATCGTCGCGGATCGGCCCGACCAGGGCGGCGAAGGCCAGGAGCCTGCCGTCGACCCGGACATAGCCGGCGAGGGCGACGTGCCGGGCGAGTGTCCCGGTCTTGGCGCGGAGGTCGGGGGCGAGGTCCGGCCAGCCGCGAAGGGTGCCGACTCCCGGTGACGGGAGGGCGGCGAACAGGTGGGAGAACCAGGGACGCTTCGCTGCGTCGGCGAGGACCTTCGCAAGCGCGCTGCTGGTCGCAAGGCCGGTGGGGGTGAGGCCTGAGCCGTCGACGAGGGCGAATGCCGAGGCATCCAACCCGAAGCGGGGGCCGAGGCTCTGTTCGAACCACAGTGCCGCGTCGTCGAGCCGGCCGGAACCGGTGTGCACCAGCGACAGGTGCCGCAGCAGCATGTCGGCCATCCAGTTGTCGCTGTCCTGGAGGATCGGTGCGAGCCAGTCGACGAGGGGCGGCGATCTCACCTCGGCGAGGACGACGGTTGGGCTTCGAACCGGCGGCAGCCCGGGCGGGCCAAGCTCGAGAGTCGCGATCTCGATGCCGGTGGCCCGCAGCTCGGCGAGGATGACCTCGGCGGCGCGACGATCCGGGTCGGGGAGTGCGACGCTGACGACGAAGCTGGGCTCGCTGATCGGATAGTCCCCCCGCAGCAGCACTCCGTCACAGCCTGGGTCGGCGATGGCGTCGACGGTGCCGCGCCCGTGGTGCTCGGCGCCAACCGTGCGCATCTCGTTGCGAAGGGTCAGCCAGCTCGGGCCTCGGGCCGCGGCCGGGGCGCCGATGCTCGTGCCGGGGCCGATCGTGACATCGACCGCACTGCCGTCGAAGGCGAGTGCGGAGCTCGATGCTGCGCGACCCCAGCCGAGGTCGGACCAGGCCCGTTCCGGTGGGTTCGCCCGCCCGCCGAAGCGAGAGCGGTCGACCACCAGGGAGCCCGTCACCCGCCGCACGCCGAGGGCTGCGATCTGGTGCGCCAGGTCGCGTGGGGCATCGAGGCCGGGGGTGAACCGAGGCCCCCAGGTGGGATCGGCGGACGGGATCAGGATCAGGTCGCCCGTCACGACCCCGTCGACCGGTGGCGCCGACGCGGCAATGCGGGTCGCCGCGCGGTGGTCCGGCCCGAGCAGGTCGAGCGCCAGCACCGCGACCATCAACTTGGTCACCGAGGCAGGTGTTGCCCAACGCTCCGCATCGTGGGCGACGACGGTGCTCGTGCTCTCGACGTCGATGGCAACGAAGCTTCCGGGCGAGCCGGGCGGCAGCCGCGCAAGTGTCGTTGCGGCGAGCGCGCCTGCGGCCAGCCAGGACCCCAGCAGGGTCAGTGCTCGCGCCACACGCCTCCGACGGCGGTGGCGCAGATCGCCGCGCTGCCGGCGCCATAGATCAGGGCCTCGCCGAGGCGCTCGGGTCGCACCCCGGAAAGGCTCGGCCGGTCGAGGTCGACGGCGACGAAGTCGGCGACACACCCGGGAGCGATTCTGCCGCCGGCGATGCCGAGCGCCCGTGCCCCTCCGGTCGTGGCGGCGGCCAGCAGCAGCGAGGCGACCTCGCCGTCGGGGCGTCGCAGGGCGCCGCGGGAACGGGTGGTCAGGCGTTGGCCGTAGTCGAGCCAGCGCAGCTCCTCGAGCGGGTCGATGCGCAGGTTCGAGTCGGTGCCGATCGCCAGGCGCTCCCACGCACTCGGGGCGTCGACCAACGCCGGGATGCCGTCGCCGAGGTTGCCTTCGGTCAAGGGGCACGAGCAGATCGTCATGCCGGCGCTGGTCAGGCGCTCGAGCCACTCGGCCGGGGTGCTGGTGCAGTGCACCGCGGTGACGCCCTGCAGGTCTCCGTCGAGAGTGTCCCACAACACCTGGGCGGGGCGTTTGCCGAGAGCGGCGAGGCAGTCTTCGACCTCGAGCACCTGTTCCTCGAGGTGGAGGTGCAGGGGCAACTGGCGTCGGCGGGCTCCCGCGGCGAGCTCGCGGAGCTCGTCGGGCTCGGCGGCGCGGAAACTGTGGCCGACGACGCCCATCGTCTGCCGCGGGCCGAGACGCTCGGCGAGGCGATCGAACTGGCGCCAGTAGCCGTCGAGGTCGGGAGTGGCAAAGCGCCGCTGAGCACCTTCGAGCTCTTTGCGGAAACCGCCGCGGCGGTAGAAGGTCTGGAGCAGGACGAGCCGAATCTCGGCCTCTCGGGCAGCCGCCAAGATCGCGTCGTCGAGGGAGAAGTCGAGGGTGGCGGGGTCGCGATGGTGGACGTAGTGGAACTCGCCGACGGTGGTAAAGCCCGCCGTGCGCATCTCGGCGAAAGCCTGCTTGGAGAGATCGAAGACTCTCTCGGGGTCGAGATCCTCGACCAGGGCGTACATCGCCTGGCGCCAGGTCCAGAAGGAACCGGCGGCTTCGGGGAAGGTCTCGCCCTCGCCGCGCAGGCCGCGCTGGAACGCGTGCGAATGGGTGTCGACGAAGCCCGGCAGGAGCGCTCGCCGCTCGAACCGGAGTTGAGGAGTACCCAGCTCCCGCCCGACGGCGACGATCCGATCTGCTTCGACGGCGATCTGGACGCCGGTCTCGAAACGACGCCCAGTCCAGGTGAGCTCGGCCTCGAGCAGCTGCCGTTCGGTCATCGTGCGTGCTCCGAGGTGCCGCAGAAATCGGCGACGAGAGTGGTGAGGACCGACGCTGCGAGGTCGAGGTCGGCGAGCGGCACCGATTCGTTGGGCTTGTGCGCGACGCGGATCGAGCCCGGTCCCCACAGGACACAATCGAGCTCGAGCCGCTGCAGCCAACCCGCGTCCGTGGCGAACGACACCGCCTCATCCCGATTCTCCTGTCCGAGGATCCGCCGCAAGGCGTTCAGGAGAGGCGAATCGGGGTCTGCCGCAAACGGCGGGCTGGTCGACAGGACTGCGGTGCTGCTGCGTTCGCCGGCCAGGGCGCGGGCGGCCACTCCGGCCAGGTCGGCCGCCGCCTGTTCCGGCTCCATCCCGGGGAGTAGTCGCAGACCAAGCTCGAGAGCAGCGTGATCCGGCACCACGTTGACGGCGACCCCACCTTCCACCGTGGCGACGTTGAGGGCGGCGAACGGCACTTCGGGAAAGTAGGCCGAGCTTGGCAGGCTGGGTGAATCGCGCTCGAGTCGACGTCGTTCCTCGCTCATGGCGCAGATCAAGGTGCCGAGGGGCTCGATCGCGTTGTGGCCCAGGTGGGGGTAGGCCGAGTGGGCGCTCTCCCCTTCGATGTCGAAGCGCATTTTGAGGTGACCCTTGTGGAGGCGTACCGCGCGCAATTCGGTCGGCTCCCCGATTACCGTTGCCCGCGGAACGCGGGCGAGCTCGCTGCCGTGCTCCTCGACCAGGAACCGTGCCCCCAGCGTCCCGACTTCTTCGTCGTGGGTGAACAACAGCGCGAGCGGTGCTCGCAGGCGGTCGCCTTCGACGCTCAGGAACGCGTCGAGGGCGAGCGCGAGGAAGCCCTTCATGTCCGCGGTGCCACGCCCGTACAGCCGGCCGTCGAGCTCGGACAAAGTGAAGGGGTCGGTGCGCCAGGAAGGCTCGAGCGCCGGCACGACATCGGTGTGGCCGCAGAGGGTCAGCCCTCTACCACTGCCATCCGGCGCCGGGCCCTTCCAGGCCAGCAGGCTCGCCTTGTCCTCGCCGGCGTCGAAGATCCGGGTGGTGGCACCATCACCCTCGATCCACGCCGCGACGGCTTCGATGAGGGGGCGATTGGGCTTCGAGCTGGTGGTGTCGAAGGCCACCAGCCGGCGCAGGAGGTCGAGAGCGCGCGGAGTCACGACGGGAGTATACGGCCGCGAGTCACTTGACCTTGAAGCCTGCCGGCACCGCGAACAGCGAGTCGGGCAACTCGTTGGTGTCGATCGAAATGGTGGTGTTGCTGGTGGTCATGTTGCCCATCTTGGCGAAGATCGCCGCCATCATGCCGCTGCCTTCAAAGCGCATGCTGAGCTCGGACGCGAGCGGCACACCGGTCTCGGCAAACTTGCGGTACATCTCGGTCCAGCTCTTGGCCTGGCCGGGTTGGGCCTTGACCGCGTCGGGGTGCATCAGGAACAGCCCGGATTCGGCCAGCGCTTGGTAGAAGCCGGCGTAGTCCTCGCGTCCCGGCGCTTCGGCAGCAATCCACACCGGCCCGGTGACGACGGTGGTCAGGGGGCTGCCGTCCGGTGCGGTGGCGACGACCTTGACCTCGAGTTGGTACTGCTCGGCGGTGTACCCGGCGATCTCGCGGCTGCCGGAGCCCTTCTCGAGCTTGGCCGACACCGCCTGGGGCGACATCGCCAGGTGCTCGCGCGCGATCGGGCTCATGTCGATGGCCTCGGCACGCTTCTTCTTCGTGTCGATGACCCACATCCGGCGGGCTTCGGCGTCGATGATGGTGACCTGGTCGACGCCATCGGACTCCGAACGCATCTTGAGGCCCTTGATCGACACGGTGGTGGTGCCTTGGGCCATCGCGGCGAGGCCGGTGCCGTCGACTTTCTGGCGCACGACGATGTCGGCGGTCGCTGCGCTCGAAACCAGGGCAAGCAGCGGGAGAACGGTCAGCAATCGGTTCATCGTGAGTCTCCTCGGGATAGTTGTGCTCTCGTGGAGCCGCCACCAGGATACCAAGGAGGGTCCCGTCCTGGGCTCGGTGTTCGGTCGATCCCCCATCCCCGGTCCCCAATCCCCAGCTATCATCTCGGGCTTGGCCCTTGGTCGAGCTCGAGATGGCAGAGGAACCACAACACATCGGTCCCTATCGCCTCGGTCCCTTGCTGGGGTCCGGTGGCATGGGGAGCGTCTACCGAGCCTACGATGAGCGGCTCGAGCGGTGGGTCGCGCTCAAACGGGTCCACACTGTCGGTCAGGGGTTCACCAAGGCACGTGAGCGGCTGCGGCGCGAGGCCAAGGCGATCGCCAAGCTCAACCATCCGGCGATCGTGCAGATCTACGACCTGGTCGAGCACGACGGCGAAGACTGGCTGGTGATGGAGCTGGTCGAGGGGCACACGCTGGCCCATGCGTTGCTCGACCGGAAGCTGGGCCTCGGTCACCTGCTCGAGCTGGCGCGCGAGATCGCGCTGGGCCTGGCGGCGGCGCACCAGCGAGGCATCATTCACCGTGACCTCAAGGCGGAGAACGTCCTGGTCAGCCAGGAGGGCCACGCCAAGATCCTCGACTTCGGCCTGGCCAAGCACCTCGACGCCGAGCTTTCGGCGCTGACCGCCGAGGGCGTGTCGGTCGGCACCATGCGGGCGATGGCCCCCGAGCAGCTCAATGGCGAGCCGGCCGATGCCCGAACCGATCTCTACGCCCTCGGCGTGCTGCTGTACGAGGCTTTGGCGGGGCGCAACCCATTCCTTGGCCCCTCCCACGGGTCGACGATCAAGAAGGTGCTGTTCGAGCGGCCGGTGCCGCTGTCGCAAGCGGCCGAGGGTATCCCCGAGGCACTGTCGGACTTGGTCGAACGGCTGCTGCAGAAAGAGCCGGCCGACCGCCCCGAGTCGGCGGCGGCGGTCGCGGACTTGGTGGGAAAGATCCAAACGCCCCTTGCCGAGACCGCAGAAAGGTTGCCCTCGAGACCACGGGTGACGTTGGATCTGCCACAGACCGAGGCGATGCCGGTGCGACCCGCGCCGGCCCGCTCGCCTCCCGGCATCGCGCCCCGATCGTCCGGGCAGGCTCGCCTCCCGCGCAAGCGGACGGCGGCGATCATGCTGGTGCTGGTGACGGCCGCGGGATTCGGAGCGTACGCCTGGCGCTGGCGTGGGCCGCAGGCGCCGCCGATTCGGCAAGTCGTCGTGCCCCCGGCGGTTGTCGTAGGGATCGACGGTGACGAGGCGAAGTTCCTCCAGAGCGCCGTCCGTGCGTCGCTGTTCGAGCAGGTTTCGATGCGACCGGAGCTGCGCTCACCCGCTGCGGAGCTGGTCGACCCGGTGGCAGCGGCGTCTCCAACCCTCGCCGCCCTGGCGCGTGCTCTGGCGGCGGATGAGGTGCTGTCGTCTCGAGTCGACTGTCTCGGCAAGGCCTGCCAGCTGCAACTTCGGCGGCTCGATACGAACGCGAATGTGGTGTGGACCAGGACCTTCCCTGTTCCGGCCAACGACTGGCGCGAGATTGCCGGCGCCCTTGCCACCCACCTCGAGGAAGCCTATCCCTCCGGCAAGCTGGCCACGGCAGCTTCGCCGGCAACGGCGGACGCATATCGGCGCTACTACGAGTTCGCCAGGCTCGACGAGAGCCGAGCAGGAGGGGTATCCCGACGCGAGCTCCTGGGCCGGGTCGAGGAGCTGCGGCGGGAAGCGCCGGATCTCCTCGAGGCGAACCTCCTCGCGGCACGCCTGGCGCGGATATTGTGGGTGGAGGAGCGCCGCGAGGAGGACCGCGACGCGGCCGTTCGCCTCGCCCGGGATGCCGAACGGCTGCGGCCGACCGATCGCCGGACTGCGGAGGCGGTGTTCGACATCCTCCTTGCCGTCGACCGACTCGACGAGGCTGCGGGAGTCTTGACGAAGCTCGAGAGTCTCGCTGCCGGAGATCCGCGACTGCTGATGCGCCGGGCGGCGCTGTCGGAGAGACGCGGGCGGACGGAGGAGGCGATCGAGCTGGCGAGTCGGGCAGTGCAACAGCTTCCGTCGTGGGACGTGCTCTTCGGCCTGGCGAACCTCGAGTATCGGTCCGGCAGGGCGGACTCTGCCCGGGCGCACCTCGAAGGTGTGCTGGCGTTGGTGCCCGATCACTACGATTCGCTGTCGATGCTGGCGCAGATCGAGATGTCGAGTGGGGACCTCGACCGCGCGGTGAGGCTCTATGAGCAGCTCGTGGAGCGCTCGCCGGGACTTGCCGAGCTCTCCAACCTCGGCGTGGCGTTGATGCTCGCGGGCGACTACGAGCGAGCCTGTGCCCGGCTGGACGAGGCGATGGCCGAAGCGCCCGACAATCCGCTCGTCCGTCTGAATCTTGCGGACTGCCAGCAGCTGTCGGGGCACGTGGCGGCGGCGCTCGAGGGGTACCGAGTCGTGCTCACGCAGGTGGACGCCGGAGCCGCAGGAGAGGGTTACGCCGCGGAGATGGTCAAGGCACAGGCCTACGCTCACCTCGATCAGCCGGTCGAGGCGGTGGCCGCCATCACCGAGGCGCTGCGGCTCGCCCCGGAGAATCCTGGAGTTGCCTTCTCGGCTGCTCTGGTCTACGCGGTGATCGGTGAGCACACCTCGGCCAAGGTTCAGGCCCGACGAGCCCTGGACCTCGGCATCGAAGCTCGGTGGTTCGAGCTCGGTTGGTTCGATGCCGTTCGGGGGCAGACGACGTGGCCCTGACTCCACGGACTGCGCAACGCGGCCGGCGGGAGTTTTCCCACGGGCTGCCGGCAGGCTGCTGAAATACTTCCTCGGCCGCGATCCAACGAGCTCCGTACGCCGCACTGCAGCATCTCGCCCGCCCGAGCAGGCTCGGGCTCGAGGCGCGATGGCCTTCGCTTGGTTACGCAACTCGTTGGCTCCCTGCGGGATGCGGCGGCGCACTGCGTCCTGCCGCGTCGCCGCTCCTCGACGATGGCACCGCATCGCCTGCGTCGCGGCTCCTTGCATGACGCAGCGCGGCGCTCGCTTCGCGGCATAAGGCGTTTTTCATCAGCCTGCTAGACTCCTCGGCGGCCATCTCCGGCCCAACTTCCTTGGGTAGCGACGGTAATGAAGCGGATCCTCGTGACAGGTGCGCTCGGCCAGATCGGTTCCGAGCTGTGCGTCGAGCTCAGACGGCGCCATGGCGAGCAGATGGTGGTTGCCAGTGACGTGCGGACGTCGCCGGACGATCCCAGGTTCGTCAGCGTCGACGTCACCGATGCGCCAGCGCTGGATCGCGCCGTCGCGGACCACCAGGTCGACACGATCTACCACCTCGCCGCCCTGCTCTCGGCCACCGCCGAGCGCGATCCGCAGCGGGGTTGGAAGCTCAACATGGACGGTCTGTTCGCGGTGCTCGAGGTTGCGCGCGAGCGCGGCTGCCGAGTCTTCTTCCCCAGCTCGATCGCCGCGTTCGGGCCGTCGACGCCTCGGGTCTGGACGCCGCAGGATACCGTGCAGAGGCCCTCGACCATGTACGGCATCACCAAGGTTGCAGGCGAGCTGTTGTGTGACCACTACCATCGCCGCTTCGGCGTCGACGCGCGCGGCGTGCGATTCCCGGGCCTGATTTCCTCGCTGACTCCGCCCGGCGGCGGGACCACCGACTACGCCGTCGCGATCTACCATGAAGCGCTCGAGCGCGGGCGATACACCTGCTATCTCGCCCAGGGCACCCGGCTCGACATGATGTACATGCCCGATGCGCTGGCGGCGGCGATCGGCGTGATGGATGCGCCGGCAGATCAACTGGTCCACCGCAACGCCTTCAACGTCGCGGCGATGAGTGTCGCCCCGGAAGACATCGCGGCGGCGATCCGGGTCCACCTTCCCGGCTTCGAGATCGACTACGAAGTCGATCCGATGCGGCAGGCAATCGCCGAGTCGTGGCCCGAGTCGCTCGACGACCGTGCCGCGCGCGAAGAGTGGGGCTGGTCGCCCAAGTGGAACCTCGCCGACATGACCACCGACATGCTGACGCGGCTGCGTGAAGCCAAAGCCGGAAGGATGAGCTGATGCCGATCTCGAGACTGAACCGAGTGCTCGCAAGCGAGCTCGAACGCCTCGACGACGCTGGTGTCGCCAAACGCCATGAACAGGTCGTCACCGCGATCGTCGATGCGGATGGCGCCCATGGGCCGCGAGTGTTGCTGGAAGGCGAAGGCGACAAGGCGTTCCTGCGGATGAACTCGAACGGCTACCTCGGCATGTCGCGTCGCCCCGAGGTCATGGCCGCCGAGGAAGAGGCGGTGGCACGGCTCGGCGCCGGCCCTGGGGCGGTGCGGTTCATCAGCGGCACCTACGCCGAGCACGTCGCGCTCGAGGCCAAGCTGGCAGCCTTTCACGGTCGTGAGGCCGCCATGATCTTCAGTTCCGCCTACGCCACCCAGCTCGGTGTCCTGGGGCCGCTACTGACCGCGGAGTCGGCGGTGGTCAGCGACGAGCTCAACCACAACTGCATCATCAACGCGATCCGGCTGTCGCGCCCGAAGGACAAGCGGGTGTACAAACACCTCGACTATGGCGCCTTGGATGCGGCGCTCGAGGAGCTGGCTGGCACCTGTCGGCGTGTCGTCGTCGTCACCGACGGGATCTTTTCGATGCGCGGCGACTGGGCCGAGCTCGATCGGGTCATGGAAATCGCGGCTCGCCACGATGCCAAGTTCCCCGAAAATGTCGTCGTGGTTGCCGACGATTCGCATGGAGTCGGCGCTTTTGGTGCCACCGGTCGCGGGACCGAGGAGCACTGCGACTGTCAGGTCGACTTGCTGGTCGGGACCCTCGGCAAAGCGTTCGGCGTCAACGGTGGCTATGTCGTCGGGCCGCGGGTGACGATCGACTTCCTGCGCGAAACCGCCGCAACCTACATCTACTCGAATCCGATCACCGCAGGTGAGGCGGCGGCAGCTCTGGCGGCCGTCGAGCTGCTCGATTCACCCGCCGGCGCCGAGCTCCTGGCGCACCTGCGGGCGATGACCGAACGCTTCGAGGCCGGCCTGGTGCGGCTTGGCTTCGAGACCATCCCGGGATCACACCCGGTGGTGCCGCTGGTGGTGCGCGACACCCAGCGGACCCGCGCGCTGGTGCAGCACCTCTACCACCACGGCGTGCTCGCCACCGGCCTGGCCTATCCCGTCGTGCCGCGCGGCGATGACGAGATCCGCTTCCAGATCAGCGCCGATCACACGGTCGCCGACATCGACCTGGTGCTCGACATCCTCGGGCAGTTCGAGGGCTGACCATGGAAGACCAGGAACCCGGAATCCGATACCCGAAACCCGATACCTCCCGAGATGGGGTCACCCCGGTGGATTCGGTGATCGAGAAGCTCGGAGGCGCGGCCGCGCACCTGTTGTGGGAGATCGGCGCGATTCGCGTGTCGGTCGATCCGCCGTTTACGCTTGCCTCGGGCGCCACCTCGCCGATCTACGTCAACTGCCGTCAGGCGATCTCGAGCCCGGGTCTGGTGCGAGTCTTCGTTGCGGCGGCGGCGTTGATGCTGTCGCGCCGCGGGGTGGTGGTCGATGCCGTCGCCGGCGGTGAAACCGCGGGGATTCCGTTTGCCGCCTTCCTCGCGCGCGAGCTCGGTCTGCCGATGGTGTACGTGCGCAAGAAGCCCAAGGGCTACGGCCTCAATGCCCGCATCGAAGGTGACCTCCACCATGGCGACCGGGTGCTGCTGGTCGAAGATCTGATCACCGACGGCGGCTCGAAGCTCGGCTTCGTCGAGGCCCTGCGTGAGGTGGGCGCCGTGCTCGAACACTGCCTGGTGTTGTTCGATCGCGAGCAGGGCGGGCAGGAACTGCTGGCCGAGCAGGGCGTGAGCCTGCACGCGGTGGTCGGCCGTCGAGCGGCGTTGGCCCTCGGCGTCGGTGCTGGGTTCGTCGACGAGGCCGGTCGGGCGGCGGTCGACGAGTACTTCGCCGGGTGATCGGGGTCCGAACCGAGGAGGTGGGGATTCTCCCTCCCTTCTCCTCAGCCCTGGCTTTCGACGAGTCCGTGGCCGGGTATCTGGTACCCGGTACCTTCGAGCAGCCGACGCCCTTCAGCGCTCTGCCTCGGCTTGCGCTGCCACGGCCTCCGCGAGTGGGCCCGCCAGCTCCCACACGGCGCTGGTCGGGTCACGGTGGCGCAGCACGAAGAGCTCGGGGCTTTCGGCCGCCCAGGTGGCCTCGATCGGCGGCTGGCGGCCGGGATCGACCGTGACCAGGAGGTAGTGGATTTCGGAGGCGACGAGATTCTGCAGCCACGCTGATCGATCCGGCGCCGTGCGTGGTGGCACACAGTTGGGGTAGGCCGGGGCGAAGCGGATGTCGGGGGCTTGGACGTTGACGTAGGTGACGTCGCGTTCGTAGCGGGGTCCCATCGCCGGCACGATGAAGCGGTTCGGCGGTTCGGTGACGGCCGCGACTCGGCGCCCCCCGGCTTCACGGTCGAGGTAGCCCCAGGCTCCGGCAGCGAATCGGGCCGGCTGATCGTGGAACATCCAGTCTTCTCGGAACGCCCGCTCCCGGTCACCGAGGCGGAGCTCCACCCAGACGGGAGCCGCCAGGATAGCCGCGAGGAGTCCCACGACCACCACCGGGGCTTTCAGCTTCCGCTTCTGGGGGTGGGGCACGAGCACCCAGGCACCGACGGCCAGCAGGAGAATACCCATCGCGAGCCGGAGTCCGGCGCTCCAGTGGTTGCCCTGCATCAGGAGCGACTGAGCCATCAGCGCGCCCGCCAGGAGCTCGAGCCCCCGGAACCGTTCGAGCCGTGCGGCCCCGGCGGCCACGATCCACGCGATTGCAGCGGTGAGGTACCGGACGTGGCCGAAGATGTGGTCGCCGAGGGCAAAGGGTACGGTGAACCAGATTGCCAGCTGCACCAGCACCAGGCCGGCCACCAAGCGCCATCCCGGTCTCGTTGCACGGCGAAGCAAGCAGGCGAAGGCCAGGACGACGAGGATGGCCGCCGGCCCGATGCCCAGCTCGAACGAGGCAGGCCTCCGGTTCCCGAGGAAGGTTCCCAGCAGGCTGCCGTCGGCGATCCTCGCCCCGAGGCTTCCGATGACCGTCTGGTGGCCTGCCAGCAGCAGCGGCACCGAGCTTCCCTCGGTCAGGACGACGCACTCCTGGGCCACGGGACCGACGCCAAGGCCGATGTTGCGAAGGTAAAACGGCGCTCCGAGTCCTGCAAGAAGGAGGGCGAAGGCGACGGCTCTCGAGATCGGCCAGCGGCGATAGATCCATTCGAAGCCAATCACGAGGGCGTGGCTGAGGGCGAAGACCAGGGCGAAAACCTTGGCGCCGGCTGCAAGCCCGAGGGCGGCCGCAGTGGAGGGCCAGGAGCGTCGGCCGCTGTCGAGCCACAAGGCGAGGCCGGCAGTCAACGTGGCGGCGACGTAGAGATCGATGTACGGCGTCGCTGCCGCCTTGACGACGAACGGCAGTGTCCCGACCACGGCGGCGGCCAGCGGCCAATGCGACTGGGCGCCGAGGTGGCGGGCCAGTAGGCCGGTGGCGGCGACGAGCAGCAACCAGTGTGGGACTGATGCTAGGTTGACGAAGAGCTCCGAGTGGGAGGGGGACATCCACCACCACAACCAGACTTCTCCGTTGCCGGGGAAGAGCCCATAGAAGCTGGTGGGGTACCGCCCGAACGGAACGGAGATCTGAAGGCGTTGCAGCCAGGTTGCCGGAAGTAGGAGGTGATACGCAAGCGCGTCCCAGGACAAGGGGGGGCGACTCAGGCCGGTCACCACTTCCGAGGCCAAGGCGGTCAGAGCGAGCCCGCCGACGACTGGGTGTTTCGTCGAAAGCGGGCGAATCGCAGCAGCGACCGCAGCCATGTGCTCCCGAAGGTCGACCCGTTGCCGCGCCAGGGGCCCCTGTTGAAGGGCGATGATGGCCACCAACACCAGGCTGGCGACTGAGATGTGCAGCCAGCCGACGAAGCCGAGTATGAGGCCCACGCCAGTGGGCCAGGCGGTCGACCACACCAGGGCCCTGACGACGAAGCCCAGGGGATCGCTCCGGGTTCCGAGATCGAGTGCCGCTTGCCTGAGCCCAACACCAGCAATGAGGCTCAGAACAGCGACAGTCGCCAGCACAACTCCGACCGAGCTCAACACGACAGGGGCCGAGCCGCAGCTGGGGTCACGGTTCGAAGTAGCGATCGACCAACAGCTCGAGCCGTCGCCATGTGGTGGTGGGCACCACCGTGCGCTTGCGTTCGGTGAAGATCGCGTCCGCCAGGGCATCGTGCGCTGGGCTCGTAGGCTGGTCGGCCAACGACACGATTACTTCCCGCAGGGCGCTCCGAGCCAGCTCGACGTTGGCGTTGAGGTTGGCGATCAGAGCCTGGACCGTCACCGCCTCTTCGCTGTCGTGCCACACGTCGTAGTCGGTGACGTGGGCCATCGTCGCGTAGGCGATCTCGGCCTCGCGGGCGAGAAACGCTTCGGGAATCGTGGTCATGCCGATGATCTCGCAGCCCCACGAGCGGAAGACCTCGCTCTCCGCGCGAGTCGAAAATCGTGGCCCCTCGACGATCACGAACCGGGCTCCGCGGTGCACCACGCCACCGGCGGCTTCGACGGCGGTGGCGATGCGTTCGGAGAGAGTATGGTCGAAGGGCTGGGCGACACCGACGTGCGCGACCAAGCCCTCGCCGAAGAACGTATGCTGACGGTTGCGGGTGCGGTCGACGAGCTGATCGGGCACCACGACGTGGCGCGGGGCGATGCGCTCGGCGAGACTGCCGCAGGCGTTGACGGCAATCAGATATCGAACGCCGAGCTTCTTGAAGGCCCAGATGTTCGCGCGGACGTTGACCTCACCCGGCAACAGCCGATGACCGCGCCCGTGACGTGGCAGGAACGCGACCCTGACGCCTTCGATCTCGCCGCAGACGAAGACGTCCGAAGGTGGCCCGAAGGGTGTGTCGATGGCGACCTCGCGCACCGACTCGAGGCCGTCCAAAGCGTACAGACCGCTGCCGCCGATGACTCCAACGGTAATCGGATCCATGGCGGACAGCTTAGCAGGCCTGAAGGTACCGGGGACCCGGTACCCGGGGACTCGCCACAGGGCCCGGGACGCATCCTGAGCCGTGGTGGCGGATTGTCGACCCGGTACCCGGTACCCGGCACCCGGCACCCGGTACCCGGCCCGATCCCCGCTCCCGGATCCCCGATCCCTGGTCCCTGGTCCCTGGTCCCGGGTCCCTGAGTATGATCGAACGATGGATCAATCGCCGGCCGCCGGGTACTTCGATCGCGAGTACTTCGAGCTCCATCCGGGCAAGCAGAAGTATCTGGCGTACCTCATCCGCCGGCTGCGCCGATGTTGCCCCGTCGGCCGAGTGTTGGATGTCGGGTGCGGCTACGGCTTCTTCGTGAAGGCCCTGGAGGCCGCCGGCTACACCGCGACCGGCATCGATCTGTCGCCTCAAGCCGGGCAGCGTGCGCGGCGGCTGGGCGCCACCCGTGTGGCGACGGCCTCCGCCGACGGAGTTTGGCCCTTGCGGGATAGCGCGTTCGATGCCGTGACGATGCTCGATGTCATCGAGCACCTTCACGATGTCGGCGGGGCGCTCGACAGCGCTGCGCGGGTGTTGCGGCCGGGAGGCTCCCTGGTCGTGATCACACTGAACGCCGGGAGCTTTGCGCGCCCGCTGCTGGGGCGCAAGTGGAGTTGGTATCGCGACCCGACCCACGTCGAGATGTTCTCGCGCCGCTCGCTCGAAGATGCGCTTGCCGGCGCTGGGTTTGCAGTCCGCGAGCACCTGACGATGTCGAACTTCTGCATCGTGGGGGAGGGCAATCCGCAGTTGCGTTTCCTCCGCGCCCTCGGTCGAGTGGTCGAAACCCCGATCGGCGGAGATTCGCTTCTGGCCATCGCCCAGAAGCCGGCATAGCTCGACTCTGCGTGCTGCGGCGACCGGGTCAGGGGCGCAGGCGCAGAAAGAGCGATTCGAAGCCGGCTGCCACCTCGCTCCACGAGTACGCCGCTGCTCGGACTCGCGCGGCTGCGGCCAGCCGTTCCCGCAGTGCCTGGTCCTCATGGATCCTCTCGAGGATGGCCGCCAGGTGGTGGGGGTCGGGCTCCGTCCACAGGCCCTCCTGCTCGTGGCGCACGAGCTCGTCGAGAGCGGTTTCCGGGGAACGGCAGCACACCACCGGCAGGCCGAGCGCCATCGCCTCGAGCGGGAAGAGGCCGAAGCCCTCACGAGCAGACGGCTGCACAGCCACGCTGTGGCCGGCGATCGCGGTCCAGAGCTCGTCGCTCGAGGGAAGATGCCCGCGGAAGTCGATGTGCCGGTCGACGCCGAGAGCGGTCGCTTGAGCCTGCAGTTCCTCCTTGGCCGGTCCTTCGCCGAAGATCACGAGGCGGGGAGGTTCGACCATCCGGGCCGCGAGGATTGCCATCGCCGCGATCAGCAGGTCGAGACGCTTGTGCGCGATCAACCGTCCGGCGAACACCAGGCCGGCACGCCGCACCTCGGCACGGCCGGCGGCGTTGCGCATGCGGTCCAGGTCGATGCCGCAGGGGATTCGCTCGGGCGCGGACCCTCGACGCAATTGTGCGAGGCGTTCGCGCGTGAGCTCGCTCGAGGCGGTCACGGCGGTGCCGAGTTGGGCGGCGCAGACCTCGATTCCGCGGTAGATCGGCGCCTGCAGCGTTCCGACGTAGTGGCCCCAGTACCGCCCCCAAACCTCGTACCACGTGACCACCAGCGGCACCCCCGCACGACGCGCGCGGAGGGCCAAGGGGAAGAGGTGCGTGTAGGGCATCTGTGGCGTCTCGATGACGTCGAAGCGGCCGATGTCGAGGCTCGCCACCTGCATCCCGAACTCCAGGGCTCGTCGGGTCCGCCTGCGCCCATTGGGTCGATAGAGCCCTGGAAGTGCTCCCAACGACTCGACCTCGAGGGCCGGAGAGGGCAAGCCCTTCCCGTAGCCGGCCAGGGTCACCTGGTGACCGCGGGCAGCGAGCGCCCGGCCGAGCTCGAGATTGCGCGCCTCGATACCGCCGATGAAATCGGGGAAGAGGCTGTCGGACAAGATGAGAATGCGAATCGTTCGATACCTTCCGGCGAAGGGCACCCTGGGGTGTCGTGTGCGGTCGTCGTTCGGCTGGGCGAGAATACATGCTGGCTCAGCGCGTAGTGGAATCAAGGAGGTCCGAGCGATGTTCGAACGAATCCGTCGTGGCTGGGAGCTGGCCAAGGCCAGTGCCGCCGTCCTGTCTGCCGATCGCGAGCTGCTGGTCTTTCCGCTGTTGTCGGGATTGGCGTCGATCGTGGTCATGGCGAGCTTTGCGATTCCACTGGTCGGCAGCGAGCTGTTTGCGAGTCTCGGGAGCACCGGCGGGAAAGTGACCGCGGGGCTCGTGACCTGGGCGTTCTACTTCGTGATGGCGCTGGTCACGATCTTCTTCAACACCGCTCTGGTCGGAGCCGCGCTCGAACGCCTCGAGGGAGGTGATCCGACGGTCGCCAGCGGGCTACGCGTGGCGACCTCACGCTTCGGGTCGATCCTCGGCTGGGCGGCGCTGTCGGCGACCGTCGGTCTGTTGCTGAAGATCGCCCAGAACAAGAGCAATCGGCTCGGCAAGATCGTCGTGTCCCTGGTGGGGTTGGCCTGGAACCTCGCGACCTTCCTGGTGGTGCCGGTGCTGGCGGCGCGGGGGCTCGGTCCGATCGAGGCGGTCAAAGAGAGCGGCTCTCTGCTGCGCAAGACCTGGGGTGAGCAGATCGTGGGCACGGGCGGGATTTCCATCATCCAGGGGCTGGTCATTGTCGGGCTCGCGATCGTGGGAGTGCCGGCGGTGGTGCTGACCGCCGCGTCGGCGCCCGGCTGGGTCGTCGGCGTCGTGGTGGGCGTCGTCGCCTTGATGATCCTGACCGTGATCCTCGTGGGATCGGCTTTGCAGGGGGTCTACACCGCGGCCCTCTATCGCTACGCCACCAAGGGAGTGGTTGGCCACGGTTTTGCGGCGGAGAGCCTGGCCTCAGCCTTCGTTCCGCGCTGATCGGATCGGAATCACTGCTCAGAAAGTGGTGCATCACGGCTCCGCTTTCGCTCTCCCGTGGCGTACCAGGGAGAGTTGGATGGGTACCTGTTAAAGTCCGCGCGTCGTCGCCCGGAGGTCGGTGTCGATGGCCTGTACGACGTAGCTTGAGGCCCTCTGGGCCTACCTGCAGGGCCTCGCGGCCCTTTCGGGCACCGCAGGGTGCGAGGAGCAGCACGGGATGGTTCGCCGACGCTGGAAAATTGCCGATTCTGCCGATCTCTACGGCATCAGCCATTGGGGCAAGGGCTGGGTGGGGATTTCGGAGGAGGGTCACCTCGAAGTCGGTCCGCCGGGGCGCAGTGTCGACCTCAAGGAGTTGGTCGACGAGGTCAGCGAGCGTGGCATCGGGCTGCCGCTGCTGATCCGCTTCCCGGAGATCCTGCGCACCCGCATCGGCCAGATCAACAAAGCGTTCCAGAACGCGATCTCGGAGTACGGCTACGGTGGCGTCTACCGGCCGGTCTACCCGATCAAGGTCAACCAGGACTCGATGTTGGTGCGTGACCTGGTCGAGTTCGGCGCCGAGTATCACCACGGCCTCGAAGCAGGCTCCAAGCCCGAGTTGCTGGCGGTGATGGCGATGTTGCACGACGACCAGGCGATCGTGGTGTGCAACGGCTACAAGGACGAGGAGTACGTCGAGACCGCGCTGCTCGCCTCGCGCCTCGGGCCGCGAGTGGTCCTGGTGATCGAGAAGCTCGGCGAGCTCGAGCTGATCGCGCAGTGTGCGCGCCGCACCGGGGTCGTTCCGAGCATCGGCCTGCGGACGCGTTTGTCATCGCGCGGATCGGGACACTGGGAAGATTCCGGCGGTGATCGCTCGAAGTTCGGCCTGTCGGCACGCGAGTTGATGGAAGCGGTCGAACGCATGCGCGAGCTCGAGATGCTCGACTCGCTGGTGCTGTTGCACTTCCATCTCGGGTCGCAGGTTTCCTCGATCCGCCACGTCAAAGAGGCCCTGCGCGAGGCGTGCTGGTTGTACGTCAACCTCGCGCAGATGGGGGCGCCGCTGGGGTACCTCGATGTCGGCGGTGGCCTCGGCGTCGATTACGACGGTTCGCAGACCAGCTTCACCTCGTCGATGAACTACTCGCTGCAGGAGTACGCCAACGACATCGTCTACGGCATCCAGGACGTGTGCGACCGTGCCGGCGTTCCCCACCCTGCGATCGTCACCGAAGCCGGTCGAGCGACCGTCGCTCACCACGCCGTTTTGGTGGTCGATGTCCTCGGTTTCTCCGAGTTCAAGGTCGGCGAGCTGCCGGAGCAGACCCCCGAGGGGGCGCCGCCGCCGCTCGAGAACCTGATGGGAGTTTCGCGCGAGCTCACCGCCAAGAGCGTCCGCGAGGCCTACCATGACGCCCAGCAGTACCGCGACGAATGCCTCGCTTTGTTCAGCCTGGGCCATCTGTCGCTTGCGCATCGGGTGCTCGCCGAGGACCTCTTCTGGCACATCTGCCGCGAGATCCGCACCATCGTCCGCACCATGAGCCGGGTCCCCGAAGAGCTCCAGGGGATCGAACAGGCGATGGCCGACACCTACTTTGCCAACTTCTCGGTGTTCCAGTCGTTGCCGGACTCCTGGGCAATCGATCAGCTCTTCCCGATCGTGCCGATCCATCGCCTCGACGAGGAGCCGACGCGGCGCGGCGTGATCGCCGACATCACCTGCGACTCCGACGGCAAGATCGACCACTTCATCGATCTGCGCGACGTGCGCCAGGTTCTCGAGCTGCACACCCCGGGCAAGGACGAGCCCTACCGGCTGGCGTTTTTCCTGGTGGGCGCCTACCAGGAGATCCTCGGCGATCTCCACAACCTGTTCGGGGACACCAACACCGTGCACGTGGCCCACGATCCCGAGGATGGGTACCGCATCGAGCACGTCGTTTCGGGCGACAGTGTCACCGAGGTGTTGCGCTATGTCGGCTACCAACGTGACGATCTGGTCGCGCGGGTCCGGCGGGCGACTGAAAAGGCCCTGCGCGGCAAACGCATGAGCCGTGAGCAGGCGCGCCAACTTCTGACCATCTACGAGCTCGGTCTTGCCGGTTACACCTACCTCGAGGGTTGAGGCTGCACCGGCTGTGGCCTCCGGGCTCGGCTCGGAAGCGGTCACCCGGGGCCTGCGCGTGACCGCGCAGCCGCGGTACGACGAAGAGCGTTCCGATCCGCGCGAAGGAACGTGGTTCTTCGTCTACACCATCACGATCCACAATGAGAGTGAGGTCCCGTTGACCCTGCTGGCTCGCCGATGGGTGATCACCGACGCCGACGGCAAGGTCGAAACCGTCGAGGGGCCGGGAGTCGTCGGCGAGCAGCCCAGGCTCGAGCCGGGGGAGGCGTTCACCTACTCCTCCGGTTGTCCACTCGGCACCAGCTTCGGTGTGATGGAGGGTTCGTACCTGATGCTCGACGACGAGGGCGGCAGCTTCGAAGCGGTCGTCGCTCCCTTTACCTTGGGATTCGTGCACGAGATCAACTGAAGGTGGGGTCTTGGGTGGCGCGGTGGGCCTGGCCGGGGGCTGGCGTGGAGACCTCGGACGAGAGCTGGGCGCGACGGAGTCGGCCGACGCCCACGCAGCAGTGGCTGTGCATCGCGGTAATCGTGCTGTTTCACGCGTGGGTTTCACTTGCCAAGCCGGTCCACATCGACGATACGCACTACGTCTACGCCGCCCGACACGTCTTCGTCGACCCTTGGACTCCGTTCGGCAACATCATCAACTGGAAGCAGGAGCCGGGGCCGGCCTACCTCGACAACATCAATCCGCCGGGCTTCTATTACCTGCTCGCGGGGTGGATGGCGATCGTCGGCGAGTCGCAGGAAGCCTGGCACCTTCTGCCGCTGGCGTTCGTCGCGCTCGCCGCTTGGGCGCTGATCGGAATCGCTGGCCGGTTTTGTCGGCGGCCCCGGGTCGCGACGGCGCTGGTTTTGCTCTCGCCCACGGTGCTGCCGTCGGCGAATCTGATGGTCGACCTGCCTTCTCTGGCCTGGGCTCTGGTTGCGCTTCGCCTGTGGATTCGAGGCGTCGACACCGAGGATCGGCGCGCGACCTGGGCAGCGGGAATCGTTGCAGGTGTTGCCGTCCTGACCAAGTACCAGATGTTGGTCGTCCTGCCGGTCATGGCCGGGTACGCCGTGTTGCGGGGGACCTGGCGTCCGCTCGCCGCGCTGGCGCCCGCGCCGGTGCTCCTGGCGCTGTGGAGTTGGCACAACGTTCTGGTGTATCCCGAGGGCCAGCCCCACTTCAGCATGGCTTCGGCCTACCGGCCGTTCGAACGCACCGCGCACTACTGGTGGCAGTCGTTCATCGCCCTTGGTCAGGTGTTGGGGGCGTCGATCGTGGTCCCGCCGGTGGCACTCTTTGCCTGGCGTCGGCTGATCGGCTGGGCGGGATGGATCGCCTGCGGTGCCATCCTGCTGCTGCTGACGCCGACAGCGACGCCCTGGTGGAAACACCCGGTGTTTCACTCGCGCACCGAGCTGCTCACCTTCGGGGTCGCGACGCTCGCGATCCTGGTGCTGGCCGCGTCGGCCAAGCCCGTCGGCACCCCGCTGTCGCGGGACCTGGTGTTCTTGTGGGGTTGGCTGACCGCGACGATGGGGGGCCTGTTCGTGCTGGCGCATCACCAGGCGCCGCGGTATCACTGGCTGGCCCTGGTTCCGGCGGTGCTGCTCGTCGTGCGAGGCTTCGACCTCGTGGTTCCGGCTGTGTTCCGGCGCCCTCTGTGGGCGCTCACGCTGATTCTCCATGGGGGCACCGGTGTCCTGGTTGCAGCGGCCGACTTCGTGCACGCCAAGGCCTCGGCCGTCGCGCCGGTGCGAGTGGCGCAGCGCTCGCCACCGCAGCAGGTGTGGTGTGTGGGTCACTGGGGGTTCCAGTTTGCCTGTGAGGAGCTCGGTTTCGAGACGCTCGATTCGGTGAAGGGCTCGATCGCCGCCGGCGATTGGGTGGCGATTCCGCGCAACAGCTCACTCGAGAACCTTCCCCGGCAGTTTCGGCCGCTTGGATCCGGTCGCCCGCTGTGCCGGGGCACGCCGCTGTTCGACCTGATCGCGCTGGACGACTATTACCACGGCAGCGACGTCATCGCGGCGGAGGATGGATGGATCCCCCGATCCCTGGCGGCAGTGTATGACCTGTGGCCGTTTGCCGTCACCGCTCCTCCGGATGCCTTCCTCTATTCCGTGCGGGCGCCGACCGTGCCGTACTCGTGGTTGCACTCGGTGCAGGAGCGCAGGTGGCAGACCGGCGGCTCGATCGAGCAGGTTCACCTGGTCCGTGCGCGCTGCGACATCGACCTGTCGACACTGCCGTCGACGCCGTAGAGCTCGAGGGTTCCAAGGGCGGGAAGGACGCGCTCGGGGTCGTCGGAGTGGCCGAAAGCCTCGATGTGGAGCTGGGACGACCGCAAGGCGCCGAGCTCGAGCGTCACGGTGTGCCATCCTGCCTGGGCGATGGTCATGCCGGTCCAGCGAGCCAGGGGCCGTGCGTCGGGGGCCGGCCGGACGACGATGTCGAGCTCTACCACGGTGGCCAGCCCTGGGGGGATCGACAACGCACCGAAGGCGAAAGTCAGAAGGCTCTCGGCGCCGGTCGGCGTCGCGACACGCCAGGTGCGTTGCCCGTCGATCAGCACGCCGGCCCTTCGTTCCCCGCCGAGGTCGATCCAGGTCGGCGCTTGCGAAGCAGCGGCGCTCTCCTCGAGGCTCGTGCGACGCCGGACACGGATCAGCTCGAGCTGGACCCGGCTACCTTCGCCGCCCGCAGGGTCGAAGCGAAGCGCCGTGATGTGGCCCCGCCACCCCTCGTGGCGTTCGACCGGGAACTCGAGACGCACCGTGCGGTTGCCTCTGCCGGCCTGGGGAGCGGTCAGCTGCGCAGCTTCGGAGAAACCCTCGTTGCTGGTGGTCCAGAAGAGCTTGGCATCACCGCGCGCCGGGGCAGCCAGAGAAACCTCGACTCCGGAAATTGCCTCGGCCTCGAGTGACACGGGCAGCAGGAACTGCGGGTCGGCGCTGGCGGTGACTCGCCACCATCGACCGTTTCGGCCCTTGAGCTCCTCCAGGTCGTGAACCGACCAAGGGTCGATCGGCCCGTCGATGGGGAACACCCACTCCGCCGCCACGGCGGCCTGCTCGAGGCTCTGCTCGAAGGTCTGAGTCGGCTCGCCGAAGACCCGCAGCACCCCGTCAGGTTCGGGTGCGGCGCAGGCCGAGCCGCCGGCGAGGAGGATCGCGAGCACGCCGAGATGCCTGCCGCGGAACGCCTTGTCAGCGGACATAACCCAGTGCCTCCAGCTGCTTGCGGCTGGCCTCATCCAGGGCGGACTCGCTGCGGACCCAGCCGAGCTCGCGCCAAGGCCGGGTCGACGTCGCGAGCGCGCGGTGGGCGCCGTGGCTCGGCTCGAGCGGATTGGTTTCGTCGGGATCCTCCACGAGGTCGAAGAGCTCGGCCACCGGCCGCACCGCTCGCGTGGCGTCGACCGGCGCGATCAGTTTGAATCGTCCCTCGATCGCGGCAACCTGGAGGTTGCGAGCGCTTTCGATCACCAGGGTGCGCGGCTCATCGGGACGTGCGGCGTGCAACCCGAGGTCACGTCCAGGAAGGGCATGTCCGAACGACACGCCGAGCAGGGGCGCCAAGCTGGGAGCGAGGTCGAGGTGAGTGACCGCCGTCGGGCGGTGGCCGGCCGGCAGCCCAGGTCCGGCGACGAGCAGGGGCACTCGGATCGTCGGTTGGAACAGTCCGTCGTGTGCGAAGAGGATCCCGTGCTCGGTGTGTGACTCCCCGTGGTCGGCGGTGACCACGATGATGGTCGAATCGAGGAGCCCGGAATCCTCCAGGCGGTCGAAGAGGCGGCCGAGGTGATGGTCGATGCCGGTCAGGGCTTGCGCGTAGAGCCCGCGGGGGTACTCCGGGTTGGTCCAATCTCCGAGCCAGAGCCCGAGGCGTTTGTTTCCGCCGGTGTAGTACGGGTGATCGGCAAGCCGGGGGAGGTCTGGGAGCGAGTCGGGGACCTCGAGGGTACGGGTAACGTCGGGATCCGGCAGATACGGCGTGTGGGCGTCGAAGAAGTGTGTCCACACGAAGAACGGCCGCCCGGGCGGACGCTGGTCGAGCCACTCGAGCGCCAGGTCGACGACGTCTCGGGCGGGACGGCGGTCGGTGGTGATGGCGGTCGAGTCGAAGCCGCGACCTTCGAAGGCCCACCACAGGTGCGGAATCGCCGGAATGAAGGCGGTCGAGTAGCCGCTGCGCTGCAGAACTTTCGGCAGGGTGTCGAGGGACGGATCCAACCGGCCGTAGTTGTCGAACAGGCCGTGCTCGATCGCCGGAAGGCCGGTGAGGATCGAGGTGTGGGAGGGATTGGTGACGTTGGCGGCCGAGTAGGCGTCGTCGAAGACCACCGCGCGTTCGGCAAGGGCGGCGAGATTGGGAGTATTGGCGTTTGGGTTGTAGGGAGCGATCGCGTCGCGGCGGGTGGTGTCGAGGGTGATCAGCAGGAGGTTGAGCCGCTCGGGGGCCGGCTCCGGGCGGCAAGCGGACAACAGCGCCGGGGCGGTTGCGACGAGGAGCAGTGTCAGGCGGGTCATGGCACGGGCCTCATGGAGGACGGAGGTTAGCAGCCGTGGAGAGTCTGCTCAGAGATGGGGACCCGGGACCAGGGACCCGGGACCCGGGATCCGGAACGGAGACCGGACGGCGGGCTTGATTTTCATCCTCCGGGGTGCACCACGGAGGGGTGCATGAGGAACTGCTCAGAAGATGGGACCGGGACCCGGTACCCGGTCCCTGGTCCCTCCTTTCTTTGATCCCCAGGGTGCACCACGGAGGGGTGCATGGGTAACTGCTAGCATCCGGGCATGTGGCCTGTAGTGGCTGCGGTGGGGCTGGCGGTCAGCGCGAGTGGCTGGTTCGGGGAGCGGCCGGGACCGGAGGTTTGGCCGATCCCGCCGCCGGTTGGGTGGGTCGAGAACCGCGCGCTGGTCGAGCTCGGGGAGGCGTTGTTTGCCGCTCGCGAGCTTTCCGCCGACGGTTCGATCGCGTGTGCGGACTGTCACCGGCCCGAGCTCGCGTTCACCGACGGCCACTCGCGCGCACTCGGCATCGGTGGTGCGGAACATCGGCGTTCGGCCCCGAGCCTCACCTACGTCGCCTGGGCCGCAACCCTGGGTTGGGCCGATCCACGCCCGCGCGAGCTCGAAGACCAGGCGCTCGAGCCCCTTCTCGATCCACGGGAGATGGGGCTGTTGGGTCGCGAAGCGGTGGCCCTCGAGCGCCTGTCGGCACCGAGGTGGCAGCCGCGGTTCGAGGCCGCCTTCGGGGACGCGACCCCAACCCTTGACCGGGTGGTCACCGCGATCGCTGCGTTCGAACGCACGCTGGGTCCTTTTTCGTCGCGCTTCGACGCCTGGATGCGGGGTGAGATCGAGCTCGGCCGACAGGAGCGGGAAGGAATGGCGCTGTTCTTCTCGGAGCGGCTCGGCTGTGCGTCGTGCCACGGTGGAGTCTTGTTTGCGGGTCCGGTGCGGTACCAGGGGGAACCGGGAGCCGGGGTCCGGGAGCCGGGGGCCGGGATTCGGGAGGCGGGTGTGCGACCGTTGTGGCGACGAACGGTGGTGGTCGGGGAGGATCGAGGGCTCGAAGAGCACACCGGTGACCCGGACGACCGCCATCGCTTCAAGGTTCCAACGCTGCGCAACATCGCGCGGACCGCTCCCTACTTCCACGACGGGCGGGCTCGTGATCTGGAACAGGTGCTCGACTTCTACGCGACGGGTCCCGATCGCGACCCAGCCCTGCGCCCATTCCAGCTCGAGCCCGCCGAGCGAGAGGCGCTGCTGCTGTTCCTTGCGGCGTTGAGTGATGCGGAGGGGGAGCGTGGTCCCTTCATTTCGGTCCTTCGCCCTTAGCAGCCCGTGGGAAGACTCCCGCCGGCCGCGTTGCGAGCGCCGTGGGCCGGAATGCGCAGGCGCGGCGAGTACGGCGATGCGGTGCCATCGTCGTCGAGCCGGAACGATGCAGGCCGGCCCACGCCGCCGCAACCGAAGGGCGCCAGAGGTTTGCGGCTCCATGCCGCGTTGCTCGTCGTCGCCTCTGGATAAGGCATGGACTCCTCCTCGCGCCTTGCCTGGAGCCGCAGATCTCCCTGGCGCGCGGACGCGGCTGAGTTTCCACGGGCTGTTGGGCCGGCCGCCTCAACGTGGCGCGTCGGGAGCGGAGCTGGTAAAACTGGCGCTTTCCGGAGGGATCGTCGATGCGAAAGCTGCTGCGTGTGGTCGCCGTTGTGATTGTGGCGCTGGTTGTTGGTCTGGCCGGCTTGTTGGTGTGGGTGCGTTTCGGTCTGCCCGACGTCGGGCCGGCCCCCGAGATCTCGGTCGATCGGAGCCCGGAACGGGTAGCCCGCGGGGAGTACCTCGCCAACCACGTGATGGTCTGCACTGCGTGCCATGCCGAACGCGACTGGTCCACCTTCGCCGCGCCGCCCCTTCCGGGCACCGCCGCCCGCGGCGGTGAGCCGCACGATCAGCGGTTGGGTTTCCCTGGTTCCTACGTCTCGACCAACCTCACTCCGTTTGGGCTCGGCGACTGGAGCGATGGAGAGGTGCTGCGTGCCATCACCGCGGGCGTGTCGAAGGACGGCCGCGCGTTGTTCCCGATCATGCCCCACCCTGCCTACGGCCGGCTCGATCGCCAAGACATCGAAGCGGTGATCGCCTATCTGCGGACACTCGAGCCGATCGAATACACCCCACCGGCTTCGAGCTCGGACTTCCCGATGAACTTCATCGTCAACCTGATCCCCAAACCGGCGGCATTCAGCGATCGGCCTGCGCCCACGGATCGCGTGGCCTACGGTGAGTACCTGGTCCGCGCCGCCGTGTGCGAGGAATGCCACACCGAGATGTACAAGGGGAAAGCGGTTGGAGCGCCGTTTGCCGGCGGCACGGCCTTTCCCCTGGCGGACGGCTCGGTGGTGCGTTCACCGAATCTCACCCCCCATCTGACCGGTCTCGGTTCCTGGACCGAGGAGGCTTTCGTCGCCCGCTTCCGAGCCGCGGCGGGGCCGCCTCAGCCCGTTTCTCCGGGCGGCTTCCAGACGGTGATGCCCTGGCGTGCCTACGCCGGCATGACCGACGCCGACCTCGGCGCGATCTACACCTACCTCCGGACCCTTCCACCGACCGAACGCGTCGTCGAGCGTTTCACCCCGGCCGCGGTTCGATAGCTCGCGCGTACCCATCCCCGATCCCCTCCCCACCCATCCTTGCCGCCACCGCACCATCGCGATAGATTCGGCCACTGGAGGTGCCCGATGGCCCTGAAACATTCGATCCTCGCCGTCGCCCTGGTGGCTGCGGTTCCCGCGGCCGCATCGGCGGCGGGCTCGAAGCCGGCTAAACCGGCGACCTCGATCGCCGAGGCCGAGAACGCTTTCGCTCGCGGCGTCAAGGCGATGGAAGGCAAGAAGTGGGACGATGCGGTAGCGGCGTTCCGGCAGGTACTGGAGCTCGAGCCCGAGCTCGCCGAAGCCCACAACAATCTCGGCTACTGCCTGCGCAAGACCGGTGAGAAGTACTGGGAAGAAGCCCTGAAACACTACGACACGGCCCTCGAGCTGGATCCCAAGTTGGCCGCAGCCCTCCACTATCGGGGCACGCTGCACCGCCTGGCCGGGCGTGAGGCCGAAGCCAAGGCCGACCACGAACGCCTCGCCAAGCTCGATCCCAACCTTGCGGCTCGCCTGCTCGAGGTGATCGCCACCGGCGTCGAGCCCGCGACTGGAGACGGGATCGCCTCGTGGTGATCGCACACCATTGCTTGTGACCCTGTGCGCGTGTTGGGCTTGACATGATGGGGTCGGCGGGTGCGGCCCGCCCGCTCGAGTGGATCGCGGATCCGACGGCGATCGTACGCCTGGCCGAGGCGATCGCGGCGGCAGGGATCGTCGCGGTCGACACCGAGTCCAACTCGTTCCACGCCTACTTCGAGAAGGTCTGCCTGATTCAGCTCGCTACTCCGGGGTCCGACTATCTGGTCGACCCCTTTGCCGTCGATCCGGCGCCGCTCGCAGCGGTGCTCGCCGATCGGCGGATCGTCACGGTGATGCACGCGGCGGAGAACGACGTTGCGGCCCTCAAACGCGACTTCGGGATCGGCGTCACCAATCTCTTCGACACCATGCTGGCGGCGGGGATCCTCGGCTGGGAACGCCGGGGGCTCGCTGCTCTCCTCGAAACCCACTTCGACATCGAACAGGACAAACGTTTCCAGAAGTACGACTGGTCGACCCGCCCACTCGACCCCGAAGCCGAACACTATGCCCGCGCCGATGCCGCGTGGTTGTTGCCGCTGCGCGAGCTGCAACTGCGCGAGCTCGAGGCGAGCGGAAAACTACCGACGGCACAGGCTGCCTTCGTCGGGCTCGAAGGAATCGAGCCCCGCGAACGCCGGCCGACTCTCGACGGCTGGCGTAAGCTCCGCGATATCAACCAGCTCACGCCGGCTCAACGTGGGGCCCTCGCTGCGTTGTGGAGCCTGCGTGACGAGATCGCCCAAGAGCTCGATCGACCCGCCTTCAAGGTGCTGTCGGAAAGTGTCCTGGTCTACCTCGCGCGTCGGGCTCCCAGCCGTCGCGACGAGCTCGATCGGGTGCGTGAGCTGCCGAGCTCGATGACGATGCGTTTCGGCGCACGGATCCTCGAGGCGATCGCTCGCGGCGGTGACGCCGGGGAACCCGTCGACAGCCGCCGCGACGGTGCCAGGGACGAGTCGGCGGACGCGCGTCTGGCCGCGCTGCGCACGTGGCGCAAGGGGTACGCCGAACGACTCGGGCTGCCGAGTGAAGCCGTCTTGCCGATCCACGTCCTGCGTGGTCTGGCCCAGGCCCCACCAGCGGACGAGTCGGCGCTGGCGGCAAGCGGCGAGATCCCGGAGGCCCTGCTGCGCAGTGAGGCTCCCGCGATCCTTTCGGCTCTTCGGACTTCTGCGAGACGCTCCACCAGGATGTCGCGTAACCGGAACCGTACTGGTTCCACTCGGAGCGATTCATGAGCAGAACCATGCTGATCAATGCGGTGAGGCGGGAAGAAACCCGTGTCGCCATCGTCGAGGGGGAGGAGCTGATCGACTTTCATGTCGAAGTCGCTGATCGCACCCTCACCCGCGGCAACATCTATCGTGGCGTCATTGCCAACATCCAGCCGGCACTCAACGCGGCTTTCATCGACTACGGCGAGGCTCGCCACGGCTTCCTCGCGATTCAGGACGTCGTGCCCGAGGCCTGGTACGGCAAACCCCAGAACACCAACAAGCCCCGCATCGAGGAGGTGTTGCAGAAGGGCCAGCCGGTGGTGGTGCAGGTGACCCGCGAGGCCGAAGCCGCCAAGGGTGCCGTGGTTACGACCAATCTCTCTCTCGCCGGCCGCTACCTGGTGCTGACGCCGTTCGAGTCGACGCGGGGGATCTCGCGCAAAGTCGAGGACGACGAGTCGCGGGCAGCGCTGCGCTCCAAAGTCAAGGCGCTCAAACTGCCCGACGGCTACGGCGTGATCGTCCGCACCAACGCCCTCGATCAGACCAAGGTGTCGCTGTCGCGTGATCTGGCGGCACTGCTGCGGCTGTGGAAGGGTATCGAAAACGGCGCTCGCGAGGGTCGCGGAACGAAACTGCTCTACAGCGACCAGGATCCGATCCTGCGCTCGCTGCGCGATCACCTCGATGCTGCGGTCAGTGAGATCGTGGTCGATTCCGAGGCGGCGTACCAACTCGCCGAGCAGTACCTCAAGGCGTTCATGCCCCGCACCAAGGTCGACCTGATCTGGTGGAAAGAGCGGGCCCCCCTGTTCTCGCGCCACCGCGTCGATGGGGCGATTGACCGCATCTACGACCGCGTCGTACCGCTGCCCGGTCGTGGCTCGATCTCGATCGACCGCACCGAGGCGCTGACCGCGATCGACGTCAACTCGGGCAAGGCGACCGGGGCGGCACGGCAGGAGGACACTGCACTCGCCACCAACCTCGAAGCGGCGGCCGAGATCGCACGCCAGTTGCGCTTGCGCGACCTCGGTGGCCTGGTGGTGGTCGACTTCATCGACATGAAGGCGAGCCGCCATCGGATGAAGGTCGAGAAGGCCGTCAAGGATGCGATGAAGCCCGATCGGGCGCGCTTTTCGGTCGGGCGGATTTCGCCCAACGGCTTGCTCGAGATCAACCGCCAGAAGATCAGCCAGGCGATCGAACAGCGCACCCATGTGCAGTGCCCGACCTGCCTGGGCAATGGGCGGATTCCGAGCCCGGAGACGCTGGGGCTCGGTCTGATGCGACGCATCGAGGAGCGGCTCGCCGGCGGCAACGTACGCAAAGTGCGCCTGGGGTTGAACCCCGAGTTCGCCAACGTGTTCCAGAACCGCTTCCGGCGCGAGCTCGCCCGCCTCGAAGAAGAGCTCGGCGTGGAGATCGAGATCTACGGCGCCCGGCGGCTGCACGCTGCGGACACCGAGGTCGAGTTCCTTCATCGTGAAGCGGGGCAGAGTCAGGGCCCGGTCCCCGAGGCTCCGCGCCCGCTCGGGATCGTTGCCCGGGTGGCGCCGACGCCCCCACCGGCAAAGGCCGAAGCGCCGAAGGGCGGCCGCAAGCCGGAGGCGCCCAAGCCCGCCGTTGCGGCGGTTGCCAAACCCGAGAGTGGGGAGGCTGCGGAGGCGGCCGAAGCCGGAGGCGGACGTCGACGTCGCCGCCGGCGGGGTGGTCGCAATCGCCGTCGGCGCCAGGACGGCGCACCGGTCGAGGGCACCGCGGTCGAGGGCACTGGTGTGGAGGCCGGCACCGCGGATTTCGACGGCGACTTCGAGGATGGCGGCGGACTCGACGCGGCTGAGGCGCCGGCGCGCCACCTGGACGCTCCCGAACAGCCGGCGGACCCGAACGCAGCTGTCGGCGTGATGGCGGCTGCAGCGGCCCTCGAGGTCGAGGAGCCGCTCGTCGCCGAGGTCGTGGCCGAGACAGACGAGGTGGCTGCCGAGCCGGCAATCGCCGAGGAGGATGCCTCGAGGGAGGCATGGACCTAGACTTCGATCCGCTCGGGGACCTCAACCCCGAGCAGCGGGCCGCCGTCACCTACGACGCGGCCCCGACCGGATCCCGGCCGTTGCTGGTGATCGCCGGTGCCGGCACCGGCAAGACCACCACGCTCGCGCATCGGGTGGCGCAGCTGATCCTGGCGGGAGCCGATCCCACCAGGATCCTGCTGCTGACCTTTACGCGCCGCGCGGCGGCGGAGATGACCCGGCGCGCCGAAACGCTGGTCGGCCGGGTACGTGGAGAGGGGGTGGCAGCGCGACTGCCGTGGGCGGGGACCTTCCACTCGGTCGCCAACCGCCTGCTGCGGCTGCATGCTGCGTCCCTCGACCTCGATCCGTCGTTCACCGTCCTCGATCGCGGTGACGCCGAAGATCTGCTCGACCTCGAACGCTCGCGCCTCGAGCTCGACCAGGTCTCCAAGCGCTTCCCCAAGAAGGGCACGTGTGTCGCGATCTACTCGCGAGTGGTCAACTCCGGGACCTCGCTCGAGGAGGTGCTCGCCAAGGCGTTTCCTTGGTGTGCCGCGTGGGAGGTCGAGCTCAAGGGGCTGTTCCGCGCCTTCGTCGACGCCAAACAGCAGCAACACGTGCTCGACTACGACGACCTGCTGCTGTACTGGTCCATGTTGGTGTCCGAGCCCGAGCTCGCCGCCGAGGTCTCGGCGCGCTTCGACCACGTGCTGGTCGACGAGTACCAGGACACCAACGCCCTGCAGGCACAGATCCTCCTTGCGATGCGACCCGCCGGCGAGGGGCTGACCGTGGTCGGCGACGACGCGCAGTCGATCTACGGATTTCGGGCCGCCGAGGTGCGCAACATCACCGAGTTCCCTGATGCCTTCATCCCACCGGCCGAGGTGATCTCGCTCGCCACCAATTATCGCTCCTCCCAGCCTCTGCTGGACGCCGCCAATGCCGTGATCAACGAGGGCAAGGGGCGGTTTCGCAAGGCGCTGAGGGCGGCGCGCGGGATCGGCCCCAAGCCGCGCATCGTGACCATCGACGACGAGTTGCGTCAGGCCGAGGAGGTCGCCGCGATGATCCTCGCCGAACGCGAGGCCGGCATGCTGTTACGCGACCAAGCGGTGCTGGTGCGGGCCGCCCACCACAGCGACGCGCTCGAGATCGAGCTGTCGCGGCGAGACATCCCCTTCGTCAAATACGGTGGGCTGAAGTTCCTCGAAGCGGCTCACGTGAAGGACGTCATGGCTGTGCTGCGGTGGGCGGAGAATCCGCGCGACGAGGCGGCGGCGTTTCGGGTCCTGCAGCTGTTGCCTGGGGTCGGGCCGGTGGGAGCGCGCAGGGCCCTCGAACGCATCGGCGGCACCAACGGCAGCGGCTGGCGGTGTCCCCCGGAGGCTGAGCAGGAGTGGGCCGGGCTCTCGCGCACGATCGAGCAGTTGCGGGCGGCTCCCGAATGGATCGGCCAACTTGGTGCGGTGCGCAGCTGGTACGACCCGGTACTCGAGCGGGTGCACGACAACGCCGCGCTGCGCCGTGGTGACCTCGAGCAGCTCGAGATCGTGGCGGCGAGTTTCCCGACTCGCGAGCGCTTCCTGACCGAGCTCACCCTCGACCCGCCGGCGGCGCTCGGGGAAGAAGCCGGTCCACCCCACCTCGACGAGGACTGGGTGACCATCTCCACCATCCACTCGGCCAAAGGTCAGGAGTGGCGGGCGGTGTACGTGCTGAACGTGGTCGACGGCTGCATCCCGTCCGATATGGCCGCCGGCAGCCAGGAGGAGATCGAAGAGGAGCGCCGGCTGCTCTACGTCGCCATGACCCGGGCCAAGGAGCGCCTGGCGCTGTGCCAACCGCAGCGGTTCTTCGTTCGCGGACAGGCGCGCTACGGCGATCGGGCGATCCAGGCGCCCTCCACGCGCTTCCTGCCGCCGAGCCTGGTGGGTCTGTTCGAGCGCGAATCCCGTCTGCGGCCCCGACCCGACGGCGACGGTCCCCAGGGCTCGGGTCGCAAGATCGTCGATGCCAAGGGCAAGTTGCGGGGGATGTGGTGAGCGCACCATCGCCGACGTCATGAGCTTGGAGGAGGTGGTGCGGGCGGTGGCGATCGGGGTGGCGCTCGCCGGCGTCGAAACCTTGCACGGCATCGCTCGGGCGGTGTGGTTGGTGCCGCGGGTCGGTAAAGCACGGGCGCAGCGGATCGGCATCGCCAGTGGCTCGCTGCTGGCCTTCGGCGTGTGTTGGCTGCTCGTTCCTGATGTGGCTCTCGAGACGTATGGCGAGCACCTCGTCCTCGGTCTGTTCCTGGCGCTGTTCATGGCGAGCTTCGACCTGCTGCTGGGCCGCTATCTCCTGCGACGGCCGTGGAAGAAGGCGTTCGAAGATCTCGATCCCCGAAAGGGCAACCTCTTGGTCGTGGGGCTCCTGCTGCTGGCGTTCTTTCCGCTCCTGGTGGCGCGCGTTCGCTAGCGGTTGCGCATGCACGGTTTCGAGGTGCACCCCGGGTCCCGGGATCCGCCGGAGCGATTTCCTCGGGATGCTCCGACGTACGGGGCCCCATCCTCTGAGCAACGATGACGCATTCTTGATAAGGCATTCTGTACGGCGTACGATGCCGTATCATGAGTCGGGCAAAAGTTACTCTTTCGCTTCCGTGCAGCGTGGCCGACTACCTCCGATCCAAGCCCAACGCCAGCGCAGTGGTTGCCGAGGCCGTGGCCATCTATCGGGCTCGTGAGCTCGAGGAGATCTTGGCGCGTGCCTATCGCGAGGACGCTGCTGAGTCGCGAGAGCTTCACGACGAGTGGAGCGCTGTCGACAGCGAGGTCGACGAGTGAGCATCGTGCTCGGCCGGGGCTCGGTGGTGACCGTGCGCTTCAATCCGGCTGTCGGGCTGGAAATCCGCAAGACTCGGCCGGCGGTGGTGGTCTCCAACGACGTGGCCTGTCGCTTTGATTCGGTCATCCAAGTGGTTCCGGTGACCCAGCTGCCCGACCGTCCGCTGAGGCCGTACGAATCCCGAGTCGACTCGCCGAGCAGCGGGATCGCGCGGCCTTCGAGGGCGGTGGCGAATCAGATCCGGACGATCTCCAAGGTTCGTGTCGGCGAGGTGATCGGTGTGCTCTCCGATCGGGAGCTCAGGGATCTCGACCAGGCGATGAGGATCCAGCTCGCATTGGGGTAGCTGCCCCAGGTCTCTTCGCATTGCCCGGCGCTCTGCGCCGCCGGAACCGCCACGAAGAGGTGCGCGCTGCCACGCGCACCCTGGGGCGCTTCCGCGGCCCCTACCGAAACGCTTCGGCGCAACTCGTCCGGTCAATACCCAATACCCAGTACCCAGTACCCAGTACCCAGTACCCGATCCCCGATCCCCGGTACCCGATCCCCGGTTACCGGTACCCGGTACCCGGTACCCGGTACCCGGTACCAGACTAGACTTGCACCATGCCCAATCGTTACGGAGAGTCGCGCATCTGGTGCCTCGGCGGTGGTCCCGCCGGTTTGTACTTCGCCATCTTGATGAAGAAGGCTCGCCCACGGGCCGAGATCACCGTGTTCGAGCGCAACCGGCCGGACGACACCTACGGCTGGGGAGTCGTGTTTTCAGACGAGACCCTTGGCGGTCTCGCCGAGGCCGATGCGCAGAGCTACGCGGCGATCGAGGCGTCGTTCCGACGCTGGACCGACATCGAGACCTTTTACCGCGGCACTCGGACGGTGTCGACCGGGCATGGCTTTGCCGCGATCTCGCGCCGCCGCTTGTTGTTGCTCTTGCAGCAGCGTTGTCTCGAGCTCGGTGTGCGGCTCGAGCACGAACGCGAGATGAGCCTCGCCGACGTGCCCGCCGACGTCGACCTGGTGGTCGCGAGCGACGGTGTCAACAGCGCGGTGCGTGCAGCCCTCGCCGACGTCGTCGAGCCGTCCGTCGAAACCGGGCTGTGCCGGTTCGCCTGGTTCGGCACCGATCGCCCCCTCGACGCCTTCACTTTCGTCTTCGAAGAATCGCAGTGGGGCTTGTTTCAGGTCCACGCCTATCCCTTCGACGAGGTGTTGTCGACCTGGATCGTCGAGTGTGGCGAGGAGGTGTGGAAGGCGGCAGGGCTCGACCAGGCCGACGAAGCCGAGAGCATCGCCTTTTGCGAGGGTCTGTTTTCAGGGTTCCTCGAGCGCTATCGGCTGCTCGGCAACCGTTCGATCTGGCGCGCGTTCCCGACCGTGAGAACCGAACGGTGGCACAACGGCCGAGTGGTCCTGCTGGGTGACGCCGCCCACACGGCACACTTCTCGATCGGATCCGGAACCAAACTCGCCATGGAGGACGCGATCGCCCTGGTTGCCGCGTTCGAGTCGCTGCCCGAGGCGCCGATCGCCGATGTACTGGAGGCCTACGAGCAGGCGCGGCGCCTCGACGTGCTCAAGACCCAACGCGCCGCCGACACCAGCCGCGAGTGGTTCGAGAGCACCCCGCGGTTCATGGGCCAACACCCGCTGCAGCTGACCTTCAACCTGATGAGTCGGGCCAAGAAGATCACCTGGGACAACCTCGCCGAACGCGATCCGCAGCTGATCGCCTCGGTCGCCGAGTGGTATCGCCGCCACGAAGGGGCGCCATCGACCTCCGACGGCCGCGCCCCGGAACCGATGTTCACGCCGTGGAAGATGCGTTCCCTCGAGCTGGTCAACCGGGTCGTCGTCAGCCCGATGTGCCAGTACTCGGCCGTCGACGGTGTGCCGAACGACTGGCACCTCGTCCACCTCGGCGGCTTCGCTACGGGTGGTGCCGGCCTGGTGATCACCGAGATGACCAACGTTTCGCCCGAGGGGCGCATCACCCCAGGGTGTGCGGGGTTGTGGAACGACACCCAGGCCGACGCCTGGAAGCGCATCGTCGACTTCGTGCACGGGCATTCACCGGCCAAGATCGGCATCCAGCTTGCCCATGCCGGTCGCAAGGGATCGGTCTCCCACCCCTGGGACGGTGCCGACGACGAACCTCTGGCCGAAGGGGCGTGGACCACCATCGGTCCGTCGGCGATCCCGTACCGTTCGCATTGGCCGGCGCCACGAGCCATGGACCGCGGCGACATGGATCGCGTGCGGGAGGACTTCGTCGCCGCGACGCTGCGGGCGCTGGAGGCGGGGTTCGACCTGATCGAGCTGCACCTCGCCCACGGTTACCTGCTGTCGAGCTTCCTCTCCGACCTGAGCAACCGGCGGACCGACGAATACGGCGGCTCACTCGCCAATCGGCTGCGCTTCCCGCTCGAGGTGGTGGAAGCGGTGCGCGCCGCCTGGCCGCTCGACCGCCCCCTGTTCGCGCGCATTTCGGCCTCCGACTGGATGCCCGACGGCTCCGGCACCACTGCCGATGACGCGGTCGAGATCGCCCGTGCCCTGCAGGGTGTGGGGGTCGACGCGATCGACGTCTCGAGTGCCGGCAACGTACCGGAATCCCGGCCGAAGTACGGCCGCATGTACCAGGTGCCGTTTGCCGAGCGGATCCGCCACGAGGTCGGCATCCCGGTGCTGGCGGTGGGTGCGATCCAGGGCGCCGACCACGCCAACACCGTGCTCGCCTCCGGTCGCGCCGACCTCGCCGTGATGGCCCGTCCCCACCTCGCCGACCCCGCCCTCACCCGCCACGCCGCCACCCGCTACGGCTACCACGACCAGTGGTGGCCGCCGCAGTACCTGGCGGGGAGGTAGGAGGGTACAGCGTGGCTGATCACAACACCTTCGCGAACCTCATCTGGCAGATCGCCGATCTGCTGCGCGGCCCGTATCGCCCACCCCAATACGAACGGGTGATGCTGCCGATGACGGTGCTCAGGCGCTTCGACTGCGTGCTCGCCGCAACCAAGGCCGAGGTGGTGGCCGAGCACAAGCGCTTCGAGGGCGGGAAGTTGACCGGCGACGCGCTCGATTCGAAGCTCAACAAGATTGCCGGCCAGCGTTTCCACAACCACTCGCCGCTCGACTTCGCCAAGCTCAAGGGCGACCCGGACAACATCAACAAACATCTGGTCAGCTACATCAAGGGCTTCTCGGCGAACGTCCAGCGCATCTTCGAGTACTTCGAGCTCGAGGCCGAGATCGAGAAGATGCACGAGGCGAACATCCTCTATCTCGTGGTGTCGAAGTTCGCCGACGTCGATCTTCACCCGGCGAACGTGCCGAACGAGCAGATGGGGCTGATCTTCGAGAACTTGATCCGCCGCTTCAACGAGCTTGCGAACGAAACCGCCGGCGATCATTTCACGCCCCGCGAAGTGATTCGCCTGATGGTCAACCTGCTCTTCATCCACGACGACGAGCTGCTCGCCACGGCGGGCACCGTGCGCAAACTGCTCGACCCCGCCTGCGGCACCGGTGGCATGTTGGCCGAGGCGCAACGGTATCTGCGCGAGCACAACACCGAGGCGAAGCTCTACGCCTACGGGCAGGACTACAACAAACGCGCCTTCGCCACCGCAGCCTCCGACATGCTCATGAAGGAAGTCAGCCACGCGTCGCTCGGAGGGGGCGGCGGCGACAACGTCCGCTTCGGCGACATCTTCACCGACGACCGGTTCCCGTCCGAGACCTTCGACTACTTCCTGAGCAATCCGCCCTTCGGCGTCGATTGGAAGAAGCAGCAGAAGGAAGTCCAGCGCGAGCACCAGAAGCACGGCTTCGACGCTCGGTTCGGCGCCGGCCTGCCGCGGGTGAACGACGGCGCGCTGCTGTTCCTGCAGCATATGTGGAGCAAGCGCGAGGACGTCAAGCCCGAGGAGCACCAGCAGGGCTCGCGCCTTGCGATCGTGTTCTCGGGCTCGCCCATGTTCACCGGCGGCGCGGGCTCAGGCGAAAGCGAGATCCGCAGGTGGCTGCTCGAAAACGACTGGCTCGAAGCCATCGTCGCGCTGCCGGAGTCGATGTTTTACAACACCGGCATCGGCACCTACGTCTGGGTCGTCACCAACCGCAAGGAGGGTCGGCGCAAGGGCAAGGTGCAACTCCTCGATGCTCGCGACATCTGGACCGCGGGCGGCAGCGAGGACAGCAAACGCAGCCTCGGCGACAAGCGGCGACACATGACCGGCGCGCAAATCGACGAGGTCGTGCGCCTCTACGGCTCGTTCGAGGAGGGCCCGCGCTCCAAGATCTTCGACAACGCCGACTTCGGCTACACCCGCGTCACCATCGAGCGCCCGCTGCGCCTGCGCTACCAGATGACGCTCGACGACAAGGCGCGTTTCCTCGACGCCTGCCCGCACCTGCTCGACGACGTCCAGGCCATCGACCAGACACTCGGCCGCGACCCGCGCCTGAACTGGCCGGCGACGTGGGGCGAGATCGAGAAGCTGCTGAAGAAGCGCGAGAGCAAGTGGAAGGCGCCTGAGCAGAAGCTCTTCCGCTCGGTCTTCACGCAGCGCGACGCCAAGGCCGAGCCCGTGCCGGCGGGTGGTCGTGGCGCGGGCTTCGAGGCCGACGCCGACCTGCGCGACTTCGAGAACGTGCCGCTCACGGACGACGTGGCGGCGTACTTCGAGCGCGAGGTGAAGCCGCACGTGCCCGACGCGTGGATGGATCGGAGCAAAGACAAGGTCGGCTACGAGATCAACTTCAACCGCTGCTTCTACGTCTTCACGCCACCTCGAACGCTCGCGGAGATCGACGCTGAACTGCAGGACGCGGAGGGCGAGGTTGTTCGGCTCCTGGGTCAGGTAACTAGATGAAGGCGCTTCGCGAAGCGCCGATCGCGGTGCCGTGGCTTGGCCTTCTCCGCGCGGACTGGCCTCTGGTGCCGCTCCGATACTTGGTGCGCTTCCTGAGCGGCGGAACCCCTGACAAGGGCAACGCCGGCTTCTGGTCTGGCGGGGCAATCCCTTGGGTGTCCCCCAAGGACATGAAAATCGATCGAATCAGCGACTCTGAGGACCACATCACGGAGGCTGCCCTCGACGGTAGCGCGACCCAGCTCCTGCCAGTTGGGAGCGTGCTCGTCGTTGTTCGCGGGATGATCCTCGCGCGCACTCTTCCTGTCGCCGTGACGACTGGCCCGGTGACGATCAACCAGGACATCAAGGCGCTCGTCTGTGGCCAGCGCATCCTTCCTGAGTTCCTTCATGCCGTGCTTGTCGGCCAGGCTGAATGGCTCCTGTCGCAAGCAGACTCCTCCGCGCACGGCACGAGGAAGCTCGAAACCGAAGTTCTCCAGCGCTTTGAGGTGCCCTGTCCACCGCTTGAACTGCAGCGACGAATCGTCGCGACGATGCGGCTACAGGCGAAGGGTTTGGACGCGGTTGTCGCAGCCAAGCAGCGCGTTCTCGACCTGCTCGCCGAAAAGCGCAAGGCCATCATCGCCACCGCCGTCACGCGCGGGCTCGACCCGAACGTGAAGCTGCGCGACTCCGGCGTGCCGTGGCTGGGCGAGATCCCGGCGCATTGGCCAACTGTTCCGCTGCGGTACCTGGTGTCGTTCTTGAGCGGAGGAACGCCCGACAAGGGCAGGGCAGATTTCTGGGTTGGCGGAACGATCCCGTGGGTGTCGCCGAAGGACATGAAAGTCGAAGTGATCGACGATTCCGAAGATCACATCACTGGGGAGGCCGTGGACGGCAGCGCGACACGGGTCGTGTCGACAGGCACCGTCTTGATCGTTGTTCGAGGAATGATCCTCGCGCACACGCTTCCGGTCGCGGTAACCTCCGGACCAGTGACGATCAGTCAGGACATTAAGGCTCTCGTCTGCGGTCACCGGCTGCTGCCGGACTTCTTGCGTATCGTGCTCGTCGGGCAGGCGCCGTTGCTGCTGTCGTTGGCCGATTCGTCGGCTCACGGCACGAAGAAGATCGAAACGGAAGTACTTCAGCGACTCGAAGTGCCTGTTCCATCGCTCGATCAGCAGCGCGCAATCGTCGAGCACATGACGTGCGAGACCGCGAAACTCGACGCGGTGCGGGCGGCGACTGAGCGCACCATCGCGCTGCTCAAGGAGCGCCGCGCCGCCCTGATCGCCGCTGCGGTGACCGGCCAGCTCGACGTGGGGGCGGCAGCATGATCGTCTCGCGCCTCAAGCTCGCCAACGTGCGCGCCGTCGAGGCAGCGGAGTTCGCGTTCAAGCCGGGCTTCAACCTGATCATCGGCGTCAATGGTGTGGGCAAGACGACCGCGCTCGAGTCGCTCGCGGTGAGCCTCGCAGCGATCTCACGCCACATCAACGGCCTGAAGGGCCCGATCCACGGCTTTGTCACTTCAGACATTCGCGCGGGCTCCGATGCCCTCACCGTCGAGACGGAGGTGCGTCTTGGAGACAAGCCGTACTCGTACGTCATCCATGAACCGCGGGATGCCGCTGTGCCCCGAGCGGGCAAAGAGGGGCTACCGCGAGAGGAGACTGCAGCGACACCGGCGAAATCGGCTTTCGTCGGGGACAAGCCACCCGCCGCCGACGGCAGGAAGGACCTTCGTCCCCTCGCTGTCCTGTTCTCGACCCGGCGCGCGGTCCCTTCCGACCGCGCGCCGACCAAGTCCGCCGCGAGAGGCGGCCACGCAGCCGCATTCGCGGAGGCGTTCTCGGCTCGGGAACTGCGCCTGGGCGAGTTCGCAGCGTGGATGTGGGCGCAGGCAGAGCTTGCCCGGGAGATTCCTCGGCTGGCGAATGTGCTCGATGCGTTTCAGCGGGTTGCGACGGAATTCTTGCCAGGCTACTCCAATCTCCGGGCATTCAAGCAGAGCAAGGACGACCCGCCGCACCTGCTCATCACTCGGGGCGGCGCGGAGTTGCCGGTTCGCCAGCTCTCAGACGGCGAGCGCGGATCACTTGCTCTGGTTCTCGACCTAACTCGCCGCCTGGCTCAGGCGAACCCTAGCCTCGACGATCCAACCGCCAATGGCCCAGGTGTCGTGCTCATCGACGAGATCGATCTGCACCTCCATCCGAAGTGGCAGCGGACGATCGTTCGCAATCTCCCCGCCGCCTTCCCCAAACTTCAGTTCATCGCGACGACCCACTCGCCACAGGTCATCGGCGAGGTCGAGCCCGACCGGATCCACGTCATGGGGCACGGCCCGGTGTTTTCGCCGACGCATTCGTTTGGCGTGGACTCGAGTCGTGTGCTTGAGGAGATCATGGACGCGCCCCCGCGCTCGGTCGAGGTACAGGCGCTTCTGAGAGAGATTTCGAGGGCCACTACGGAGCGGAGGTTCGACCACGCTGACGAACTCGTCGGCGAGTTGGAAGGGAAAGTCGGCGAGGACGACGCTGAGGCGGTCCGAGCCCGTGTGCTGTTGGGCTTCCTCAGAGGCGAGGAATGAAGGCGATCAAGAAGGGGCAGGAACCGCGTAGCCTCACCAAGCACCGCCAGACGCCGCATTGCGACTACGGCAACTATAGAAGCAAGGAGAAGGAGACACTTCGCGGGGCGTTGGTGCAAGAACAGGGCGGCCTCTGCTGCTATTGCATGTCCAGAATCACGGCTCGCTCCGAGACGATGCCGCTCTCGGCGACGATGAAGATCGAGCACTGGCAATGCCAGGAGAACTACCCCCTCCGACAGCTCGACTACGCCAACCTCTTGGGGGCCTGCCTTGGCGGGGAGGGGATGCCCAAAGCGCACCAGCACTGCGACACACGGAAGGGGCAGCAAGACCTCAAGTTCAATCCCGCCGAGCCGGCTCATGGCATCCAGGAGCGCATTCGCTACGAGTCCGACGGCACGATCGCGTCTTGCGACGAGGAGTTCAACAGGCAGCTCAGCGAGGTTCTCAACCTCAACCTTGAACGGCTCAAGAACCTCAGAAAGGGGGTTGTCGATGCTTTGGCCGAATGGCTGCGTGAGTACCGCAGCCTCCATCATCGAGGACCGGACAACGCGACGCTAGAGCGAAAGCGAGCGCACTGGATGCCCGGAAGCGGGTACCACCAACCTTTCGCGCAGGTAGCCGTTTGGTTCATAGACCAGCGCCTCGCCCAGGCCCAGGACGCAGCCCGTGGCAAGCGTTAGGATGATCCAATGGTTCGCGTCGACGTGAAGCCGGAGCTGCTACGCTGGGCCGTCGAACGTTCCCGAGTCGACGAGCTGATTCTGGCGCGCAAGTTCCCGCTGGCGAGCTGGGAGCGGATGGAGCGGCAACCGACGCTCAAACAGCTCGAGACCTTCTCGAAGGCGACCCACACGCCCTTGGGCTTCCTACTCCTTCCGGAACCGCCGCAAGAGAGCTTGCCGATTCGCGACCTGCGGACCGTCGTTCGTGGCCCGGAGCGGCCCAGCGCCGATCTGCTCGACACCATCTACGCGATGCAACGGCGCCAAGACTGGCTTCGCGCTGAGCGAATGGAGAGCGAGTCCGGTCCGGTCGAGGTGGTGGGGAGCGCCCGGCTCACCGAC
>CAZRFU010000010.1:51790-56383 GCA_964599475.1 uncultured Thermoanaerobaculia bacterium
ACGCATGCTCGGCCTGGCCGAAGGGTGGGCCTCGGCCGTGTCGACCTGGCAGGAGGCGGTGAGTGAGCTCCGTCGGCGGATCGAGCAGCTCGGTGTGATGGCGGTCATCAACGGTGTGGTAGGCAACAACACCCATCGCAAGCTCGACGTCGACGAGTTCCGGGGTTTCGCTTTGGTCGATCCGTACGCACCGCTGGTGTTCGTCAACGGCGCGGACGCCAAGTCCGCTCAGATGTTCACGTTGGCGCACGAGCTGGCTCACGTGTGGCTCGGACCGGACGCCGAAGGTGTTTCCGGCTTCGAGGGCATCTTTCCGGGCCACACCAAGATCGAGCAGTTTTGCGACCGAGCTGCAGCGGAGCTGCTGGTGCCGGCCGAAGAGCTCGTCGGCCTTTGGCGCAGCGTGAAGCATGCATCGGACGCTCTCGAGCAGGTGGCTCGGCGCTTCAAGGTCAGCCAGATCGTGGCCGGCCGCCGTGCGATGGATCTCGGACTGATCGACAAGAAGGGATTCTTCGACTTCTACGACGCCCATACGAGGAAGGAACGACAGCAGAAGGCGGCGGCCGGCGGGGGCGACTTCTACAACAACCAGAACACTCGTATCGGTGCGCGGTTCGCGACCAGTGTGATCTCTGCTGCCCTCGAAGGGCGCCTTTCCTTCAAAGATGCTTACGACCTCACCGGACTCCACGGAGGAGCCTTCCAGGAGTACGCCCGCCGCCTGGGGATCGACCTGCCGTGAGCGCCCCGGTGATCTACGTGCTGGATGCCGACGTCTTCATCACGGCCAAGAACACCTACTACGCCTTCGATATCTGTCCAGGCTTCTGGGAGTCGCTCCTTCGAGCCAATCAGGCGGACCAGGTCCGCAGCATCGATCGGATCAAGGCCGAGCTCCTCGCCGGGCAGCCGAAGGAAGACCTCGTGGTGTGGGTGAAGGAGACGGTTCCGGCAGACTTCTTTCACGGCACCCAGACACGGGCGGTACTCGACGCGTATGCCGAGATCGCGCTCTGGATCCAACGCAGCACCCAATATCTCGATCGTGCGAAGGCGAAGTTTGCCACTGAGGCCGATGGATGGCTGGTCGCCTACTCCATGGTTCACGGCACCACCGTCGTGACCAACGAGCAGTCGAGGCCCGAAGCCCGCGGTCGAGTGCTGCTGCCCGATGTGTGCGGTCAGTTCAAGGTACCCACCACGGACCCGTTCGCCATGCTGCGAAGCTTGGCGGTCAAGCTCGACCTTCGCGCGCCGGGAGCTCCATGACCCATCACTTCAGGAGAGCGTGTCGACTCGGTGAAATCGAGGCCGAGGTAGTCGCTGGAAGGATTCCAACAACTGGTCCTGATCGCGTCCTCGGGACCACTTCGACCGCGTGAAGAACATATGACGAGCCCACGCCGGCATTCCGAGGCCGCGTTCGAGACGGTGATCGAGCACTACCTGCTCGGGCACGGCTACGTCGCGGTTTCGCCCGCCGGCTTCGACCGCGAGCGTGCGATCTTCCCGGCCGTGGTGCTCGACTTCATCCAGGACACGCAGCCGAGGGAGTGGGCCAAGCTCGAAGCCCTGCACGGGCCGAAGACCGGCGAGCAGGTCCTCACCGACCTGTGCAAGTGGATGGACGCAAACGGCTCGCTCGCGACGCTGCGCCACGGGTTCAAGTGTTACGGGCGCACACTGTTCGTCGCCTATTTCAAGGCGGCACACGAGCTGAACCCCGAGCTCGAGGAGCGCTACGCCAAGAACCGCCTCGGCTTGACCAGGCAGCTACGTTTCTCGACGCGCTCGGAGAAGTCGCTCGACGTCACGCTGAGCGTGAACGGCATCCCGATCGCCACGATCGAGCTCAAGAACGCCATGACCGGGCAGACCGTCGAGGATGCTCGGCGGCAGTACAAGCAGGACCGCGATCCGCGCGAGAAGATCTTCGAGTTCAAGAAACGAACGCTGGTGCATTTCGCGGTCGACACGGACTCGGTGCTGATGACGACGCGCCTCGCGGGCAGCGCCACCCACTTCCTGCCATTCAACCAGGGCGACGAGGGCGGAGCGGGCAACCCTGCCGATCCCCGAGGCCGCAGCTATCGAACCGCGTACCTCTGGGAGGAGGTGCTCGAGCGCGGCAGCCTGCTCGACCTGCTGGCGCGTTTCGTCCACCTGCAGGTCGACGAGAAGCGCGACGACCAGGGCCGCAAGGTGAAGACCGAGCAGCTGATTTTCCCGCGGTACCACCAGCTCGACGCTGTGCGACTGCTCGTCGAGTCGGCCCGAGCGCAAGGCCCGGGGCACAACTACCTGATCGAGCATTCGGCCGGCAGCGGCAAGAGCAACACCATCGCCTGGCTCACACACCGCCTGGCGTCGCTGCACGACGAAGGCAACCAGCGGGTCTTCGACAGCGTCATCGTCGTCACCGACCGGGTCGTGCTCGACCAGCAGCTGCAGGACACGATCTACCAGTTCGAGCACAAGCGCGGGGTCGTGCAGAAGATCGACGAGAGCTCGCGGCAGCTGGCCGAGGCGCTCGAGAGTGCAGTGCCGATCATCATCACCACCTTGCAGAAGTTCCCTTTCGTTTCCCGGCGTCTGCTCGAGATGGCCGAGGAGCGCGGTGAAGCCGGCGCTGGGGCCCTCCAGGCTCGGCGCTGTGCGGTCGTAGTCGACGAGGCGCACAGCTCCCAGGGTGGAGAAGCGGCGACGGATTTAAAGGAGGTGCTCGGGGGCGAGGCGCTGCGCGATGAAGCGAAGAAGCGAGCCGTCGAGGAGGGGCGCGACGACCTCGAGGAGCTGTTCCGCAGCATGGCCAAACGCGGCCGCCAGGCGAACCTGAGCTTCTTCGCCTTCACCGCCACGCCGAAGCACAAGACCCTGGCGGTATTCGGGCAAGGCGGCCAGCCGGCACACCGCTACACCATGAGGCAGGCGATCGAGGAGGGTTTCATTCTCGACGTGCTCGCGAGCTACACGACCTACGCCGCCTACTTCCGGCTGCTCAAGTCGTGTGAGGACGATCCCAACGTCGAGCGCAAGAAGGCGGCGCGTGCGCTGGCCCGTTTCCTGAAGCTCCACCCGCACAACATCGCCCAGAAGACTGAGGTCATGGTCGAGCACTTCCACGCGGTGACCCGCCACAAGATCGGCGGGCGCGCGAAGGCGATGGTGGTCACCGGCTCACGGCTCGAGGCGGTTCGCTACAAACAGAGTTTCGACAAGTACATCAAATCCAAGGGCTACGCCATCAGATCGTTGGTGGCCTTTTCGGGCACCGTGCCGGACGACAAGCTCGCCGACGTTTCGTACACCGAAGAGGCGATGAACGGAGGCCTGCGGGAGAAGGAGCTCCCCGAACGCTTCGCCTCGGCGGAATACCAGGTGCTCCTGGTGGCCGAGAAGTACCAAACCGGCTTCGATCAGCCACTGCTGCACACGATGTACGTCGATAAGCGGCTCGCGGGCATTCAGGCGGTGCAGACGCTGTCGCGGCTCAACCGCATTCACCCGCTCAAGGAGGACACCTTCGTTCTCGACTTCGTCAACGACCGCGACGAGATCCGCGAGGCGTTCAAGACCTACTACGAAGGCGCAGAGATCGGCGAGGAGGTCGACCCGGCGCGGCTCTACGCGATCAAGGGCGAGCTCGACGGGGAGGGCATCTATTTCGACGCGGAAATCGCACGATTCTGCGAGGTGTACTTCAAGCCCAAGCAGAAGCAGAGTGCCCTCGATCATCAGGCGATGAACACGGCGCTCGATCCCGCGGTGTCACGCTTCAAGGCCCGGTTCGAGGAGGAGCCGGACGAGGCCGAGCTGTGGCGCGGCAAGCTGCAGGCGTTCCAGAATCTCTACGGTTTCCTCAGCCAGGTGATCCCGTACCAGGATTCGGACCTCGAGCGGCTCTACGTGTTCGCGAGGCATCTCGCGGCCAAGCTGCCACGTCGCACGGGTGGCGCGGCCTACCAGTTCGACGACGAGGTACGGCTCGAGTACTACCGCCTGCAGAAGATCAGCGAGGGCTCGATCTCCTTGCGGGATGGCGAGGCCCGCAAGCTCGACGGGCCTGCCGAGGTCGGAAGCGGCCAGGTGCGCGAGCATCCCGTACCGCTCTCTCAGCTGATCGATATCGTCAACGAGCGCTTCGGGACCGATTTCAACCAGGCCGATCAGCTGTTCTTCGATCAGATCGTCGAGGCGGCGATGGGGGACGAGGATTTGCGCCGCGCGGCAACCGTCAATCCCGGCGACAAGTTCGAGCTTCTGTTCAAAGGCGTGCTCGAGCGGCTGTTCGTCGACCGTATGGATCAGAACGAGGACATCTTCGTTCGCTTCATGAACGATCTCGCCTTTCAGAAGGTAGTGACCTCGTGGATGGCTGAGGAGGCCTATCGGCGCTTCCGCGTGCCGTCGGCTGAGGTTAGCGCGGCTCAGGGGCGTGAGGTGCCGGCAGCGCTCCGCGTTGTGGCGGGCGACCCCGAAGAGCGCTACCGGACCTGTGTTCCGCTGGTGCCGCTCGAGGCTGCGGCCGGGGCGTTCGGCGATCCGCAGCGGATCGAGAACCTCGGCCTGAACTACGAGATGCGCTTTGCT
>CAZRFU010000010.1:56393-94229 GCA_964599475.1 uncultured Thermoanaerobaculia bacterium
GAGTGGGTCGCGGTCAACTCGGGTCGGCGCCTTGGCCGCGGCATGTTCGTCGCCCGCGTCGTCGGGAAGTCGATGGAGCCCGACATTCCCGATAGGGCGTTCTGCCTGTTCCGTACCCCGGTCGAAGGGACGCGCCAGGGCAAGATCGTGCTCGTCCAGCTGCGCGACGCGGCCGACCCCGAGACGGGCGGGCGCTACACCGTCAAACGGTACGAAAGCGCCAAGATCGAGAATGGCGACTCATGGAGCCACGATCGCGTCACGCTGAGGCCGAGCAACCCCGACTTCGAGCCGATCGTGCTGAACGGAGACGATGACGTGCGAGTCGTCGCGGAGGTCCTGGAGGTCTTTCCCGGTTCCTCGCCCCACCCTCTCGCCTGGCCCTCTTGCTCAGTACCCGGTACCCGGTACCCGGTACCTCTTCAAACCCCTGATACCTGATCCCTAATACCTACGCCGGCGCCTGCACCGGCTCCATCGAATCGATCGCCGGAATGCCCGGGATTCCCGCAGCCTGGGCAGCTCGCTTCTGCTTGAGCCACACCAGGTAGATCACGTCGCAGACGAACAGACCGATGCCGAGGGCGTGGAGGAAGTGGTCGGCGGGGAAGCGCAGGATCATGAACACGGTGTTGGTGCCGGTGCCGATCATCTTCATCCACGCGACGGATGGCGCGAGGCCTCGCACGTCGGTCAGGCGGGCGAGCATGAAGAGGAACAGGACCGACATCATGAAGTTGTCCATGAACGCGGTCAGCGCGCCGATGCCGTAGTCCTGGTGGCCGGAGATGCGGTAGAGCCAGAACAGGATGCCGAAGGTCACCGCCGCGGCGATCACCATGGGCTTGTAGTGCCGCTTGATCGACGGCGCCCAGCCCTGCTTGTCGCCCCACTTGATCAGCGCCCAGAAGATGTAGATGTCGATCAGGAACCAGGCGACGTAGGCCCAGTCGGCGATCTTGCCCATGTCGGTCTCGAAGACGAAGGTCCAGACGAACTCCCAGCCGATGTTGGCGGCGCCGGCGAGCGCGGGCATGCCGACGAACTGGTAGCGCCGGAAGTCGCGAATGATGACGGCGTAGACCACCACCCACAGCCAACAGCCGAAGCAGAACAGCAGCAGCTGGAAAGGGGTGTAGTCGGCGCAGTTGACCAGGCTCTGTGGGCCGGTCTCGGGGCACGAGGCGAAGTCCATTCGCATGTTCCTCCGGCCGCATGGGGCGGCCTCGCAAGTTCAAGCCGTGCTAGAGTTTGGACGATAGCAGATCCAACGGAGCGCAAGGGTGGAGAAGGTGAAGAAGGTGGAGAAGCCGGTGTGAGTCGATGGTCGGATGACGCGTTTCTCGACCGGCTGAGGGCCCAGACGGACCCTTTGGCCGACACGGCGGTGGCCGAGCTCGAGGCGATGCATGGGCGCGAGGCCGTCAATCGCATCTTCAAGACTCTGCGGGTCGACGAGGGTGAGATTCCCGCCGATGCTCCCGAGCCCTTCCTGCGATTCTGTGCCGCGACCAATGTCTCGTTGCCCGACGTCGACCTCGCGCAGCTCGATCGTGGGGGTGCGGTGTTCCTGCGGCACTGCTTCTCCTGTGCCACGGTGCTGCTGCTGTCGAGCCTGCCCAACGGCTACGCGGCGCCGTGTCTGACGCGGATCCTGACGATCTCCGGTGACCTCGGGACCCATCCCTACACCCGGCTCCTCGGTGTGGTCCAGTTGCTGGTCGACATCTCACAGGGGCACGCGTTCCGAGCCGGCGGCGCTGCCACGGTGTCGGCGCAGAAGATGCGGCTGATGCACGCCGGCGTGCGCCGGATCGTGCCGCGCTTCCGGCCGGGTTACGTCGAACGCTTCGGGCTTCCGGTCAACCACGAGGACATGCTGGGCACGATCATGGGCTTCTCCTGGCTGGTGATCGACGGCCTGCGGACGCTCGGTGCCGGTCTCACACCGCAGGAGGAAGAGGACTTCTGGCAGCTGTGGCGAACCTTCGCGCGGCTGATGGGCATTCATCCGCCCGCGGAACCCCTCGACGGCAGCTGGGTGCCGACGACGATCGATGAGGCGGCGGAGTTCTATCGGTCCTACTGCCGGCGACAGTGGGCCGGACCGCTCGAGAATCCCGATGGCGTGACGCTGTCGCGAGCCAACTTGGCGATGGTCCAGGGGCTCATTCCCTGGTGGGGCAAACTCCTGGGTCTGGGGATGTTGCCGCGGCTGGTGATGACCGAGCTGTTGGGAATCCAAGGGATGGCTCGAGTCGGGCTGCGCCCCCTGCCTGGCCATCACTTCCTGCGGTGGCTGGTGAGCCTGGTGCTCCGGCTGACCCAACATCTGGCGGACGACACGCCGGGCCATCTCGGCGAACGGCTGGGCCGTCTGGTTTTCGACGAGATGATCAAAGCCGGCCGGGGTGGGGAGGTGACCTTCCTGATCCCCGCAGACCTGGCCGACTTGAGGAGTCTCGCGTGAGTTCCTTGGTCCCTCAGTCTCTTCGTACCATCTTCCGCGCCGTCCTCGCGGCCGGTGTCCTGGCTGCGCCGAGCTGGACGGCTGCCTTCGCCCAGGCCGCCGAGCCGGCCTCGACGATCGACGACTCCGTCACCGTGCGAGCCGCTTCGCGGCATCCCGAGCGCCTGGTCGAAGCACCCGCGGGCGTGGCGGCCTTGTCTCACGACGAGATCGCCAGACGCGCGACCGAAGGTGCGGCTCCGCGCGTGCTCGCAGCCGTCCCCGGCGTCGAGCTCGCTCAGGGTGGTCTCTACGACTACAACCTCAACCTCCGCGGTTTCGGCGGCAGCACGAATCGCCGAGTCTTGGTGTTGATCGACGGCCGCGACCCGAGCCAGCCGGTGTTTCCCGGGGCTCAGGAATGGGGCGCCTTTCCGGTCGCGCTCGAGGAGCTGACCTCGGCCGAGCTGGTCTACGGCCCGGGAGCGGCGCTGTACGGAGCCGGGGCCTACAACGGTGTGCTCGATCTCAGGACTCGCCGGGTTGGTGATGCCCTCGGCGGACATTTCCGGATCGGGCTCGGCAGCCTCGATCTGCTCGGGGCCGATGTCCGCCTGGCGCGACAGGCGGCGCGCGGAGCCTGGAGAGTGGCGGCCAGTTGGGAAAAGAGTCGGGACTTCGCCGAGTCGCGGGTCGACGGGGTCGAGTACGCTCCGGGACTGCTGCCGACTGAAGCAATCGCGCCGGTCCGGGATCGGGTGGAGGTGGCTTCGCTCGGTCTGCGGTGGGATCACGATCTCGACGCCGAGCAGGTGCTGACGGTTGATGGCGGTACGGCCACCGCGGACGGTGTCGTCATCGTCACGGGGCTCGGTCGCCTCCAACGTCTCGACGTCGAACGACCGTGGGCGCGGGTCGAGTGGTCGACGCCGCGCTGGAGCAGCCAGGTGGCCTACAGTGGCCGCCGGTCGCCCGAGGAGGTTTCGCTGGCCGCCGGCAGTGCCATCAGCCTCGATTCGTACCGGGGCTCGGCCGAGCTCCAGGCGAACTTCCCCCTCTGGTTGGACCGGGTGCTCGTGGTCGGTGGCCTCTCCTGGATGCGCCAGGAGGTCGACTCGCGTCACGCTGGAGCCCACACGCTGTTCGAGGACGTCGTCGGTTCGGATCACCACGCCGGCTTTGCCCAGGGCAGCGTCGATCTGACCGCGACCCTGCGGGCGGTGGCCTCGGTGCGTTACGACGACAGCGATCTCCACGATCCACGCTGGTCGCCGCGCGCGGCGCTGGTGTGGCAGGCGGCACCGGCGCACTCGGTGAGGGTCAGCTGGGGAGAAGCGTTTCAGAGCCCGTCATTGTCGGAGAAGTACGTGTTCGTGCCGGTGGCGCCACCTCTCGATCTGTCGGGGATCGAAACTGCCCTGGCGCCGCTGCTCGCTGGTCAGGGTCTCGGCCTCGAGCGGGTGCCGCTGCTGGCGGTGGGCAACGAGGCGCTCGAGGAGGAAGTTTCGCGGACCACCGAAGTCGGCTGGATCGGCGGCTTTGGCTCCGGAACCATGGCGACGCTCAACCTCTACCGCTCCGAGCTGCGGGGTTTCACCACCAACCTGCTCCCATTGTTCGGCACCAGCCTTGGACAGCTGCGACCGATCGATCGATTCCGGCCGGAAGGGATCTCGACCGAGGCACAGGCGTTGCTCGATCAGATCCTGGCCTCGGCGCTGCCCCCCGGCTTCGTGGTCGCCCAGGATTCGCAGGGGCGCCCGATCATCCCCTTCCTCTCCTTCGGACGCTTCGGCCGGGTCGAGACGACCGGCGCCGAGCTCGGACTGATCCAGCATCGTGGTGCATGGCGCTTCGAGCTCGGCTACTCGTGGTTCGACGCCGAGGTCGAGGACGAGGCTCCCGAGGCTCCGCTTGCACCCAATCGGGCGGAGCACATGGCGTCGTTGACGGTCGACCGTCGAGTCGGCGCGGCCGACGTCGGCGTGACCGTGCGCTGGCATGAGGACTTCACCTACCGCTCCGGGGTGTTCTTCGGGCCGGTCGACGGTGCGGTCGTCACCGATCTTTCGGCGCGGATTCCGGTCGGCCCGTGGGTGGGCGAGGTGAGCGTCAGCAACCTCTTCGGCGAGACCTACTACGAGGCTTTCGGTGGCGATCTGATCGATCGGCGCGCAGTGTTGCGCCTGCGCCGCAGCTGGTGAGGGCGGCTCACCGGCCTGGCGATGAGCTGCCCGGACGGATCCAGGCCTCTGGTCCCCGGTCCCCGAGTCACGGAGCGAGCTGGCGCCGCAGCACGAGGACCAAGACGAGCGCTGCAACCCCGAGGGCCCCGATCAAGAAGAGCCGGTGGTGATCGCCCGACTCGGGCCGCTGCTCGCGCGGGCCGAGCTGCAGGATCGTGGGTGTGCCGAGGTGTTGCAGCGGCAAGGGGTCGTAGCGGGGTGCTGCGACCTCAGGGTTGCCTGCCACGAGCGCCAGAGGGCCGCCCGGATGGATGAGCTCGAGCCGGTGGCGTCGGCGCTGCACGCGCACCTCGATGTCGGTCAAGGGTGCGGCGTCGTGATCGTCGAGCTCGATCGTGAGGGTCGTGGGTGAACGCTGCTGCAACGGCACCACGAGGTTGCACGGGAGCGCATCGCTGCGCTCGCAGCGTAGCTCGCCGCTCGCGAGCAGGCGTCGCACCGCCGGCACGCCGGGCCGCTCGGGGATGATTTCGAGCACCCGGATCACTCGGGAGAAGACGCCCGGAGCACGGATCTCGATGGCGCTGAGAGGAAGTCCCGGCGTGGTCACCTCGATCACTACGGTGCTCAACCCGGGCGCCGCCGAGGTTTGCGGCTGGAGGCCGGTCGAGGCGGCGGCTTCCGATCCGCCAGCCGGCTCCCGGAGGCGGTAGGGCACCTGGCGACCGGCGGAGACCAGCCGCAGGTCTCCGAGGTCGGCGCGGGTGACGGCGAGGGTCTCGGGCGGCAACTCTATGGCAGCCGCGCTGCCGGGCGGGAGGTCGCCTTGGACCGGCCACCGCGCCGAAAAGTCGTCGACGACCGGCGCCCCCAGCGGCACCTCGACCGTGTCGGCCGGGGACGGCGTCGGCTGCACTGCATGCCACGCCGCAGTGGGCGGAATCGGCCGGCTGGTGAGCGAGGCGGTACCCGGGAGGCGCAGGATCCGATAGCGCCCGACCTCCTCTGCCGGGATCTCGAGGGCAAGGCCGGGGCCGCGCGCGATAACCGTCGGTTCCCGGAAGTCTGCCCCGACCACCTCGAAACGCACAGCCTGGCCGCGGAGATCGTCGACCCCGACGACCAGCCGATTGGGACTGGCGCTACCCGAGCCCTCGGCTCGGGCGAGCCACTGCCCGGCGCGCCCGGCGCTCAGGCGCCAGGGAGCCTGCGGATCGATGGCGCCGCCGGTGCGCAGCTCGAGCTGGTGGATCGGCCGGTCGGGCAGCTCCCCTTCACACTCGAAGATCTGCTCCTGTTGCCGGCAGGTGGTGTCGATGGTGAGCTCGAGACCTTCGGCCGAGGTGCGGCACGGATGGACCTCGATCCCGGTGAGGTCCGGCGCGTCGTCGCTGGTCGAGCTCGAGACCGTCAGGCGCAGAGTGGTGGCGTCACTCGGGGGCCACCACAGGTTCAGGCGTTGCGTGTGGGCCCCGTCTCCCAGCCGGAACAGTCGATCTTGGGCGAGCCGTCGCCAGGTTCCCTCCGGCCCGGTTTTGCCCTCGACCACGACGTGGTCGAGCACGACTCGGGTGGCGCCGAGGTCGATCCCGAGCCCGGTGGTGCACGCAGGTGAGTCGGCGGAGGGGCCGGCGGGCGCGCGGACGAGGACCTCCCACCCCGCCTCGACGCGTCGCACCGAATCGATGGCGACGGTGATCGGTGGCCGGGTCGCCGAGCGGTCGATCAGGTGGTGGGGGATGGTTCGACCCGACGGTGCGAGGACGCTCAGACGCGGTGGCCCGGCCGCGGTCCATGCCTCAGGGATCGGTGCGACGACGGTTCCGGCCCGCTCGACCTCGATGGTGCCGTGTTGATCCTGCGCCGCGATGGGCGGTACAGCAAGGGCGACGCCGGCGAGCAGAGCCAGCTCCCTCATGGAGCGTCCCGTCCCAGGATGAAGCGCCGGTAGACGCCGGCCAGGATCAGCAGGCTGGCTCCGAGGCCGAGGAAGGAGGCGACCCGCCAGAGGTCCTCGAGCTCGCCGACGTCGAACAGGAAGACCTTGCCGGCGGCCAGCCCCATCATCGCGAGGGCGGCGTAGCGCGCCGGGCGGGAGGAAATTCTGACGCCGACGACCAGCAGCGCGATACCGATCAGGATCCACACCGCGGAGACGGCAAACCCTTCGGCGCTGCTGGTCGGTCCGGTCAGCTCGGACCCCCGGAACCCGAAGCGCACCGCCTGCGTCGAGCCACTCCATACCAGCAGCAGAGCGCCGACGCCCCACAGTGCCATCCAACGCGGCCGGGCTCGTCGGCTCTCGGTCCGAGCCTGGCCGAGCAACAGCGCGGCGGGGGCGGCATACGCCAGCAACAGGCCGAGCGGCGTCACCGGTTGGCCGCTGAAGCTCGGGTTGGCGAACGTCAGCGGCCCGACGATCGCGATGGACAAAGCTGCTCCGGTGAGCAGTCGCCCTGCGATCGGAGCCCATTCACCCCCGAGCCAGGTTCCGCTGCGATGGCTCCAGATCGTTCCGAGGACCGCCCAGCCCGTCGCGAGCGCGCCCCATTCGACGAACAGCAGGCGCGGCGCGTCGAGGTTGCCGGGATGGAAGAACTGGCGCACCGACAACAACCACCAAGCCGCCAGGAGGGCGAGCGCGAGAGCGGTGAAGGCGGCATCGGTGCGCCGGGCGCCGCTCGCACGTGCCGTCCGCGCCGCGGCGATGGCCGCGACGGTCGACACGCCGTAGCCGTAGAGCAGCCACGACCACACCGGATCGTCTCCGGTGGGGTAGTCGAGCACCGCCGGGTTCGCCAACAGGCGCAAAGCTACGCCGCCGCCCACCAGCAGCCCGAGACGGCGCAACAATGGCAGATCCAGTCGCCCTGCGAGCCATACCAGGGCCCAGGCCTCGAAGGCCCAGGCGACGGTGATCCACGCGCGCTCGAGCTCGAGTGGCACCGCGAGCGCGGCACACGCGCTCGCCCCCGCTGCGAGCGCGCCGAGGCCGGCTGTGGCCCACTCGACGCCACGCCGCCGGGCGCCCGCCACCGGCAGCGCGGCCGCCACCAGCAGGGCGCCGACTCCGAGCATCACGACACCCTCGGGGAGCCCGATGCCGAGGCGATCCGCGGCAGCGAGCGCGAGGAGCGGCAGGACGACGCTGGCACACGCGACCAGCGCGAGCAGCGGCACCGGCCGCGGCGAGTGCCGGTGGGCGAGGTAGGCGCCGACGGTGAAGAGGGCCCAGAAGCCGGCGATCACCGGCACCAGGGTCGGATCGGCGAGCGGAGTCGCGTCGGTGCCGAGGTGTTCCGCTGGCAGAGCCGGGATCCGTCCGAACCGAGCCAACAAGGCCGCCACCGTGACCGCTGCGGCGAGCCAGGGCAGAGGGGAAAAGCGTGCCTCACGCGCCGCCAGCACCAGAGTCGCCGCCGAGAGCAGGGCCAACGCCGCCCACTCGAAAGGCCCTTGCCGGCCAACTCCGGTGGTCAAGCCGGCGGCGACCAGCGTCGTCAGCAGCGCCGCTGCCGCGAGCGGCGTGGCGCCGGTTCCAAGGCTCGGCCCGCGGCCACGACCGAGAGTCGGCACCACGAAGAAGGCAAGGGCGAGCAGGACCAAGAAGCCGGCGACGATCGGGGTTTCGCCGACGCGCTCCGGGCCCACATCGGCGAGCCAGCCGAGGGTCCAGATCACGGTGCCGACGAGCGACACCGCTGCGAGCGCATTCCAGCCACGACGACCGGCCACGGCGAGGATCGCCACCGACAACAGCAGCAGGTAGGAGAACAGGACGGCGGGTCGATCGGCACCGTTGCCGGCCAGCACGGGCGCGAGCAACCCTCCGACCAGGCCCACCACGGCGACGATCGGCCCCTGGCGCAGCGACAGTGCCACTCCGGTCGTCGTCACCAGAGCGAGGAAGGCGAAGCCGAGCCAAGGGGAGAGCAGGCCCCACAGCGCGGTCGCGGCCCACACCACCACGAACAGCACCGCGACACCGGCGGCGGAGCACGCCTGGGCGATGCGGTCATCGCGCCGGCGCAGCCACTCGCCGAGGCCGAGCAGGATCACGCCGAAGCTGATGCCGAGGGCCACGCGCACCGGCGGACCGAGCAGGCCACGGTCGATCGAAAACTTGACCAGGAAGGCTCCGGCGAGCACCAGCGCGATCGCTCCGAGCCAAATCGGCAGGCGCCCGGCGAGGCGCTCCTCCCACGACGGACCAGCCGGCTGAGGCGGGAATAGAGGATCCGGCGCCATCGGGTTCGACGGCATCTCCACCGGCGGCGGTGCGGCGATTGGCGGCTCGGCAGGGATCGCGGCGTCGATGGCCACTTCCGGAGCCAGCTCATCCTGGATCGCGACCCTCTGGTCCACTCCGGCGGTTCCCGGATCCCGGGTCCCGGGTCCCTCATCCCGGCTGTCGGCCTCGGCGACCGCCGGCGTGAGCTCATCCACGTGGGCTCCAGCCGCGGACCGCGACCGCGACTGGAACCACTCGAGCCGCGCCAGGCGTTGCTCGAGCTCTGCGCGTTCACGCCGCTCACGGCGGATCGCCACCACCGCCCACAACGCCAGCACCGGCGTCGCCAGGAAGATCCCGGACACCACCAGAGCCAGCAGAATGCCGAAGGCTTCCACGCGCGGATGCTACAGCAGCGAGCGGCTCTGCGACCCTTGGACCCCGAGACAGGTCGGCCGGAGGGAATCGGGGGATACTTGCGCCCGTACCTATGGTGTCCGTCCACAAGAACGTGGCTAGTTTGCCTGGAACCGAGGAGCAATCATGAGGAAGTCGGTGAGATCTGTCGGAGCGAGGCTGGGCCTCGGAATATTGCATCTACTGCTGGCGGGCTCGGTCGCAGCAGATTCCTTTGCTGCCCCGCGGGAGATCGAAATGCCGGCTCGCTTCTCGGGCGCTCGCGACATTCGGCTCGTGGGAGACGACGCGTCGGGCCATCAAATCGCGTTGTTGCTTCCCGATGGATTGTGGGTGACCTCGGTCGAGCAGGGCTCCGAGTCGGTGACGCGGTTGCTCGCCGGCGCCGGGCGAGGGAGCGGTGGGGCGTGGGCCGCTGCGTCGGCCGCGCTCGATGGATCGACGGTCGCGATTGCTGCACCGGCGCACGAGGTCGTCGTCAATCGGGCGTCCAAACCACCCGTGCAGGTCGCTCTCGAAGGCGTGTTCGATGTCGACCTTCGCGACGGAGTGTTGGCTGTGTTGGGAGTCCAGCGGGTCGAAGACCAGATGGCGCCGGACGGTGCCATCGCGTTCGTGGTGCCGGTAGACTCTGGAGAGCCCAAGCCTGTGCTCTTCGCCGCTTCGGGCCCTGGTGCACCCGCAACGGTCGGGTGTGGTCTCGATCGTTCCGGCGCACTGCGTTTTGCACCGGACGGCGGGCTGCTGGTCGCTCCCGGCACCGAGCCGGGAGTGCATTTGCTCGATCGCGAGTTTCGACCACTGCGGGTGTGGGCCGGCCAGTTGTTGCCAACGGGGCCACACTGCCCACGAACGTTGGAAGAGCAGCTGCAGCACGGGGTATCTCCGCGGCTGCGCCTCCAGGCGCTCAACGCGATGCCAAGTATCGAGGACGTGTTCTTCGCGGGCGGCGATCCCTGGGTTGTGGTCCGGCACCCGGTCGAGAAAGGCGTCTCGTGGTACGCCGTGCGCCTGCTGCCGGACGGCAGCATGCGGCGAGTCGAGCTCGGCTTGCCCCAGGCGCCCGAGTACACGCGCCTGAAGGTGGATGCCGGCGGTCGGGACCTCGTCGTCTTGACCTACGAAACCCCTCCGGACGCTGCGTACGGGGGCGCGCGTCTGTACGAACTGCGGCTGTTGGACGAGAACGGGGCCCGCTGACGGACGCCGGCCCAGCCGGGTTTGCGTCGGCCGGATCGCACCGGGCCGCCGATTCAGCGGGCAGTGGTGCGCAGGCGCCGAAGTCCGAGGAGGACCAAGGCGCCGATCAAGGCGAGCAGGCCTGCGGTGTCGGCGGCGGGGATCTCGAGCGGGCTCGGCGACGGCGGTGGGCCGCCTGGGCCGAGGCCGAGGCCTTCGAGCGGGAAGCTGCGCACGGGAGTGCCGGGGTCGTCGCTGGTGACGACCAGCTCCGCTGCTCGAACGCCTTCGAGGCTCGGTGCGAAGCGGAAGGTCACGGTGATCTCGCTGCCGGGGCTGAGCCCGAAGCCGGTGGTTGGAGCCAGCAGTTGGACTTCGCTGGCGTCGCCGGCAGGTCCCGTGATCTCGAGCGGTTGGACGAAAAGGGTGAGGGTGCCGACGTTGCGCAGCTGAACCGAGGTGTCTGCGAAGGCTCCCAGCTCGACCTCGCCCAGATCGACGGTGCCGGCCGGCACCAGCGCGGCGATACCACCACCGCCGACGCCGGCCATTTCGAGCTCGAAGGGGTCGAGGTCCGGGTCGTTGGTGGGCACGGTCAGCAGCGCTTCGAAGCTGCCCATCACCTCCGGCTGAAAGCGCACCGTCATTGCCGCCGACTGGCGCGGTTCGACCACCGTTGGTGCCGGGCCCGAGAGCACCTCGAAGAGGCCGGCGTCGGCGCCCGAGATCGTCGCTGCGCCGAGGCTGAGCGGGCGGTCGCCGCGGTTGGCGAGCGTGAAGGTGCGGGTGCGGACCTGGCCCGGTCGGGGGAAGCCGAAGAAATACGGCGACGCGGGCGAAACGACGAGGTCCGGGCCGTGGGCGACCCCGCGCAGCGATACCGGCAGCCGCGGCGTCGTCGTATCGCGTACCAGGGCCGTGGCGAGGGCGGTGCGAGGGCCAACCAGGCCATCCGGGGCGAAGGTTGCGGTCACCACCACCTGGGCCCCCGCTGCGATCGAAAGTGGCCCGTCCTGGTCGACCGCGAACAGCGTGTCGTCGGCGCCGCTGATGACGATCTGGTCGACCTCGACCGGCGCCGGGCCCCCGTTCGTGAAGGTGATCTCGGCAGTGGCGGTGATGTCGCGAGGTCCGTATTCGAGCTCGTCGAACGTGACCGTCAGGGGCGCGGCCGAGAGGCTTCCGAGGCCTCCGACGCCGCGGAGCTCCACCAGCCGGGTGCCGCTCGCCGCGACGACCTCCAGAGTGGCGGCGAAACTCCCGATCGCGGTGGGTGCGAAGCGGACGGTGGCGTCGACGGTGGTGTTTGCCGGCAGCGCGACGGGCGTTGGACCCGGCAGTGCGAAGCTCGGATCGCCTGCGAGCACGAGGTCGGCGGTCTCCGGGGCTCCGCCGACTGCGGCGAGGCGGATCACGAGATCGGCGTGGCTGCCGAGAGCCACCGCGCCGAAATCCACCACCTGTGGGCTCAGTTCGATCTCAGGGCGCAGACCCCCGAGCGGAGCATCGAACGACACCCCGTCGAGACTGTCCTGTCGACCCGCGAGCCCCTCTGCCGGCTCGAGATCGTCCTCCCCGAAGCGCACGATGGGGTCGTCGCCGGTGCCGGGTATGCCGTCGGCGCCGATCCCCATGAGCAGGTCGAGCCGGCCCCCGCGGTCCATGATCTGCGTTGGGCCCTGGTCGCGGGCGGTGTGGTAGGCCGCCAGCAGGTGGCCGGCCTCGTGGGCAGCGATGCGGCCGATGCCCTCGGCGATCAGCCGGATGCGTCCGCTCACGGTGTCGTTGCTGGGGGTGAACGAGGGCCACTGGTTGAGGGAGTTGGCCGAAGTGGGCGGCCCACTCAGGAGATCGAGCAGCACCACCGCCGTGCCGGTGGTGTCGAAGTTGCCGGGGTCGACTGCCTCGGCCAGACCGATGGTGGTGGCTCCCAGCTCGGCGACGGTACCGCCGACGATCACCCGCAACACGTCGGGATCACCGAACGGATCGCCGCTCCTGCTGTCGATCACTTCGAGGTCGAAGTCGCCCGCCAGGCCGGAGGAGCGGGCGTCGCCGTTGTTGCCAACCGCAGCGATGTCCTCGCGGAGCACGCGCTCGACGACGGTGGCGATGTCGTCGACGAGGGCGTCGAGCTCTGTCGGCCCGAAGCCCCATGCGGGAAGGAAATCGGACAGCGGAGAGAGCGAGACGAAGCCCGGCGGCAGACCGAAGACTGCGCGGTCGAAGGTCGCCCCGTCGACGTCGATCAGGACGCGCTGGCGGCGTGGGGTCGTCGCTTCGTCGAGGGGCGGGCGCTCGACCGCGATGTCGAGGCTGTAGGCCGGCTCGAAGAACCACGACGGCGCCGACGCCTCGACCGTCCACTGTCCGGCAAGGTCGGCGACTGCTGCGATGGTCGCCCCACCTCGCCCACCCGGCAGGGCGGAGGCGGCTGGGTACAGCCCCGACAGGTCGACTCCACCCGAGGCGACTCGGACGACGCCGAGGGGGTCGCGCAGTCGCAGCCGGCGCGCCCGGGCATCCGCCGCCACCCCGAGGACGTCGCCGGGGCGCAGGTCGAGGGCCCAGACATCGCGGTCGCGGGGATCCGGCGCATCGACACTGATCCACAGATCGTAGTCACCCTCTGAGCCTGCGCCAGGTCCGGTCGAGCCGTCGAACGGGTCTTCCAGCAGGTAGTCGATGAGGTCTCCGGGAGGCCGAGGGGTATCGCTTGTGCCGAGCGCACACACCACCAGCCGGCCGTCGGCGGGAGCATCGAGGGTGAGGTAGGAATCGAGATTCGACAAGAATCCGGAGATCGGCAGGTGGTCGTTGACTCCCAGCAGAGCGCCGGCCTGGTCCCACGCGACGAGCATCGGATCGAGGTCGTCGAGGGGCAGGGGTGTGATCACCGCCAGCTCGAGGCGGGCGAGGGGAGGCACGTCCAGGGCGACGCAGTCGAAGTCACCGCTCGGAGAGGGGCCGCCGGCCCCGAACGCGCCATCGCCGATCGTTCCCGGAATCCGGACGACTTCACCGCTGCCGAGGGTGAGTGGGCGCGCGGTCGGGATGGCGTCGTCGCCTTCGGCGGAGGCGGCCAAGTCGACTGGGGCAGGCCGCAACCAGCCCCGAGCGAGGAGGCGTCGAGGCGCTCCGGGCAGGGTGCCGAGCGCAGTCGCCTCGGCCAGGATCGGGAGGTCGTTCGAGCCGGTCGCTCCGGGAGCTTCGGCCTCGAGCTGTTCCGGCGGCGGGCCGAGGGTTTGGCGCCGCTCGAGCTCACGCGCCCGGGCGGCGGCCTCGACCCGCGGAGCCCAGGTCGAAAAGTCCGCCTCGGCTTCGGCCGGCAGCCACGCCAGCCACGGATTCGGCGTTGCGACCTCCTCGGCGCCTGCGGTGCTCAGCGCCGTCGCGAGCATCAACGGCACCACCAGGCGGGTTAGGCGACGTGCCTCCCGGCTCCCGGATCCCGGATCCCGGATCCCGGATCCCCCCATCAGAACCACAACCAGGGAATGAGCACCGTGGCGGTGGCCCACAGAGCCAGCGACAGCGGCAGGCCGAGGCGGGCGTAGTCGGAGAAGCGGTAGCCGCCGGGCCCCATCACCAGCAGGTTGGTCTGGTAGCCGATCGGCAGGACGAAGCTTGCGCTGGCGCCGAACGCGACCGCCAGCACGAGCCCCTTGGCGGGCACACCGGCCTGCTCGGCCAGGGCGACGGCGATCGGTGTCAGCAGCACCGCCGAAGTGTTGTTGGACAGCACCTCGGTGATCGAGGCGGTGACGAAGTACACCAGGGCTACGAGAAGGTACGGGTTGGTGTTGTCGGCGATCCCGAGAAGGCTCGCTGCGACGCGGTCGGCGAGCCCCGTGCGCACCATGGCCGTGCCGAGTGGGATCGAACCGGCGATCAACAGCAGCACCGAGCTGTCGAGGGCACCAACGGCTTCCCCCGGCTTGAGACAGCCGGTCAACATCATCGCGACGGCGCCGAGGATCGCCGCGATCGACAGGGGCAGTACTCCCGAGGCGCCGAGTGCCACCACCGTGCCGAGGATTGCAAGAGCCACCGGCGTTTTGCGTGGGAGGGTCAGGGTCTTCTCCACACCTTCGATCAGCAGCACGTCGCCGCGCTCCTGCCACAGCCGCAACGACGCCGGCTCGCCCTGCACCAGCAGCACGTCGCCTTCGCGCAGGCGCAGCCCGCGCAGCAGCAGTCGATGGCGGCGTCCGAGTCGTTGCACTGCCAACACCTTGACTCCGAAGCGGCGATGCAGCCCGACATCCGACAGGATCTGCCCGATCAGGCGGCTGGCGGGGGTGACGACCGCCTCGACGGTCAGCAAGTCGATGCGGTTGATCTTGACCCGCTCGGTGTCGGCGACAGCCGATGCGAGGTCGATCCCCTGCGTCTGCAGCAGACGGTGGATCGCTCTCGGGCTGCCCTCGATCAACAGCGTGTCACCGTCGGCGAGGGGGAGGTCGAGGGCAGGGGCGAGCAGGACCTCCTCATCACGCACCAGCTCGAGGATCTTGGCGCGTTTGCCGTCCTCGGCGCCGAGCAGTTGGCCAAGCGCCATCCCGGCGAGGCGGGAGCCCGGCTGCACCACGATCTCGGTGACGAAGTTGCTGCGTTGGCTGGGCTCGAGCAGCTGCGAGAGCACGGTGCGATCGGGCAACAGGCGGGGAGCGAGCAGGAGAATCGTCAGCCCTCCGATCGCGAGGTACACCAGCCCGAGCGGGGTGAAGTCGAACATGCCGAGGCCTTCGCCGCCGAGTTGGCGATACATCGAGTCGACGACGATGTTGGTGCTGGTGCCGACGAGCGTCAGAGTGCCGCCGAGAATCGCAAAGTAGGACAAGGGGATGAAGACCTTGGAGGGACTCGTTCCCAGGCGGCGGCAGAGGGACAGCAGCACCGGGATGAAGATCAACACCACCGGAGTGTTGTTGAGCACCGCACTCGGCAGCGCCACCATCGGCAGCAGGGCCAGAAGCAACTTGCGTGGGGATTTGCCGGCAATTCGCGCCAGCAGCGAGGCCGCCGCGTCGAGGGAGCCGGTGCGGGTCAGCCCGGCGCTTAGCACGAACATCGCAGCGACGGCGATCGTGGCTTCGCTGGCAAAGCCGGCCAGGGCTTCGGGTGCGGTGAGCGTCCCGGTGGCGACCAACGCCACCACGATCAGCAGTGCCGTGACCTCGATCGCGACGCGCTGCGTGATGAGCAGCACCAACGCCCCGAGCAGGATCACGATCATGGTGAGCATGAAGGGATTCTACGACCCCGACGGTCGGCGTGTGGGAGCCGGGGTTGGGGACCCGGGACCCGGGATCCGGAGAGCGGACGGCGGACTGATGTTCATCCCCCGGGGTGTACCACGGAGGGGGGCATGGGCAACTGCTACCATTGCGCCCCCCGGAGGTCCGATGATTCCCCGCGAACGTCTCCCTGTTGGCATCCTGGGTGCAACCGGCACCGTGGGCCAGCGCTTCATTCAACTGCTCGCCAACCATCCATGGTTCGAGATCACGACGCTGACCGCCTCGGAGCGGTCGGCCGGCAAGCCGTATGCCGAAGCGGCCCGCTGGGTGCTCGATACCCCGTGCCCGCAGCGGATTCAGCGGATGGTGGTGGGAGAGAGCCGTGGCCCGATCGCTCCCCGGTTGCTGTTCTCGGCCCTCGATGGCGATGTTGCCGGTCCACTCGAGAGCGAGCTCGCCGCCGCCGGTCACCTCGTCGTGACCAATGCCAAGAGCCACCGGATGGACCCCGACGTGCCGCTGCTGGTGCCGGAGGTCAACGCCGACCATTTGGCGTTGCTGCGGCCCGGACAGGGTGGGATCCTCGCCAATCCCAACTGCTCGACCATCGGCCTGGTGTTGGCGCTGGCGCCGCTACACCGCGCGTTCGGCATCGAGCGCGTGTCGGTCGTGACGATGCAGGCGGTTTCCGGCGCCGGCCTGCCGGGAGTGCCTTCGCTTGCGATCCTCGACAACATCATCCCCTTCATCGGCGGAGAAGAGGACAAGGTCGAGACCGAGCCACGCAAGATCCTCGGGCGGTTGGCTGGTGGCGCCATCCAGTCCGCGGAGATGACGATCGGCGCGCAGTGCATGCGCGTGCCCGTGGTCGACGGTCACACCGAGTGCGTCTCCGTGTCGTTGTCGCGCCCGGGGTCACTGGCCGAGGTCCGGGTGGCGCTCGAGAGTTTCGAAGGTGAACCGCAGCGCCTCGGCCTACCCTCGGCTCCCAAGCCGGCGGTGGTGGTGCTCGACGAGGTCGATCGGCCGCAGCCGCGCCTCGACCGGGATCGCGGCGCCGGCATGGCTGCGACCGTCGGTCGGCTGCGCTCCTGCCCGGTGTTCGACTGGCGCTTCGTGGTGCTGTCGCACAACACCGTTCGCGGGGCTGCCGGCGGCGCCATTCTGGTGGCGGAGCTGGCGGTCGCCAAGGGTTATCTCGGCGAGGTCTGATCCGTGGCTCTACCCCAGAGCGTGCGCGCCTTTGCTCCAGCAAGTGTCGGCAACCTCGCGGTCGGCTTCGACTGTTTGGGGATGGCCCTGGCATCGCCCGGCGATGTCGTGGTAGCGCGCCGCTCACCGCGACCGGGAGTGGTGATCGCCAAGATCACCGGGGACGGCGGCAAGTTGCCGAGAGACCCCTCGCGCAACACCGCGACGGTGGCTGCCAGGGCGCTGCTCGAAGCGGCCGGGCGTGGTCAGGAGGGGGTGGTGCTGGAGCTCGAGAAGGGGCTGCCGCTCGCCTCCGGGTTGGGCTCGAGCGCAGCGTCCGCCGTGGCGGCCGTGGTTGCGGTCGACGCGCTTTTCGATCTCGGAACCGGGGCCGAAGGGCTGCTCGCGGCAGCGCTCGCCGGTGAAACAGCGGCCTGTGGCTCGGCGCACCCGGACAACGCGGCCCCATCCCTGCTCGGGGGGATCGTGCTGGTGCGACAAGGCGGCGAGATCGTGCCGCTGCCGGTGCCGGCCGGGCTTGCGGTGGCGGTCGTGCGTCCGCATCTGTCCTTGTCGACCAAGGAAGCGCGGCGGCGGCTGCCGCGGACCCTGCCGCTGGCGACGATCGTGGCGCAGATGGCGGATCTCGCTGCGACCGTGGATGCGTTGCACCGCGGGGACTTTGCCGCCCTCGGCCGGGCGGTGCGCGATCGGATCGCAGAGCCGGTGCGGTCCGACCTCATCCCCGGCTTCGCCGCCGCCAAGGCCGCTGCGCTGGCGGCCGGAGGACTCGCTGCCAGCATCTCCGGCGCCGGACCTTCGGTGTTCGTCCTGTGTGAAGGCGTGGCGACGGCGGAGCTCGCGGCAGCGGCGATGGCCCGCGCCTTCGAGCGCGAAGCCGACTTGGCGGTCGACTGCCATTTCGGGCTGGTGCCGAAGGAAGGCGCTCGCGTGCTCAAGGATTCCGCCGCATGAGGTACGTGTCGACGCGCGGCGGCGCCGAGCCGGTCACCTTTCGGGCGGCGCTGGCGGCCGGCATCGCTCCCGACGGAGGTCTCTACGTCCCCGAGCACTGGCCCGAGCCGGTCTCGTTGGAGCGCTGGCAGGAGCTTGGCGGGGAAGGCGTCGCGGCGCTCGCGACCGAGCTGCTGGCGCCCTTCGTCGGTGACGAGATCGGCCGGGGCGAGCTCGAGGCGCTGCTCGGCGACGCCCTCGCCTTCCCGTTTCCCGTGCGGCGACTGTCCGACCGAATCGACGTGCTCGAGCTCTTCCACGGCCCGACGTTGGCCTTCAAGGACACCGGTGCGAGGGTGATGGCCCGACTCGCCGCGCGGCTCGATGCAGGTGACGGGCGGCCGTTGACGGTGTTGGTCGCAACCTCGGGAGACACCGGGGGAGCGGTCGCCAGCGCCTTCTACGGGGTCCCCGGAACCCGGGTCGTGGTGCTGTTTCCCAAGGGGCAGGTGAGTCCGCGTCAGGAGCGGCAGATGACCACCCTCGGTGGCAACGTTACGGCGCTGGCGGTGCGGGGGACCTTCGACGACTGCCAGAGACTGGTGAAGGCCGCGTTTGCCGATCCCGAGCTCTCGCAGCGACATCGGTTGACCTCGGCGAACTCGATCAACCTCGGACGCCTGCTGCCGCAGATGGCCTATCACGCGGTGGGAGCTCTGACGCACGCCGAGCCAGGCTCGGATCGGCTCGTGTGTGTGCCTTCGGGAAACTTCGGCAACCTCTGTGCGGGGCTCTGGGCCAAGAGGCTGGGGCTTCCGATCGCGGGTTTCGTGGCCGCCACCAACGCCAACGACGTGGTGCCCGAGTGGTTCGCCAGTGGGCGTTTTGCCCCACGAGCGTCGGTGGCCACGATCGCCAACGCCATGGATGTCGGCCATCCGAGCAACGTCGAACGGATCCGTTGGACCTATCGCGACGATCTCGCCGCGATCCGCCGCGACGTGGTCCACACTCAGGCGTTCGACGACGAGGCGATCCGCGGCGCCATCGTCCGCGCCCATCGCGACCTCGGTGCGGTGCTTTGTCCGCACACCGCCTGTGGCCTGCTGGCGCTGGAACAGGCCCTCGCGGATCGGCCCGCAGTCCGCGGTCTGCTGTTGGCCACCGCCCATCCGGCCAAGTTCGCTGAGATAGTCGAGCCGCTGATCGGTGAGCAACCCCTTCCTGCAGTCCTGGCCGCCGCGCTCGAGAAGGACAGTCTCGCTCTCGAGATCGGGGCGGAGCTGTCCAACGTGGCCCAGGCCATCGATCGCGCTTAGAGGCTCACCCTGCTCGATGTTCCTCCGATCCGACATTCTGGACGGCAGCCTTCATGGGTAAGTGAATCGGAGCGGCTCAGCACGCTGCGCGGCCGGCACCCGCGGCACGGACTATTGCTGGCCCCGATCCAGCTCGTCGCCCTTCACCAGCAGGGAGGGAGGGGGAACGCCGCAACCACCGCGAAGGCTCGTGAACGCTCCGGGGCAACCTTGGTCGCTCTTCTCCGTTCCGGCCTGGTCCCGGGTCCCTGGTCCCGGGTCCCATTTTCTGAGCAGGGACCGGGACGGGATATCGGGTATCGGGTACTGGGACTCGAGCTGGACCGTCATCGACGCGCTCCGAAGTCCCTCAGTCCCTACGTCCCTCAGCCCCTTCGACCGACTCGCGAATCGCGGCAGCAATGCGCTCGGCCTGGCTCTCGATCACCCCGAGATCCGGGCCTTCGATCATGATCCGGGCCAGAGGCTCGGTGCCCGAGTAGCGCAAGACCAGGCGACCTTCGGTGCCGAGCTCGCGCTCCACGCGGTCGGCCATCGCCACCACCGCAGGGAGTTGTTCGAACGGCACCTTGTGCGGCACGCGCACGTTGACCAGCACCTGGGGGAAGCGTCGCAGGTCGGCGGCGAGCTCCGACAAGGACTGGCGTGACGACGCGACGATCTCGGCCAAATGCAGCGCGGTGAGGATCCCGTCGCCGGTGGTGGCGAAGCGACTGCAGACGATATGGCCGCTCTGTTCCCCGCCGAGCAGGAACGCCCGCCGACGCATGGTCTCGGACACCGCACGGTCGCCGACGCCGCAGCTGACCACCTCGATCCCCCGGCGGGACAGGGCTCGGGTCAAGCCGAGGTTGCTCATGGTCGTCGCGACGATCGCGGGCGGCCGCAGCAGCCCTTGCTGCGCGAGGTGCTGGGCCCAGATGAAGAGGATGTCGTCACCGTCGCGGATGCCACCCTTCTCGTCGACCAGGATGGCCCGGTCGGCATCACCGTCGAAGGCAATGCCGAGGTCCGCTTGCGCCGCCGTGACCGCGGCGGCAAGCGCCAGCGGGTGGGTGGATCCAACCTCCGCGTTGATGTTGCGTCCGTCGGGGGTGTTGCCGATGGCGCTGACCGTGGCCCCGTAGCGTTCGAATACGCGCGCGGCGAGGTCGGTGGCGGCGCCGTTGGCCGTGTCGACGACGATTCGCAGCGACGCGAGGGCCCTGGGGTCTTCGAGGGTGTTCTCGAGGTGGCGTCGGTAGGCTCCCGCGGCGGGTTCGTCTACCCTGAGCGCATGAGCTGCCGAATGCAGCGTGGCGCTGTTGCGCAGGCGTTCCTCGAGCTCCCGCTCTTTGGGAGTGGGCCACTTGCCGCCGGCCGCGGAGATCAGCTTGATGCCATTGTCAGGCCAGGGATTGTGGCTCGCCGAGATTGCCACTCCGGCATCGGCGCCGAGGGCCGGGGTGAGGTAGGCGACTCCCGGGGTCGGGATGGTGCCGACGAAACGGACCTGGCCGCCGCGCCCGACGAAGCCGGCGGCGATCCACGAGGCCAGCACCGGCGTCGAGTCCCGGGTATCCCCGCCGACGACGATCGTGGGGCTGCGGCCGAGGTCTGCTTCGAGGAGCTCGGCCAGACGGGCCCCGATCGAAACGACCGTGGGCTGATCGAGAGGCGCCTCGCCGAAGGGGGCGCGAATGCCGTCGGTTCCGAAGAGATTCATGGTTGTTCGGGATCTTGGAGATCGGGGTTTTCCATCGGGATGTCGACGGTCACCACGGGAGATTGGAGGATCTTGATCAAACGGTCGGGAGACTGCACGACGTGGCTTTCCTTGAAGCTGAGCGCATGGCCTTCCAGGCTCACCGGGACCACCAGGACGTCGAGGGTTTCGAGCAGGGTCGCCGGCCCCTCGACGAGCAGCTCCGGGGGGCGCGGGTTGGCCTCGACGACTCGCGACCCGGCGGCCGGTTCCCCCGCCAGCCGCACGCGGATCGGCACGAGCTTGCGGACCTCGTGATCGAGGTCGAGGCGCAGCACCGACGGCTCGACTGCGACCACCGAAATTTCGCGCGGGGTGCGGACGTTGTCGGCACCGAGCGGGACGTCGATCGGCCCGGCCTCGGGCTGAGGCAGATCGACGCGTACGTCGACGGCATAGGGGGTCACGCCGTTGAGATCCCGTTCGCGACCACGCAGGCGAACGCGCACGCGGTCGACCGGATTGAGGATCACGAAGCCCTCGAGCGGAGGATAGGTGACCGCAGCGTCGACGGTCTTTTCGGCGTTGCGCTCCCCGCGGTAGTCGAGGCTGACCACCACCCAGAGCGCGAGCGCGATGGCGAGCGCAAGCACCCGCAAGGCCCAGAACCCCTGCGCACCCTGGCGGGACGGCGTGTTCCGTGAGCTCATCGGGGCCCGCCCCTCTCTATTCCGGCCGGTTCGGCGACCAGACGACGATAGAGCAGCGTGCGCAGGTCGGTCGGCGACAGGCCGCTTTCCAGGCGGCCCTGGAACGCGATCGAGATCGTGCCGCTCTCTTCCGACACGACCACCGCCACCGCGTCACTCTCCTCGCTGATGCCGATGGCCGCGCGATGGCGGGTGCCGAGGTCGCGCGAAAGCTCCGGGTCGGAGGTCAACGGCAGGAAACACGCTGCAGCTGCGACCCGATCACCCTGGACGATCACGGCGCCGTCGTGCAGCGGCGCCTTCGGCGTGAAGATGTTCACCAACAAGTCGTACGAGACGCGGGCGTCGAGGTGGATGCCGTTTTCGACGTAGTTCTTGAGGCCGTCGAGGCGTTCGATCACGATCAGCGCCCCGATTCGTTGACGCGACAGGGCCGAGCAGGCGAGCACGATCTCTGAGAAGACCTCGGCGGCTGAGCTCGAGACCGGCATTGCCCACGTCGAGCGGCGGCCGAACTGGGCCAGTCCGCGGCGGATCTCGTCCTGGAAGATCACGATCATGCCGACCGGCAGCAGGGTGAAGAAGACCTCGAGAGTCGTCCGCAACGTCAGCAGATCGAAGGCGCGGGCGATCGCGTAGATGCCGACCAGCAGGAGAATGCCGGTGAGCATCTGCACGGCGCGGGTGCCGCGGATCAGGAGTAGCAGGTTGTAGACCACGATCGCCACGAGGGCGACGTCGAAGGCGTCGCGCCACGTGATCAGCTCGATGAAACTGTTCAAGTCCATCGGTGATCTCCGATTGCGCTCCACACGTCGAGGAAGGCGCGCGTCGCGGCGACATCGTGGACGCGGACCAGCGCCGCGCCGAGCTGAGCCGCCCAGGCGACTGCGGCGAGGCTTCCGGGCAGGCGATCTGGAGGGGCGGCCCCAGTCAAGGTGCCGATGAACGACTTGCGGCTGGCACCGAGCAGGACCGGACATCCGAGAGCGTGCAGCGCGTCGAGCCCGGCGATCAGAGCCAGGTTGTCGCCCAGCCGCTTGCCGAATCCGATGCCGGGGTCGAGGATGATCGAGCGGGAGGAGATCCCGGCAGCGTTGGCCCGGTCACGGGCGAGGGCGAGCTCGGCTGCCACCTCGGCGACCGGATCGTCGAAGGATGGTGACTGTTGCATCGACGCGAGGTCGCCGCGGCTGTGCATCAGGACCACCGGCACTCCCGCTTCGGCGACGATCCCGGCCATCTCGGGATCGCCGAGAGCCGAGACATCGTTGATGATGTCGGCTCCCGCGCCGAGAGCGGCTCGGGCCACGGCGGCCTTGCGGGTGTCGACCGACAGGGCGACTCCGGTGGCCGCACGGACACGTTCGAGCACCGGCAGCAGGCGGCGCAGTTCCTCCTGGGTGTCTACCTCGCGTGCTCCAGGGCCGTAGACCCCTCCTCCCGGCCGAGTCGACTCGGCGCCCAGGTCGAGAACCTCGGCGCCGTCTTCCACGGCTTGCAGCGCGGCCGCCACCGCCTCGTCGACGCTGCCGTGGCGACCGCCGTCACTGAAGGAGTCGGGGGTGAGATTGATCACCGCCATCACCAGCGGTCGTCGACCCAGCGCGAGTCCCCGCCCGGCGGGCAGGGGCAAGGTGGTGGCGGCCGGTGGAGTGGCGGTGGCGATGCTCACGCGGGGGCTTCCGACGTCTCGGGGGGGACGGTGGCCGGGGCGGGGGCGGTCGGCTTGGCTGCCGCGCGAGCTTTGGCCTCGCTGCCACGCGACGGCGACGCCGACGGCGGCGGGGCTGGTCGGACGTTCTTCCCGGTCAGCTCCTCGATGATGGCGTAGACCGCCTCGCCCGAGATCGACTCGTCGTCGAGGAGTGCCTGCGTGACCCGCTCCAGCACCTGACGGTGCTCAGAGACGATGCCGGTGGCCCTTTGGTAGCCGGTGTCGACGATCGAGCGCACCTCCCGGTCGATCGCCTTGGCGGTTTCGTCGGAGTAGTCGGCGCGCGTCTGGAGCTCGCGGCCCAGGAAGACGGGCTCGTCCTTGTTGCCGTAGGCGAGCGGACCAAGCGGCGACATGCCCCAGCTGCAGACCATGTTGCGGGCGATCTGGGTGGCACGTTCGATGTCGCTGCTGGCGCCGTTGGTGATGTCGCCGACCGCCTGTTCTTCGGCGACTCGCCCGCCCATCAAGATAGCCACACGTGTCTCGAGGTCGCGCTTGGAGTAATTGTGCTTGTCCTCGTTGGGCAACTGCATGGTCAGACCCAAGGCCTGGCCGCGCGGGATGATGGTGATCTTGTGGAGGGGATCCGCCCCTTCGCAGAAGGCTGCCACCACGGCGTGGCCGGCCTCGTGGTAGGCCGTGACCAGCTTTTCCTGGTCGGTGAGCATCAGGGTTTTGCGTTCGACGCCCATCAAGACCTTGTCCTTGGCGAACTCGAAGGCGGCCATGTCGACCTTGGACTGGTTGCGGCGTGCCGCAATCAGGGCGGCCTCGTTGACCAGATTGGCAAGGTCGGCTCCGGCGAACCCCGGAGTACCGCGCGCCACGACACCGAGGTCGACATCGTCGGAGAGCGGAACTTGCCGCGCGTGCACTTCGAGGATGCCGAGGCGGCCGTTGATGTCGGGGCGGTCGACAACCACCCGGCGGTCGAATCGGCCAGGGCGCAGGAGAGCCGGGTCGAGCACGTCGGGTCGGTTGGTGGCGGCGATCAGGATCACGCCTTCGTTGGTTTCGAAGCCGTCCATCTCGACCAGCAACTGGTTGAGAGTTTGTTCGCGTTCGTCGTGACCGCCTCCGAGCCCGGCGCCGCGATGGCGCCCGACCGCGTCGATCTCATCGATGAAGATGATGCAGGGTGCGTTCTTTTTGCCCTGCTCGAAGAGGTCGCGCACACGACTGGCGCCGACGCCCACGAACATTTCGACGAAGTCCGAGCCCGATATCGAGAAGAAGGGCACGTTCGCCTCGCCGGCGATGGCGCGTGCGAGCAGGGTCTTGCCGGTGCCCGGCGGGCCCATCAGCAACACGCCCTTGGGGATCTTGCCGCCGAGCTTCTGGAACTTCTGGGGCTCCTTCAAGAACTCGACGACCTCCCAGAGCTCCTCCTTGGCTTCCTCCACGCCGGCGACGTCCTGGAAGGTGATCTTCTTGGTCGATGCCGAGAGCAACTTGGCTCGACTCTTGCCGAAGCTCATCGCTCGGCTTCCACCGACCTGCATCTGGCGCATGAAGAAGATCCACAAGGCGACGATGATCAAGATCGGCCCGAAGTTGGCCAGCATGTAGAGGAACATGTTGCCCTGCTCCTCTTGCGCCTTGATCTCGACCTTCTTCTCGCGCAGCTCCTTGACCAGGTCCGGATAGTCGGGCGCGTAGGTGCGGAAGCGCTGGCCGGGACTGGTGTCACCCTTGCCCGTGAAGGCTCCTGTGATGTTCGATCCCTCGATCATCACACTCTCTACCTGGCCCTTGTCGACCTGGACGAGGAACTCCGAGAAGCTCAATTCGTCAGGTGGCCGTTCGCCTGCCTTGACCACGCGCCACAGGGCGACCACGAGGAAGACGACGATCAGCCACCAGAGTACCGTTCTGAGGGTCGAATTCACGAAAATGCCTTTCTTCCCAGGGAAACCTCGGAGGTCACCTGAATGTCGGGGAGGACCTCGATCACCCACCAGGGGCTCCCCACATCCGGGCGGAACGACTCGGACACCGCAAGCCCTCCGATCCAGGCGATTTCGCCGTCGACCTCGAGGAGTGGCAACCAATTGCGCAGATCGCGGCGTACACGCCAGTCGATCAGAAGCTCTTGCAGCGGTTTGGAGCGACTCGAACCGAGGGGTCGAAAGCGATCGCCGGGGCGCCGGGAGCGCACGACGACTCGATGAGCAGCCCCGGCCGGGAGCGTAATCCCGCGGTACCGACCAGCGGCGTCGGTTGGGAATACGTCCGGTGGCGCGGGGCGGATGCCGACGGACGCTTCGATTTCGGGAATCTCACGCACGCCCGGCACCTCCAGAGTATACGCGAAGGGGCAGACCTCTCTTCCCGGGGCGAGCAGGCACAAGCGCCGCCCGTGTCGTTCCAGTCGCCAGCCGTCGCCGGCGTCGATCCGCAGTCGGGGCGAAGAGCTGTGGAGGCGCCGGTCGAGTTCGGCCTGCACCGGCTGGCGGGGTGCCACGTGACGGCCGGCTCGGGCACTCAGTAGGTGGAGCGCGAAAGGGTGAAAAGCCGCGGGTAGCTCGGTGAAGGCAGCCAGGTCGACGCCGGCGCCGCCGTGTTCGGCTTGGAGATCGAGTCGGGCCGCGAGGACGGGCTCGAGGCGCTTGCGCAGCCGCGTTGCGCCGGCCGCTACCCGTGCCACCAGCTCTCTTTCCTCGTCGGCGAGCGCGGGAAGCACGCTCCGGCGGATGCGGTTGCGAGGAACCCGCAGGTCGCGATTGGTCGGGTCGTCGACTGCGGCAAGACCGACTTCTCGAAGGCTTTGCGCGAGCCGCGCCCGCTCGACACCGAGAAAGGGACGCCCGAAGTGTCCCCGCAGCGGCTGCATGCCGGCCAGCCCGACCAGGGTGCTGCCGGCGATCCACCGGAGGACCACCGTTTCGAGCTGATCATCGTGGTGGTGGCCGAGCAAGATCAGGTCGAGCCGGTGCGTTGCTGCCGCCTGGTCGAGGGCGGCGTAGCGCACGGTGCGGGCGGCACCTTCCGGTCCCCGGCCAGGGTGGGGGGGCGCTTCGGCTTCGAGCAGGGCAAAGGGTACCTCGAGGGCCTGCGCGATCTGTGCGGCCGCGCGTGCACGCCGGCCCGAGTCGGGGTCGCCGCGGTGGTCGACGTGGATGGCCAGGAGTTGCTGCGGCAGAGGACGCGCCGCCAGCAGCAGGGCGGTCGAATCGGGACCGCCGGAAAAGGCAACGCCCACACGGGTTGCGTGTGGGGCGTGGCGTTCGAGAAAGCGGACCACGATCTCGGTCAGATCGTCGGGCCGGCTGGGAGGTCGCGTGGTAGCGGTGACGGGACTCGAACCCATGACCTAGCGATTATGAGTCGCTCGCTCTAACCAACTGAGCTACACCGCCCAGAACGGGGGAGAGTAGCCGACCGCGGGGTGGAAGTCAATCGAGAGTGGGGCCGCAGGAATGTGCAGGCCCGCCTCACTCGGGGGCTTCGGCCCCCTGCTCGAGGGCGGCGATCGCGTCGGCAGCATCGGGTGAGACCATCACCACCAGTCTGTCCCCGGCCTGGAGCCGTGTGTCGCGGCGAGGCACGCGCGACTCCAAGCCACGCCGGAGCTCGACCAGCAAGATCCCGCCGGGCAGGCCGAGTTGCTCGACCAAGCGGCCGTCGAACGGAGCCCCGGGGGCGATCACCAAGTCGACCAGCAGTGCTTCGTCGAGCGTCGCGCCACCCGTGGATCCCTGCAGTTGCCGGCCGAGCAAGGCCTGGTAGATCGGCTTCGATCCCGCCACCTCGGCGACACCCCACGCGGCCAGGGAGGCGGTGAGCAGCGCCAGCATCAGGGGATAGCTCTCAGTCATCTCGAGGATCAGCACGACTCCGGTCAGCGGCGCCCGCACTACTGCCGCGAACAGCGCGGCCATGCCGACCACGGTGAACGAGGAGATCGGCAGCTGCGGCGAGCCGGGGAGGAAGTGGCTGCCGAGGTATGCCACCGCGAGCCCGGTCTGCGCCCCCAGAACCAGCAACGGGGCGAAGATGCCGCCCGGCGCTCCGGTCGCGTACGACGCGGTCGTCAAGAACAGGCGCAGCAGGAAGAGTCCCGCCAGGGCCGGGAGGGTGTGTCCTCCGAGCAAGGTCGCTTCGACCATCTGCCCCCCGCCACCGACGGTCCCAGGGGCTAGGAAACCGGCGGCGCCGACCGCTGTGGCGATCAGGAGCGCTGGAAGCCAGGGTGACCGCCAGCGGGGCGAGGCGACGACATCGAGGGCGACGAACAGCGTCCGCTGGAACAGCAGCCCCACGAGACCGGCCACCATCCCGAGGACCAGGAATGCCGGGAGCATCGCAATCGGAGGGGTGGGGATCTCGGCGATCCTGAAGACTGGATGTTGGCCAAGGGCGAGTCTCGTGAGGGTGCCCGCCACCACCGAGGCGACGAAGGTGGTCGAGAACACGCCGGGGGCAAAGTCGCGGCGCAGTTCTTCGAGGACGAAGATCAGGCCGGCCAGGGGCGCGTTGAACGCTGCCGAGAGTCCGGCCCCGGCGCCGGCGCACAACAGGGCCTGGCGCTCGCGCGCGGTGCACCGGGAGATGCGGCCGATCATCTCGCCGAGCGCCCCGCCCATCTGGACGGTCGGTCCCTCGCGTCCTAGCGCAAGTCCTCCCGAGATGCCGCAGACGCCGCCGAGGAACTTGACCGGGAGGAGCCGGCCCCAGCGCATGCCGTGCAGACGATGGAGCACGGCGTGGATATGGGGGATGCCGGATCCGGCCGCCTCCGGTGCAAAGCGGCGGGTGATCCACAGTGCCAGTCCGATCAGGACGACGGCGAGAAGTACCCAGGCGAGCAGGCCGGGCACTCCGTAGGGCTGCAGCGTGGCGACCAGGTGGGCGCGCAGGCTCTCGGCGTGCTCCAGGGCGAGGCGGAACGCCACCGCGATGGTTCCTGCGGCGACTCCCACGAGAACAGCGCGTGGGAACAGACGTCGGCGTCGCTCATGGCGACGCTGGAGGCCCTCGAAACCGTCGCCGGCAGTGCTGTCGAGCCGCGGCCTGGGACGCTCGTGCTGAGGCGCTGAGCTCACACAGGGATGGTAGCAGTTGCCCATCCGCCCCATCGTGGTGCGCCCCGGGGATGAAATCGGGTCCGTCGTCCGGTCTCCGTTCCGGATCCCTGGTCCGGGTCCCGTACTTCAAGCAGTTCCCCGCGGTTGGCCCGTGGGCTCATCCGGACGAAGACCCCGGGGGGCGCCGAGGTCGTCCGGGGCTCTCGAGTCTCAGGCGTTCAGCGCAGCGACTGTTGGCAACCGCTGAACTGGCCGAAGAACTCCTTCATCGACGACGCCAGGATGTCCTGGTTGAGCCGGTACATCACGTGTTGCCCGCGGCGCTCATCGGTAACCAGATCGGCCTCCTTCAGCACCGACAGGTGGCGCGAAATGGTCGGCTGGGAGAGGTTGAAGTTCTTGACGATGTCGCCCACCGAGCGGTCGTCCTCGCCGTCGAGGAGTCGTAGGATCTCCTGGCGCGTGCCATCGGAGAGGGCCTTGAAGATCTTGGTCATGCGGCGTTGCGCCCGCTGCCGTTCGAGAGCCGTGAGTCGATCGAGACGTTCGTTGTCGTTCATTTCTGCACCTCCTGAAGCGAACGATACGCATCTTGAGTTGCGCGGCAATGCATTGTGCGCGCGGCGTGAGCAGCAAATATGCGCAGTAACTTGGCAATGCGTTGCAAACTTACTCATATCTTGACTTAGGGCGGTTAGCACGGCCGCAGATCCGGCCGTCTCCGTCTCCGTCAATCGGGGCACCTCTCCGGTGTGGTTCAGCCCCGCGCTATCATCAAGGCCTTCGGTTCGGTTCCCTCCACTTTTCCTCGAGGTCCCCATGAAGACGATTCTGACCCTCACGCTGGCTGCGGCGCTCGGCGCTTCGAGCCTCCTCGCCGCCGAGTCGATCCTGCCGTATCCGGTCGAGCAGAAGACCCTGCCCAATGGTCTTTCAGTGTTTCTGGTGCCGATGCCATCCGACGGCCTGGTGTCGTATTGGACCGTCGTTCGCACCGGCAGCCGCGATGAGGTCGAGCAGGGCGTGACCGGATTCGCGCACTTCTTCGAGCACATGATGTTCCGCGGCTCGGAGACCATCCCGGCGGCCGAGTATCAACGCTTGGTGGCCTCGATGGGCGCCGATTCCAACGCCTTCACCAGCTCGGACATCACCGCCTATTACCTCGCGATCACCAGAGAGGATCTGCCGACGGCGATCCGCATCGAGGCTGATCGCTTCCAGCGCCTCTCCTACGACGAGACGGTGTTTCGCACCGAGGCCGGCGCGGTCTACGGCGAGTATCGCAAGAACCGCGCGAACCCGTTTTCGGTGCTGTTCGAGGCGATGTACGGCGCCGCCTTCGATGTGCACACGTACGGCCACACGACGATGGGGTACGAGGCCGACATCAAGCAGATGCCGGAACAGTACGAGTACTCGAAGACCTTCTTCCAGCGCTTCTACCGCCCCGAGAACGTCGCAGTGATGGTGGTGGGTGACTTCGACCGCGACGCGACTCTGGCGCAGATCGAAAACGAGTACGGCAGCTGGAAGAAGGGCTACGTCGCCCCCAAAGTACCGACCGAGCCCGAGCAGACGGCCGCGCGGCGAATCGTGGTCCCCTTCGAGGGGCGCACTCTGCCGATCGTGGCGGTGTCGTGGAAGGGGCCGGCGTTTGCCCCGACCGACCGGCAGATGGTCGCGGGCGCCCTCCTGGGAGAGCTCGCCTTCGGAGAGAGCTCGGACCTCTACAAGAAGCTCGTCTTGACCGAGCAGCGGGTGGAGTTCATCTCGCCGAGCTTCCAGCCCTCGCGCGATCCGGGCCTGTGGACGGTGTTCGCTCGGGTCAAGGACCCGAGCGACGTTGCCGCGGTGGAGGCCGAGATCGTTGCGACGGCAGAACGGTTCACGCGTGAGGAAGTCGGACAGCAGGCGCTCGACGATGCCCGTTCGGAGTCGATCTACGGCTTCGCCTCGAACTTGACCACGCCGCAGTCGGTGGCTTCGGCTCTCGCGCGGATCGTGGCGATCACCGGTGGCGTCGAGGCTGTCGACCAGTACTACGCCACCATGGCGGCACTTGGTCCAGCCGACCTGCGCGACGCCGCGGTGACGTACCTGCGACCCGAGCGCTCCACCGTATCGTGGCTGCACGCCGCGGCGACGCCGATTCCCGAAGCCTCCGCTGCCAAGGCCCCGGTGATGGTCCCGCAGGCCGAAGATCCGACGGTGACGATCTCGCTGTGGTTCGGAGTCGGCAGCCAGGACGATCCGGCCGGCAAGGAAGGCCTGGCGGCGCTCGTCGGCCGCATGCTCGAAGAAGGCGGCACGGTTGCCCGCAGCACCGAGGAGCGGCAGGCGGCGCTGCGGCCCCTGGCTGGATCGTTTTCGGTCTCGGTCGACAAGGAACAGACCATCGTCACCGGGGTGGTGCACCGCGACCTGGTCTCGCGCTACTACGACCTGTTCGCGGAGGCGATCCTGAGCCCCGGATTCCGCACCGAGGACTTTGCCCGCTTCTCCGCGGAGGCCGCATCGCAGATCGAGAATGGGCTGCGCTTCGGCGACGACGAAGAGCTCGGCAAGGCGGTGCTGCTCGCCGACCTCTTCGCGGGCAGCCGCTACGCCCACCCGATCGTCGGCACCTCGGCCGGCGTCGCCGCGATCACCCTCGATGACGTCAAGGCGTTCGCCGCCAAGTATTTCACCCGCGACAACGTGACCATCGGCCTCGGTGGTGCGTTCGAGCGCCATCCGCAGCTGCTGCCGCGGCTGGTGGCCGACCTCAACCGCCTGCCTGCCGGGTCCCCCGAGGTGATCGGGGCGCCGGCGACACGGGTGCCCGAGGGACGCCGCCTGGTGCTGGTCGACAAGCCCATGGCGCCGGCCACGGCGATCAGCTTCGGCTACCCGACATCGCTCGCGCGCGGTAGCCGCGAGTTCTACGCCACCGCGCTGGCGGTGTCGTGGCTCGGTGAACATCGCAACTCGATTTCCCACCTCTACGACGTGATCCGCGAGAAGCGGGGACTCAACTACGGTGACTACGCCTACCTCGAGGCCTATCCCAACGGTGGTCGCCGCAACACCCCGCCGACCGGCGTCTCGCGCCGCGGGCAGCTGTTCGAGGTGTGGATTCGGCCGGTGGCGCCGCAGAATGCCGGCTTTGCACTGCGAGCAGCATTGCGCGAGATCGATCGGCTCGTAGAGGCGGGATTTACGGCCGAGGAGCTCGAGGCCCATCGCGCCTTCCTGTCCAAGTACCTGTTGCAGTACGCCACCACCAGCGCGCGCAAAGTGGGCTACGCCCTCGACGATCGGTTCTACGGCATCGACGAGCCGGGGCATCTGGCTCGGTACCGTGAAGTCTTGGCAAGCCTCACCCTCGACGAGGTCAACGCCGCCATTCGCAAGCACTTGCGCAGTGATGATCTGACCATCGCCATCATTGCGCCGAACGCAGCCGAGCTGCGCGAGCAGTTGGTCTCCGGCGCACCCACGCCGGTCGACTACGCTGGTCTGGCCAAGCCCGACGAGATTCTGGCGGAGGACAAGGAGATCGAAGGGTATCCGCTCGGGATCGGCGTCGGCGACGTGGTGGTGATGCCGATCGACGAGGTCTTCGCCAAATGAGTCCGGCGCAACGCAAACCCACGCGGGCGCTGATCGAAGCGCTGCCGAAGAGCGACATTCACGTCCACCTCGACGGTTCCCTGAGGCTCGAGACCCTGATCGAGCTCGCCCGCGAACGCGGCGTGAAGCTGCCTTCGGAGACGCCCGAAGGTCTACTCGAGCTGGTGTTCAAAGAGCGCTACCGCGATCTGCCGGACTATCTCCACGGGTTTGCGTACACCTGCGCCTCGATGGCCGATCCCGAGGCGATCGAGCGCGTGTCCTACGAGCTCGGGGTGGACTGTCTCGCGGAAGGGGTTCGCTACGTCGAGCCGCGCTTCGCGCCACAGCTGCTGACGCGTCAGGGACACGACGTCGCGGCGGTGCTCGCCGCCGTCGACCGTGGGCTGGACCGCGTCCGCCGCGAGCACGAGGCCACGCCGGCGGTGCGCGAGGGCAAGGAGCCGCCGTTTCGCTACGGCATCATCGCCTGTGCCATGCGAATGTTCACCGGAGCATTCTCGCCCTACTATCGCCAGCTGCTCGAGGTGCTCGACGGCTGGCCGGTGCACGACGTCTACGGCGTCGCATCGCTGTCTTTGGCGCGGGCCGTGGTCGACGCCAGGGATCGCCTAGGTCTGCCGATCGTCGGGTTCGACCTCGCCGGAGCGGAGGCCGGGAACCCTGCCTCACACCATCGTGACGCCTACCGCTTCGCCCACCGGCACTTCCTCAAGAAGACCGTGCACGCGGGCGAGGCCTACGGGCCGGAGAGCATCTTCCAGGCGATCACGCAGCTCAATGCCGATCGCATTGGGCATGGCACCCGCCTGTACGCCGTCGAAGAGGTCAAGGCCGAAGACCCGGAGCGCTACGTTCGTGGCCTGGCGGAGTACATTGCCGATCGGCGCATCACCCTCGAGGTGTGCATCACCTCGAACCTCCAGACCATGCCCCAGCTGCGGCGGGTGGCGGATCATCCTTTCGGGCGCATGCTCAAGGAAGGCATTTCGGTCAGCCTCTGCACCGACAATCGCCTGGTGTCGCGGACGACCGTGACGGACGAGATCCTGCGGGCCGTCGAGGGCTTCGACATGACCATCGAGCAGCTGCGCCGGGTGGTGATCCACGGCTTCAAACGCGGCTTCTTCCCCGGCTCCTACCGCGACAAGCGCGCCTACGTGCGCCAGACCATCGACTACTACGACCGCATCGTCGCCGAGCACTTCGGCCAGGAGAGCGCCGGGCCGGGTCCGCGTTGAGGGCATGAGACCGTCGATCCGCACCGAGGTGTTCACCACGGCCGACCGGTCGCGGTGGCGCCTCGCGGAGGCGATCCGTCAGCGCGTGTTCGTCGAGGAACAGGCGTGCCCGCCCGAAGAAGAGTGGGACGAGCACGACGCCGAGGCGCGGCATCTGCTCGCGTGGCTGGAGGGAAAGGGGTTGGGTGTTGGGGGGTTGGGGTTAGGCGAGGGAAGTGAGGCGGTGGCGGTGGGGACGGCGCGGTGGCGCGTCGTGGGCGACGCGACGGCGAAGCTCGAGCGGTTTGCGGTGGTGCCCGAGGCGCGTGGTTGCGGGGTAGGAGCGGCGTTGGTCGCGGCAACCCTCGCGGACGCCCGCGCCCATGGCTGCTCGACCTTCGTTCTCCACGCTCAGGTGCAGGCGAGTGGGCTGTATCGCCGCTTCGGATTCGTCGCCGACGAGGGCATCTTCGTCGAGGCAGGGATCGAGCACGTGAGGATGTGGTTGAGGGAAGAAGGGACTGAGGGAGTCGGGATCCGGGATCCGGGATCCGGGATCCGGGAGGATTGGTACCGGGTACCGGGTACCGGGTACCAAAGACCGGCAGAGCCGAACGAGCTCCCGCGGGCATTGGTGTTCTACGACGGCCACTGTCCCCTGTGCCACGGTGCGGTGCGGTTCCTGCTGGCACGCGATCGTGCAGAACACTTCCACTTCGCCCCGCTTCAAGGACCGACGGCCGAGCGAGTCCTCGGCGAAGCCGCCGCTGATTCCGACACCGTCGTCCTGGTACGCGATCCCGAAGGCTCGGCGAAGCGCTTCGAGCGCGCGGCTGCCGTGGCCGAGATGCTGCGGGATCTGCCCCGACCCTGGCCCTGGGTCGGGGCGATGCTGCGGGCGTTGCCGCGGTGGCTCGCCGACTGGGGATATCGCCAGGTCGCTCGCCGCCGCACCCTGCTCGGCCGGTACGACACCTGTCCGTTGCCGGCACCGGAGCACCGGGCGCGGTTTCGGCCGTAGCGGAACGGGGACCAGGGACCCGGGACCAGGGACCCGAGAACAGAGATCCGGAGTATCTTCGCCGACCCCCGACTTCCGATCCCCGATACCCGATACCCCTTCCCGATCACGGCCCCTCGACCCACCTCCCCGTGCCGCCGCTCTCGAAGCCGTCACGGAAAATGTGCATCGACAGCAGGACGTTGACGGCCCCGCCGTCGGCGACCGCGCCGACATCTTCGTCCGGCACGCCGACGACGAGATCGGCAAAGCCGTTGCCGTCGAAGTCGCCGACGCTCAGGCTCGCCCCGAAGGCGTCGCCGGCCTCCAGAGCCCCCGGTACTGCCCCGTCCTGGCTGAAGGCCTGCACCGAGGTGGGAGCCGCTTCGTCGACACCGAACACGACGAAGGCTACACCGGCTCCCGCGGCCCCGCTGACGGTCACCCCTGGGGCCCCGATCACGAGCTCGTCGCGGGCATCGCCGCCGACGTCGAAGGCGGCGAGGGCGTGGCCCAGGGCATCACTCGCGGCCGGAGTGTGGCCGAGGTCGGCAGCTTCGAAGTGGGCCAGAGGCGTTTGGCTGAGGCCGAGTCCGGCGACGCCGCGCAAGACATCGACCACGCCGACCCCGATGCCGGCAGCCGAGCTTTGGCCGGGAGTACCGATGGCGAGGTCCGCGAGGCCGTCGCCATCGAAGTCGCCGGTTGCGAGGCTGTACCCGAAGCGGTGGTTGGAGCCGGCGTCGCCTTCGATGCCGCTGAGGTCCTGGCTGAAGGGCAAGCTGCCAAGCAGAGCAACACCGTCGAGCGAGCCGACCAGCATGAACACGACACCGGCGTTGGTCTCACCACCCCAATCTTCGTAGGGCACACCAACGGCCAGCTCGTCACGACCGTCCCCGGTGAAGTCGGCGAGGGCAAGGGTCCACCCGAAGCGATCGAACGCTTCACTGGCCGAGAGGCCGAAGTCCTCCTGCACCAGGATCTGGTTGTCGGGGGCGACGATCGAGGTCGTCAACCCTCCCGGCGATCCGTAGACGACATTGACCGCACCGGCGTCCTGGATCGCCCCGACATCCTCGTTCGGCACGCCGATGGCGAGATCATCGAAGAAGTCCCCGTTGATGTCTCCTGCGGCCAGAGCCATGCCGAAGTTGTCCCCGGCCTCTGGAGCGCCGATGATCCCATTGCCGCCTTGGTGCCAGATCTGCGCTCCGGCATCTGCGAGCCCGCTGGCACTGCCGTAGAGCACCAGGACGCCTCCTGCACCCTCGAACGAACCTCCGCCTCCGCCCAGGACGACACGATAGCCGGGGATGCCGACGGCGAGATCGTCGTAGCCGTCGAAGTCGAAGTCGCCGACCGCGAGGGCGGAGCCGAACAGATCGTCGGAGCCGGCACTCTGGCCGGCCGGGCCGTTCAGGTCGATCACCTCGCTGGTGCTGCCGTCGGGACCGCTCGGGCTCCCGGAGATGACTGTGATGGTGCCGGTATTGGTCGTCGGGGCGATGTCTTCGGTCGGCGCGGCGATCACCAGATCATCGAAGCCGTCACCGTCGAAATCGCCGACGGCCAGGACGCGGCCGAATTCTTCGCCGACGGCTGCGGATCCCGGCACTCCGCCGGCGCCCTGCTGAAGGATCTGCGAGCCGCCCAGGCCAAGTTGGCCGAACGCCACGTCCGAGCCGAGGGTCAAGGTGAGAGCCGCGGCCACTGCCACGGCTGTTTTGATACGGGAAACACGAGAAACGTCGAACATCGAGAGTACCTCCTCGCCTACTCATCGCGGTGGCGAGGAAAAGTCCGACACGATTCTCGGGTACCGGGACCCGGGACCCGGGATCCGGGATTCGGGATCCGCCGAAGTATCGCCACCCGATCCCTGGTCCCCGGTCCCTGGTCCCCGGTCCCTGGTCCCTGGTCCCTAAAACGGCAACCGCTCGAGGTCGAGATTGCCGCCGGAAAGGATCACACCGACGGTTTTGCCGGCGATCGGCACGCGGTGGGCGAGCAGGGCCGCAACCGGTACGGCTGCGGACGGTTCGATGACCAGCTTCAGCCGCTCCCACACCAGGCGCATGGCGGCGATGATCTCGCCCTCCGACACGACCGCGATGCCGGCGACGCCGTCGCGCAGGATCTCCCAGTTCAGCACGCCGATCGAGGTGCGCAGGCCGTCCGCGATGGTGTTGGGAGGTCCGGCGTTGGCGAGTCGGCGCCCGGCCGCGAGCGAGCGGGCGGCGTCGTCGGCCTCGGCAGGTTCGGCTCCCCAAACGGTGACAGCTGGGCTGCGGGAAGTGGCTGCAAGCGCGGTCCCGGCGAGGAGCCCTCCGCCACCGACGGGGGCGAGCATCAGGTCGAGGTCGGGCAGGTCGGCAATGAGCTCGAGTGCGGCGGTTCCCTGGCCGGCGATCACCCGAGCATCATCGAAGGGAAGGACCAGCTCGGCCCCGGTCGTCGCCGCCACCTCAGCGGCCGCAGACTCTCGCGCCTGCTGGGTGTTGGCGCAGCGGATGATGGTCGCGCCGTAACGTTCGATCGCGGCGAGTTTGAAACCCGAGGCGCCCTCGGGCACGATGACCGTGGCGGGGATGCCGTGGCGGCGTGCGGCCCAGGCGAGGGCCGCGCCGTGGTTGCCGGAGCTGTGGGTTACCACCCCGGCGGTTGCCGCTGCACCGTCGAGCAACGCCACGGCGTTGGCGGCGCCACGCGCTTTGAACGCGCCGACCTTCTGGAGGTTCTCACACTTGAAGCGGATCTTCGCTCCGAGCTCGCGGTCGAGTGATTCGCTGGCGAAGACGGGAGTGTGGTGGACGATGCCGGCGATTCTCGCTGCGGCGGCGTAGACGTCGTGCAGGGTCGGCGCACTGCCGGGATGGGGGAGTAGGTCGCTCAAGCTCTCGTCTCTGGTGTCATGTCGCGGTTGCCGGGTCCTCGATGGTGGGTCCACTGGCCCACGAGCACACCGGGCAGGCTCCGGGATCGTGTGAACGAGCAGGGCAGTGCTCACGACCGAACCAGATGATCTGAAGATGCAGCACGCCCCAGCTGTCGGGAGGGAAGGTGCGCTTCAGATCGGCTTCCGTGACCTCGACACTCTTGCCGCTCGACAACTGCCACCGCTGCGCGAGCCGGTGGATGTGGGTGTCGACCGGAAAGGCCGGGACACCAAAAGCCTGGATCATCACGACGCTCGCGGTCTTGTGCCCGACGCCGGGGAGCCGCTCGAGTGCCTCGATGTCGGCGGGCACTTCGCCGTCGAACTGCTCGACCAACATTTCTGCGGCGCGCTTGAGGTTGCGGGCCTTGGTCGGGGCGAGACCAACCGTACGGATCAGCTCGAGGATTTCGGCCTCGGACAGGGCCGCCATCGCAGCCGGGTTGGGGGCCTTCGCGAACAATGCCGGTGTGACCAGGTTGACCCGCACGTCGGTGGTCTGGGCCGACAACGCCACCGCCACGAGCAGGGTGTAGGGGTCGCTGTGATCGAGGGGAATCGGCGGATCGGGATAGAAGTGGTTCAACACCTCGCGGATGCGACGCGCCTTCTCGGAGCGGAGCAGGGCGGGTGGTGGAGCCATGGCGAGATCGTAACAGCAGGGCGAGGAGGTATCGGGGATCAGGTATTGGGTATCAGGTATTGGGTATCAGGTGTCGGATACCCAGTACCCAGTACCCAGTACCCAGTACC
>CAZRFU010000011.1:0-62458 GCA_964599475.1 uncultured Thermoanaerobaculia bacterium
TGGCGTGGAGCCTCTGGTTCCTCGGCGATGGCGTGCTCGCACAGGTGCCGAGCAACCTTGCACGGGGGATGCTCGTAGGAGGACTGTATGTCCTGGTGTGGTTGACCTTGGCGTGGTGGGTGAGGGATCCGGTGCTGCGCTTGTGGACGGGCCGCGAGCCGGCGACAATGGATTCGTAGACCGAGGAGGTAGCGACATGCGCTCGAACCGACGTTGGATGGTGGCCCTGGCGGTGATGCTTGGAGTTGGCTCTCCGGCTCTGGCCCAACGCGCGCCCAACCTGGTGCTGGATGACGCCATCCGGGCTCGTGGCGTCGACCCCGCCGAGATCGTCGTTCCCTTCGAGATCACCGAGGAGATGCGCCAATGGGCGTATCAGAGTGTGCCGCGCTACACCGGTCGTTCCACCGACCGGCTCGAGGCGCTGCTGCAGGCGTTGCTGCGACCCGATGGTGGTATCAACCTCGAGTACGAAGGACGCGTCTCGCGACCGGCTCCCGAGGTTTTCGAGACCGGCAAAGCCAACTGTCTGGGATTCACGATGCTGTTCGTCGGCCTGGCGCGGTCGGTCGGGCTGGAGGCCTATTTCCTCCTGGTCGACGATCTGGTCACGGCCGAGAAGGAGGGCGACCTGGTGGTGTTGTCGGGCCACGTGACCGCAGCGTTCGGGCCGCCGTCGCAGCGAATCGTGTTGGACTTTTCGGTTGCCCCGGTGCGCGAGTATCGCAAGGTCGGCCCGATCGACGACCTCACCGCGATTGCGCTCTACTACTCCAATCGTGGCGCCGAAGAACTGCGCGAGGGAGAGCTCGAGAATGCCCGCCAGTGGTTGATGACCGCGACGAAGCTCGCTCCCGAGCTCGACGACCCGTGGATCAACCTCGGTGTGGCGCTGCGGCGGCTGGGAGATCAGGCCGGCGCCGAGCGCGCTTACCGCACGGCGCTCGAGATCGATCCCGGTGCCGGCTCGGCCTACCAGAACCTGGCAGCACTGCTGCAGCGCCAGGGCCGCACCGCCGAGGCTGACGATCTCCTCGCGATCTCGAAGAACCTAAACACTCACAATCCCTTCAACTACCTGGCGCTGGGTGATCTGTCGCTGCGCCGAGGCCAGCTGGACGAGGCGGAACGGTTCTATCGGCGCGCGACCCGAATCGCACCCAAGGAGGCCTTCGGCTACGCGGCGCTCGGGCGTCTGGCCTTGGCGCAGGGCAATGAACGCGAGGCGCGGTCGCTGCTGAAGAAGGCCAAGCGCAAGAACGAGGACGACAGTCGCGTCCGGCTCCTCGAGACGCTGATCGAGCAGGGGGCGTCGGCGGTCGACATCATCCCACCGCCTCCTCAGCCGCCCGCACCGGACGACCAACCCAAACCCACCAAGATGGCCTTGCTCATCGGCGCCGGAGCGTGACGGTCGAGGTTCGAAGCCACCCGGCCGGCGCCACGTTTCGGGTTCGCGCTCGGGCCAAAGGGGGTCGCGATGCCATCGACGGGGTGCGCAACGGGGCCGTGGTCGTGCGGGTCACGGCGGCGGCGGAGAAGGGCAAGGCCAACGAAGCGATCAGGGGAGTGTTGAGCGCGGCCCTCGGGATGGCGCGCGGTGGCCTGGAAATCGTCCTGGGCGAAACGAGTCCCGACAAGGTCGTCCTGGCCAGGGGGCTCAGCGTGGAGGACCTCGAGGCACGGCTCCTCCCTGCCGTCCAGTCGACTGGGAGGTGACTGGTTGGAGGGCAGGAGCTGGGTCGGGTAGCCGGCTCCCTCCGGCGGGCACTGAGGGCTGCTAGGCTCACTCGATGCACTCGGCGCTGCGCCATGTCGATCATCGCCCTTGGCCTCTCCCGCAGGCCACGTGGCGCTGGCGTCAGTCGTGGTGCGACCTGCTCTTTGCGCATTGGGCCGTGCCGGAGGGGCTGCTGCGCCCGCTGGTCCCGGCCGGACTCGAGCTCGACCGGATCGAGGGAGACCTGTGGCTGGGGTTGGTTCCATTTCGGATGGCCGGCGTGATGCATCGACCGTTGCCGGATTTCCCGGGACTGTCGGCCTTCCCCGAGATCAACGTTAGAACCTACGTGCGCCACGGTTCCAAGCCGGGCGTGTTTTTCTTTTCGCTCGACGCTTCGAATCGCGTCGCAGTCTGGGCCGCCAGGCGCTTCTTTCACCTGCCGTACCACCACGCCGACATGCAACTCGAACGCCGCGGCGACGAGCTCACGATGCGGTCGGCGCGGCGTTCCAATCCGGCGGCGCGGCTCGAGGTCGACTACCGCCCGACCAGCCCCGTGCGGATGGCTCGGCCGGGCAGCCTCGAATGGGCCCTGACCGAGCGTTATTGCCTCTACGCCGAGGCCCCCGACGGCGGCATCTGGCGTACCGAGGTTCATCACGCCCAGTGGCCGCTGCAGGACGCCAGCGCCGCTTTCAGGTCGGAGGGTTTGCTTCCAGCTGCCGGGTTCCCGGTCAGCGATGCGCCGCAGTTGCTCCATTTCGCCTCTCGGGTCGATGTCGTCGCCTGGTCACCGGCCCGCGTCGAGGTGTGAGGCGACGGGCGGCCCGCCGCGAGGCCGAGACCGATGCTCGAGGGTGATGCAGTGGCACCGGCGCCGCGGCGAAGCGGCCGCCTGATGAACCGGCGGCGATCACCGCCCTGCTCGCCCGCGAGGCAGAGCCCTTCACCGACATCGACAGTGTTGACCTCGGGCCGCTGATCGCGCGAATTGGCGACGCGCGGGTGGTCCTCCTCGGCGAGGCAACACACGGAACGAGCGAGTTCTACCGTTTCCGGACCCGGCTCACGCAAGAGCTCGTCGCGCAGCACGGGTTCAACATTGTCGCTGTCGAGGCAGACTGGCCCGACGCGGCGCGCATCGACCACTACGTGCGCGACCTCGAGCATCAGGCGCCCGACTGGATCGCTTTCACCCGCTTCCCGACGTGGATGTGGAGGAACCGCGAGTTCCGTGAGCTGGTCGACTGGTTGTGTGCGCACAATGCGATGCTCGCGCCCGCCGCACGCACCGGTTTCTATGGACTGGATCTCTACAGCCTCCATACCTCGATCGACGCCGTTCTCGCCTATCTCGACGAAGTCGACCCGGAGACGGCAGCTGCGGCCCGTACGCGCTACGGTTGTCTTTCACCCTGGCAGTCGGATCCGGCTACCTACGGCCGGGCGGCGCTCACCGGTCGCTACCGCTCGTGCGAGAGCCAAGTCGTGACGATGTTGCAGGAGCTGCTCGACAGCCGGATGCGCTACGTCGACCGCGGCCCAGAGCGCTACTTCGACGCGGTGCAGAATGCCCGCCTGGTCGCCCAGGCGGAGCGGTACTACCGAGTCATGTACTACGGCGGTGCCGAGTCGTGGAACCTTCGGGACCGCCACATGTTCGACACTCTGCAACGCATTTTGCGGGTCCGAGGCCCGGCCGCGCGTGCCATCGTCTGGGCACACAACTCACACCTCGGCAATGCCGCTGCGACCGAGATGGGAGTGCGGGGCGAATGGAATGTCGGCCAGTTGTGCCGCGAGGCTATGGGCGACCGCGTCTACGCCGTCGGGTTCGGTACCGATCACGGGATCGTCGCCGCAGCAAGCGACTGGGGCGGCCCGATGGAACGCAAGCCCATCCGGCCGGCCCACGAAAAGAGCTACGAGCGGCTCTGTCACGACTGCGGAATCAGTCGCTTCACGGTCCCGCTGCGGCCGTTGGGGGCACTCCGAAGCGCGCTCGACGAGCCGCGTCTCGAGCGCGCGATCGGGGTCATCTACCGCCCCGAAACCGAGGTCGCAAGCCACTACTTTGCTGCGCACCTGCCACGCCAATTCGACGAATACGTCTGGTTCGACGAGAGCTCGGCAGTAGCGCCGCTCGAGAGCCATGAGATCGCCGGGATGCCGGCGACCTATCCATTTGGTGTGTAGACCGAGGCCGCGTCATGGGTGCCTCGACGAAGACGCTGGCGCTGGCCGCAGAAATCATGGAGGAGTTTGCGCTCTCCACCGGGCTGGCCGGCAGGGCGCCGCAGCGGCGCTACCTCTGGACCGACGCTTTCGCAGTCGCCAACTTCCTGGGACTTCACCGCGCGACGGGTGAAGGGCACTGGCTCGATCGCGCGCTTGGGCTGATCGACGAGGTTCACCACGTGCTCGGTCGCCACCGCCCGGACAGCACTCTGCGAGGGTGGCTTTCCGCACTTCCCGAGCTGGAGGGCGAGCGGCATCCGACGGCCGGCGGCTTGCGCATTGGCAAGCCACTTCCCGAGCGCCCGTCCGGGGCGGCATTCGAGGCTGAGCTCGAGTGGGACCGCGATGGCCAGTACTTTCACTACCTCACGCAGTGGATGCACGCCTTGGTGCTCGCGGGCGACGAAACGGGCCAGGAGGTGTTCCTTCGCTGGGCAAGCGAGCTCGCTCGCGTTGCCTACCGGCGTTTCGTGCTCGAGACACCGGGGGGAACTCCGCGTCTGGCCTGGAAGATGAGTATCGACCTCACGCGACCACTGGTCCGGTCGAGCGGCCAGCACGATGCGCTCGACGGCTGGCTTGCCATCGCCGAGATCGCCGCCCACGCGTCTGCCGCCGGTGAAGGTGAGCCGCTCTCCCTTGGCCGTGAGCTGGTGCTCGCGCAAGAGCTCTGCGCTGATGGCGACTGGGCGACCGAAGACCCGCTGGGCGCAGGCGCGTTGCTTCTGGCGCTGCACCGCGCCGACCGCCTACCATCGCGCACCAGTCTCTTCCTCGAGCGCCTCACCGATGCGGCCGAGCAGAGTCTCATGGCCGCGCGCCGACGCGGCGTCGGTTCCGGATCGGCAGAACATCGGCTTGCATTCCGCGAGCTCGGGCTGGCGATCGGCCTGCACGCCATCGAGGCCCTCGACCGTCGCTCCAAAGGCGGGGCGGACGTCGTCGCACGCCGGCTGCCGGCGCTCCTGCGGCACCGCGACCTCGCGGAGGCGATCGACGCATTCTGGAGTGCACCAGCGGTGCGCCGGAGCGACCTCTGGAAGCAGCACGCCGACATCAACTCGGTGATGCTGGCAACGAGCCTGGCGCCGTGGGGCTATCTCGGCGAAGAGCCTCAGGTGGGGTGATGGGTTTCTGCTCGTTGACTGGCGCCCGGGCGGGGCCGACGAGCTCGGCGCTGGCTGCCAGGGAGGACGGGTGGTCGAGGTCGCGCGGCCCGAATCCGAGCGCGAGCTGCTCGACATCGAGGCGCAACCGAACAGGGTCGGCGACCAGGCGGGCGCGGGGAGCTCGGGGCCAGACCAGCGGTTGGGTGAAGCCCAAGCAGGCGGCGAGCACGCCCATGCACAGGAGGATCGAGGTCAGGGCGAGGATGCGAACGAGCGATCGAAGCACGACCGCAAGTACGGCTGCGGCCGCTCGAGCGTTGAGTCGACCGGGTCGGGCTCACCATGCCAATCGAGTCCCTGGGTAGTACCCAATACCCAATACCCGATACCTCTCCGCCGCATCCATTCCGCCGCGCTCAACGTAGGTAGGGTATCGTCCGATGCCACGTCGGCTGGAGGCTGTTACCCAGATGGAAACCTACTACCACCCCCACGACCTCGGTCGTTTTGCCGAAATGGGCAAGGACTCGCCCGAGCTGTGGGCAAAGTTCATGGACTACTACAGCGCGGTGTTTCGCGATGGCGCTTTGACCGCGCGCGAGAAAGCGCTGATCGCGCTGGCCGTAGCGCACGCGGTGCAGTGTCCCTACTGCATCGACGCCTACACCCAGTCGAGCCTCCAGAACGGCGCCGACCGTGAGCAAATGACCGAGGCGGTCCATGTCGCCTGCGCCATTCGCGGCGGCGCGAGCTTGGTGCACGGGGTGCAGATGCGGACCGTCGCCGACAAGCTGGGGATGTGATGGCGCGCCTCCCCGTTCACAGCCTGGCTGGTCGCAAGCACGACCTCGCCTCTGCGGATGCCCAACTCGAGCTGCTGGCGCGCACCGGCGTGCCGGGCTTCGACGAGACGCTCACGGCCCACGGTCGCCGACCCCTTGCGACGACCGGTATCGAAGTGCTGCAGGTCAACGTCGGCAAGCTCTGCAATCAGGTGTGTGCTCACTGCCACGTCGACGCCGGTCCTGACCGCACCGAGGTGATGACGCAAGAAACCGCGGAGCTGGTGATCGAGACGCTGCGGCGGTTCCCGATCCCGACTCTCGATCTGACCGGCGGGGCACCCGAGCTCAACCCCTGCTTCCGCTTCCTGGTGGAGCAGGCGAGTGCGCTCGGCCGGCGCATCATCGACCGCTGCAACTTGACCATCCTGCTGGTGCCCTCGCAGCGCGATCTGATCGACTTCCTGGCGCGGCATCGGGTCGAGGTGACGGCGTCCCTGCCGTCGTTCCGCGCCTCCGGCACCAACGCACAGCGTGGCGACGGGATCTTCGAGAAGAGCATCGAAGCGCTGCAGCGGCTCAACGCCGCGGGTTACGGCCGGGGCGGAGAGTTGGTACTGAACTTGGTGCACAACCCGGTCGGGGCGTTTCTACCCGGCGATCAGGCTGGGCTCGAGCGCGAGTACAAGCGCGAGCTCTCGCTGCGGTACGGGATTACTTTCGACAACCTCTTCACCATCACCAACATGCCGATCAGCCGTTACCTCGAGTTCCTCGAACGCAGCGGCAACGTCGAGCGCTATCTCGAGCTCTTGGTCGGGGCCTTCAATCCTGTCGCAGCCGACTCGGTAATGTGCCGCACCCATCTCTCGGTGGGTTGGGACGGCAGCCTCTACGACTGCGACTTCAACCAAATGTTGGCCTTGCCGGTGGTCGACGGTGCACCGCGCACCTTGGCGGAGCTGCTCGAGCGGGGCGATCACCCGCGACGGATCGCCACGGACCGACACTGCTACGGGTGCACCGCCGGGGCGGGGTCGTCGTGTGGGGGAGCAGTAGTCGAGACGTGAGCCCGCGGTGCTCCGGCCTCACGTTTCCTTGCGCGGCTCGAATCGCAACGAGGCCGAGTTGATGCAGTACCGCAGGCCGGTTGGCTTGGGGCCATCGGGGAAGACGTGGCCGAGGTGGGCATCGCAGTCGGAGCAGCGGACCTCGGTGCGGCGCATGAAGAAGCTGCGATCCTCGTGAGCGGCGACAGCCTCGGGCTCCGTCGGCTCCCAGAAGCTCGGCCAGCCGGTCCCGGAGTCGAACTTGGCAGCGGAGGTGAAGAGCTCCCGACCGCAGCAGATGCAGCGGTACATGCCGTCGTCCTTGCGGTCCCAATGCTCCCCGGTGAACGCCCGCTCGGTGCCGTGCTCGCGGGTGATGCGGTACTCCTCGGGGCTCAGCTGCTCGCGCCACTCGGCGTCGGACTTCGAGATCTTGCTCATGGCTCTTTGGATGGCTCCATGAAGTAGAGCGTTTCGTCGACCCGCGGCCGCCGCCCCTTGCCTGCAACAGCCTTCTTGATGCGGATCCAGTCTTCGAGATCCTCGTCGCTCGAGTCTCCCTCGGCCTCCCCTCCGGCGAGCTCTGATTCGAGATCCTCCGGATCCTCGCCGCGCTCGAGGCGACGCAACATCTCTTCCATCCGGGGCCCGAGCTGAAGTCCGCTGGCTTCGCCGAAGCGGCGGAAGATCTGCGCCATGGCGCGCGGATCGTCGTTGTCGCCCATGGCTTCGAGCTCGCTTCCCATCGAGTCCATCACGGCCTCGAGTCGCTGCTCGTCGAGCCCGGCGAAGAGATCGTCGTCCGGCCCGGAAGCCTCGTCCCCCGAGCTCAGACCCTTGGAGAGGGTGGAGAAGCGGGCGGGCTTGCGGGTCGTCGCTCCTGCGCACCGCGGACAGGCCGGGGCCTCAGCCGGGTCGATTCGCGCCGAGAAGAAGTTGTAGACGGTGTTGCAACGCCGGCAGAAGAACTCGTAGATCGGCATGGATCTCAGTGACCGGAGTGGTCGGCAGCGGTGTGCTCGGTCGAGGTCCCCTCGGCCGGATCGGTTTCGACGGGAGCGTCGGCGGGCTCGATGGGAGCGGCATCCGGCGCCTTCGCCACGCGAGTTACCTGGACCGGCGGTGAACCCTGCCACCGGACCTCGAAGTCGAATTCGATGCGGTCACCCACGGCCAAGCCTGCGAGGTCGAGGGCGCGCGCGAGGGGAAACCCCATCGTCATCGCCTCCATCCCGACCGTTTCGCCTTTGCTGTCGACGAAGGTCGGAACCGCTTCGTGACGGATGTAGATCTCGGCGCCGTCGGGGCGACCGGCCTCGGGAAGGCGCACGATCTCCCCGGCGACGGTGTAGCGATGGACCTCTCCCGGCTCTTCCGCAGCGGGAGTACAGGCCCACGCGACCAGCAGCAAGGACACGAGACCGAGGCGACTGCCGACGCTACGCACCGACGTGCTCCACGGCACCGGCGAGCACCGTCTCGAGGTGTCCGATTGCCCAGTCGAGGTCGTGCTCCGAGATCACCAGTGGGGGAGCAAAGCGAATGGTGTGGGTGTGGGTCTCCTTGCACAGTACCCCGAGGCCGCGCAGCTGCTCGCAGAACTTCCGAGCTCCTCCCGCTTCGGGTCGCAGCTCGATGCCGATCCACAGGCCCTTGCCGCGGACTTCCTTGATGTGGGGGCTGGCGATCGCCTGCAGTCGTGAGAGCAAACGCGCGCCGAGGCGAGCCGAACGCTCGATCAGCCCCTCGTCGACCAGCACCGCCAGCGCCTCGCGAGCGACCGCCGCGGCCAGTGGGTTGCCGCCGAACGTCGAACCGTGGTCACCAGGCTTGAAGACACCCATCACCACGTCGTCGGCGAGTACCGCCGACACCGGGTACATCCCGCCCGAAAGCGCCTTGCCGATGATCACGAGATCGGGGCGAATGGCTTCGTGCTCGTAGGCGAAGAGTTTGCCCGTGCGGCCGAGCCCGCTCTGGATCTCGTCGCACACCAGCAGGGCGTTGTGTTCCTTGGTGATCTCCCGCAACCGCTGCAGGTACCCGGTCGGCGGCACGATGATGCCACCTTCGCCTTGGATCGGTTCGACCAGAATCGCCACCACGTTCGGATTCATGGCCGCTTCGACGGCGGCGATGTCGCCGTAGGGGAGGATGCGGAAGCCGGGTGTGAAGGGCCCGAAGCCGTTCTTGTACTGGGCTTCCGAGGAGAAGCCGACGATGGTGGTGGTGCGACCGTGGAAGTTCTCGTGGAACACCAGGATCTCGGCCTGATTCTCCGGCACACCCTTGACCGTGTAGCCCCACTTGCGCACCGCCTTGATCGCGGTTTCGACCGCTTCGGCGCCGCTGTTCATCGGCAGAACGCGCTCGAAGCCGCTGAGCTGGCACAGGTCGCGGTAGAACAGACCGAGTTGATCATTCCGGAACGCCCGCGAGGTCAACGTCACACGGCATGCCTGTTCGACCATCGCCTTGACCAGGCGCGGGTGGCAGTGCCCCTGGTTGACGGCGGAGTACGCGGCGAGGCAGTCGAGGTAGCGATTGCCCTCGACGTCGACGACCCAACAGCCCGAGGCGCGCTCGACGACGACGTCGAGGGGGTGGTAGTTGTGGGCTCCGTAGCGTTCTTCGAGGGCGATCAGATCGGCGCTGGAGGGCATTGTGGGATACTCCTGGTTCGAGGAAGGACTGGGATCGAGTGGCGGCTTCAGAATTCGACGGGCGACACAGGCACGGAACGCTGGCCGGGGCGACGGTCGACCTGCCGGCTCGAGCCGTCACGCTCCCCCGGATTCTCCCACACTCCACGGCCCCGGGGCCATCGCGGACCCACCCGAGAACGGTCGCCGACCGGGCTTGCAGAACCTCGACCCGCCGACTCACGTATCCTGGGGCGTGATGATGGACGAGCACGACCCGAGCCGGGCTGAGGTTTGCGACCCCGGGCCGAAAGCCGAGCCTGCCACTGCGGCGGTTGCGGCAGAACCCGAGAAGCGCAGTGCCGGCGGGACGCTGTGGCGCGAATGGATCAAGCCGTTCCTGATGGTGGCAGTAGCTGTTGGATCCATCCGGTCGGCGGTCGCCGATTGGAACGACGTGCCGACGGGATCGATGCGTCCGAGCATCCTCGAGGGTGACCGAATCGTCGTCAACAAGCTCGCCTACGACCTCAAGATTCCTTTCACCCGAGTGCATCTCCTCGAGTGGGGTGAGCCCGCCCGGGGCGACATCGTGGTGTTCTTCTCGCCGGAAGATGGCAAGCGCTTGGTCAAGCGGGTCGTGGCACTGCCCGGCGACAGCGTCGAGGTGCGGGCCAATCGCGTGCTGATCGGTGGTCAGCCGGCACGGTATGCGCCGCTGTCGCTCGACGATACGGCCCTGCCCGAGTACCGGCCGGCGCCGTGGGATCAGCTTGCTATCGAAGATTTCGGCTTGAGTGGGCACCCGGTGCTCTTCGCCGAACCGTGGGGGCGACACCGGTGGTTCGGACCAGTGGAGGTACCACCCGGCCACTTCTTCGTCATGGGCGACAACCGCGACAACAGCCGCGACTCGCGGGCGTTCGGATTTGTGCCTCGCGATCGAATCGTAGGGCGAGCGACGGCAGTTGCCGCGTCGATCGATCCGGAACGGTTCTTCCTGCCGCGGTGGAAGCGGTTCTTCCGCGAGCTGCCGTAGGCTCCCAGAACGCGGCGGGGCCCGTCCGATTCCGGCCGGTCCCGGGTCCCGGGTCCCTCCTCGTCCCTGGGAGCGTCCTCTCAGGGTGACGCCGCCTGGGCGCAGCGAGCTCGAAGCCGCAAGGCTTCGAACGGCGCGGAGTTGGCACCGACGTTGCTCAGGTTCCGTAGAGCACTGCAGAGCGGTGCGCTCATTCGAGAAGGGAGCCCAGAATGTTCGAGAGAAGTGTGGTCGTCGTTGGAGCCCTCCTGCTGGTGTCGGTGCCGGTACAGGGGCAGTACCGCAATTGGGAGAACGAAATTCGCGTCCGCGGCGGGGTCGCGACGCCGGACGGCGGCGGCGACTACTTCGACGAGAAGGCGCTCGACTTCACCGGCAGTGCCGAAGATCTCGAGGACGCCTTCTTCGGAGTCGACTACCGGCGGCAGCTCGCCGGGCCGCTGAGCTTGCTGGTCTCCCTGGATGGCTGGCAGGGCACCGACCGCACGCAGTACCGTGAGTTCGAGGACACCAACGGGTTCCCGATTCGCCAAGAGGTGGCGCTCGAGGTGACCGCCTTCACCGTGGGGCTGCAGGCGCGTCTGGCTCCGCCCCGCTCGCCGGTCGTGCCCTATGTGGGTGTTGGCGGTGGCCTGTACGGGTACACGCTCGAAGAGGCGGGGGAGTTCATCGACTTCAGCGGCGAGGAGCTCGAGATCTTCTCGGGCTACTTCGAGGATACCGGCACAGGGACGGGCTGGTATGCCCAGGCGGGTGTCGAGTTCGGCTTTGGCTCGGGCTTGACCATCTTCGTCGAAGGGCGCTGGACCGAAGCGGACGCGGAGCTGGGTGGCGACTTCGATGGCTTCGGCACCCTCGAGCTCTCGAATCGCCAGATCGGCGGAGGCGTCGGCTTCCGCTTCTGAAATCTGCCGGATCAGCCGGCAAGAGACGCTGGACCATCGGTACCGGTCTGGTCCAGTCTTCCTCCGGACCCCTAGTCCCTGGTCCCTGGTCCCGAGTCCCTTCCGGCTACAATCACCGAGGTCGCCTTTCCCGGCGGCCTCGATTCTTTTCTCCCAGGAGGCCCTTGCTCATGCCCTACGATCCGAGATTGGTCCAGCCGATGCGCGAAGAGCTCACGCGTGTTGGCGTTCGAGAGTTGATGACCGCAGCCGATGTCGACGCCTTCATGGCGGAGAGTGGCCCCGGCATGCTGGTGGTCAATTCCGTGTGTGGTTGTGCCGCCGGGATGGCCCGGCCCGGGGTGCGCATCGCACTCGAGCACGCGAGTCGGCCGGAACGGGTCGGCACGGTCTTCGCCGGCCAGGACGTCGACGCCACCAGGAGGGCGCGTGAGTACTTCCAAGATCTGCCGCCCAGCAGCCCCAGCATCGCGCTGCTGCGCGACCAGGAGGTGGTGTACTTCGTGCCACGGCACCGTATCGAGAGTCGCTCCGCCGACGAGGTTGCGGGCGACCTCACCAGCGCCTTCGAGCGCTACTTCGGCTGATGGGGACCTTTCATCAGCATCGGGGCGAGCTGCACGGCATCACCATCGTCGTGACGATGCGGGATGGGTCGATGGTGGCCGGTCGCTGCAACACGGCCGACGACCAGGCCGTGGTGTTGTGGGACGCGGACATCGCTCCACCCGACGCCGACGGGCGTGCCAAGTGGCTCGCCAAGGCAGCCGAGTACGGCGTGTGGGCCAAACATCCCACGCTGACCATTCGTGGCGGTGACGTCCTCGAGATCCGCCGCCTGATCGACGTGGCGCCATGAACGAGGGGCCGCACCCTGTGGGGCAGCGGGTATCCGGCGGCGGTGGATGGCAGCGCTTTTGCAACGACCTCGAAACAGCCGCGGGCGATTCGCGGCGCGAGGGTCACAGCGGCAACCGTGCCGACACGACGACTCGATAGAGACAGGAGGACACGCGATGGGAGCAAAATGTGTAGCAGTGGGTCTGGGGCTGGCGCTGGTTTCCGGAGCGGCGGCGGCCCAGCGCATTGTGCTGTTCGAGGATGACTACTTTCGCGGCCAGCAGCTGGTGATCGAGGAGGCGCAGTCGGACCTGCGCGGCTGGCGCTGGAACGACAAGGCCTCGTCGTTGCGAGTCGAATCGGGGGAGTGGGAGATCTGCCGCGACAGTGGCTTTCGTGGTTGCGTGCGGGTCGGCGAAGGCGCCATCCCTCGCCTCGGCGAAGGCCTGCGCATGAATGACGAGATCAGCAGCGTGCGCCCCGTCGGCTACGGCGACGGTGGCGGCCAGGGGCAGCCGGGAGCGATTGCGAGCGGGCAGGGCTGGGGCGTGCATCTGAGCGACGCCGATCCACTCCTGGTTCAGACGGTCGAGGTCGAGCTCGGGCGACGTGGAGACTTCACGCTCGACACCAGCGGAGAGGGACGCAATCGTGTCGCCGGGACCTGGCGCTCGACCGCCAACGGTGTCGCGGAGCTCGAGGTGACCAGCTTCAACGGTGCTCGCGCCTCGGCGCGGGGGACCCTCGAATACAACGGTGACCGGGTGCGTCGGGTGGTCGTCGACGGCGGAGTGTGGCGGATCAGCTTCACCGCCGGCCGCGGTGCGGCCTCGCAGGTTTCGGGCAATGTCATCACCTGCGAGTCACAGGACCGCGGGTTTACCTTCTGCCCGGTCGACACCCAGGGCGCGGTGACGATCGAGCGCCGGCTCGGAGGATCGAACTGCACCTACAACCGCACCTGGAGCTGGACGCGTGACGGTATCTGGGTCGACAACGGATGCCGCGGCGAGTTTCGCGTCGGTCGCGGCGGTGGTGGCCGACTCCGCTGAGGCGGGCTCGGGTAGCTGCCCGCTCCTCACCGTCGAAGACCTGGCGATCGGCTTCCCGGCCGAGGGCCGGTACCACCAGGCGGTGGGGGGCGTGAGCTTCGCCGTCGCCGCCGGCGCGGTCGTGGCGCTGGTGGGGAGCTCCGGCGCCGGCAAGTCGCTGACGGGGCTGTCGATCCTTGGTCTGGTGCCACTTCCGGGGCGAATCACCGGTGGGCGGATCGAGCTCGCAGGCAGGTCGCTCGGCGGCCTTTCCGAACGGGAGTGGTGCCGGATCCGCGGCCGTGACGTCGCGCTGATTCCACAAGAGCCTCTCGGCGCTTTCGATCCCCGGTGGTCGGTGCGCCGCCACTTCGACGCGCTGCTGAAGCGCCACGTCGGGGCGGGCGCGGGCGAGCGCCGACGCCGGCTCGAAGAGTGCCTTGCCGAGGTCGATCTGACGCCGAGGCATGCCGACGCCTATGCCCACGAGCTGAGTGGCGGCGAGCGGCAGCGTTGCCTGATCGCGATGGCGCTCGCCCTCGACCCGAAGGTCGTCGTTGCCGACGAACCGACCTCCGCCCTCGATCCGGTCGTGCGTCGGCAGGTGGCGCTTCTGCTGCGGCACCTGGCGACCGAGCGGGGGGTTGCGGTAGTGGTCACCACCCACGACTTCGGCTTGGTGTGTGATGTCGCCGACGAGGTGGTCGTGCTCGACCACGGCGAGGTGATCCAGCGCGGCCTACTCGGTGAGGTACTGACGGCGCCGGCCGCCGGCACTCGCGAGCTTCTGGACGCCGTATCGTGGTTCGGAGAAGGTCGGTGACGGCTCCGTTTCTGAGCGCGCGCGGGCTGAGCAAGACCTATCGGCTCCGTGGGGGCGGGCGGGTCGAAGGGCTGCGCGGCGTCGATCTGGAGCTCGACGCCGGTGAGTGTGTCGGGCTGGTCGGGAGATCGGGTAGCGGCAAGTCGACGGTGGCGCGCCTGATTGGCCGGCTCGAGCGCCCGGATGCCGGGTCGATAGAGGTCGGCGGCCGCGATTGGCTCGCGCTCCAGGGCGAGGCCCTGCGACGAGCTCGGCCGATGGTGCAGCTGGTGTTCCAGGATCCCGCCACCTCGCTGTCGCCGCGCCTGCCCGTCGACCGGGCGATTGCGGAGCCGCTCGAGGTGCATCGGCGGTTCATGCCGGCGGAGGCGCGTTTGCACGCGCACCTGTGGATGGAGCGGTGTGGTCTGCCGCGAGCCCTCGGCACGAGGTTGCCGGGCCAACTGTCCGGAGGGCAACGTCAACGGGTGGCCCTCGCACGAGCCCTTGCTCTCGAGCCGAGGGTGCTGGTGGCCGACGAGCCGATCTCGTCGTTGGACACACTGCACCGGCGCCAAGTGCTCGATCTGCTCGCGGCGATCCGGCGCGACACCGGGACCGCCCTGCTGCTGATCGCCCACGATTTCGCTGCGATAGAGGCGATTGCCGACCGGGTGGTGGTGCTCGAGCAGGGCAGGGTGGTCGAGCAGGGAGCGACCTCGCAGGTGCTTCCGAGTCCACGTCACGCCGTGACCAGGGCGCTGGTGGCGGCGGTGCCTCGGCGCCCCGCCGGATACCGGCGAGGGGATCCGTGGCATGATTCGCTGCACGCTCAGCGTCCGGCCGTCCCAGGAGCTCGGGAGGGCTTCGACCCGTCCGAGGAAACATCCGGGCGAGCCGAGACGTAATGCAGAGGGACCACGCGGAGCGACCGCGGGTTCGATCCACATATTCGACACCATGGCACATCGTTGTTTCGGAGTTGGCGCCTCGAGGGGTTGCCAGGAGGGAGTGGGCATGAGAATCGCGTTGACAATGGCTCTCGGGTTGACCCTGGGAGCGGATCTGCTGCTGGCCGAAGGGGCCAAGATCTCGACTCGCCCGACGACGGGCGAGTTGGCGGCGCCGACGCTGCCGGTTGCTGACGGGGCTGTGACCCTGTCGCTCGATCAGGCCTTGACCCTCGCGCTCGAGCGCAACCTCGGACTGGCGGTGCAACGCTACGATCGCGAGAGCTTCAGGCTCGGGATCGAGCAGGCGCTCGCAATCTACGATCTCAATCTTTCCGCGGACTTCGGCCTGAGTGACAGCACGACACCCGCTGCGAGCAACCTCGACGGCGCCGACGTTCGCGCCACCGAAGGGCAGAACCTGAACTTCGGCGTGTCACAGCTGACGCCGCTCGGCGGCACCATCAGCGGCAGCTGGACCAACAACCGCAGCGAGAGCAACTCCTCCTTCGCCTTGCTGAATCCCTCCTTCAGCGTCGGCCTCGGCGTCGAGTACCGCCAGCCGCTGCTGCGCAACTTCGGTCGCGAGAACACCGAGTACCGCATCCGCATCGCAGAGCTGGACAGCTCGATCAGCCGCGAGACCCTGGAACAACAGGCTACGTTGCTGGCGCAGCAGGTCACCAACGCCTACTGGGAGCTGGTCGAAGCGCGCCAGCAGGTCGAAGTTGCCGAGGAGAGCCTCGCTCTTGCCAAACAGCTCCACGACATCAACAAGGTACGGGTCGAGGTCGGTACACTCGCACCGCTCGAATTGGTCCAGTCGGAAGCGGGCATCGCCACCCGCGAGGAGGAGATCATCCGTGCTCGCGCGCGAGTCGGGGACGCGGAGGACACCATCCGACGGTTGCTTGGCCTCGGTGAGGGGCAGTTCTGGGATCTTGGGATTCGCCCGTCTTCGGCACCCCAGGGAACTCGGTTCGAGGTCGACGCGGAGGCGGCATGGAAGTTGGCCGTCGACGGACGCCCGGAGCTTCGCAGCCGTCGCGTCGATCTGCAGAAGCGAGAGATCGAGCTCGCCTACCGCCAGGATCAGACCAAGCCGCAGCTCAACCTGGTCGTCGGCTACGGCTTGAACGGCATCGGCGGCGACACGGCGATCACCTGCGACACCTTTGCCGTCACCAGCGGTTTGTGCGACGCAGACCAACTCGGCGAGATCATCGGAGAGCGCTCTGGGGGCTGGGACGATGCCGCTGAGCAGGTCCTCGATCGCGACTTCGATCGGTGGAACGTGCAGCTCGCGTTTTCGATGCCGCTGCAGAATCGCGCTGCCAAGACCTCCGCAGCCCTTGCGCGCCTCGACCTCGACCGTGCCCGGGTGAGCATGAAGGACCTCGAGCAGGAGGTCCTCACGGAGGTCCGTAAGGCCGCCCGAGGCGTCCGCACGGCTGCACAGCAGATCGATTCCGCCAAGGTCTCCCGCCAACTCGCCGAGAAGAACCTCGAAGCCGAGCAGAAGCGCTACGACAACGGTCTTTCGACGAGCTTCCAGGTGCTGCAGATTCAGGAAGATCTGTCCCAGGCGCGCAGCCGCGAGGTCAACGCCGTGGCGAGCTACGAACGAGCGGTAACGGAGTTCCGCCGGGCCACGGGCTCGCTGCTGTCGAGCCTCGGGGTGGAATGGGCAGACGAGTGAGCGCGTAGGATCCTCGAGAAAGGGGATCCTTGATGAACGATTCAGCGTTTTCCCGGGTGATCGGCGTCTTGACGGCGCCGATCACGACGTTCGAGCGAATTGCAGCTCGGCCGAGCTGGCTCCTGCCGGCGGTCCTAACCCTCGTCGCGACCATGGCTGTGACCGCGGTCATGATGCCCAAGCTCGATCTCGAGCAGGCCATGCGCAAGCAGCTCGCGGAGGCCGGCGGCAACCTGAGCGCGGAGCAGATCGACAGCCAAGTGGCGATCGGCATGAAGGTCGGCAAGGTGATGGCTTGGGTCGGGCCGGTGGTGATGACGCCCGTCGCCCTTGCCGTGATGGCTTTGATCTTCTGGGGTACCGCGACGATGGTCGGCGGTCGCCTGCGCTTCCTGGACTCGCTTGCAGTGGTCGCCCACGCCTGGGTACCGCAGATCGTAGCGGGCCTGCTGTCGATTCCGGTCATCCTGTCCAAGGCATCGGTCGACCCGGAGGAGGCACGTGGAGGCAGCTTCCTGGCCTCCCACCTCGGGGTGCTGATCGATCAGACAGAGTCGCCGGTTGGATTCGCGATGTTGTCGAGCCTCGACGTCTTCTCGTTCTGGACCCTGGCGCTGCTCGGGATCGGCTTGATGGCGGTGGGAAAGCTTTCGCGCGGGTCGGCTGCGGTTGCAGTCGGAATCCCGTGGTTGGTGTGGGTGGTCGTCAAGGCAGGGCTGGCGCTCTTGCCGACGCTGATGAAAGGTTGAGCCATGCGTAAGGTGTTGATCGGGGCGGCGGTGACGCTGGGCCTCGCGGTGATCGTCTTCGCCTCGATCCGCGGTGGAGGGCAGAAGAAGGGCGTCGAGGTCTACGTCGAGCCCGCGACGACGGGGGCGATCGAAGCCATCGTCAAAGCACGAGGCCGCGTCGATCCCCGAGTCAAGGTAGACGTTTCGGCGCACGTGATCGCTCGAATCGAGAAGCTCTACGTCGTCGAAGGCCAGGAAATCGCAGCGGGTGATCCGTTCCTCGATCTCGAGCGCGACGCCTTCGTGGCGGTGCGCGATCGCGCGGCAGCACAGTTGCAGATCGCCACCTCGCGTGTCGCCGGGGCGAAGCTCGACCTGGCCGATGCCGAACGCGAGCTGGAACGAGCGCGCAAGCTGGTGGCGGATGGAGTGGTTCCCCCCGACGAGGAGATTCGGCGCCAGCTCGCGCGAGACGCCGCCAATCTTGCCCTCGACCAGGCCCACGAAGCGGTCACCCAGGCCCGGGCTGAGTTGACCAAAGCCGCGGACGATCTGGCCAAGACCACGATCCACGCCCCGCTGTCCGGCCGGGTGGTCGCACTTTCGGCCGAAGAGGGTGAGGTCGTGGTGTCAGGCACCATGAACAACGCCGCGTCGGTGATCGGGACCATTGCCGACCTCTCGGAGATCCTCGTCGAGGTCGATGTGGACGAAAACGACATCGTGCGCGTCGGCCTCGGGCAAGCGACCAAGGTCAAGGTCGATGCGCTGCGCGAGCAGGAGCTGGCGGGCAAGGTGGTCGAAATCGGCAGCAGCGGCTTCTCGAAGCCTACCCAGCCAGATGTCACCTTCTTCAAGGTGAAGATCCTGCTCGATGCCCCCCCCGAATCGTTGCGACCGGGGATGTCGGCACGGGCCGAGATCGCCGTAGATCGTCGCGACGACGCGGTCCTGGTGCCGATCGGTGCGGTCGCGTCGCGCGAGCGCGAGGAAGGTGCGGCCAAACGCGACGTCGACGTGGTGTTCGTCGAGGAAGAGGGCAAGGCGGTCGAGCGCGAGGTCGAGGTCGGAATCTCCGACGACCTGCATGCCGAGATCGTAAAAGGCGTGAGTGCCGGGGAGCGGGTCGTGACCGGGCCGTACCGCCAGCTCAAGGATCTCGACGACGGTGCCCTGATTCGCGAGAAGAAGCGCGAAGCGGAGGGGGCCGAGGTCGCCGCCGACGACGAGGAGAACTGACATGGCCTTGCTCGAGCTTCGCAACGTCACCAGGGTGTACCACATGGGCGATGAGGAGGTGCGGGCTCTCGACGGCATCGACCTCGACATCGAACGGGGTGAATACGTCGCGATCATGGGCTCGTCGGGCAGCGGCAAGTCGACCTTGATGAACGTCCTCGGCTGTCTCGACACGCCGAGCAGCGGCAGCTACACCCTCGACGGCACCGAGGTCGAGCACCTCGACGACGAGGAGCTGGCGCGCATTCGCAACCAAAAGATCGGCTTCGTCTTCCAGACGTTCCACCTGCTGCCGCGGATGGACGCGGTTGCCAACGTCGAGCTGCCACTGGTGTACGCGGGTGTGCCGCGCAAGGGCCGCCGCGCGATGGCCGAGGAGGCGCTGCGGCGGGTCGGCCTCGGCGAGCGCATGCGCCACCAGCCCAACGAGATGTCCGGCGGGCAGCGGCAGCGAGTGGCGATTGCCCGCGCCTTGGTCAATCAGCCGAGCATCCTGCTTGCCGACGAGCCCACGGGCAACCTCGACAGCCGCACTTCGGCGGAGATCATGGGCCTGTTCGACGACCTGGTGACCGCCGGCAACACCGTTATCCTGGTCACGCACGAGCCCGACATCGCGGCCCATGCCCACCGCCGGGTGATGTTGCGCGATGGGCGGGTGGCCACCGAGGAGCACGACTGATGGCGCCCGGTGAGAACATCGCCATCGCGCTCAAGGCGATCCGCGCCAATACCTTGCGTTCCCTGCTGACGACCCTCGGGATCGTGATCGGGGTGGCGGCGGTGATTGCGGTGGTGTCGATCGTGCAGGGTCTGCAGCACCTGATCACCGGCCAGCTGCAGGGCGTGGGGGCGACCTACGTGATGGTGATGCCCGACACCGGCAACCAAGGCCCCGGTGTCGTAGCTCGGCAAGTCCGCCTGACCTGGGAGGACGGCCAGGCCATCGCCGAGAAGGTTCCTGGCGTGGTGGCGATCACGCCGGTCCTGGTGGGCAGCCAGCAGATGGTCTACCGCGATCAGCAGCACCGCACCATGGTCCTCGGGGTGAGCGAGGCCTGGCCGGAGGTCAACAACCACACGGTGGATCGGGGCCGGTTCTTCGGCCGCCTCGACGTCCAGCGTCGGTCGGGTGTGGCGGTGATCGGCGAACGGGTGGTCGAGGAGCTGGGTCTGGGCGACGATCCCCTCGGGGCCGAGATCACCGTGGGCTCGTTGCCCTTCACCGTCGTGGGCGTGATGGAGAAGCGGGGGCAGTCCCTCGGCCAGGATGTCGACGACCTGGTCTTCATCCCCTTCGAAACGTCGTTGTCACTCTTTGGTCGGGCGGCTGGTGATCAGGTCCAATTGCGACTGCAGGCGGCCAGCACCGAAGTAGTCGAGCGGGTCAAGGATGACATCACCCGCATCCTGCGCGATCGCCACCAGATCGGTCCCGAAGAACCGAACGACTTCCGCGTGCTGCTGCAGGACGAGCTGCTCGACACCTTCACCTCGATCCTGGGCAGCGTCACCCTGGTAGTTGCCGGGGTCGTCGGCATTGCCTTGATCGTCGGCGGCATCGGGATCATGAACATCATGTTGGTGTCGGTGACGGAACGCACTCGCGAGATCGGGTTGCGCAAGGCGATCGGGGCGCGGCGTCGCGACATCCTGGTGCAGTTCCTGGTCGAGGCGGTGGCGCTGTCCCTCGTCGGCGGCATCCTCGGCCTCGCGGCCGGCTGGGGCCTCGGCGCCCTGGTGGCAGCGGTCCTGCCGGGGGACTGGCCGGCAGCCTACGTGCCGTTGTGGGCCGTCGCGCTCGCCTTCGGCTTCTGCTCCCTCGTCGGCGTCGCTTTTGGCCTCTACCCGGCAGCCAAGGCGTCGAGGCTCGATCCGATCGAGGCGTTGCGGTACGAGTGAGGAAGGGGACCGGGGACCCGGGACCAGGGATTCCGGATCTGCGGGTCCGTGGTCGACCGAGGCCAGCCGGCCGCTCTTCGAGTACCCGGTACCTGGTACCCGGTACCTTCCCGTGGGATTCGCACCCGGCGCGTGCCGGGAGGGGGAGTGCGCCGGGACCGAATCGCACCTCCGGTTCCACGGTCGAGCGGAGCGAGACCTTGGTACCGGAGGTGGGATTCGAACCCACACATCCTTGCGGACAAGGGATTTTGAGTCCCCCGCGTCTACCGTTCCGCCACTCCGGCCTGGCGCGAGAGTGTACCAGGTGCGCCGCTCGAGGTGAAGATGTCTCAGCGGCGAATCGCCTGCTGTCGCGCTCTGTGCAGATCGCCATGGATGCCTGGAGGCATCCCGCCGTCCTTGACAAATGCCTCCGGAGGGTGTACTATCGACATTCGTATCCGTATGATCTGCAATACTTTAGATCCTACGACAATCCCACTTACGAGAGCTGTTCGACGTCGATATGAGGGGCCGCCTGGTTGCTGGCGGAGCTCGAGTCGAAGAGCGGCCAGAGGAGGCACCCGGTGAGCTTCAAAATTGGCGACAAGGTCGTGTACCCCAATTACGGCGTGACGGTGGTTGAGCGGATCACCGCGGAACGCCTGGAGGGGCCTGAAGCCGAACCGCAGCAGTGCTACCACCTCCGCCTGCTGTCCAACAACGCCCAGATCATGGTGCCGATGATCAATGCCGATCTGGTCGGGCTGCGCCCGCTGTGCGGAGCCGGGCAGATCCGCGAGGTGTTCACGGTGCTCGAGAACGGCTTGATCGACACCTACAAGGACTGGAAGGGGCGCTACAAGCAGAACCTCGACAAGATGCGCACGGGTGATCTGCTCGAGGTCTCCGAGGTGCTCAAGAACCTGCGGCTGGTGAGCGAGCGCAAGAGTCTGTCGTTCCGCGAGAAGAAGATGTTCGAGAAGGCCCGCAACTTCCTCGTCAGTGAAGTGGCGCACGTGCGGGAGATCAACGAGGAACAGGCTGGGCGGGAGATCGACCAGGCGCTCTCGACGGGCCTGGCTCGCCGACTGAGCCAGCGCAAGGCAGCCGAGAACGAAGCGGCCGCGATCGCCGGCTGAGCAACCCTTCGCTCCAATTCCTCGACGCCGCGGTCCCGAGACCGCGGCGTCGTCGTCTTCGGAGACCATCCTGCGAGGCAATCCAGCCGAGAGGCTGGATTGGTGGCTCAGTGCCCTTTCCGGAGTACCCGGTGCCCGGTACCTTCGGCTCGCAGGATCCCGCCCGTATCAGGTGACGTTCGAGGCGCTCCGCGCGTATGATCTCGGGGATGAGAGCTGTTTGCACCATCGTCGTGGGCTCCTTGCTCGCTACCGGAGCGCTCGCCAGCGATCCGACGCTCGATGCCTTCGTCCGTCTCGAGACGACGGTGGCCGATCTCCTGGTCGAGGCGGACATGGTCGAGTACGATCGTGCCCGGATCGAATGGCTCGAGGCACAGCGGGCCAAGGCTTCGCTCGAGTCGCGCCTCGACGAGGCCGTGGAGACTCTGGCGGAGTCGCCCTCTTTCGCCGCGATCAGCGAGGTCGATCGGCTCGAGGCGGAGGCGATCCTGGCGCGGGAACGCGAAGGTGCCGCGGAGGCCCGCTTGGAGGACGTGCGCCAGCGAATCCTCGGCCAGGTGCGCCGCACCCTGGCGCTGCGCATGGCGATGGAGGAGCTCGACGGCAGCGCGGAGCGTGAGCCGCAACGCGGAGATCCCGTCACCGGGCCCTGGCTCGTGACGATCACCCCATCCGGCGTCACCGGACGTTTCGACCTCGAGCTCGAGGGTACCCTGGTCAGCGGCACCTACCGCCTCGACAGCGGTCAACGCGGATCGCTGCGAGGGACCTACGTCGCCGAGCGGCTCAAGCTCGAGAGAATCGATTCGGAATCGGGCTTCGACATGATCTTCGAAGTCGTCATCCCCCAAGGCGCGGACCACGTAGCCGGTTCGTGGCGAGCGACGCTCCTGTCGAGCGCGAACGCCTCCGGCGGCGCCTGGTCTGCAACCCGAGGCCCCCTGCGGAGACCCCAATGACTCGCGACAATCTTCTCTTCACCGTAATCGGTGTGCTCTTCGGCTTCATCTCCGGATACTTCCTGCAGGAGGTGATCTCCGAACATCAGCCACCCCGTTTCCCTCCTGCGGCGGTTGCCACAGGCACGCCCGGCGGGGCACCGGGCGGCACCTCTCCAGCGGTGCCGGGCGGCGGAACCGGGCCGATGCCCGAGATCGCCCAGCTGATGGCCTACGTCGCGCAGAACCCAAATGACGCCGACGCCGTGCTGACGCTCGCCAACGCCAACTACGACATCAAGAACTGGAGTCGCGCGGCCGAGTTGTACCAGCAGTATCTCGCCCTGGTTCCGGGTTCCCCGGATGTCCTCACCGACCTCGGTGTGGCGACTCGCCAGCTCGGCGATTTCGACCAGGCTCTTGGCTACTTCGATCAAGCACAGGCCCTGGCGCCCCAGCACTTCCCATCGCGCTTCAACGAGGTCGTCGTGTTGGCCTTCGATCTCGGCGATTTCGCCGCGGCTCGGGTGTTGTTGACCGAAATGCGGACGATGCAGCCGGGCAACGCCGACGTCGAGCGCCTGGCGGCCGAGGTCGAGCGTCGCGCGGCTGCTGGTGCCTGAGGCGGCGCCGCGGGTCGGGACGGCCGGCACGTTCGCCGCGGTTGCGGTTCCGGTGCCTCTGCCCCGACCCCTGACATGGGAGGTGCCGGTGGGCCTGCAGGGTGTGCTGCAGCCCGGGATGCGGGTCCGGGTGCCCCTCGGCTCTCGCAAGGTCACCGGCTGGTTCGTCGGTCACGCCGAGGATCCCGGGGTTCCAACCCGGCCGATCGCAGCCCTGCTCGATCGTGAGCCGCTGCTGTCGGCAGACCTGCTCGAGCTCGCCGTGTTCGTCGCGGAGTACTACCTCGAGCCACTCGGCGAGACCTTACGTGGTCTCATGTCTTCCGAGGTGCCGGCGTGGGGCGAGCGCAGCGTCAGCGTCACCGTCGCCGGGCTCATGTCGGGCGACCTGCCCGAGCGTCAGCGAGAGGTGATCCAAGTGCTCCAGGAACAGGGGCCGAGCCCGGTCGGCGAGCTGTTGGCTCGGCTCTCCGGCTCCGGTGGGCTCGAGGCGATCGACCGCCTCGAAGCCAGGGGAGCGGTCAAGATCGCGGAACGCAGCGGTGGGCTCTACCGCAAAGGCGTTGCGCTCGCGTCGATCGACGCGGCCGAGGTATCGCGGCGCGTGGGACGATCGGCAAAGGGCAAGCAGGTCGTCGCCGCTCTCGAGGCAGCTGGGCGGCCGATGCTGGTCGACGAGCTGGTTGCCGCCACGGGAGCCGGGGTAGCGGTGATCAACCGGCTCGAGAAGCTCGGCGTGGTGTCGTCGTTCACCCAGGTCGAGCGCGTAGACCTGGCGCGGCACCGTCTCCACCTACCGGGGGTGCCCGCTGCGTTCACCCTCCTGGCGGAGCAGCAGGCCGCCGTCGATGCGGTGACGGCGGCTCTCGATCGTCGCAGCTACGTGCCTTTCCTGCTCCACGGGGTGACCGGGGCGGGCAAGTCCGAGGTCTACCTCCGCGCCGTCGCGCGGGCCCTCGAAGAGGGTGGCAGCGCGATCATCCTGGTCCCGGAGATCGGACTGGTGCCGGCTCTGGCTGCGGCGGTGCGGCAGCGCTTCGGCGCCGTCTCCGCGATCCTGCATTCGGGCCTGGCGACCACGGAGCGGCGTCAGGAGTGGGAGCGGATTCGCTCCGGAGAGGCGCGGATCGTCGTGGGGCCGCGATCGGCGGTGTTCGCCCCGGTGGCCGACCTGCGTCTGTTGGTGGTCGACGAAGAGCAGGACGGGGCCTACAAACAGGATCAGAGCCCGCGCTACAACGGTCGTGATGTGGCCTTGGTCCGGGCGCGAGCGGCTCGTGCCGTCGCGGTACTCGCCTCGGCTACTCCGAGCCTCGAGAGCGTCCACAACGTCTCCCGCGGCAAGCTGTCGCTGCTGCGATTGCCGCGCCGGGTGGGTGGAGGTGCCCTTCCCGAAACCAGTGTCGTCGACCTTCGCGCCCAGGGATGGGCGGGACGACCCGGCGAGGTCTCGTTCTCGCCGCTGCTGCTGCAGGAGCTCGAGGCGACGCTCGCAGCGGGTGGCCAGGCGGTGCTGTTGCGCAACCGTCGCGGGTACGCTCCGATGCTGCTGTGTCGCGCCTGCGGCGAGGACCACCGCTGCGACGAGTGTGGCCTACCCCGGACCCTCCATCGCCGAGCTGGAACATTGCGGTGCCACTACTGTGGCTCCAGCCGCGCGCGGCCGGCTGTATGTGGGCGCTGCGGCGCCGACGCGCTCGAACCGATGGGCTCCGGCACCGAGAGGGTCGAGGAGGAGCTTCGCGGGCTTATGCCCAACGTTCCCATGGCGGTGCTGGACGCCGACGTCGCCTCGCGCCCAGGCGGTGCTGCGCGCGTCCTCGAAGAGTTCGCGGCCGGCCATGCCAGAGTGCTGATCGGGACCCAGATGGTGGCCAAAGGCCATCACTTTCCCGAGGTGGCCTTGGCCGCGGTCCTGGCCGCCGACAGTTACCTCGGCTTCCCGGATTTTCGGGCGGTCGAACGCACCTGGGCACTGTTGACCCAATTGGCCGGCAGGGCCGGTCGAGGCGATCGCGCCGGCCGGTTCATCGTCCAGAGTTGGCACCCGGAACACTACGCGATCCGGGCCGTCGTGGCTCAGGATGAGCAACGTTTCCTCGACGAAGAGTTGCGGTTTCGTCGCGCCTTCGCCTACCCGCCGTTCACGCGGATGGTGGCACTGCTGGTGTCGCACACCAACCAGCACACCGGGGTGGAGATTGCTCGGGAGCTCGGGGAGGCGCTGCGGCGCCTGGACACCGAGGGAATGCGGATTGCGGGTCCGGCACCGGCGCCGCTGGAGCGGCTGCGGGGCGCCTGGCGCTGGCAGATTCTGGTGCGCGGACCTTCGATCGCGCGAGTGCGAGCCGTGGTGTCCGAAGCCGTCAAGGCCGTCGACCGGCGTCACGTCGTCGTCGACGTCGATCCGCTCGACCTCCTGTGAGCTCGGCGACGGTGGCGCCCCGCCGCGACGGTCAGCAGCTGGGCAATGACGTAAAGTCTGCGGATGTCCGTCTCTCCAGACCGGCGCGTGCCCACTCCCGGCACTGTCCACGTCGTTGCGCATTCGCACCTCGACGTGCAGTGGCGCTGGACGGTGGTCGACACCGTGCAGGAGTTCTTGCCCAAGACGGTGCGCCAGGTTGCCGAGCGGGCCGACCAGGTGGCCGGCTACGTGGTCTCGATCGACGGGGTCTTTCGGCTGCAGTTGTTGCGCGATTTTCATCCCGAGCTGTGGGAACAGGCGCGCGAGCTGATTCGTCGCGGCGTCTGGCATGTGGCCGGTCCCCTGTGGGAGGCTACGGATTGCCTGGTGCCCTCGGCCGAGGCGTTGATTCGACAGGTGGCGGTTGGGCAACGGTTCCTCGAGCGTGAGCTCGACCTCGATCCGCGCTGTGCCCTGCTGCCGGACTGTTTCGGCTTCCCGGCATCGCTCCCCTCGATCCTCGACCACTGTGGGATCCGCAGTTTCCTGACGCAGAAGCTGGTTCGAGGATCCCTGGTACGCGCGGCTGCGGGAGTGCCTTTCCCGGTGGGGTGGTGGCAGGGACCGGACGGCTCCAGGGTCTTGGCGGTGCTCGAGCCGGGAGACTACGGGGATCGACTCGAGGGGCCGGTACAGCACCGATCCGATGTTGCTGCTCGATTGGCCCTGCAACAACGCCTCGGTGGCGGCGAGGTGGTGATGATGGTCGGTGTCGGCGACACCGGCGGGGCGTCCGACCTCGCAACGTTGCGCCATCTCGAAGCGAGCGTCACCTCCGCCGAGGCTCCGACGGTGCGTCATGCCGCAGCCGAGAAGGTGCTGGACGACCTTGCAGCGCTGCCGGGCCTGCCGACCACCGAGGGCGAGCTGCTGCTCAATCTGCACGGCTCCGGCTGTTACACCTCGAAGGTCGGCATGAAGCGCTGGAATGCCGTTGGTCAGCGCTTGGCCAGGACCGCCGAGGTGATCGCTCTGGCGGCGACGCAGGCCGGGCTCGCCCCTTGGCCGGCCCGCGAGCTCGACCTCGCGTGGGAACGTCTGCTGTGGCACCAGTTTCACGACGACCTGACCGGGACCAGCACACCGGCGGCCTATCGCTTCTCGTGGCACGACGAAGCATTGGCCTGCTCCCTGTTCGCCGGGGTCATCACCAGTCGGTTGGCACAGCTGGCCTCGCAGATGGACCTGCGACCGGTCCGGGGACGACCGCCGGCGACGCCGTTCGTCGTGCTCAATCAGGTCGCGCAGCGGCGCGACGACGTCGTCGAGCTGGTCCTGGACGATCACGACCATGGTGTCGACTGGTGCGCCTGGGATGGGCAGGGCCGGCCGCTCGAAAGCCAGCGGCTGGTGCGGGAGGACGGGCGGATCGGCATCCTGGTGCGTGTCCGAGCCCCCTCCTTGGGCCTGCTGGTCGTGTGGGTCGGCCCGGGCGAGCCCGCGGTACCGACCGAAGCGGTGCTGGCAGAGGCGAGGGCGTTGTTGGGGACGAACGTGCAGGTGCACCTCGACGACGCCGGCGATCTCGGCCGCATCACCACGGGTGACGGACGCGAATTGTTGCGGGCTCCGGCGGGCTTCGAGCTGCTGCGGCACCGCTCGCCGAAGTTTCCGGCGTGGGAGATCCACCGCGAGACGCTCGCCGCGGCGCCGTTCTCGCGTCTCGATGGACACGTGGCCGTACGTGTCCTCGAACCTGGACCGGTGCGGGCCGCGCTCGAGATCCGCCGCAGGATCCGGGGAGTAGACCTGCGCCACACAATCTCGATCCAGGCCGGTTCGCCGGTCGTCAGGAATCGCGTCCAGACCCGCTGGCACCGCCACGGTGCGGTGCTCAAGGCGAGTTTCCCGCTGCGACCGCAGCCGCGCCGTGTGGCTTTCGACGGCGGCCTGGGATCGGTCGAGAGGGGTCCGAACGACGCGACGTTGTGGGAGGTTCCGTCGCAGGGTTGGGTTGCCGCCGAGGAGGGCGGAAGTGGGGTAGCGATCGCAGCGGGCGATCGCTACGGCTGGGATCAGCCGAGCGCGGGACATCTGCGATTGACCCTCGTGCACTCGCCCCGGACCGGTCTCGGCCGGAGGTTTCGACATCAGGCGACGTTGGACTTTGGCCAGTGGGCCACCGGGTGGAGTCTGTGGGGATACTCCGGAACCTGGCGTGAAGGTGAGGTTGCGGCCCGCGCAGAGGCCGAAACGTGGCCGCTCCACGCCTTCAGGACGAGCCCCAACGACGGTGGCACGCTCGGAACCGAGCTCTCGTGGCTGGAGCTGCCGAAGGAGGTCGGCCTCTTGGCCCTCGGCCGGGAACCGCGCGAGCAGCGAGCGTTCCTGCGCGTGGTCGAGCGCACCGGGGCGCCACGCCGGCTCGCCGTCGCCAGCCCCCTGCTGGCCGGACCGCGTGAGCTGCTCGATGGGTGCCATCGACCGCTGGCGGCGCCGATCGAGGCTGAGGGTCTGGGCGAGCTGGGCCTTCGCCCTTTCGGCTGCACTACCGCTGCCTTCGGGCCAACGCCCCGGCCCGATCCGATCGGCACGCCGGCGTCGCTGCCCTCGACCCAGGCGGTCGAGGGCCTCGAGCTCGACCACGATGCGATCGAATCCCTCGGCGTGGGTTTCCGACTGGGGCGCCGGGAGGGTCGGCCACTTGCTCTTGCCGGCGCCTACGAATGGGAGGTTTCGAGCCCGACAAGCATCCACGTGCTGGTCGTTGGTCACGGCGACCGAGCCGAGCTGGTGATCCGGGAAGGTGCCTCGGAGCGAACCGTCGCGGTACCCGACAGCGATGACTTCCTGGCCGCCCCCGAGCAACCTTCCGGGCTCTGGCGACGTGGCCAGCCGGCCCGGATCGAGCGCACACCGGTCGCCGGTCTCGCGTTCCGGCTGGGCGAGGATCGTCGCCGCGAGCCGTACCGGTTCGCCACGATCTTCCATCTCGAGCTGGCAGTCGAGCCGGGCAAGGGCAGTCTCTGCGGTCGCCGAGCGTCGGTACTGGCGGTCTCGACGGCGTCACCTGCTCCTGTGCTCGAGGCCTGCGATCCTCTCGTCCCGTTGGACTTGGGGGTGGCCCCTTCCAGATTGTGATTGCGGTTCTCGTGTCGAGGCGCCGATGCGCCGGGAGGTAATGTGATGCGTTGTGTGTTGATGCTCGGGATGGTCTTGGCAATGCCGGCGACGGCAGCGGTCGAGACCGGCAAGGCTCGCGGGATCGTCACCGTGGGCGAGTCGCCCGCTGCGCTGGCCCATGTGGTGGCGCGGCTGGAGGAGCGTGCGAACGGTGTGTTCACCGTGGTCACCCTCTCGAATGTGCCGCTGGAGCGCGCCCTCGCCGCTGACGCGGCCGCGCTGACCGCCAAGGCCAAGAAGGGTGAGGTGGTGGCCGTCGAGGTGACCATCGAGGACGCCACCGGACGCGCCTTCCCACAGGTGTTGTTCAGCCAGGCCGGACGAGTGGAAAGCGACGCCGACGGCGTCTGGATCAGCCAGGAGTTCACCGATCAGATCGCCGAGGGACAGGTCAAGTCCGCCGACGTGTTGGGCGGTGGAACGACCGCCTGGAGCTACGACGCCGACTTCAGGGCCCTGCTGCCCGGGGATCCGAGCGCCGACCTCGAGTTGGGCCAGGTTTCCGGAGACTTCTCGCTGCAGGGGAAGGCGATTGCCCTCGGGCACGTGCGAGCCTGGTTGGTGAACGACGAGACGGGGGACGGAACAGGGACGCGCGTGCTGGTCAGCACGGCCGCCATCGACCTCGAGACCGCCCGCGACGAAGGCTCGCTGTGGGGTTTGGTCGAGTCCGACGGCCTGGTCGCTCTCAGCATCCTGATCGACGACGAGACCGGTTCGGTCGAGTCCCAGACCTTTTTTGCTCCGGGCCTGCCGGCGCGTTTGTCGACCGGCGTCGGCTCACGTTGGTCGAAGTGGGAGTTCACCGACGACGTCGTTCGGGGTTCCGTGACCTCCGACGGCAAGCAGGAGCTCTTCGACCTCGTGTGGGACTACACGCTCTACTTCGCAGCAGCGATCGAATAGCCGGCTGGGCGCCGTCCCGGGATTCGGGGCGGCGCCCACTGCGAGCGGCCGAAGGCACCCGCCGAGCCTTGCCCCTCGTCCTCGGCGACGAGGAGGGGCGCGGTGGGCGGACGGCAGCTGGTACAATGCCCCCCAGCCTTCGGGGTACTTCGATGAATCGTCGCGAGAGTGAGCGTTTTCACCGCTATTTGCCTGTGCGTGCCTGGCGGCACGGCGAGGCCGAGCCAATCGTCGGCCACACTTCCAACATCTCCCTGACGGGCCTGTACCTGGTCGCCAGCCGGGTTTACCTGAGCGGCACCCGCGTGCGGCTCGAGATCGGTGGCTCGTCGGGCTTCTGCGCCGAGGGTGTGGTGATGCGCTCGTTGCGGTCGCCACCGCAACTGCAGCGCATCAAGCCGAACGGCATGGGCATCCGCTTCCTGCGGGTGCGAGAGCTGGTATCGGAGCTGTTGCAGATCCCGATCAGCGACGACACCGCCGAGCAGCAGTCGCCGACCGACGGCGCTCCGACGCCCGTCGACCCCCGGCTCCCGGCCGCCGACCCCCGGCCCCCGGATCCCGCCCCCCCATCCCCGGCCCCCGATCCCCGGCTCCCGGATCCCGTCTCCCAACCTGCATCACCGCCTTCGTCGTCGGCGTCGGGTGGGGCGCGCTTTCGGTTGCGCTATCCGCACGAGGAGGCCTTGCGGCAGGCGATCGTGAGAGATCTGAGTGCCGGAGGCCTGTTCGTGCCGACGATCGAGCCGGCAGCCCTCCACGCCGTGGTGGCGATCGAGGTCGGGATAGGGGACCGGCCCGGGGCCGAGATCGTCGGAAGGGTGGTCCATCGGATCGATCCACATGGTCCCGACGGCTCGATGACGAGCCCGAACTTGATGGCCGGCATGGGCATCCAGGTCCTGGACCCGGATGCCGCCCGACGAGCGCTCGAAGCGCTGCTGTGAGCCTGGCTCGTCGAGCCGGACGGCCGCCCTGCCGGGGTCGTCAGCCTGCGGCGAGGCGCGAGGCTAGGACGCGTTCGACCTCTCCCTCCTCGGGGAAGCGGCCGAGTTGCTTCTTCGAGAAAATCGACTCGCCGTCGAAACTCACCTCGAAGACGCCGCCCGAGCTGCGAATCAGCTCGGCGTCCAGGCCAAGATCCCGTTCGATGCGTGCTGCCAGACCGGCAGCTCTGGGAAGGTAGTTTCAGACTCCGCAGTAGGTGATCGACAGGCGGCTCATGGCACGGTTCCTCCTGGGGCTCGACCGGCAATGGCACCGGCGAAGAAGCGGGGGTAGATGGAGCGGATGGGGAAGGGATCGGGGACGATCTCGATGCCCTCGAGACCCGCGTGGCGGAAGAGAGCCTCCCAGCGCTCGGGGGCCAGGAAGCCCGGGTGGGGGCGCAGAGCGGGATCGAGCTCGACGTCGTTGAAGTCGTCGAGGATGCGGAAGACGAGCTCGGCCGGAATGGTCTGGCCTTCGACCGGACGGATGCACTCTCCCGCCACGACCACGCCCCCTGGGACCAGTGATCTGCGGGCGGACTCCAAGGCTGCAGTCAGGCGCTTGGCGACATGGAAGACGTTGACGCCGAAAATCACATCGTAGCTGCCGGGCTCGATCCCCTGCTGCTCCCAGTCGCCGTCGACGTCGAGGGCGCGGGCTTCCAGGGATACCGCCGGAAAGCGCGCACGCAGCTCCCGTTCGGCGCGCCTCCGAAAGAAGGGTGATGGTTCGGTCAGGGTGTAGCCGGCGATGCGGTCGAGCTGTCCACGCCGTTCGAGCTTGGAAAGGAGCCGCCCGGAGGCACTGCCACCGCCGGCGCCCACCTCCAGGATTCGCGCAGGATGGCCCGGGAGCCGATTGGCAACCGTGACTGCGGTGATCAGGTTGCTGATGCCGTAGGAAGGGTTCTCGTTCGAGAAGTACTGCAACCACAGATTCGTCTGACCGAGGCCGAGAAGGGCGGCCTGGCCGGTCGTGCGGTCCGCAGCGACCTCGAGCCAGGCTCGAGCGGCGGCGTCGTCGAGGTCGAGAGTCGGAGCGTTGCGCGGATCGTTGTCCAGCGCCGCCGCGCGGACCTCCGCGAGTCGAGGCGCCGCGAAAGGCCGGGCCAAGGCCCAGGTGCGGTGTGCAGCGTCAAAGGTCAGGTAGCCATCCTCGGCAAGCCGCCGAAGCAGCCACTCGAGTGCCGGCAGAAAGCGCTCCGGCGCGCCGAGCCGTGCCAGCAGGGCGGGGGCGTCCAGAGGAAACTGGAGCAGCTGTGCCAGCTTCAGGGCTTCGGCGAGGCCCAGGGCGTGCTCGCCGGCGTAGAGATGGAGGAGCTCGCAGCTGGCGAAGAACTCCTGCGAGTCGATTTCACCGACGGGGAGCTCGCCGAGCAGGGTTCGCAAGGCGGGATCGAGCGTGAGGGCGACGGCCATGGCGGGTATTGTAGGATTCTCGGCGATGAAGCGGGCCATTGGATTCGTGCTGCTCCTCACCGCGATCGGGTGCGCCTCCGGCGGAGCGCCCGGCGCCCGGCGCTTCGACAGCGCTGCGATGACCAACTACCGGCTCTCGCCGCAGTGGGCCCAGTACCTCGTCGGGGCGCTGTCGCGGGTGGCAAGCGATGCCGAGCTCGAGGAATACCTTGCGCTGACCGACGACGCCGCCGCCGAGGCCTTCGTGGTGCGGTTCTGGGCCAGCCGAGATCCTCGCCCCGAGCGCGACGGCAACGCCCTGCGCGAGCTGTTCGAGAGCCGCTCGGCCGAAGCCGACAAGCGTTTTTCGGAGTCCGGATACCTCGGGCGCCGCACCGATCGTGGGACCATCTGGATCCTCCACGGCGCTCCCGACGAGACCGATTTCGAGCCCAATCCCCAAGGCTTCGGCGAGCTGATCGAGGTCTGGAAATACGATCCGGCCACGAGTCGCATCGACCTGAACGGCCGGCCGCCCGACTGGACCTACCGCTTCCTGAAGCAAGGGGACCTGAAGACCTTCTACGTCCAACCGGTGGCGCGGGCGCCCCGTGGAAGGGGCTTCTGAGTGGCCGGGCGGCGGGCGTTGTTGGCGGGCTCGGGGATCTCGGTGCCGCCGCGAGTGGTCGACAACCACATGCTGGCGCGGGTGATGGAGACCAGCGACGAGTGGGTTCGCGAGCGCAGCGGGATCGTCGAGCGCCGTTACGTCGAAGCCGGCGTCGGAGCGTCGGATCTCGGGGCCGAGGCGGCGCGAGCCGCCCTCGCCGATGCCGGCATCGCCGCGGATCAGGTCGACTACGTCGTCTGCGCGACGATGACCCCCGACCACTACTTTCCCGGCGCCGGCACGCTGATCCAGCAGAAGCTGGGGATGGCGCCGGTACCGTGCCTCGATCTCCGGCAGCAATGCGCCGGCTTTGCCTACGGCCTGCAGGTCGTCGACGCCCTGATCAGGTCGGGCCTCGCTCGTACCGTGCTGCTGGTCGGGTGTGACGTCCACACCGCGCTGATGCCGTTTTCGGCGCGGTCGTGGGAGGTGATGCTCAGCGAGGCTGCCGGGCCCCTCGATCCTGAGGAGCGCGAGGCCAACAACCGCTACCGCAACCTGGTGGTGCTCTTCGGCGATGGGGCGGGTGCGATGGTCTTCACCGCCCACGACCGCGATGATGGCCGCGGAATCCTCGGCTCCAAGCTCTGGGGCGACGGGGCCAACAAGGACATCTTGTTCGTTCCAGGGGTAGGCTCAGCGACTCGCCCATTCGTCAGTGCGGCAGGAATCGAAGCCCTCGAGTCCTTCCCGGTGATGGATGGGCGGTCGGTGTTCAAGCTCGCGGTGACCCGGATGCCTCAGGCCACGCGGGAGCTGCTCGGAGAGCTCGGCTACGACCTGGGCGACGTCGACCTCCTGGTGATGCACCAGGCCAACCTGCGCATCAACGAGGCCGCGCAGCGGGCCCTCGGACTGCCGGACGACCGCGTTCACAACAACATCGACCGGTACGGCAACACCACGTCGGCAACCTTGCCGCTGGCCTTCCACGAGGCGCGGCTGGCGGGCAAGGCACCCGAAGGTGCCTTGGTGGCCTTCGCCGCGTTGGGGGCGGGGCTCCACTGGGGTGCGGTGGCGCTGCGGGTGTGACTCGGGATGAGCGGCGATCGCCCGGCCGCGCCGCCTCCTGGGTTGCCCACCAATCCAGGCCTCTCGTACGACCCTGAAAGGACCCAGTTGGGGATCGCCGCGGGGGCGATCGAGCCCCCCGGCGACCCAACGGAGACCATCGGCGCCACCGTCGCGGAACCAATCTCTGTGCGCGGGGCGCAGCCTGGCCCTGCGGCTGCACCGCGATCCGTGCGCTTCGATCTGATCCAGTTGATCGCCACCGGGGGCCTCGGGGAGGTCTGGGAGGCGCACCAGCGCTCGCTCGATCGGCGAGTCGCGGTCAAGCGGGTGCGGCGGGACCGTCCGCGGGCCGATGCCGGCAGCACTGGACGGATGGAGGCATTGTTCGAGGCCGAAGCACGGGTGACCGCCAACCTCGAGCACCCCAACATCGTGCCGGTGTACGAGCTCGATCGGGATCCCGAGGGCGGAGCAGTGCTTGCCATGAAGCTGGTCGAGGGCGAGCCCTGGCAGGAGTCGATCGAACGCGACCTGCGCCTGCCGCTCGACCAGCGCCTGGAGCGCCACCTGCCGATCCTGGTCGACGTGGCCGAGGCGGTCGCCTTTGCGCACTCGCGCGGGGTCATCCATCGCGACCTCAAGCCGGCGCAGGTGCTGGTCGGGCGCTTCGGCGAGGTCCAGGTCGTCGATTGGGGTCTCGCAGCCCGGGTCGCGGGCGGCCGACACGCTGAGGGTGTTGGCGTCGATCCGGCTTCGACCTCGAGCCCCGCCGGGACCCCACTGTTCATGGCGCCGGAGCAGACCCTCGACGATCCGTCACAGCTCGGGCCTTGGACCGACTGTTACCTGCTCGGCGGAATCCTGCACATGATCGTCACCGGACGAGCGCCCCACCACGCCACCACGGCGACGGAAGCGTTTGCCCTCGCGGTTCGTGGAGAGATCGTCCGCCGCAGCCGGGATCCCACGCCGCCGCCTGCGCTCGAAGCCTTGCTCGCCCGTTGCCTGGATCCGTCAGTGGAGGCTCGGCGAGATCTGACCGCCGAGTGGTTCAGCCAGTGCGTGCGGGACTGGATCAGCGGTGCGGGGCGCCGCCGCGAGGCCGAGGCGGTGCGCGACGGCGTCGCGGCACAGCTCGAGGTGACCAACGACTACCGGGAGCTGCGGCGGCTCGCCGACCGTCTCGACGGTGCCCGCCGGCTGCGCCCGGACCTCGCCGGACTCGACGCCCTCGAGTCCCGGCTCGCTGCGCGACTGGCCGAGGAGGCCTTGACCCGGGGTGACCTGGCGCTGGCACAACTCGAGCTCGAGCGCGTCGGTGAGCCGGCGGCGGCAGACCTGCGCGGCCGCCTCGCAGCCGCTGCTGCGGCGCGTTTGGCGATCGAGCGCCAGCGTCGCCTCGCGTGGCGAATCAGCGCTGGGCTTGCCGCGGTTCTCGCGGTGGGGGCAGGGACCTTCGGGGTGGTGCAGCGACGGGCGGCGGCGGCCCTGGCCACCGAACGCGACGCCGTGGTCCAGGCGCGGGCCTCAGCGGAGAACCTCGCGGCGGTGATGATCGAGGACCTCCAAGAGCGGCTGCTGGAGATCGACCGGATCGATCTGCTCGATCCGGTCGCGCGGGAAGTTCTCGCGCACTACGAGGCGTTCGATCCGACCACCCTGGATCGCACCAGTCGCCGCCGGGCCGCCATGGCGTTCGGCGCGGTCGGCAAGGTGTTCCAGGATCGTGGCATCTTCGACGCCGCCGAGGGCGCCCGGCGGCGCCAGCAGCAGCTGATCGAGGCGTTGCTGGGGGAGCCCGCGGACTCGGTCGAACAACGAGCGGAGGAGTGGGAGGTGGCGCTCGATGCGGCGGTCGAATTGGCGTCGATCGCGCGCGACACCGGCCGGGCCGACGCACTCGACCGGTTCGCCGCCGCCCGCCGGATCGCTGAACGCGCTCAGTCCGAGGCCGGGAGTGAAACTGTGGGTCTGCGGTGGGAGCGCATCGGTCTCGACGATGCCGAGGGGGTGGCGCGCTACGACCTCGGCCAGCTGGAGGAGTCGCTCGAGCTGTTCGCACGTGCTACCGTCGCTGCGCGGGAGATCGCCGAGCACAGCACCCTCGCGGCGGACTGGTCGCTCGCGGCCGGGACGCGGTTTCGCGAGGGTGTAGCACTGGCCGACCTGGGCCGCGAGGATGCCGCCCTCGCGGCGCTGGCCGATGCCGAGGTCTGGCTCGCCCGGGCGAAGGCCGGGGGCGTCGACGTCGCGGACACGTTGCTGCTTTTCGTGCTCGGGCAGCAGGCGGCGCTGGCTGCCGATGCGGGCGACCACCAGGCGGCACGGGCGAGCCTGGAGCGTGCGGCTGCTCTGGGCCGGCAGTTGGTCGCGCAGAATCCGACCTCGTCCGAGCGACGCTATTCGACCGCCAACGTGCTCTACGAGCTGCAGGCCGTGGCCCGCCTCCAAGGCGACGCCGAAGCAGCGGATCGAGTGGCACGCGAGCTGCTCGAGGTCGCCGAGCCGGCGCTGGCGGCTGGAAGCCTGGGCTACCTCGAGGACACCGTCGTGCGGACCCTCGTAGCGCTCGGCCGGGTCGAGGAGGCCCGGCCCAGAGCGCAGCGCCTGCTCGAGCAGGGCTGGAGCCACCGGGGCTTTCGCGAGTACTGCAGCCGCCACGGTATCCACGTCGACGCGTCGTCATCATCGGGGCGATAGCGGGCGACGGGAGATCGACTGCCGGTCCCGGGCACGCGACGACCGCCAGGCTACTCGCGCTGCCTGCCGGGCTCCGCGCCCCCTGCCGACCCGCTTCGGTGAAGCATTGAAGCTCGACTCCCGCACGCGTGCCGGGATCGCGCGGATGCTCCTCGAGAGCCTCGAGGGTCGCTTCGAACGCTTTGTCGCTCAGGGATTCGGCTTGCGGGTCCTGTCCTTCGACGAAGCTGCAGCTCGCCGCTACGGCGGTCTGATGGCTCAGCGCCGGCGATCGGGTCGGCCGATGAGCGTCGCCGACGGCCAGATCGCGGCGATCGCGCTCGAGCACCGGATGGCCCTCGCGACCGGCAACGTGAGGGACTCCGAGGACAGCGGTCTCGAGATCCTCGACCCGTTCATGCCCTGATCTCGCCTGCTTTCAAACGGGCCGGACCGGTCCGCCAGATCCACCGCTCCCACTCTTCGTACGGGCCGCGGAGGCGCCCCAGCCGGTCGGTTGCGCCGGCCGGTCTTCGGCAGCACCGAGCCCCAGGGAAGGTGAGCGCCCCGTGACCCCAGTACTCGCGCACGGCGACCGAGACCAGGCGAGCCAGCGGCGCTTTCGTGCTCATCACGCCTGCTGCGCGCTCATGCAGACCTCTGACCCTTCTTGGGAGGGTGGGGGGCGCTTGGCAGGGCGAGTGGTGGCCGTTATCGTACAAGTATGACCGCCGCCGACCTCTTGGGTGAAGCATTGAAGCTTGACTCCCGCACGCGTGCCGGGATCGCGCGGATGCTCCTCGAGAGCCTCGAGGACCTCCCCGAATCGGAGGTTGCGGAGTTGTGGGCGGAGGAAGCTGCTCGCCGAGATCGAGCCATCGACTCGGGTGACCTCGGGCGAATTCCTGCCGAGCAGGCTCTTGCCCGCGTGCGCTCCGCTCTCCGGTAATCCCAGACGCCTCCTTCAATCCGCTCGCACTCGAAGAGCTTCACGAGGCGGCCGCCTACTACGAGGCCCAATCTGCCGGGTTCTCGATCGCTTCCCATACAGCCTCATCTACCGCCTAGTCGGGGAAGAACTGCGGATCCTGGCGTTGGCGCACCAGCGGCGTCGGCCGAGGTACTGGTATCCCCGGATCCTGAGGGGAAATCTTGCGTTGACCCGGCACCGCCAAGAGTGCGGTTGCTGCGACTCACGGCGTCTTCGCAAGGCGTCAACATCCACCGATTGGACGCCATTGGCGGATTTCCTGCTGTCGTCTGAATGCCACTGGGACGAAGTCGCGCCCTGTGGCGTTTCTTGTGGGTGGATGCCACGTCTGCTTCGCTGCCAGCTCGAGCCACACCTGTTCGTGGAGGTCACCGCCCGATGCCTCGGAGGCCAGCTGTTGCTGCGTCCGTCGAAGCTGGTCAACGATCTGATCGCGGGTGTGCTCGCCTTGGCGGAAGAGCACTACGACGTCGAGGTCGTCGCATTCGTGGCGCTCTCGAACCATTTTCACGCCCTGCTGATCCCTGCTGACGGTCGGGAGCTGTCGCGGTTCATGCAGTACGTGAAGAGCAACATCGCGAGGGAGCTCAACCGTGTGCTCCAGCGCACTGGTCCGTTCTGGGAGCGGCGCTACACCGCGACGTGGATCCCGTACAGCGTGGCCAAGATGGAGGCTCGCTTCCGCTACCTCTTGAGCCAGGGGGTAAAGGAGAATCTCGTCGCGCGGGTGGTTCAGTGGCCGGGGATCCACTTTGGACGCAACATCATCAACTCGATGCCGATTGAGGGCGTGTGGGTCGATCGGACCAGGGCGTGGGAGCTGCGCCGCCAGGGCAAGGAACCAAACAAGGCCGAGATCGTCAGGAAGACCCGCCTCGAGCTCGCCCCGCTGCCGTGTTGGAAAGACCTGTCAGCCGAGGAGCGCCGCCAGAAGACCCTCGCGGTGATCCTCGAGATCGAAGCCGAAGCTCGCGCCATCCGCGAGCAGACCGGCAAACAACCCCTCGGTGCCGAGAAGATCCGCAAGCAGAGCCCGTTCTCGACCCCGGTCAACCCAGTCAAGCCCAGCCGCGCGCCACAGTTCCACGCCGAAGGCGCCACCTTCATTCTGTATCGCCACGCCTACTGCAACTTCGTCGCCGCCTTCCGCCAGGCCGCCGAGTTGCAGAAGCAGGGCAAGCCGGCGAAGTTCCCGGTCGGCGCCTTCCCGCCAGGGCTGCCGTACGTCCGCGGCAAACCGCCGCCGGTGATGTCGGCGGCGTAAATCGCCGGCGGTTTCCGACCCTCAGCGTAGCCCGAAGCCGTCGACGCCAGCGTCGCCACGGCGAAGCTGCGTCAGCGGGGGAGGAAATCGGCCGATTCCGGGCGTTTGAGTGGTCACGTCGGCGGCGAGATTGGCCGCGGGTTCGTTCGGGAAGCGAGCGAAAGGCACTGAGAGCGGGCTTCGCGCTGCGCGCTCATGCAGACCTCTGACGCCTTCTTGGGAGGGTGGGGGGGCGGCGAGGCTCCACTTGCCGTGCTGCTCGGTGATCGTCCGGGCCCGCACGTCGGCCACGTGGACCGACCGCTTGCTTTGATCCTTGCTCCAATCCGCCGACACCACGAATTCCGGTCCTTGCAGGGTGGGTGATTTCATGTGCTGCTCCTCTCGAGGGGGTAATCATCGGTCTTCGTCGTCGACATAGGGGTTGGGCCAGCCGGCAGGAAGCTCCGGCCCGCCGGCGAACCGTCGTGAACGCATCTCGTCGGCAGCCGCACGAAGCTCGGCAACGCCGATGTGGCCGAGAGCCGCCGCGACCGCTTCAGCGCCGAGGTCGACTTCGCCGCTCACCGCCGCGTGGACGGCGAGGTCGACGATGGTGGCAAGTCGACGCTGGTGAGTACCCTCGAACGCGTCGCCGAGTGCTACTCCCTCACCCTCGTCGAGCTTGCGCCGCAGCCGCATCTCGACATAGCGGCGCGCGGAGGCTGCATCGGCTGGGGGGATGTCGGTGGAGAAGTGGAACAGGCTCGGGCGTTCAGGAGGGCGACTCCGGGCCTTTCCCTCCCCGGTCGTCGCGATGAGGACAACGGTCGGTTCGTGGTCCGAGCGTCGAAGGCACCGACGCGCCACGCTGAGAACGTCCGAAGGGAGAAACGCTCCCGAAATCGGTTGGCTCATGAGTTGGTCCAGATCCTCGAGGATCAGCAGGCTCGGAGCCAGGGAACGCGCGAGCTCGAAGACCTGTTCCGGCTGGCGCTCGAGGTCATCCGGCCCCGGCCATACGACGGTGAACGGGGACTGGGCTGCAATGACGCGCGCCACCATCGCCTTCGCCGAGTCGGACGGCCCGTGGAATAGCAACCCGCGCGGGGCACTGAGGCCAAGGGCCTGTCCTTCCGGTCCAGCCGCGAGGGTGATCCGCTCAGCCTCGCGACGAAGCGTCTTGACGGTGGCTTCGGGAAGGAACAAGTCCGACCAGTCCGGTCGGTTGTCAGTCAGGAGGCGGCGGCCATGCGGGTCGATCACCCTTCCGCGCACTACCGTAGACGCGAAAGCCTGGCTCTCCCAGCGTGTCCAGAGCTCCCCGATCTCGCTGCTGGTGCAGCACGCGCGGATCATCCAGTCGCCCCGGCCTTGGTGAAACGTCACCTGCCTGCGGTCATCGCCGCGATGGGCGAGAACCACAGCATGTGCCGGCGCAACCAGCGTTTCTTTACCGTCGTGGGGGAGGATTCGGAGGTCGAGCTGTCCGACCTCATCGCCGTATTGTTCGACCGGAACAGTTCCCGCAATCTGCCACCCGGTGGCGGCAAGGAAGGCGGGGAGCCCTTGCCACAGGATCGCGGCTCGCAGAGGCGAAACGTCGCGCTCGTCTGAGAGCGGCTGCGCCGAGCCGAACCACGACGCGGAAAGTCGCTGCTCGAGATTGCCCGCGGCGAGCTGGCTCGCGAGGGTTGAGAGGTCGGAGGTGGGAGGGGCGGCGAGGTGGACGGCGTGTCGGTCGTACGTCTGCATGGCTGCAGCGTAGAACGGGCGAAACGCTCACAAAGTGAGCTGGTCTATACGGCGCGTTCCTCCATATGTACGACGACTCCATTGGCGATATGGAGTAGCAGGTGCGTCGGGCGGCCTGCCTCGAGCATCGCAACTTCGGTCGAACGAACCTGGACGCTCGCGCGCTGCCAGAGGTCCTCGGCTTTTTGGAACAGTGCGTCGTTCCTTTCGCTGAGGGTACTGCGGCGGGTCGCGAGAGTCTTCTTCCGGTTCCACCTGGAGGCCATCTCGCCGATCTCCCGCTGGACAGCCTCTCGGGCAGTTGGTCCGAGCTCGACCAGCTCTTGGATTGCTTCCCGAATACTCTCGCGGCGAACAGCAACAAGGTGAGGGTTGCCCGGGAACAGGGACAGCACATGCCAGGCGACAATTCGCGTGCGCAGGCAAAAGGCGATGTCCTGGGCCAGGAGTTCGAGTTCGTGGACTTTCGCTGCAATACCCTCGTGCGTTCGAAGTGTACCCAGTTCAGCGATCTCGATCCGGGCGGCAGCCCTTTCGCGGAATTCCGCTGCCAGATGTTCCTGAATTTCGATGAGGTCGCGTTCGCAGGCTTCGATATGGTTTCTGCCCGGCTCGTAGAATTCCCCAAGTTCGATTGCTTTGTAGACCTGGTTCAGGTATTCGAACATGCCCTCGATACGGGCTTTCCGCTGGTTGTCGAGGAACCTGGAGATATCTGCCACGGAGTTCTCCAACTCCGTCAGCTTGGAACTGATGTCTGCCAGGTGCTTCTGTGCCACCAGGACGTTGGCCACCTGCCAAACGGCGGCGACATTGATCGAGTGCTGGAGACCCGTCGCGCTGAAGAGTCGCGCTTGTTCCACGATTTTGCCGCTCAACAGGTCCTTCACGAAAGCTCGAAAGCCGACCCCGTCCGAGGCTCTGGCGAGGTCTCCTCTGACAACAACCTCCATGAGGTTTCTGCCGGCTGCCTGGTAGGCGACTAGAACCGACGGAGCTGCCTCCATCAACCCAACGAGGCGATTGATGGCCGCCGACCGGGGCCCTTCCAGCGGCTTGGCAGGGCCGAAACTGGTCAGGGACGACAAGGGCTTGAGCGAGAGCATGGGTTCGCTCGGGCTTGTGCCGATGATCAGTTCGCTGGATGTGCCACCTTCAAACGGTTCGGCTGGCGTCTCTTGCAGCCGAATCGGCGCGGGCGTTGGCTCGAAGGTGGCGAGGCTCTCGACTCTTGCGCGGTTCCTGGTCGTCCAGTATGTCGCGGCTACCGCGAGGGCAACGATTAGAACCAGAAGAAGTAGCCACCAGGGGTCGAAGTTCATTCGGCAAAATCCTTTCTGGCTTTCGCTCGGTCCGGAGGGCGAGTAGCTGCGGCAGCGTCCTCTGTTGGTCTGCGGCGCTTCGCCCTCGGCGAATCGAGCGACAAGGCTCTCGGGACTTTATCCGTCCTCAAGCACGATCTGTTGGAATGACGTACTTCTCTAGGGGGCATCCGAGGGAACCACCGGAACCGCTACACTTCTTGGCCCTTCGCCTTGGCAACCGGGTACTTCTCGGCGTTGGCGGCGAGCTTGCGCTCAGCCGCCGCCATCAAGTCCACTCCGAGTTTGTCGCTCAAGCGCAGCAGGTAGATGAAGACGTCGGCCATCTCCGTCTCAGTCTCAGCGATCTTTTCGGGCGCCAAGGTGCGTGACTGCTCCTCGGTCAGCCAGCTCCGTGCTATGTGGGCTTGGACGGGGAGGCTACCCAGTCGCGGACAAGGCTGATCTGTTCGCCAAGTTGGTACCCGCAGCAGATACGTGAGTGTTTCATGGCACCCGCACTTCCGGATCGTCCAGCGCGGCTTGGCCCACGGCTCGTGCCAGGGCCTGGGCAAAGGCATTCGGCGCCGGTGCCCAGAGCGCTGGTCGCGCGCCAGTGGTTGTACTCGCGCCAACGCGCGAGCTGGCGGTGGGCCGCCAGGCTGAGAAACTAGTGCAGGTTCAAACTAGTGTCGGAGTGCCCACGCGAACAGGAGCACGGCTCCGACTACCAAGAGCCCGCAGAAACCTGAGGAATCTTCAGAACTTGAGTTTGGTGCCTGGCGCGGACTCGGCTGCTGAGCCGAAGCTGCTTGAGGGTGAGCTGGTTGGGGGTGAGCCGGGGCTGCTTGACGGCGCGGAGGGGTTGGCGGCTGGGCGGGACGGGAAGAACGGCCGGCCGCTCGCTGAATATTCGCCAAGATGGCTTCATTGGGGCTTCGGATCGGTGGACTCGGAGCCGTTGTTTGCTGCCGTCCTACGTGCCTTTGAGTGCGGCCCTCAGATCCACCTCTAAGACGCTCGAGCACTTCCTGGTTCCCGCGTGGGCTGGATTTCCACGGCGATGTTGCGCCCAGGCGGAACTGAGCCTCCTGCTCGGACAGAATCTGAATCTGGTTCTGGCTGGTGATATCTATTGAGATAGATTTGTACCGGCCTTTCGAATAGGGAACTTGCACGAGCCCGACGGCCCGTATCCACTTCCCCTCGAGGCTCGAGGAGGGCGGATTGGTCATCTTTGAGAGATGATCTGGCCAGATGGCCAACTTGACGTGGTCGAGCTGCCAGGGTCCGAAGTTCACGAAGATGTAGGTCCCCCCGTGCCTGGTCACGTCCTTCTTCACACCTGTGACCTTCCCGACCAGCTCAACTCTGTTGCCCACATTGGCGGAGAAGGCGAGGTAGTCGGTGGCTTCAAGTACCGGGTACTGGGAGGAATAGTTGGTCGGTGCAGAAGGTGTTCGCGAGACCTGAAGCTGTATCTGCGGGATGTTCCTCCCGGTCAAGAACTCTTCAAGAGTAGGAGTCTTTTCGAACGGAGCGATGCAAATCGCCGCAAGATTCTTCGCGTGTGCAGCCAGCTGAGGTCTCGAGAACAAGCGCTGGAAAGCCGCAGAGGAACCTGGGTCAGCGAAGTCGGAGGCGCGGAAAACGAAAGAGTCCGAATCCGACTGGGTCTGATCCCAGAGCGCAGGCTCCTGCTGGAGCACCCTTAGTGCGACGTGAAGGGAGATCGCAGAAAACCGATCGAGAGAGGCGCTGAAATGTTGTGCGTTCCGCTTTGGGTGCTGGAAGTTGCGGTGCCCGATCTCGGCAGCTCCGAGATGCTGAATAGCCGGGACGAACATTCCGTCGTAGTCGATCAGAGAAACACTCGACCCATCTGGACCGACCATCAAGTTGCCGGGTTGCAGGTCCCCGTGCGAAATCTGCTGGGCCTCCATGAAGCCGGCAAGCGCTGTGATGTTCTGAACGAGATTGGCAAGAGCCGGGCCTTTCGAGTAATTGGCCGCAACAAAATCCCCTAAGGTCTCCCCGGTAGACCAGGCCATCTTGACGATCGGGTAAGTCTTCTTTTGGATCCGAACGCCCTGGCTCTGAAACTCAAAAGGCAGAAAATATGAGGACTGAAGCTGTTTGAGTTTGGCACTGATTGCCTCATAGCGCAGTTCCAGCGAGGGTGAGGTCTTGTGGAAGCAGCGAACCGCGTATTTTCTGCCCTGGGCGGTGAGAGTGTAGGTGAGCGCGAACCCACCGCACATTACCCGGGGCAGGCCGAACCCGCTCTCTGCGACTTTCGCGGACTTCAGTTCAGGGTCTAGCAGCGCCAAATTGGGATGCTGAAGGGCTTCCTGATATTGCTCGAGGCTCGGATAGGTCATGCCGTTGGTCTTGCCTAGAAGCTGACTCGCAGCAGGGTGGTATCGTCAATCTTCAGTTCGCCAGATGCTCTCCGCGCAACTACGAAATCACGGAAATCCTGCTCTGACGCGACCTCGAGGAGGAAGCGCCATTGTGCGTCGCCCCGCTCCTGGGATCGAAGACACCAGTGGCCCAGAGCGTCGGTCATCATCAAGCAGGTCGTGGCCCCCGAGACTGCTTCGACTCGGGTTGCCTTCGTGAGGAACGACGGGTCGGTGAGGAAGCTGTTGAAGCTTGCCTTGGTGCTAAGGAGCAGTGGTCGCTCCTCAAACTCGGACGCGGACGAAATTGGGAACGTGGCGCGGATGCCGCCACCCTCACACAACACGACGATCGAATCGCCGATCGCGAAAACCTCGAGTTCCGACCGGTCCTGGTCGTACTTGATCGAGAGTAGGGTCGAGAAACTCCCGCGTTGAAGAGCCGCTGCCTTTGACCACGACAGGAGCTCGGCCTGGTAAAGGCTGTCGTATTCCTGGGTGGCCTCCGCGACCCAGGTTTCCAGACCTACGGAACCGTGAAGATGGTTGCGGCACAAGCTCTCCGCCCAGGACCTGCTGTCGAAGGACTCGGACGCACCGTCGCAAAGGGTGATGACTCCTCTGTCAGCGCCATCTTCCCAGTGATCTTCGTTCCAGTCCGCCGTTTCCGCGGCTTTGGGAACCGTGGCGGCGAAGTCGATCTGCACTGGTCTTACCTCAGTTGAGAGGCTCTGGTGCCGATATCAAAGAACTCCGCGATTTCGGCTGCGTCAGCGTTAAATACGAAACCGCGAGACTCAAGAGACACCGGGTAGCCCTTCTCTTGAGCGAACTTGATGAGGTGCTCTGGCAGTCTGCTGGACATTCGAAAGAGAAGCTTCGCGTACTCGTCGGGAAGGCCGCTCTCGGAGGAGGGGAACTTCGTTGGGGTAGCGTTGCTGGAGCTGACATGAATGTTTAGTAAAAGGACCTCGCCGTCGTTGGTGCTGATCTGCCTGAGCATTCTGGCGAGTTCTTCAGGGTCGCCATCAGTCGATTCCCCGTCTGTTACGTGCAACACGGTGGGCGGGTAGCTCGTGGGATGCTGATCGCACCAAGCGACCAAGGTTTCGGCTGCCAAGGTAAGCGCTGAGCACATCGGTGTGCCGCCGTTGCTGACAGGCTGGAACCAAACTGGAAACTTGATGGATTGCTCAATGATGCCACCAGCACCGTCATCAATCTTCTTGCGGCGATCCTCGATGCGGAGTGGATTGGCTTCGATTGCAGAGATCGGGTGCAGCAGACCTCCGCCCAGGGTTCCGCCGAAGCCATTGCCTGCGCCCTGGTGGCCGTACCCAAGCACGCCAACCTCGAAATAGTCCCGCACGCCCTCAGATTTCGTGCACCGAGTGACGAGATTCATCAGGGTTCGATTCAGAACGTCGGAGACGAATTGCGCCTTGGTCTTTTCGCCCACCATGGCGTCACCCATCGAGGCAGATTGATCGACCAGAAAAAGGAATGCCGTTGGCTCGCTGCGTTGAATCGGGGCTGTGTAGGCCATTGGTTTCTCCATGTTGGAAGTCAGCGATGTTCCATTCTGCGTTGAAAGGCCTGAGGTGCGGGCGCGACCAGGGCCAAGGTGCGCAAACCAGCCAGCTCGACAGTCGCTTCGCCGGCGCTGGTCTCGGCGGTTTTCATACTCTATCGACCTCCATCGCCTTGAGCGCGGCACGTCGAGGATCGGCGTAGAAGCTGGTCTGGAATTTGGCGAAGAGCCCGCCTGGGATGGTGGTGATCTCACGAACGCTGGCTATCGGAAGGAGAGTGCCTTCGTTCGGGTGTCGAAGGCGACTTGGAGGGATTCGGCGAGCACGCCGTCGCGGAAGCCGGCCTTCGTCTCCGCGTAGACGATCACTCCTCGAACTCCGTGTACTTCTTGGCGTTGCCCTTCGCCTTGGCGACCGGATACTTCTCGGCGTTGGCGGCGAGCTTGCGCTCAGCTGCCGCCATCAAGTCCACTCCGAGTTTGTCGCTCAAGCGCAGCAGGTAGATGAACACGTCGGCCATCTCCGTCTCGACCTCGGCCACCTTCTCAGGCGACAAGGTGCGGGATTGCTCCTCGCTCAGCCATTGGAAGTGCTCCAGCAACTCCGCAGCCTCGACCGAAAGGGCCATCGCAAGGTTCTTGGGGGAGTGGAACTGGTCCCAGTCGCGGGCGGCGGCGAATTCTGCGACACGGGAGGATAGGGTGCTGGCAGCGTCGTTGGTGGCTGGGCTTGGCTGAGGGAGTACCAACGGCTCGGTGCTGGAATAGACCACGAAGTCGCGATCGTTTCGCTCGTTGACCCGAAAAATGAAGGACCTGTGCTGTCCTCTCACGATGTGGCGAGAGAAGCGCGACTCGGCAGTGAGGTGCTCCCAAGGATAGAGCCAGATTCTGTCGAGAGAGTAGTCATCGTTGAGGTGGACGAACATGAGGTGGGTAGGGCAGTCGTCGCCTTCGATCTTGGGTATTGCGCTGGTTTGGGTCCAGCCCGAACCCGTCCCTTTTCGGGTCTTGACCGAAACTCTCCTGCCATCTGGGCAGACGAAGTCATGTTCCTCGCGGTCGTTGACCAACTCCCCGCCAAGCAGCATCTTGCCGTAGATCTCCCCGAGCCATCCGACGAGCTCGTTGCCCTTGAGCACCTTGCCGTCGGCCTCTGAGGCAAGCTTCAGGTGGATCTCCTGCTGAAGGGCGGACAGCTGGCGAAAGCGGCCGATGAGGTTGGCTTCGAGGAGTCGGAGGCGCTGCACTCCGTCTGCATCATGCTCCGGCATACTCAAACGCTTCCTTTGGTTGCCGTCACGTTTGGCCTAGCACCTTCGTGGCCGCCGTCTTGGGATCCCCATAGAAGATGGGATCCACATGCTCCATGATGTCGGCGCTGACGTCGAGGAAGCTGCGCTTGTTTTCGATTGGGATCAGGGCTTTCTTGGCGCCGTTGTCCTTGGCGACCTGCAGCGGTTCCGCCAACGATCTCAGGGGCTTGATGTTGCCTTGCACGCTCATGTCGCCGAGCACCAGCAAGGCCGGCATGGTGGGCGCCTTGCGGAGAGCCGAGATACACGCCACGAAGAACGCACTGCCGAGCTCTGCTTCGAGGCGATTTCCCAGAAGGTCGATGACTTCAACATGGAGGTCTGAAGTGTCGAGGTCGCGGGCCACTCCGAGATCACTCTTGTGCGACAGCCGGTAGCTAAAGGCTCGGTTTACGGACTCGCGCACCGTGCCGGAGATCCCGCCCGCTGCCTTCAGTTTGCCGGTCCCGGACGAGACGGAGACTTCGACTCTGAACAGACCGACAGTGCCGTCACTCGCCACACCCGCGGTGTAGACAGTTCCCGGTGCAAGGGGGTCGGCCGAAATCAGGTCGCGGCCGCCCTGCTCGGGAACGCCGACGAAGTGCTCATCGCCACTGTCTTGGTCGATGAAGCTGAAGGAGGTGTGGTAGTACTCAAAGGAGCCCATCTTCTTGAGCTGCTCCTTGACCCGCCTACGCCCTTCGAGCGCGAGCTCCGTCAGCTCGGCAAGCTCGTCCCGGGTGACTTCGCCGTGGGGATAGACGATCTTCATCAGGCCTGAGACGGTCTTACGTACTGCCTTGCGGTCTCGGGCGTTCAGATGCGAACCGAGATCGAAGTGTCGATCGATCGCCTCGGTGAAGTTGTGCTTGCGGAGCTCTCGCAGCGCCTCAGCGAGATAGTCGACGACGAAGCCGTAGTGGCTGGTGAAGAGGTCGTTGTGCATCTTCGGAATCTCCCAACCGGGGAGATAGAAGTGCAGCCGATCGATGAAGGCCATGTCGTCGCGAATGATGTCCGGCATCGGCTCGAACAGATGGCCAATCTGCACCATCACGTCGACGGGTTGGTTGGTGTTGCCGAACATGGCGATGCTCGCGTCGCCGGTCACGGCTTCCTGGCCGCGCTGGTAGGTGCCGGACTCGCAGAAGGTCTTCATCGTCGTGATGACCTCCTTCGGCATCTTCTGGAGGTCGGCGACCTCGTCGAAGCCGACGACGTCCCAGATTTGCACCATGCCCTTCTGGCGACCCGACATATGGCCGAAGAGGTTCGCGACCGTCGTTCCGCCCGTGAGCAGGGCAGCGTAGGGTGACACCTCCTGGACGACGTAGCTCTTGCCGGTGCCGCGTGGGCCAAGTTCCACAAGGTTGTAGTTCCGCTCGGCGAGGGGGATGAGCCGCACCAGAAAGAGCAGGCGGAGGCGTCGCGGCATCTCGCTCGGCTCGTAGCCCATGCTTCGCAGCAGCAGATCGAGCCATTCGTCGGTTGAGAACTCGCGCCGGCAGCGGCGGTACTCCTCGAGATCGAAGGTCGCAATCTGGATCGGCGTCAGCCGCTCGATCCAGAACGGATTCTTGCCCTTGGACTCCTCGTCGTACTCAAAGCGCATGTCGACCTGCGACCACACTCCGCCCATAACCAGCCGCTCGTAGTCGCGAACGTAGTGCCCGGGAATGTGGACGTTGCGGTGACCGAAGTTGACGACCTCTGCCCAGTAGTCGGAATCGACCACACGTACTTTCACCTTGTCGATGAACGAATGTCGACCGCGGTCTTTGACCTTCGCCTGGGCCTTCATCGACTCATCGGCGCGGATGTAGTTGTTCGCCAGGGTGTCGTTGACGACCTCGAGCCCCATTTGGATCGCGAGCTCATCGGAGGAGGCGCAGTACTTGCCGAGCAAGAACTCGAGCACGAAGGCGGGCACGTTGGCCCCGACCTTGACCTTGCGTACGAGGTCCTTGCGCACCACCTTGCCGGCGAACACACGGTTGGCCTTGTCGTCAAGGGGGTCTCGCTTCGGAGTCGCTTCACTCGCCATGCTCACATTCCCAGCTTCACGTTGATCTCATCCGACTGAGCGAGTACCGCGTCGCTCACTGGATCCTGCGCGAGGATCCGGATCTTCGCCACAGGTTCGTTGTCGATCCTGTCTTGGGTGAGGATCATCGCGATGTTTGCCACCTGGCCGGGCCGCACCGTCAGTACTCCTGAGCTCCGATCGAAATCGGCGTCGACACTCATGCCGCACCGCCCAACCTCGAGCCCCCCCGCGACCAGCACGAGACGAACCGAGACCGGTTCATCGGCGAAGAGGTTAGGCGCCGTGACGACACGCATGCCGAAGGTTCGATTCGTCAGCTGGCTTGGCTGACCCTCGAGCCTGAGTCTGGAGTGCTGACTGCTGTCCGCAGCGGTGGGCGGGATTCGGAGGGTCACCACAGGGACGACCATCTCCTGCAGGCTGGCCCCCCCATGATGGAACGCCAGGTCGCCAACCGCGCGGAACACGGCCAATCCCTTCGGGAAGATGAAGTCGACGTCGGTGTCGTAGCCGAGCTCGGCGCCCGACACGCGGGTCGCCGCCGCCGGCGTGTGTCCACCGCGGCCGGCCCAACAGCGCCGGTGCTGGTCGACGGTGTCGCCGCCCGGCTTGTCCATCAGCATGTCCTCCTCCTTGCGGATGGAGAACTGATGGCCGTGGTCCGCGCTGATGACGAAGTGCTCGATGCCGGTGCGGGCGAGCTTCCGAACCGCGCGGGCCAGGTTGCCGATGACGGTGTCCATGATCTGCCGGGCGAGCAGGCCTCCGTCCATCTCGCCCAGGCCGTCGATCGACTGCGAGCGCACGATGACCAGCGGCGCATCAGCCAGCCGCTTCTCCAGCGCGCGCGTCGACTTCTGCAGCAGCTCGCCGAGGTCGACGTCGACGGTCTCGGGGCGAACGGCCTTGAGGTACTTCATCCGCTCGGCGAGCCCCGGCATGGTCGTGTCGCCGATTCGTGCGGCGAGCTTGCCCTTGTGGTCGACCACCGAGAAGCCGGACGACGCCCCCGGCAGCAGCGCGGCCATGCCGATCGGGGTGATCGAGGGGAGCGCGCCGACCGCGGGCACCAGGCGCAGCTCCTGTGCGCCCTCGAGCTGTTCGATGAGGTCGGCCGCCATCTCGAAGCGCATGGCGTCGACGAAGAAGTAGGCGACTCGCCCACGCACCGGCTCCACCAGCTCCGGGTAGATCCGGGTCTGGTGGAGGACGCCGCTGACCGACCACCCGGCCGCAGCGAGGGCGGCGGTGTAGCCCTGGGTCATCTCCTTGAGGAGCGCCTCGTGGTTGCGGCGGACCAGCCCGAGGGCCTTCTCGAGCGCCGGCTCGGGCTCGTCCTCGAGCTTCGCGACCCAGGACTCGAGCGCGCGCTGAGCGAGGTCGGCCCGGTACCAGTCGCTCGCGTAGCCTTCGACCCAGCTCTTCGGCGTCCCGTTGCCCTTCTTCAACAGCGGACGGATCCGGGCGACCTCGCGCCCCAGCTCCGCCATCAAGCGACAGGTCTCCCACTGCCCGAGTCGGCCCAGGCTGCGGTCGACCCAGAAGCTGCGCCGGCGGGCGAGTACCAGCTCGAGGGCGCGCTCGTAGTGCGCGTCGGCGACCAGCTTTGCGGCGTGCTCGAGCAGCACCGCCTCCTCGAAGCGGAAAGTGTCGATCGAGCCAAGCGCGTCGGCGTCGATCTTCAGCGCCGGGAGGTTGAGCTCGCGCTCGATGCCGTCGGCGATCTCGCTGTAGGCGTCGGGGTGCTCGCGGCGCAGACGCTCGGCCACGTCGCGAGCGCGCTGCAACTCCTCCTTCGTCGGCGGGGCCGGGACGACATCGAGCTGGCCGGGCGCCTTGCCCCCGAGGTCGGAGCGGAACTCGTTGACGAGCACGTAGCGCAGGGTCTGGTGCCGCGCCTTCGCCAGGCTGACGCCTGCGAGCGAGAGGCCCAGGCGCGCCTGGACGAGCTTGAGCAGCTCGGGCGCGGCCTGCTTGGCCTCGAGCTCGGCGTCGCGGGCCTCGCTGGCGAGCCAGCGGCAGATGAGCTCCTCGCTCGAGCCGTTGCCGAGCACCAACTTGACCAGTGAGGCCGACCCGCCCCCAGGGCCGCCCTCGTCGAGCAGAAAGCGCACAACGTCGTGGTACGTGAGCGACTCCGGCGCGAGCATCTCGTCGATGTCGCCGTCCGTGTAGCGGCGCCGCAGCTCGTTCCGCGCAAGGCCACGGAGGCTCGGCTCGTAGGATTTGCCAGCGCAGTCGAGCTCGAAGAGGACGTTCCAGACGTCCTTGCCCTGCGCCGTGTTGGGAGTCGCCGGAGCCCGCAGCTTCCCGAGCCGCTCCTTGGCGAAGCCCGGCACGTAGACGAGGACCGGCTCCGGGCGCGGCGCCGCGAGGATCGGTTCCACGGCGGCCTTGAGCGCGAAGAACGAGCCTTCGAAACGGGCCACGTGGGTCAGCGTGTCGTGGACGCAGACGCGCGGGAGGTCGCCCACGCCCGTGCCGACGATGTCGAGCTCGTCGAGGAAGGGTCGGAACTCCTCACGCAGGTCGTAGAACACGACGACGCGCCGTTCGCGGAGGAGACGGTCGAGCGTCGACGCGATGTGTTGGTGCAGCGTGTGGAGCGTCATGGCTGGATGGGTACCTCTGCAGCGGTCGTCTCGTCCGGAATCTCGAGGCACAGTTGCGAATATCGACGAGCCAGCCAGACAATGCGCGACGGTCGACCCATCCCTCGCCCGACCGGGTGCCGCTTTGTGATTGCATCCGCAGACCGCTCCAGGAGCGCCATGAGGAGTACGTCGGAACTCGTTCGAGAGAGCTCTCCGCCGGGCACTGGTCCCTGGGCTCGAAGCCGCTTCGCAAACGACTCGAGATCGGTCTGGCGTTCTGCGACTTGCTTCGGCGGCAGCAGAGTCTCGACCTTTGACGGGCTATCAAGGCCCTCTTCACAGAGCTCCTCGTAGAGCTGCTGGGCATGCTTGCCGAAATCCGTGAGGGCAGAGTACCTCTCGCGAAGCCGGGCGACGAAGTCGAAACTGTCGGTGAACGGTCCTTGCTGCTCGCTGCGGCGCTTTTCAACCGCCTCGAGCAAGAGGCGAATTGTCGTGTCGCCAGCGACAGTCAAGTGGCCCAACTGTTGAATCAACTCGTCTTCGGTTGCAGACAATGTGCCGGCGAAAGGCTTGTAGCGCAGGTCGTGCTCGATCTCATTCCACACGTGGGCAAGCAGCGAACACACCTGAATCTCGCATGACAGCCCCTTGAGGTTTTCGTAGACGCCGACGAGCTCCTCCTGCGGGAGCACGACCTGGCAGTGCGTCGCACGGTAGTAGTTCTTGCGGTCGCCGGCGTGCTTGTCCTTGACTTCACAGGCTGGGCTGACGTTGCCGTCGGGACCGCCGAACGCCTCCTCGATCAGCTCGACGACTTGGGCTCTATCCCGCTCCTCGTAGGTTGTAATCCGTACCCCAGCTAGGTCCCCAATCCGGCCGAAGCATCCATCCACATTTTCCAGGTCAGGAAGGGGAGGAATCCGCGATTGGTACTTTTTGAGTTTGCCTCTCAGCCGATCGGGGGCCTTGGCCCTGTAGACGACTTGGGCTCGGATCGTGTTCTCGGATACCAGGTTTCGGCAGAGGTCGCCGACCCGGCCGGCGAGCTTCACGTAGCGGTCGTATTCGCGCCAGTATCGAGCGACTACCTGCTCGATGACGGTGTCCGGGGGAAACATCTTGTCGGGCTGCATGTGCTTTCCTCCGAGGCCTTCTTATCGTCGCCGCTTCTTGCCGCTGGCTTCGGATTGCTGCGGCGCGCTCAATAGGTCTCGAAGGGCGGCCTTGACGGTGGTGGAGATCCGCTCGTGGATGAGCATCTGAACGGTCGCGTCGTCGACTCGCCTCTTGCGCCAGGCTGCCGAGTCGTCCTCGTGCCAGAACACGTCCTCGAGCCCATGGGCGATGGCGAGGCTGCGGTCGTCGATGCACTTGGGCACCACCCGCTCGGGCCAGAGGTGCATCGCGAGGTGCGCCCAGTCGTAGTCGCCGGCGACGAGCTTGTCCCAGGCCTTCTTGCACTCGCCCTGCCAGCTCCGGCTCTGCGGCACGAGCCGCCAGAGCGGGGCGCAGTTGAGGATGACGCCGTCGTCGAGGTTCGGCTTCCAGAGCGGGGCGACGCGGGCGACCTCGGTCTTGAGCGCTTGCAGCTCGCCGACGAAGGTCTCCTGCTGCTCGATCTCGCGCCGCTGGGCCGCCGAGGGGTTCCCGCCCCCCTCCTGGGTGAGCCCGTCGAGCTTGGCCTTCTCGTGGTCGAGCTTGGGGCCGACAAAGTCGTTGAGAACCCGGAAGAGCGTGTCACCGGTCGCGCGGTGGATGTAGATCCAAACCGAATACGAGCCCGATGCCGTCGCGAGCTGCCAGTAGATCGGCGCCTTGCGTCGGCTCTTGCTGTAGCGCTTGATGTGCGGCTCGAAGAAGTCGCGTGCGAACCAGGTGCGGAGGTCGGGCGTACCGAGGAGCTCCGCAGCCTCGTGCCAGCGGGCGTTGGCGTCGTCGAAGACGGTCTCAAATACCGACCGGACGGCGCGCACGACGTCGCGCGGGTGGCCGGGATCGTCGACGAGGATGCCGTCGGTGGGGAAGGTCAGGGGGTAGGATGCCGGCGGCGCGGCGACGGGGAGCCCGTCGTCGCCGGTGAGCATGCCGGGGGAGCAGACCGGCAGCGGGTCGAAAGGCTCGGGTTCGGGGGGAGCCTCGCGATCGCCGGTCGCAAGACGGATGTCAAAGCGTCCGAAAGCCGCGCCCAGCGTCCAGGAGAGGAGTGAGGCGACCATCGGCGTGGCGTCGACCTCGGCGTTTCCGTCTTCGTCGGACTCGTCGCCGTCCTCGTCGTCCGCCGGTGCCGAGTCGTCCTCGGTGCTACCACCAAACCCCTGCTCGATGCGGAGACGGTCTTGATCGGAGATTCCGTAGAGCTCGTAGGCATGAACGTCGATCTCGGAGCTGATCGCCTCGAGTTCCTTCAGGTGGACCGCTGTACGCTTCGCCCACCCCTCTGCTCGTTCCACGAGTTTCTCATCTTTCACTTGGAGAAGCGCCGGGAGGGTGAACGGATGCGACGTCTCTGTCCTGGAGTCCTGGGCACGCCGTAGTCGCCATGCTGACTCGAACAGCGCTGCAAGCCTGGCGCGTGAGGAGTCGGGCACCTTCGGAATCGGAACGTTCAGAAGCGAACCGCAGACGAACTCAGGGTGGCCGAACCGCCCGAGAAGAATCTTAAATAGAGCGTCGAAGGCGGCCGAGCTACAAAGTGCCACGGCTGCAGCGAGCCAGTCGGCGCTGGGAAATGCGGCGTAGCTTCGCACGCTGAAGATGCACCCCTTCGGCAACGGTGCGGGCGAGAACCGGGACGCACGAAGAGGCCAAGTGATGCCGGCCTTGCCGTAGTACTGAGTGTTGCGAATGCTTCGGGACCAGGAGCCACCGCCGTACACCTGGACTACGTACGCCTTCAGCTCCGCGCCATCGTCTTGCCAGTTGATTGTAGTTGGAATGCCTGCGTAGTAGGCCTGTGTTGCGCCACCTTTGGCGAATGGTGGCCTGGAAGACGCTCCCGCGGGGGGACACTCGAACCACAGCCGTACGAATCGAAAGTCGTTTAGCGTGCCCGTGCCATTCACTGCAGCCGGGCAAATCTCGCTAAAAGACGGATTGCCGGAGAACGTGTTGCGAATCCGTTCGCTCACCCAGTAGGCAAATGGGGTTCGTGGAATCTCCTCAAACGCTCTCGCGTCCACCTCGTAGCGGAGCGGACTCCCAGCTTTCACCCCTGCGCGGAGGGCCTCGAGCTTCTCCTCAACTCCGACTTCCAGAGTGCGGATGAACACCGTCTTCATGCCCGCACCTCCTCATCGCGGCTACGGCGAACTCCATCCCGCGCCCCCTCGGTGTGCCCTTTGCGCAGACAGTAGGCCGCGACCTCGACCATCGCGCTGTCGAGGACGCCCATGCCGAGGTCGGCGAAGACGATGGGCGGGGCCTCCTTGATCAGGATTTCCTCACGCCACTTCTGAAAGCTGGACAAGAAGAAGCCGGTGCGAGACGTGATGGCGCCCAGGTAGCCGGTCGGATGCAGGAGCTCGATGCCGCGCTCGACGAAGGCGGCGTAGACGTCGTTCTTGGTCCGAGGGTAGGCGGACTCGAACTCCTTCTTCGCGGCCAGGCTGGCCGCGCCGAAGGGCGGATTCATCAGCACGACGTCGAAGCGCTTGCGGCAGAGGTCGATGAACGCGATGCCCCGCGCGGCGTCGTCGGCGAAGAGCTGGCGCCGGACGCTCATCGAGGCCGGTGCGCCAGCGGCGTACTGCTGCAGGGCCTGGACGATGCGCTCCTCGGCCGAGTCGAAGAAGGACTCGTCCGAGATCCCGGAGAGGTCGAACTCGAGCTGGGGGTTCCGCGGACGAGCGAGGCCGGGGAGGAACTTCTGCGGCTCTCGCTGTTCGCGCAGGAACTGCTCGCGGGCCTCGGCGACCGCGCTTTGGAGGGCGCGGTCGATCTTGAGCAGCGAGCCCAGCTCGCCGGCGAGGCGCATCTCCTCGACCATCCGCTGGAAGAGGTCGCCCAGCACCTGGGGCCGAAGCGTCGAGGCGAACTCCGCCACCATGCCCCGGTCGCCCGGCATCGGCTCGGCGGTGACGATGTTGGTGCGGCCGATGAGCGGCCGGTCCTGGGCCGCGACCTTGTGGTCGTTGTAGGCGCGCTGGGCCCGCATCCAGAGCGCGAGGCCAGCGATCTGCGCTGCGCGCGGGTCGATATCGACGCCGTGAAGGTTGTGCTTGAGGATCAGTTCGGGGATGGCACGACGCAGGGCCAGCTCGGTCTCGTAGTCCTCCTTGAGGGTCCGGCCGGTGACCTCGGACTTCGCCGTGGCCTCGGCACGCCAGGCCTCCTCGTAGATGCCAAAGAAGCTGCGGGTCGGATCGCCCGCGAGCAGGTCGAAGGCGTAGAGCAGGAAGTGGCCGGAGCCGCATGCGGGGTCGAGGACGCGCAGATCGCGTGGGTCCTTCGGGGCGCGCTCCTCGAAGCCCTCCTCAGGCTTCACGAGGTAGTCGAGGTGGGCGAGCTGCGTGTCGGCTCCACGCATCTCGCACCACGTCCGGCCGAGGGAGTTGTCGGTGAGGAACTGGACGACGTAGCGCGGGGTGAAGAACTGGTTGCGGACGGCGAGCTCGCGGCTGTTGCGTGGGGCCTGGCTTTCGGCTCGCATCTGCCGGCGCTCGTCCTCGCCATTGAAGTACTGGTAGACCCAGCCAATGGTCTCGTCCTCCCCCCAGACCGAGGCGACCTCGGGATCGTTCAGCGCGGCCAGCAGGTCCAGCAGCGCCTGGCGCCTGGGCCAGAGCAGCGTCGCGGCGTCGCGGCGATCGAAGAGCGCGCGGACCTCCTGCGCGATCTCGTCGAAGATGGTCTCGATGTAGAGCCGGTAGCCCTTGTCAGGCAGCGCGACGAGCCCGGGCGCGAGCGCGATGAACTCCTTGAAGCCGGCCGAGTCCTCGCCGCGCGAGATGCACTCCTGCACGAGCTTGCGGGCTTCGAGCATCTTGAGCGCCACGAACCGGTTGAGCGTGTGGAAGGCGGCCTCGCGCAGATAGGCGGCGACGGCGGCCGCGGCGGTGATGCCCTGCGATCGCTTGTGGGCGACGGCGGCCACGAGCTTGTCCCAGAGCACGCGCTCGCGCGGAGACAGGTGCGCGCCGGGGGCGAGCGGGATCCGCCCATCCAGGAGGATGTCGTAGCGGCCCTCGAGCTGCTCCCGGAACTCCTGCTCGAGGAGCCGTCGCGCTTGCTGGGTGAGGCGTTCCAGCCTCTGTCGTGTCTCCTTCTCCACGCGTTGCTCCTACTGAATCCAGACCTTCTTACCCTCGCCGAGCAGCTTCTCGATGCGCTGGCGGAGGGCGCCGATGGCCGCTTCGAGTTGCTCCGGGGTCTCGACGCGTCCGGCAAAGAAGTCGCCGACGTTGACGGTGACGAGGCGGTTGCCCCCGGATTCGGCGGCGAGCTCCATCATCTGCTGCACCGCGGCCTTGAGGTGCTGCGGGCACGCGCTGAGCTCGGAGCGCAGAAACGGGATGGTGGCGGAGGCCGGCACCGTGGCCGCGGCACGGCTCGTGAGCGGCGCGGCGACGCGCGACTGCTGCTCTTCGTTCAGCTCGCTCCAGGCCGGGTTGCCATGAAGCGTCCGCAGCGCTTGCTGGTAGCACTCGGTGCGCGCGGCGGCGGCGGCCTGGAAGCGAGCCTGGTACTCCGCCTCGATGGCGGTGGCGTGCTGGTCGATCTGCGCGAGGTCCCGATAGAAGGTCTCGCGGGCCATCATGTCGGCCAGCGCCCCCGCCTTCGGACGCAGCCCGTCGGGCAGGTCCGCCTCCTGGTCGAGGAAGGCCCAGTGAATGTCGAGCGCGCGCCGGGCCCGCTTGAGGTCGAGGAGCCGCGGCTCCGTCAGAGCAGCGGCGAGCTCGCTCGCGCGCTTCACAGCCTCTTTGAGGGCCTTGTGCGCACCGTTGAAGGTGAGGATGGCGTCGTCCTCGTTGCCCCCACGGATGGCCCGCATCTGGTCGATGGCTTCCTGGAGCACGGTGGCGCCGGGCAGCCCGTGGGTGAGCAAGGTGGTGTGCACCTCGTGGAGCTTCTCCTCGGCCTCGCCGACCTCACGACGGATCGCCTCCGCGATCACGCTCGCCTGAAGCTCGGGGAGCTGCTTGCCGAACACGTCGCGATAGGCCGCCTCCGCTTCGAGCCAGTCGTTGATGTCGGTGCCCGAGACGCGCTTCTGGAACGAGCAGGCCCGGAAGAGGTTGTTGCTCGAGAAGGTGTTGCGCGCCTCGACGGAGAGCGCCGAGTCGATGGTCGTGCCCTTGCTGGTCGCCTTCACCTTGCCTGCCCGCACGAGGGCCACGACGAAGAGCCGGACCACGTCGAGGTTCCACCCGAAGGGTTCCTTCTCGAACTCGTCGGCGAGATAGCGGCCGGTGGCCGTCTCGCCATAGCTCGTCTTGTTCTCGATGCGGTCCATCACCTCCTTGAGCACGCCGGTCTCGGTGTTGAAGACCGTCTGGCCCTTCTCGTCGCGCACGAGGTTCAGCTGCGCGAAGATCGGCGTGAGGCCGCGGAGGTTCTCGTTGGTCATCAGCGTGTCGAGGTCCTTCGACGCGACCCGCGCCGCACCTTCGGCGAAGCGGTCGTAGACCTCGGGCAGCACCTGGCCGAGGACACGGCTCGCGGCCTGGCTGACCGCGGTGACCGAGTCGCCCGGGCTGCGGTCGTTGCCCTGGAAGTAGATGGAGCCGGCGAGGAGGGCCTCGCGGAGCAGGCGGCGCAGCTCGGTCTCGTGCGTCCGGAGGCGCAGCTTCTCTTCGGCGACGAGGGACGTCTCATCCTTCGTCTTGGCCGCGCGCTCCTTGCGGGCGAGGATCTCGCGCGAGCGGAAGACCTCGACCGTCTCGCGGTCGACGTGTTCATCTAGGCCCGCGACCCAGAAGACCGCCTTGCGCTCTGCCTGGGAGCGCGAGCGCGCTTCGGTGGCCTGGCGCTCGAGCTCCGCCCCGCGCTCGGCGAGCGTGACGTGGAACGCGATGTCCTCGTCGAAGACAGACCGGCCGTTGAAGGTGAGCCCGCCCTTGAAGGTGCGGGCGTCCTGCAGGTTGTGTGAGGGCCTGGGCTCCCAGAGCGCCATGACCGCGTCGGCGTGGATGCGGTTGATGTCGCCCGGCTTGGGCTGGAAGCTCGCGCGCGTGACCTCCCAGTCGTCCTCGGCGGGCGTCGGGATGCGGAACTGGCCGTCGGAGACGCGCACCTTGTGCGCGTCGACGAGCTGCCGCAGGGCCTCCTTGACCTCAGGCAGCACCGAGTCGGCGCCGACGGCGGGATGCAAGGTGGAGGCGATGTTCTCGGCCGTGCGGTGGATGCTCTTGACGTACTGGAGCAGGCAGATGGCCTTCGCCACGGCCTGTGCGAAGGGGTGCGGGACCTCGGTCTTGATCGCCGCGATCTTCCCGCGGATCTCGCTCGGGATATTGCTGGCGATGAGGTCGTAGATCTGGTCGATGGTCGCCAGCTTGCCCACCGGTTGTTCGGCGAGCTTCACGCCCTCGTGGATCAGGAGCTGCTGCGCGAGCTTGATGATGGTGCGGTTGGCGCCGCCGACGTGCTTCGTGGCGCCGCCCTGGGTGCGAAGCCCGGAAACGACCTGGATGATCAGGTCGATCTGGTAGGGCAGCAGCGGGTAGAGGTCCTGGAAGCGGTCCGTGGAGAGCTCGGGCAGCTGGATGTCCGCCGTGAGCCGAGTGTTCGCCGTGAGGCGCCCGCTGTGCTTGCCGTACAGGTCCCGCAGGGTGTCGAGCGCCGCAGCGTTCTTGGCGAGCACGCGCTTGCTCGTGACCTCGGAGATGTCGGACGGCTCAAGGTGGACCTGCCGCGGGAAGCGGTCCATCAAGCGAGCGAGCTCGACCCGCTTGTCGTCGAGGCCTCCGACGAGCTCAGTCAGCTTCTCCTGGGAGGTGACAACGATCCAGATCTTGCCGCGGCCAACCCGGCCCAGGCTCTGCACGGCCGCCTGCAGGTCGAGCATCTTCTGGACGTCGCGCGCCACGAACTGCCCGACCTCGTCGACGACGAAGACGAGGTTCTTCTGGGGGCGCCTGCGGCCCATCAGGTCCTTGCAGCGCTCGGCGAGACGCCCCGCGGTGATGTCGGCGCGGTCCTGCACCGCCTGGACCCACGAGTCCTGGGTCTGGTAGCGGCTCGGGAAGAGCCGGTGCATGACCGCGCTCGCCTCGCCGAGCGAGAAGGCGATGAGGTCTTTGTTGGCGTCCCACTCCTGCTCGAACATCTCGCGGTAGGTCGCCTCGAAGCGTTCGAGCTCGCCCTTCTGCTCGAGCGTGATCTCGAGCTCGGCGAGGTCGAGGTCCTCGGCGTAGCCCAGGCTCTTGAGGAAGAGCCGGTACATGATCTCTGTGAGCGTCTGGTTGCCGCTCTTGATGCCGCGGTCGGTGGAGACGTCGAAGATGACGGCGTCGGTGGGGATGTGCTCCGAGATCTGCTTGAGGAGGACCTGGAGCTCGTTGTCGCCCGCCCGGCCCGCGAAGATCTCGGCGGCTGCCTCGCCCTGCACCTGACGGTTCTGGAGCGCCAACCCCAGCATCTTGGCGAAGCTGGACTTACCTGAGCCGAAGAAGCCGGAGACCCAGATGGCGATGCCCTCGTGCGGCTTGTTGGGCGTCTCCCAGTAGCTGCGGAGGATGTTCTTGTAGTGGCCGCGGATGGCGTCCGTCAGAACGTACTCGCCGAGCTCCTCGCGGAGGATGGCTTCGTCGGTCTGGTCGACCTTGATGACCTCCTCGATGCGCCGATAGATGTCGCCAGCGAAGAGCTCTTTGATCTGCGTGTTGGCCATCGGTCGCGCTCCTAGAAGATCTTCGGTCGGTAGTTGTGCTCCGCCTCGAGCACGCCCATGAACTTCAGCCCCGCCACACCATCGAGCTCTCCCGGGTAGAAGAGCACCGCCGGCACTTCGAGCTTGCCCTTGAGCTGCTCGAGCAGGGAGGACGTGCGGTAGAACGGGAACAGGGAGCCTGCCCGCACGATGAACACGATGTCCCGGGCGGGATCGGCCTCCTGTGGAATCCGCGCGGCGACGAGGTCATCGAGAGGCCGGCGACGGCTAATGACCATGTGGATGGTGTCGACCATCTTCTCGGTGCCGGTCCGCTTCTCGGCGCTGGCGATGCGCTCGGTCGTCAGGCCCTCGGCCGCGAGGGCGTCGGCCAGGCACTCCGCGAGCGAGATGCTCGTGACGCGCTTGCCGATCTGCTCGAGGCGCGTGCTCAGCAGGGCCAGCTCGGCGCGAAGTGGTATCTCCTCCTCCGGCGGGTAGTGGAAGATGGCGTACGGCATGTTGTGGTACGCGCTGATCCGCGCCCGCGGGTCCGTCTCGCGCAGCACGGGCTCGAGGTCCCTCGTGAGTCGTTGCTTCCAGTCGCTCATGCCACCATCTCCCGTGCGTAGTCGGCGGCGGAGTCGCAGGGCAGCTTGAGCTGCGCGAGCGACCCGGCGACTTCGTAGTGAACGCGGCGGAACTGGTGGAGGCGGAAGAGCTCCCGCTCCACGTCGGCCGCGTCCATCAGGAACATGCGCCAGTCGGTCGAGTGCACGACCTCGCGCGCGTTCGGCTGCAGCTCGATCATCGCGTGCAGCAGGTAGAGGAAGGACTCGTCCGGCAGGTGGTACGACGCGAACTCGCGCGTGACCGTGCCGCGCATGAGGCCGAAGTCCACCGCGATGCGGAGGAGCTCCGACGACACGCGCTTCAGCGTGCTCTCCTTCCAGGGCTCGGCCACGAGGCCCTTGTCGTGGAGCGCGCGGAGGTAGGGCCAGAGGTCCTGGGCTCGGACGCGCAGCGTGCCCTGCGTGAAGTGCTCGTAGAGCCACTGCACCAGGAAGTCGCGGAGGAGGAACTCGTCGCGTGTCATGTGCCAGAGGAGCAGCGGCTTCCAGAGTTCGAGCGGGCAGCCGTGCTGCGCGAGCTCGACCAGATTGCGGTCGCGACGTTCTGGGTCGAACCGCCGGTGCAAGACCTTGCAGATATCGAGGAGCCAGCTCGAGCTCTTGGCGCCGACGGAGTTCGTCCGCCGGATCCGGTCGAGGTTCTGCTCCGGCGAGTCGGTGAAGTCCCAGTGGCGAAAAGCCGCGTAGGTTTCTTCGATCAAGGAGCCCTTGACGATGGTGTACGAGGAAACCACGAGCGCCCGGCTGCCGGTCATCAGCCCTCCATCCGCGCATACGGCACAGCCGGTTTCCCGCGTTCTCCCAGCGAGAAGCCTGCCGCGAGCTGGGTGATCAACGAGTCGGTCATCGCGTGGAGGCCCGGTATAGCGACAGCTCGACCCTCTGCGGACCTGCGTAGCGTTGAGACCTCATCCAGGTCGCGACCGGTGCCGAGGCCGAGAGTCTTCAGGGTGGCCAAAAGATCCCTGGGTGGGGACTCGATAGCCGCGAAGAGCGGGGACCAGGCTTCGCGGTCCTCGAGCCAGCGCGCCCAGCGGGCATCGAACTGATCCTCGATCGCCGGAGGTAGGTTCCAGAGTGTGACGCTGCCGGGGGGATCGAACACCTTGGTGCACCGCGCTCGGGCAACCTCAAAGACGAGACGCGCCTGAGCGAAGCGGTGGGTGCGGGGGAAACCCCGACTCATCAGGAGCGCTCCCGCGCGGCCCAGGAGCGCTGACCCCCTCTCGGAGTCACC
>CAZRFU010000011.1:62468-88147 GCA_964599475.1 uncultured Thermoanaerobaculia bacterium
GTTCCACCAACGAGCGCAATCCATCTCACCGAAACGGCCAACGACGAGACGCAGTTTGAGGAGGAGGTCGAGGTCAAGTTGAGGTCGCATTTGGGCCGCCGAGGTGTGGGACTTTCGTTGGAGAGGAGATCGTATCGGGTTCGCGCCTCAGGACTCGCTGCCACCGACCTCTGCGTACCGGGCCAAGGCATTGGCCAGTCGAATCTGCTCTGGTGTGCGGCAGTCAGGAGCGAGCAGGGCCGGCGAGCAGACGACAACACATGCGCAACGCGCACGCGAGGTGGCGACGTTGAGGCGGTTGCGACTGTAGAGGAACTCCATCCCGCGTGGCGCATCGGCGGGTGAGGATGTGGTCATGGAGTAGATGACCACGGGCGCCTCTTGGCCTTGGAACTTGTCGACGGTGCCGACCCGCGCCCCCGGCGGCAGGCGATCGAGGAGGCGGCCGACCTGGACGTTGTAGGGGGCGACGACGAGGATGTCGTCGAGGGTCAGCGGGGCGGTTTCGCCTTGTTTGTTGGTCCAGGTTGCACCGGTCGCGAGCCAGTGTTCGACCAGGCCGGCGATGGCCTCGACTTCTTCGGGGGCGTGGTTCTGGTTGCCTTGGTGCTTGACTGGTAGAAGAGAGGGGCCGGCGGGGCCGAGGGTGAGGGGCAGCGCAGGTGGTGCCCCGCCATGGAGGGCCTGGGTCGCCAGGTCGGGCCGGGATTCGAGGCGGCCTTCGTAGAACTGCTCGGAGGTGAACGCCGTGATCGCCGGGTGCATGCGCCAGGTGTGGGCGAGGAAGATGCCGCGGTCGGCGGGGATGGTCTCGTGGCCGTCGAGGAGATGTTCGAGGGCGGAGCGGTCGGAGCCGTCGGGGTGGGCGGCTTTGCTCGGCTGTTCGAGTTGTTGCTGATCGCCGAGGAGCACGAGGGAACGGGCGGCTTGGGAGACTGCGAGGGCGTTGGCGAGGGAGAACTGGCCGGCCTCGTCGATGACCAGGACGTCGACGGCGGCGGCGAGATCCGCGCGGGCCCACAGCCAGGCGGTGCCGGCGACCACGTCGACTGAGCCGTCCTCGAGGGCGCGGCTCGCGTCGGCATTTTTGGTGGTGACGGTGATGGCGTGGGTGCTCTCGAAGACACCGTCGTCGCTGCCGAGCTTTTGCAGGCAACGAATCGGTCGGCCGAGCTCGGCGGCGGCGCACACGACCTCGTCGAGGAGGTTGCGGATGACCTTGTGGCTGGTGGCGGTGATGCCGACGCGGTGGCCGTGGCGCACCAGCTCGACGATCAGGCGCGCGCCGGTGTAGGTCTTGCCGGTGCCGGGTGGGCCCTGGATCGCGAGCACGCCGTGGTCGAGCTGGGGGGCGACGCGGCGGGCGACGGCAAGCTCGTCCTCGCCGGGGCGGAGTGCGAGGTCGGCCGGGGGGATGCCGCGCGGGGGGAGGCCGAGGAGGAGGTCGCGGGCGGCGCGGTGGGTGGGGAGGTCGGCGTCGATGCCGTGGTCGGCGACCCATTGGCCGAGGCGGAGGAGGGCGTCGGATTGTTGGGCCGTGTCGATGAAGGTGTGGAGGAAGATCGAGGTCGGGTGGGTGTCGGCGTGGGCGGCGGATTTTTTGATGTCGACGAGGATGTGGGGAGAAGAGGAAGAGGTGTCGATGCCATCGACACCTGGGGCGCTTCCGCTGCCCGTACGATCGGAGGGGAGAGCTGAGGTGTCCACGGCACCGGCGCCTGGGGCGGTTGCGCTGGCGCTGGGGTGAAGGGGAGGAAGATGGTGCGCGCTTCCGCACGCACCTGGGGCGCTTCCGCTGCCCCTACGATCGGTTGATGGGTGCGGGGGAGGAAGATGGCGCGCGCTTCCGCACGCACCTGGGGCGCTTCCGCTGCCCGTACGATCGGAGGGGAGAGCGGAGGTGTCCGCGGCACCGGCGCCTGGGGCGGTTGCGCTGGCGGTGGGGTGAAGGGGAGGAAGATGGTGCGCGCTTCCGCACGCACCTGGGGCGCTTCCGCTGCCCCTACGGGGAGGTGCCGTAGCGGCTTGTCCTTCCGGCGTAGGGGCCGCGGGAGCGCCCCAGGTGCGCATTGCATGCGCACCCTCTTCGCGTACCAGACCAACGACGGTGCCGATCCCGGTGTCGGCGTCGACCTTGGCTTGGGGCTCGCCGCGGAGGTCGACTTCTTGGGCTGGGGCGCGGTAGCGATGGATGGGGCAGGCGAGGGTTCCGCCCACGGTGCCGACGAGCTCGAGGCCGGAGATCGCCATCGCGTCGTGGCGGCGTTCTTCGTCGTCGAGGTCGGCGAGGCGGTAGTGCTCCCACCACGCGGTTTTCTGCTCGCGGCGGAACCATTCGAGGTTGGCAGCAAGCAGCACCAGAGGGGGGACCCGGGACCCGGGACCCGGGATCCGGGGGTAGTCGGATTCGTCGGCGGCAGCGGCGAGGAGGCGGGCGGCGATCTCGCGAGCGCGCTGGGTGCGTTCGTCGAGTTGTTCCGGCGGGGCGCCGTCGCCGATTTCGGGGCGGGTGAGGTCGACGCCGCCGACGACGAGGTCGGCGCGGCGGGCTTCGAGCCAGTTGCGGGCGTGGAATGCGGAGACGCAGTCCTCGCGGTTGTAGGACTGGACGGTGGCGAGGGTCGCGGGCTCGATGGTGTCGGGCAGGTTGCGCTCGAGGGCGGCCTCGACGGCGCGGAGCGCGGCGCCGGCGTCGCGTAGGTCGGTCTCGCGGGTGAGGCCGTAGCAGGGCTCGAGAGCTTTCAAGGAGTAGCTTTCGACTCCGACACGAACGCCTTGGCGCAGGACCGAGTGGAGGTCGACGAAACGCTCTTCGCGCAGCAGGACGTCGAGCTCTTCCTCGCGGGTGCTGTGGCGGGTGGCCAGGCGTTTGATTGCGCCCAAGTCGTAGGCGCCGAAGTGGAAGGCGTGAAAGTCCGGGTGGCGCTTGCGGATGGCGAAAAGCTCGTCGATGAAGGTCTCGAGCAGGACCTTCTCGTCGGCGCGGGTCAGCGCCCAGCAGGAGCGGTAGTGAAGGGAATCTCGGTCGTCGAGAATGACCCAGCCGAGCAGGTATTCGAGGCCACCTTCGTCGACGAAACGAGCGGCCTCGAAGTCGAGGAAGACGTCCCCGGGGGAAGCCTCGGGCAGGCGCGCCAGACCCTTGCCGGGTTCGAAGTCGCGCAGGTCGTGGCGGGGCACGGGGAGGCCGCGAGAGGCGACTTGGAGCGCGGCTTGCCGGCGGAGGTTGGCGTAGGTCGAGGGGGCGCCGCGGTCGGGTCGGCTGGGGAGAGGGTCGGGAAGGCCGGCGACCCCGGTCATGGTGCCGACCTGCCAGGCGGCGAGCTGCGGCAGGTGGTTGACCGAAAGCCCGGCGACCAGGGTCGGGTGGTCGTCGTCACGCCAGCGCTTGGTGCACAGCGCCCACCAGCGGCAGACGTCGCAGTGGGTCGTGGGGAGGGGGTAGGTGCGGTCGAGGTCGGGTGGGAGGTCGGCGACCTGATCGAGGCGGTGCTTGACCGCGCGGTAGTAGGCGTCGACCTCGGCGAGGCGGTAGCTCTCGGGCTCGAAGCCGCGACCTGGGGTGATCACGTGGATGTACTCGGGCGCCCGGCCTTGGAGCGGCGTGAGGAGGTCGGCGTAGAGGCAGAGCTGGAGGAGCGTGCCGGCTTTGGTGTGCTGCGTGAGTTTGGTGTCGACGACCTCGTACGACCAGGGCCCGAGGTCGCTCGGCGTGTCGACGCGCAGGAGCACGTCGGCGTAGCCGATCCAGCGGTCGTCGGCGAAGGCAGCCTGCGCGATCACGTCGATGCCGGAACGCATCAGCTCGAGGGTCCGCGCGGCTTTGAGCTCGTGGGGGACGTCGGGGCCGGTGGGGACGGATGCGATCGAGCGGCCGAGCGCGGCGAGGTGGTCGAGGTAGGCCTGCTCGTGCTCGAGGCCACGTTCGCGGAGGCGCTCGAGGCGGTCCGGGTTGGAGGGCGGCACCTTGACCAGACCGGCCAGGCGCGCGCGGTCGAGGGTCGTGGTGTGTGGGCAGGCGAGATGGTTCGAGAGGTCCGTTGCCGCAAGGCGCAGACGGTTCTCAGCCAGCTTCAAGGGACGGCGCTCCGAGAGCGGAAGGGAGGCTGCGGCATTGGTGGCGCAATGGTAGCGCGGGTTGTCGAGTCTCCCCCTGCAGGGGGAGGTGGGCAGGTGAGGATTTGTTGGGGTTTGTGGAGGGAGAGGGCGGAGCGGAGGAAGATGTGCGCGCTTCCGCGGCGCGGTGGCGAAGAGGTGCGCATGCCATGCGCACCCTGGGGCGCTCCCGCGGCCCCTACGGCGGAGGGTGCTGAGGTGGGTGGTCGGGTGTAGGGGCAGGGGGAACCGCCCCAGCGGGCCGATGGTCTCGGCCGGTGTTGGTCTGGGCCGGCCTGGCGCCGGTAGAAACTCGGTGCACGATTTGGCGGCGGTATTGCGTTCTTGGGAGCATGAACGAAGCCGGGAGCAGGAAGGGTGAACGCAAGCGCCTTCGGATCGAGGGATACGACTACGGGCGCGAGGGGTTGTACTTCGTGACGATCTGCGCGTGGCGATTTCGTTGTCTGTTTGGGCGCGTGAGGGAGGGCGTGGTGGAGCTCTCCGCGATTGGGGAGCTGGTCGCTCGTCAGTGGGTTGGGACGCCAGCGCTACGGCCGGGCGTCGAGTTGGACGAGTGGGTGGTGATGCCGAATCACGTCCACGGCTTGCTGCTGATCGCGGACTCGGGGATCGAGGCCGGCACGGTGCCCCAGATCGTGCGAGGCTTCAAGGGCGCGACGACGAGAAAGGCGCGGGAGCTGACGGGTTGGCCCGAAATGCAGCTGTGGCAGCGCAGTTTCCACGATCGGGTGGTCCGCAGCGCGCGGGAGCTGGAGGCATTGCGCGAGTACGTGCGAACCAATGCGTTGCGGTGGGAGCTCGATCGTTACTGGATCGAGGAGGAGCGAGGAGGTGCGCATGCCATGCGCACCCTGGGGCGCTCCCGCGGCCCCTACGGCGGAGGGGGCTGAGGTGGGTGCTCGGGCACCTGGGGCGCTCCCGCGGCCCCTTCGGCGGAGGGAGCCGAGGTGGGTGCTGAGGTGGGTACTTGGGCGTAGGGGCAGGGGAACCGCCCCAGCCGGCCGATGGCATCGGCCGGTCCTTGGCTGGATGGGGCGCGGTGGCGAAGAGGTGCGCATGCCATGCGCACCTGGGGCGCTTCCGCGGCCCCTACGGCGGAGGGAGCCGAGGTGGGTGCTCGGGCACCTGGGGCGCTCCCGCGGCCCCTACGGCGGAAGGAGGCGATGCGGGCGGTTGGGCGTAGGGGCAGGGGAACCGCCCCAGCCGGCCGATGGCATCGGCCGGTCTTCGGCTGGATGGGGCGCGGTGGCGAGGAGGTGCGCATGCCATGCGCACCCTGGGGCGCTCCCGCGGCCCCTACGGCGGAGGGGGCTGAGGTGGGTGCTCGGGCACCTGGGGCGCTCCCGCGGCCCCTACGGCGGAGGGAGCCGAGGTGGGTGCTCGGGCACCTGGGGCGCTTCCGCGGCCCCTACGGCGGAGGGGTCAGCGGTCCTTGTAGGGGCGAGGGAACCGCCCCAGCCGGCCGGTTCCGCCGGCCGGTCTTTGGCGCCGGCGGTGAAGGAAGATGGTGCGCGCGCGACGCGCGCCTGCTGGTCTCGAGAGGGGGGCGCTTCCGCGGCCCGTACGGGTGCGGCCGCTTCAGGGGCGGAGTTGGCCGGAGGGGTCGTGGACTTCGATTTCGTCGTCGGGTGCGAGGAGGTCGAGGTAGACGACGAGGTTGGTGCCGCCGAGATGATGGATCGAGGGGAAGAGCAGGCCGGCGGCGCCGGTGGTGCGGACGGCGTCGGCGAGGGCCCAGCTCGGTGGGTCGCGGCGTTCGATCATCGCGATCTGCTTCCAGGGGCAGCTCCACTCTGCCCAGGGGCGGTCCCAGACGGTGGGGAGGTAGCCGGCGCTGAAGTCGACGACGTGGCCGAGGGTGAGGTGGTAGGCGGCGATGGTGCCGGGTCCGAAGAGGGTGGCGGCCTGCGCGAACTCGGCGAGGGCGGTTTCCGGCGCAAGCGACAGGTAGAGGGCCGGGGTGCCGGGGCGGTTGAAGCGGCCGCCGCGGGCGGCGGCGCCGGCGCCGCTGTAGGGCTGGTGGGCCCAGCGTGGGGTGAGGACGCGGTAACAGCTCCCTCGGGGCCCGAGCGCGGTGGTGATCACCCGGTGGCGCCGGCGGCGAGGTTGATCAGGTAGTCGCGCACGCCGTCGGCGTGGCCTTCGGCGACGAGTTGTTCGGCGGTCTTGGCGCCGAGATCGAGCAAAGGTACCGAGCGAAACCAGTAGATCGCGCGGTCTTCGTCGCCTCCGGTGGCGTCGATGGCGAGGGCGAGCACGCCGGCGGCGTCGCGCAGGAAGGTCTGGAGCTTCGCGGACTCGGGAGCGCGGGTCAGTGTCGACCGGTGGACCTGGGCGAGCTCGGCGAGGCGGCCGGCGGTGAGCGTCAGTTCTTCGGCGAAGCGTTTGGGCGAGATGATGCGCCCCCTCGGGTCGCGCAGGCTCTCGACGAAGCGGGCAGCGGGGCCGGTGGTGATGGGTGTGATTTGCATGGTGGTATCCGCTTTGCGTTGCGGATCTGACGCAATTATAGCGCAGGAGTGTCGCTGGCGGGTGACGGAGGAAGATGTGCGTGCTGCCGCACGCACCTGGGGCGCTTCCGCTGCCCGTACGTCGGAGGGGAGAAGCTGCAGCCTCTGCGATGGGGCGGTGAGTCTCTCTTCGTACGGGCCCGGAAAAGGCCCCAGCCGGCCGGTTGCTTCGGCCGGTCTTTGGAGGGTGCGCCGGGAGGAAGAGCGCGCGCTTCCGCGGCCGCGTTCGATAGGGCCGCTCAGGGCTCGATGGCGACTTCCCGGTCCGGTGGGTTGCCGGGGTGGACTCGAGGAAGGGGAGGAGGTCGGGGAATCTTTCCCCCACAGAGGGGCGCATGGCAGCTGTTAGACTCGCGAGAGTCGGTACTCGACCGTTTTCAACCCTGACCGGCTTCGTCGGTCCGTAGGAGTGTCACGTGAAGATTCATGAATTTCAGGCGAAGGAGATCCTGCGCCGCTACGGTGTCGTCACCCCGAAAGGGCGAGTGGCAGCGACGCCGGACGAAGCGGTGGCGATCTGTGAGGAGCTTGGCGGCAAGTGTGTCGTCAAGGCGCAGATTCACGCCGGCGGGCGCGGCAAGGGGGGCGGGGTCAAGCTCGCCAAGTCGCCCGCCGAAGCACGCGAGATGGCCGGCCGCATTCTCGGGATGCAGTTGGTCACGCCGCAGACCGGCCCTGAGGGGCAGAAGGTCGAGAAGGTGCTGATCGAGGAGCTCGCCGACATCGCCCAGGAGCTGTACTTGGCGGTGTTGCTCGATCGCGACGCCGGCAAGCCGCTGGTGATGGCTTCGCGTGCGGGCGGTATGGACATCGAGGAGGTCGCCCACAAGGATCCGCAGGCGATCGTGCGCGAGCACTTCGATCCACACCTCGGGCTGTTGCCGTTCCAGGCACGGCGGGTGGCCCGCCATCTCGGGCTCTCGGGCAAGACTGCCGCCAAGGCCGCCAATCTGATCGAAGCCTTGACCAAGGCGTTCCTCGACACCGATGCGTCGCTGGCGGAGATCAACCCGCTGATGATCACCGGCGCTGGTGACGTGGTGGCCCTCGACGCCAAGATGAACTTCGACGACAACGCCATGTTCCGCCACGCCGACATCGTCGCGATGCGCGACTTGGCCGAGGAGAACCCGCTGGAGGTCGAGGCCAGCAAGTTCGGTCTGAATTACATCAAGCTCGACGGCAACATCGCCTGCATGGTCAACGGTGCCGGTCTCGCGATGGCGACGATGGACATCATCAAGCTCGAGGGCGCCGAGCCCGCGAACTTCCTCGACGTCGGTGGGTCGGCGAGCCAGGAGGCGGTCAAGAACGCCTTCCAGATCCTGATCTCGGATCCGGCGGTCGAGGCCGTGTTGATCAACATCTTCGGCGGCATCGCCCGCACCGACCGCATCGCTCGCGGTGTCGTCGGCGCGATCGAAGAGCTGGGCGACGCCATGAAGGTCCCCGTGGTGGTGCGCCTGGAAGGCACCAACGTCGAGCAGGGTCGTCAGATCCTGCGGGATGCCGATTTCGATTTCATCGTGGCCGATCAGATGGCCGACGCGGCGAAGAAGGTCGTGGCCGCGGTCAAGGGAGCGCGCTGACCATGGCAATTTGGGTTTCTGATTCGACTCGACTGATCGTCCAGGGCATCACCGGCAAGGAAGGCCTGTTCCACGCCATGGGCTGCCGCGACTACGGCACCAAGGTGGTGGGCGGCGTGACCCCCGGCAAGGGTGGCACCGACATCGAAGGTTTCCCGGTGTACGACTCCGTCGCCGAAGCCCGCGAGGCGACCGATGCCAACGCGACGATGATTTTCGTGCCGCCGCCGTTCGCGGCCGACGCCATCATGGAGGCCGCCGAGGCCGGCATCGAGCTGGTGGTGTGCATCACCGAGGGGATCCCGGTGCGCGACATGTTGCGCGTCAAGGCTTTCCTGCAGGGCCGCACCGTGCGCCTGATCGGTCCCAATTGCCCGGGTGTGATCAGCCCCGGGATGGCGAAGATCGGCATCATGCCCGGGCACATCCACCGTCCGGGCTCGGTGGGGGTGGTCAGCCGCTCCGGCACGCTGACCTACGAGGCGGTGTGGCAGCTGACCAACCTCGGTCTCGGCCAGTCGACCTGTGTCGGCATCGGTGGAGACCCGGTCAACGGCACCAACTTCATCGATGTGGTGTCGGCCTTCGAGAAGGATCCCGGCACCGAGGCGATCATCCTCATCGGTGAGATCGGCGGCGGGGCCGAAGAGGCGGCGGCGCGCTGGATCGCGGAGAACGGCAGCAAGCCGGTGATCGGTTTCATCGCCGGGCAGACCGCACCTCCGGGTCGACGCATGGGCCATGCCGGTGCGATCGTCTCGGGCGGCCAAGGCACCGCCGAAGGCAAGATGGCGGTGATGAAGGAGTGTGGCCTCCACGTGGTGGAGTCGCCCGCCGACATGGGCGCGGCGGTCAAGGCAGCGCTCGGGCGCTGAGCTTCCCAGTCCGTACACGAGCGGTCCCGGCAGAGGCTCGTTGCCACGAGCACTGCCGGGATCGTTGCTTTTCGGTCGACGACGCCCACGCGGCTGCGGGGCCGGCCGCGAGGTTCACCCGACCCCGACCTCGACTTCCGGCGGCTGCGCCGGAGGAGCCACGACGACACGATTGCGGCCCAGGCGTTTGGCGCGATACAGGGCGTCGTCGGCGGCGCGCAGCAGATCCTCGGGTGAACCGGCGCCGCGGCCGGGTTGCACGGCGGCAACACCGGCGCTTGCGGTGATGGTGACGCCTTCGCTGCCCTCGGGGCTGAAGTCGACCTGTTCGATCAGGGTGCGCATCCGCTCGGCCGTGGCCTCGGCGACCGCCGAGCTCACGCCGGGCAGCAGGATGGCGAACTCTTCGCCGCCCCAGCGAGCGACCAAGTCGCGTTCGGCGCGGGTCGCATCGCTCAACATCCGAGCAAAACGCTGCAGGCAGCGGTCGCCGGCCTGGTGCCCGAAGCGGTCGTTGAAGGCCTTGAAATGGTCGACATCGAGCAGCACGAGCGCCAGCCAGCCGCCTTCACGCTGGGCAATCCCCCATTCCGCGGTGAGGGCGCGATCGAATCGCCGCCGATTCGGGATCCCGGTGAGCTGGTCACGCAGCAATGCCTCCTCGAGCCGGCGGTTGGCGTCCACGAGCCGGCGGTTGGCTTCCTCGACCTCGCTCCGAATGGCGTCGACGCGGCTCTTCTCGGCTTCGAGCTCGCTGGTTCGGTGGGCGACCTCAGCCTGCAGACCCTGGCGCACCAGTCCCTCGGCGATGTCTCGCTGCTGCCGCAACTCGCGGATTCGCTCCGCCAGCGCGAAGGCAAGCAGCAACACCTGCACGGCGGACCCCACCTGGGCGGCGTAGATCGTGAGCGGGTGTTCAGGCAGAACCCGCAGGTAGGTCAGAACATAGGCGACCACGCCTCCCACGAGGGCGAGATTGGCCACGACGAAGGTCCGCGCCGGACGGAGGCCGGCCCTCCAGGCGACCGTTCCGGCCATCGGGTAGAGGATGGCGCTGGCGAGAGCCACCAACGCCAGGCCGACTTCGGCGGCTGCCCACGCGCCGGCTGCGCCGACCATGCCGGTGGCAGCCGCCGCCCACGTGCAGCCTCGAAGCAGCCGATCCCAGACCGGCGCCAGCCGTCGCAGCTCCAAGAATGCCGAGGCGAACAGGTTGCCGAAGGCGAGAGCGACGATGATCGCGGCGAAGGTCGAGAAGCGATCGGCCGTGGGTAGACCCGGCCACAACAGCTCGAATGCCAGCCCCTCGCGAGCGAGCCAGATCAGGCCGAAGGAGGCGATGAAGACGACGTAGAGCAGGTAGGTGCGATCCCTCAAGGCCAGCCCGAGGAAGAGGTTGTAGAGGACGAGCGCGGCGATCATGCCGGCGTAGGCACCGTGCAGGGCGCGTGACCTCTCCCGCAGGGAACGGTCCGAGCGGGCGTCGCGGACCTCGACGAGGAAGGCCTGCGGCGGGGCATAGGAGTCGAAGTCGGCTTCCAGTCGGAGCAGGACGCTTGCGTGGGCGCCAGGAGAGACGTTCAGCGGCACCGCGAGATCGCTGCGTGGAAGGACGCGTCGTGAAGCCACGAGATCCAGACCCGTCGCAGCAATCGGCGCCCCCGCGGCAGGCTCCGTCCAGGCCTCGACGTGGCTCCAGCGCGGATCCGGAAGCAGGACCCAGTTGGGGTTCGTACCGACCGGCGCCACGAACTGGAATCGTACCCACCAGACCGAGCTGCTGCGTCGGGTCAGCCGAGGTGGCGCCCCCCAGCCCTTGGCGCTCGCCACGACTTCGGGCGGGCGTCTTTGGTCGCCCTCGTCCAGGACCAGGATGCGACTCGCGAGCGCGTCACCACTTGCGGGCCCGACGACCGGCAGGCGCTTTGCCTGAGCTGCGGCGCTGCCGGCGTCGAACCATGCCGCCAGCCCCAGCGCGAGAGTGATCGTGACGCGGGCCACGGCCGTTCTGTGAGGCGAACGAGTCGTGGGCCGCATGGCTTGATTATGCTCCGACTTGCCGCGATTGCGTCGGTCCCGACGCCGGCATCGCGCGCGGAGTGGGAATGCAGGCTTCGTCGAGACGGAAGATTTGGCTGGCAGGCGCTTTGGGGCTCGCGTTCGCGATCGGGTTCGTGGCGGCTCGGTGGCCGGATGTCGCAGCCTTGGTCGATGAGACGCCGTCCACCACGGCGTTCATCGAGCGTGCGCACGAACGGGCGAAGAGCGAAGGCACCGCTGCCCCCCGGCGCCAGGTGGTCGGCTGGGCACGCATCTCCGATCACCTCAAGCACGCCGTGGTGGTCAGCGAGGACATCGACTTCTTCAGCCACTCGGGCTTCGCCTGGAACGAGGTCGAAGCGGCGGTGCGCGACACCGTCGAAGAGGGCAAAGCGCTGCGGGGCGCATCAACCATCACGCAGCAGCTGGCCAAGAATCTGTGGTTGTCGCCATCGCGCAATCCGCTGCGCAAGCTGCAGGAGGTGGTCCTGACCTGGCAGCTGGAGCGGACGCTGAGCAAACGCCGGATCCTCGAGCTGTACCTGGACTCGGTGGAGATGGGGCCGGGAGTGTGGGGCGCCGAGGCCGCCGCCCGACATTTCTACGGGAAGGCGGCGCGAGACCTTACGGTGCGCGAGGCGGCCCAGCTCGCGGCCGGTCTGCCGCGACCGACCAGCTGGTTTCCCGGGTGTGGCAGCAAGGCCTATGCGCGACGCGTCGACCGCCTCGTCGCGCGGATGGAGAAGACCGCGTGGGTGGCTCGCGAGGTCCGCGATGCCCCGGCGCGCTGAAAGTCACCTCGACGGTGGGTCGATGTCGAAGATCGCGCGCAGGTCGCCGTAGCCGCGTTCGGCGAGCTCTTCGACCGGAACGAAGTCCAAGGCGGCCGAGTTGATGCAGTAGCGCAGACCGGTCGGTTGAGGCCCATCGTCGAACACGTGGCCGAGATGAGAATCCGCGTGGCGCGAGCGCACTTCGACCCGAACCATGCCGTAGCTGCGGTCGGTGTGCTCGACCACGGCGTCAGGGGTCAGCGGTCGGGTGAAGGATGGCCACCCGGTGCCGGAGTCGAACTTGTCCAGGGAGGAGAAGAGGGGCTCGCCGGAGACGATGTCGACGTAGATGCCCGGCTCGTGGTGATCGAAGTAGGGGTTGGCGAACGCCCGTTCCGTGCCGTCTTGCTGAGTCACCTCGTAGGCGAGGGGTGAGAGGCGCTGACGCAGGTCCTCCTGTGACGGCTTGACGAACCTCCCCGGCTCGAAGCGAGGAGCGCGGTCCGCGGCGGTGGGGGTCGGCGGCGTTGCGGCGCGCGTGCACGCCGGGGTCAAGGTGGCCACGAGGAGGAGGACGAGGGTGTTGCGCAGCATCATGTCCTCGTTTACGGCTGCGGGTGGTTGCTGGATCGCCGTGCCGATGGTCGATCGCAGCTACCCGCGTGAGAGAATCGCAGCAGAGTGGAGGAGACGACGATGCACCAGCGATGGGAGCAACTCTGGACCAACGCGCGCCTGGTGACGGGGGATGCGGGGCCGGGAGCTTGGGGTTTGGTCGAGGCCGGGGCGGTGGCCTTCCACGGGGGACGGATCGCCTTCGTCGGTCCGGAGGCCGAGCTTCCCGGTGCTCCCCACGAGGTCGCCGCTGCGGTGGAGGACCTCGACGGCGCGCTGGTGACGGCGGGCTTGATCGACTGTCACACGCATCTGGTGTGGGCCGGGAGTCGCGCCGACGAGTTCGAACGTCGGCTCGCCGGGGAGACTTACGCGGACATTGCCCGCAGCGGTGGCGGCATCGCTTCGACGGTCAGAGCCACCCGAGCCGCCACCGAAGAGGAGCTCGTCGGCCTGGCCGCCGCACGGCTGCGTCGCCTTGCCGGGGAAGGTGTGACCACGCTCGAGATCAAGTCCGGCTACGGCCTCGACCTCGATACCGAGCGCAAGATGCTGCGGGTGGTGCGTCAGCTGGGCGAGGACCTCGGGGTCTCGGTCGTCGCGACGTACCTCGGACTTCACGCTCTGCCGGCCGAGTACGCCGGCCGGCAGGACGACTACGTCGATCGCGTGTGTTTCGAGGATCTCCCGACGCTGGTGGGCGAGGGGCTCGTCGATGCGGTCGACGCCTTCTGCGAAGGCATTGCGTTCACACCGCGGCAGGTCGACCGCTACTTCCGGGCGGCGCGGACCCTCGGCCGTCCGGTCAAGCTCCACGCCGAGCAGTTGTCGAACCTCGGTGGGGCTGAGCTCGCGGCGTCGCACGGTGCCTTGTCGGCCGACCACCTCGAGTACCTCGATCGCCACGGATCCGAAGCCATGGCGCGAGCCGGCACGGTCGCAGTGCTCCTGCCGGGAGCGTTCTACACTCTCCGGGAGCGTCAGGTGCCCCCGATCGCGCTGCTGCGGGACGCCGGAGTGCGGATGGCGGTGGCGACCGATGCCAATCCCGGTTCGTCTCCTCTCCTCTCGCTGCTGACCGCCGGCAACATGGCCTGCGTGCTGTTCGGCCTCACGCCGGCCGAGGCCTTTCTCGGGATCACCGCGGTGGCTGCCGAGGCACTGGGGCTGCGGGATCGCGGGCGGCTCCAAGTAGGGATGCGGGCCGATTGTTGTGTCTGGCGGGTCGAACAACCGGCTGCCCTCCTGTACGAGATCGCCAGCCACCGACCGTGGCGAATCGTCGTTGCGGGTAGGCCCGTTGACAGCCCTGTGAGGTCGATGTAGCATATCGGCTCACGCTCATGTGACCGCCGCTGCGTTCCAGCAGGGCATGGAGGAGTTGAGATGATGAAACTCACACGTTGGGGCAGCGGCTTGGGAGTCGCCGCAGCGCTCCTCGCCAGCCCGGCTGCGGCCGTGCTCGACACCATCGACGCCGTGCCGGGTGCCACCCTGTTGATTCCCTACTTCGAGGTCGACCCAGCCGACCCGAACGGGGTCACGACCCTGTTTTCGGTCAACAACGCCTCGGCAACGGCGGTGCTGGCCCACGTGACGGTGTGGACCGATCAGTCCATCCCGTCGCTCGACTTCGACATCTACCTGACCGGCTACGACGTGCAGACGGTCAACATGCGCGACATCCTGGTCAACGGGAACCTCCCGCGGACGGCCAGCGCCGGACAAGATCCCGGTGACACCATCAGCCCGAAGGGGCCACTGTCGCAGGACATCAACTTCGCCAGCTGCAACGGCAACCTGCCCTACGTCAACCCGCAGGTGTCGGTGGGCTTCCGCTCGCACCTCCAGGCCTGGCACTCGGGCGTGGTCTCGCCGATCACCGGCAACTGCGCCGGCGCCAAGACCGGCGACGGCATCCTGCGCGGCTACATCACCATCGACACCACCAACCAGTGCAGCTTGTTGTTCCCGAGTGACGCCGGTTACTTCGGCCCGGGCGGCAGCGGTGTGGCGACCAACCAGAACGTGCTCTGGGGCGACTGGTTCATCGTCAACCCGGCCGAGAACTTCGCCGAAGGGTACACCGCCGTCCACATCGAGGCCTCCAGTGCCTACGGCCTCGGCGACTACACCTTCTACGCCCGTTACGTCGCGGGGCAGGGCTTCGACAACCGCGAGGGCCTCGGCACCAGCTTCGCGGTGCGGTACGCCACCGGTGGCAAGTTCGACGGGACCGACTTGACGATCTGGCGCGACAGCAACGCTTTCGGATCTCCGGCTGCGTACAGCTGTGCCCTCCAGGGCCCCTCGGCCTGGTACCCGCTCGGCCTCACCCAGGCGGTCGTGTTCGACGAGGAAGAGAACATCTTCACGCCCAGCGGCTGTCCGTCGGGTGATCCGACCTGCACTCCGGACGGATTCTCGATCCCCAACGAGGCGCAGCGTCTCGCCGTTGGCTCGGCCAACATCCCGCTGCCTCCGGGCTTCGAGTTCGGCTGGATCTACCTCAACCTTGCCGTTGCCCATCCGTCCTCGATCTTCGACTACTCCCAGAACTGGGTGAGCTGGAGCATTCAGGCCGACGGCCGCTTCGCGCTGGGTCTCGACGCGATCCAGCTGGACAACGTCGCCAACCCCAACGGCATCATCATCGGCGCACCCAATCCCTTGTGAGGCAGGTGCAGCGTTGACTCGGAAAGCGGGCCACTCGGCTCGCTTTCTTTTTTTTGGGGACGAGTGGCTGGGTGCGCCTGTGTTAGCCTCTCGCCAGTCGGCGGCGCCGACTTTCACCCCCCCTGCCAATCCTTCAGGATCCGAGGAGATTTCCGCGATGAGCTTTACCTGGACTCCGCCCGCCGACGGCCAGAAGATCGAGTACCGCGATGGCAACGTGATCGTTCCGAACCGGCCGATCATTCCCTTCATCGAGGGCGATGGCACGGGGCCGGACATCTGGCGAGCGACGCAGCGCGTAGTCGACGCCGCAGTGGAGAAGTCCTATGGTGGCGGCCGCTCGATCGCCTGGTTCGAGGTGCTGGCGGGGGAGAAGGCGCACGAGCTGACGGGCGACTGGGCCCCCCAGGACACCTTCGATGCAATCCGAGAGTATCGCTGTGGGATCAAGGGTCCGCTCACGACTCCGGTCGGCGGCGGCTTTCGCAGTCTCAACGTCACGCTGCGCCAAGTCCTCGACCTCTACGCCTGCGTGCGCCCCGTCAAGCACTACCCCGGGGTACCGTCGCCCGTGAAGGAACCTCACAAGGTCGACATGGTGATCTTCCGCGAGAACACCGAGGACGTCTATGCCGGGATCGAGTGGCGCGAAGGATCGGATGAAGCGCGCAAGCTGATCAAGATCCTCAAGGACGAGTTCGGCAAGACCATCCGGCCCGACAGCGGCATCGGCATCAAGCCGGTTTCGATCACCGGCAGCAAGCGTCTGGTTCGCAAGGCCCTGCAGTACTGCCGCGCGGAAGGGCGCACCGATCTGACCCTGGTGCACAAGGGCAACATCATGAAGTTCACCGAAGGAGCCTTCAAGGATTGGGGCTACGAGGTGGCCGCGCGCGAGTTCGGTGACCACACCGTCCCCGAGCGGACGCTGTGGGAGGAACACGGCGGCAAGGTGCCGGAGGGGCGGATCCTGGTGAAGGACCGCATCGCCGACGCGATGTTCCAACAGGTCTTGCTGCGGCCTGACGAGTACCAGGTGCTGGCGACCATGAACCTCAACGGGGATTACCTCTCCGATGCCCTGGCGGCGCAGGTGGGCGGCCTCGGGATGGCTCCCGGCAGCAACGAAGGCGACGGCATGGCGGTGTTCGAGGCGACCCACGGAACCGCGCCGAAGTACGCCAACCTCGACAAGGTCAACCCCGGTTCGCTGATCCTCTCGGCAGTGATGATGCTCAAGTGGCTCGGTTGGGGAGAGGCCGGCGCGTCCATCGAGGCGGCGCTTGGCCGTACCATCGAACAAAAGCGCGTCACCTACGACCTCGAGCGCCAGATGGAGGGCGCCACCCTGCTCAAGACCTCGGAGTTCGCCGAAGCGATCGTCTCGAATCTCGGCTGAGCAGGTCCCCATGCACCCCCTGTGGTGAAGCCTCCGTTCGGATCCCGGGTCCCCGGTCCCGGGTCCCCGGTACCCCTTCCCAATGCCGCGCCGCGTCAAGGCGTGGATTGCAGCGGGCTGGACGGTCGGCGACGCTTTCGGTATCGTTGCTTCGCGGCCGCTTTCGCGGTCGCGGCATCCCATGAGGAGACCACGATGACCGAGACTCCCTCTGCGGACCGTTCGGACGCGCTCACCCCGGCCCCGGAGGCCTCCGCGCTCGACGAGATCCGCCACCGCGCCGAAACCGTCTGGACCCGTGGGCCGAACCAGGCGCCGATGATCGGCGGCAAGGCCAAGAAGCGCCAGCTCAAGGGACCGGAGGGCCGCGTCGCCATCGTCGACGCCTGTCGGACGCCGTTCACCCGCTCGAGCTCGGATTTCGTCGAGATGGACGTCGTCGACCTCGCGGGCGTGGCGGCTGCCGAGTTGGTGGCCCGCAACGACCTCGGCCGGGCCGATCTCGACATGTCGATCTTCGGCGTCGTGGTGCCGGCGCTGAATGCGCCGAATCTCGGTCGCGAGGTGATCTTCCGCACCTCACTGCCGATGGGGATTCCCGGCACTACTGTGAACCTCGCGTGTGCGTCGTCGAACCGCGCTCTGACCTCGGGCGCCGAGGCGATCCTGATCGGTCAGGCCTCGGCGGTGTTGACCGGCGGTGCGGAGTCGTTGTCAAACGTGCCGATCCAGTACTCGCGCAATGCGGCCCACGCGCTGATCGACTTCACCAAGGCCCGGTCGATGCCGCAGAAGCTCTCGATCCTCGGCCGCGTGCGGCCGAAGGACTTGATTCCGGTGCCGCCGGCAATCGCCGAGTACACCACCGGCATGACCATGGGCGAAGCCTGCGAGAAGATGGCCAAGGAAAACGGCATCTCGCGGCGCGCGCAGGACGAGGTGGCGCTGATGTCACATCAGCGCGCGGCTGCGGCGTGGCAGGAGGGCCGTTTCGAGGGCCAGGTGGTCACCACCTTTCCTCCGCCCAAGTACAAGAAGCCGGTGGCGACCGACAACGGTGTCCGCTCCGACTCGTCGATGGAGGCTCTCGGCAAGCTCAAGCCGGTGTTCGATCGGCGCTTCGGCACCTTGACGGCCGGCAACTCGAGCCCGTTGACGGACGGGGGGGCCGCAGTGCTGCTGATGAGCGAGGAGCGCGCCAAAGCCCTCGGCTACACGCCCCTCGGCTACGTCCGCTCGTGGGCCTACGCGGCAGTCGATCCCGGGGCTCAGCTGCTGCAGGGGCCGGCCTACGCTGCGCCGCTCGCCCTCGAGCGAGCCGGCGTCGGCCTCGGCGACATGGACCTGGTCGAGATGCACGAGGCCTTCGCCGCGCAGCTGGTTTCGAACGCCAAGGCCCTGGCGTCGAAGAAGTTCGCCGCGGAGGAGCTGGGGCGCAGCGGCCCGGTCGGCGAGATCGACTTCGACAAGGTCAACGTCAACGGCGGATCGATTGCGATCGGCCATCCGTTCGGGGCAACCGGCGCGCGGGTGACGATGCAACTGCTCTACGAGCTGCGCCGGCGCAACGCCAATCTCGGCCTCATGACCGTCTGTGCCGCCGGAGGCGTCGGCTTCGCGATGGTGGTCGAACGCGAGTGATTCGGCCGTGAAGGCAACCCGACCCGAGGTCGCGCCCGGAGCACGCCCCCTCGACGGCGTCCTGGTGCTCGACCTCACCCGGCACCTTCCCGGCCCCCTTGCGGTCCGGCTGCTGCGCGATCTCGGTGCACGAACGATCAAGGTCGAAGAGCCCGAGCGTGGGGATCCGGTTCGCGAGGCGCCCCCCTTCGGGCGAGACGGCGAAAGCGCGCTCGGCAGGCAGGTCCTGGCGGGTTGCGAAAGTGTTGCCGTCGACCTCAAGCGGCCGGAAGGCATCGCCCTGGTCACCCGCCTGGCCGAACGGGCCGACATCGTGGTCGAGAGCTCTCGGCCGGGCACCTGGGCTCGGCTTGGGCTCGATTTCGAGGCGTTGCGGGAGCGGGTTCCACGGCTGGTGGTGTGCTCGATCTCGGGTTGGGGTGCCGACGGTTGGCACCCGGAGCGGTCCGGCCACGACCTGACCTACCAGGCGGCGGCCGGTTTGTTGGGTGAGCAGACACCCCGTGCCCCGCTCGCGGACATCCTGGCGGCGTGGACCGCCGTGAGTGCGATCCTGGCGGCGTTGTTGGCTGCTCGGCAGCGAGGAACGGGAGCGCACCTGGACCTCGGAATCGCCGATGCGGCCGCATTCGCCAACCTGGTGGCCTTCTCCGAGGTCGAGGCCAGTGGGCGGGCGGTGGGCGTGCTCGCCGGCCGGATGCCCTGTTACCGGATCTACCGCTGCCGCGACGGACGGTCGGTGGCGGTTGGGGCGCTCGAGCGCCCGTTCTGGGAGAGCCTCTGCCGCGTCGTCGGGCGCCGAGATCTCATCGCGATGCAGTTCGATCCGAGCGAGGCCGCCCATCGGGAGGTCGAGGCGCTGTTTGCTCGGCGGCCGGCCGCTGCCTGGGTCGACGAGTTACGGGCCGCCGACGTGCCGATCGAGCTCGTCGCGACGCCGGAAGAGGCCTTGGAACACCCCTGGCTGGAGGCGCGAGGCTTGATCCGAGATGGGGAGGTGGCCTTCCCGGTACTCTTCGACGGGCGCAGTCTCGGTGTCGCTCGCGAGCTCGACCAGCTGGGAGCCGCGACCACAGCGGTGACCGGCGAAGCAGCAACGAATGCCGGCGAGTTACGGCACTTTCGGCGGGCGACGGGAACACGGCGAGTGCTCTTCGGCCGTCTGAGGCGCTGGTGGGTCCGCCGGCGGGTGAAGGAGGTCCTGGGCTGAGAACGGGTCTCTTGGCCCAGGCATCGAGCCGCGGTCGTGGACACAGCTGCGCGTTCGGGCTGTCGGCCTTGGTCTCAGGGCGGCATGGTAGTCCAGTTGCCGGCGTCCCCGGTTTCGAAACCATCGGCGAAGAGGAAGCCGGTATCAACCACCCACGGCTCGAGCCCCGTAGAGCGAGACGGAGCGGGGAGATCATGGCATGCAGGCCCTGCGGATGCCGGGATAGCACTCCTCGGCACAGATTGTGGCTCTGCGCACTCCAGCCTCTCGTGATGGCACGACCCCTGCGCCTGGCACCGGCCTAGTCACATCACAGGGCCGGTCCAGCTGTCCCTCATCGGGGGGTGTCGGTTGGGGTCTCGTGTCAGGGAGGCCAGACCAGCAGCAGGGTCGGCACGCCGAGGGCGACGATCACGATCTCGAGCGGCAGGCCCATGCGCCAGTAGTCGCCGAAACGGTAGCCCCCCGGGCCCATGACCAGGGTGTTCGACTGGTGGCCGATGGGGGTGAGGAACGCCGAGGAGGCTCCGAGGGCCACCGCCATCAGAAAGGCGTCGGGGGAAGCGCCCAGGCCGTTGGCGACACCGGCTGCCACCGGTGCCATGAGCACGGCGGTCGCGGCGTTGTTCATCGCGTCGGAAAGCATCATGGTGACGACGAGGACGACGGTCAGCACCGCCCAGAGGGGGAGGTTCTGGCCGAGGTCGACGAGGTGGCGCGCCAGGGTGGCCGCGGCGCCGCTCGATTCGAGCGCTCCGCCCACCGGGATCATCGCCCCGAGCAGAACCAGCACCGGCCATTCGACCGAGCGGTATGCCTCCCGCAGCGGCAGGACGCCGCTGACGACCATGAGGAAGGCGGCGGTGACGAAAGCCACCTCGGCGGAAACCAAGCCCACAACCAGGGCGGCGATGGCGGCGGCAAAGATGCCGATGGCGAGCAGGGGTCGACGCCGGCTGCCGAGCTCGAGCCGGCGGTCGGCCAGTGGGAGCAGCGTCAGGCTGGCAAGGGCATCGGGCAGGTGGTCGGTGCGGCACTGGATCAAGATCACGTCACCCGGCTCGAAGCGGACATCGCGCAGCAGGGACGTCAGGCGCGCGCCGGCGCGGGACACGGCGAGCAAGTTGACGCCGTGACGGTCGCGCAGCCCGACCTCGACGGCGGTCGATCCAACGAGGATCGATCGCGCCCGCACCACTGCCTCGACCAGCGACACCTGCTCGGATTCGAGCTCACCGCCTTCGGTCGCGAGCCTCTTCGACCCGGCCAGCTCGAGCCCGGCGAGGTCGAGGAACTCCTCGAGCTTGCGCGGGTCGATCTCGCTGATCAGACGGTCGCCGACGGCGAGACGCGTATTGCGGGCCGGTGCCAGGAAACGCTCGTCACCGCGGACCAGAGACACCACCACCACCTCGGTGCCGAACTCCCGCAGGGCACGCAGGTCCTTGCCGACCAGCGGCGAGGTGGGCGGAACTCGGAGCTCGACACTGTACTCCTGCAGCCGCAGGAGCTCCTCGCGTGAGCCTCCCTCGCGGCGGGGCAGCAGTCGCCAGCCGAGCAGCGAGATGAACGCCACGCCGGCGATGGCGACGACCGTGCCGGCGGGGGAGAAGTCGAACATACCGAAAGGTTTGCCGACCAAGCGCTCGCGTTCCGCGGAGATCAGCAGGTTGGGAGGAGTGCCGACCAGGGTGGTCATGCCTCCCAACAACGAGCCGAAGGCGAGTGGCATCAGGACGATCGACACCCTGGTGCCGGTCTCTCGCGCCGCTCGCACGGCAACCGGCAGGAACAGGGCGAGGGCGCCGACGTTGTTCATGAAGGCCGAGGCCAGGGTGACGAGAGACGTCAACACCACGACCAGCTGGACCGGTGTTCGGGCGAAGCGCAGTGCCACGCGCGCGAGCCGATCGACGACACCGGAGGACGCTAGGCCGGCGCTCACCATCAGGATCGCCGCGACGGTGATCACGGCGGAATGTCCGAACCCTGAGAAGACCTGATTTGCGGGAACCACCCCGGTCACCGCCAAGGTCAACAGGGCGGCGAGCGCGACCAAGTCGTAGCGCCACCGGTCCACCACGAAGAGCACGACCGCTCCGAGGAGGACCACGAGGACGAGAATCTCCGACGACACCTCCCGATCGTATCCCGACTGTGTGAACATTCCCGGCCGTAGCTTCGTTGGAGAAGGTGGAGGTCAGGTGCTTCGAGAGGCGATCGCCGCAGCCGAGCTGATGCGGGGGGAAGTTGGGGCTGCGGTCTCGGCGCGCTTTGCCGCGGCCAACCTACGGGTCGTGCGGGGCCTCCTGTGGCTCTTCGCGTTCCACTGGCTGATCGTCTTCTTCGCCGTCGTGCACGAGGAGGATTCCGGGCTCGCGAGCGGCGTGGCGGCCCTCCTGGTGCTGGGAATGGCCGGCTTTGCGCGGGTGCTCCGGCGGCGACCGGCCGGGTGGCTCGACGAGCGCGCCACGGTGATGCTGGTCGTTGCCCTGTTGCTCGCGCAGCAGGTGTTCATGGTCATCTATGCGTGGCGCACGGGGTTGCTGATCCCCGCGCTGATCGTGCCGCCCATGGTGGTGCTGTTGTTCCAGCTGGTGCCGGCGACGCGCATCGCTCTCCACGCCACGTGGTTCGGCCTCGGCTTGGTGACGGCGCTGCTGGCCGTCGCCTTCGGCGGCGAGTCGGAGGCCCTGGCGGTGGTTCCCGGGATCCTTGCCGGGCACCTGGTGACTCTGGGCATCGGCGCCTGGCGCTCGCGCGGCTACCGCCGACGCATCGAAGCGGCTTGGGACGCCTCGGCTGAGATCTACGAGGACCGCCTGCGGATGCAACGGGAGCTCGAAACCGCACGACAGATCCAGCTCAGCATGTTGCCACGCGAGGGGCCCGCGCTCGAGTGGATCGAGTGGGCGACCTTGTCGCTGCCGGCCACGGAGGTGGGTGGTGACTACTACGGCCACCACGTCGACGGCCGGGGCGGCCTGGTCGTCACCGTCGCCGACGTTGCCGGTCATGGCCTCGCGAGCGGCCTCTTGCTGTCGGGTCTGCGGGCCTGCCTCGCCCTCCTCGAGGATGTCGCCGATCCGCGGCTGGTGTGTGAGCGCCTCCACCACATGGTGCGCCGCACCCGGCATGACCGGGCCTTCGTCACCCTGGCGCAGGTCCGGCTGGAGCAGGGTGGCGGCAGAGGCGAGGTGGTTTTCGCCGGGCACCCGCCGATGCTGGTGGTGCGGGGGGATGGCAGGGTCGAGGAGATCGGCGGCTCGTCGACTCCCCTCGGAGCGATGGACCGGCTCCACCTCGAAGCGTGCACCTTCGAGCTCGAGGTCGGCGACGTCCTGCTGCTGACCACCGACGGGGTCTACGAGACGCTCTCCGATGCCGGCGTGGCTTTGGGAATCGAAGGCCTTGGAGCTGCCCTCGCTGCGGCCTGCGCGGAGCGGCGGGAAGCCCAGAGCATTCGCGACGGCTTGCTGCGGCGAGTCTGGGCGCACAAGGGAGATGCTCGGCAGGAGGATGACCTGACCATGGTGGTGATGGTGCGCCGCTCCCCGGCGGCCGTGGAGCAGTAGGCGTGGCGATCCCTGCGCAGCGCCTGTGGGAGTGTTTCGACGAGCTCGTCGAGCTCGAGCCTGCGGACGCGGACCTACGGCTCGAACACCTGGCCATCGACGAGCCCGAGCTCGCTCAGGAGCTGCGGGGCCTGCTCGCGGCCGATCGCTGTCGAGAGGCGGTACTCGATCAGCCGATCGGCGAGGACCTCACGGCCGTGGCCGCCGAGATCATCGAGGAGGGGCCTTCGGCGCTCGGCCAGACCTTCGGGCCGTGGGTGGTGGTCGGTCTGATCGGACGCGGCGGTATGGGCGAAGTGTGGGAAGTGCGTCGTGCCGATGGAGCCTACGATCAGACGGCAGCGCTGAAGGTCTTGCGAATCGGCCTCGACTCCCCAGCCGCGCTCGGGCGCTTCCAGGCCGAGCGTCAGATTCTGGCGACCCTGGACCACCCGGCGATCGCTCGTCTGCTCGACGGTGGACGGGCCGCGAACGGCCGGCCCTATCTGGTGATGGAACGTATCGTCGGTGTGCCGATCACTGCACACGCCGCTGCTGCACAGCTCGCCGTGGGCGAGCGCGTGCGCCTGATCCGTGAGCTCTGCGACGCGGTCGACGTGGCCCACCGGGCTTTGGTCGTCCACCGCGATATCAAGCCGACCAACGTCTTGGTCACGCCCGGCGGCCAGCCGAAGTTGCTCGACTTCGGAATCGCCAAGCTGCTCGATCCGGAGCTCGAGGCGGCGGAAACGAGGCTCGAAGACCGCGCATTGACGCCGGCCTACGCCGCCCCGGAGCAAATTCTGGGGCAGGCGATCACTACCGCGACCGACGTCTACGCCCTCGGCGTGTTGTTGTTCGAGCTCTTGACCGGTGGCGTCCCCCACCCACGCAGTACCTCATCCTGGGGCCGCCTGGTCGCCGAGCTCGGTACCGAAGGCGTGGTGCGGCCTTCGGCGGCCGTCCGCGAGCGGCTTCGCGCCGAGCGTGGTGGCGAGAGGTCCGTGAACCTTCCCCGTACCCAGGAGCTCGAGGGTGACCTCGACGCGATCGTCTCCAAAGCCCTCGAGCCCGACCCCAAGCATCGCTACCGCTCGGCTGCCGAGCTCGGCGACGACCTCGACCGACACTTGAGAGGTCTGCCGGTGCTGGCACGTCCGGCTACCGCGTGGTACCGCTTCGGGCGCTTCGCGGCGCGCCATCGAGCGGGGATGGCCGCCGCGACCATCGGCGTCGTATCGCTGCTGGCGGCGCTGGTGGTATCGCTGCTGCAGACCCGCCGGGCGGAAGCCGAGGCGCAGCGTGCAGAGCGTGCTCGCGAGGTGCTGGTGTCGGTGCTCGAAGGGGCGGATCCGGAGAACACCCGCGGCCGTGAGGTGACGGTGCGGGAACTGCTCGAGCAAAGCGGTCCCCGGATCGAGCGCGAGGTGGCCGACGATCCCGAGCTTCGCGACGAGCTGTTGATGGCGGTGGCGCGGGTCGAGGTGTCGCTCGGTGATTACGAATCGGCGGTGGCGCGGGCCCGCCACGCCTTCACCTCGATGCAGGCCCGCGGTGGCGGAGCGGCTTCGGCCAAGGCAACGCGGGAGTTGGCCGCGGTGCTTGCCGCGGCCGGCGAGTATCACCAGGCGGAAGCGCTGCTGACCCCGCTGCTCACCGATCTTCGCGCCGCTTCGGGCTCCGATCGGGTCGCCATCGCGGAGGTCGAGGTTCAGCTGGGCGCTGTCCTCGAGACCCTCGATCGGCCCGAGGAGGCCCAGCCGATGTTGGAGCACGCGGCCGAGGTGCTCGAGGTCGAGCTCGGCGAGGACCACCCGGATACCCTCAACGCAGCCGGGGTGTTGGCGATGGTGCTGGACAGTCAGGATCGACTCGACCGAGCCGTCCCGCTCTACCGTCGCGTTGCCACCGGGCTCGAGCGCCACTTCGGCTCGGATTCTCCCCAAACCCTGATTGCGTTCCACAACGTGGCCATGGGTCTGTTGTGGAGCGGGGAGTACCGTGAGTCGGAGCAGTGGTTCGACCGGACGATCGCGGGCATGGAACGGGTGTTGGGTCCGGAGCACCCGCGGTTGGCTTTCACGCTCAATCAATACGCCAATCTGCTCTCACAGCTCGAACGCGATGACGAGGCGGACGTCGCGACCCGGCGGGCGATGGCGGTCTTCGCCGGCATCGAGGCCGACCATCCCGAGGTCGCCAACGGTCATCACAGTCTGGCGATCTCGGCGCTGCGCCGCGACGACTGGCAGGGAGCCGACGTCGAGTTTGCCCAGGCCGTGGCGTTGTGGGAGAAGACTGTCGGCCCGGAACATGGATCGGTGGGCATCGCCCGAGCGTACCGCGCGATCGCCCTGGCACACCTGGGGGCCGCCGATCGGGCGCGGCAGGAGCTCGCCGTTGGGCTGGAGATCCTCGAGGGCTCGGCTGGAGGCAGGCTCGTCAACGGTCTGCGTGCTGCCGCCGAGGTGGAAAGTGTGCTCGGCAACGGTGAAGGGGCGCTCGACTACGCCCGGCGCTCCCACCAACTCGGCAGTGAGGTCTTCGGCGTCGACCATCCGGTCACCGATGCTGCGGCGCTGAATCTTGCTCGGGTGCTGGTCGATCTCGGTCAGGACTCGGAAGCGGCAGCGCTGGTCGAGCAGGTTCGTGGCCATCAGCTCGAGCGCGATCCGGAT
>CAZRFU010000011.1:88157-93660 GCA_964599475.1 uncultured Thermoanaerobaculia bacterium
TGACCTCCTGGCTGGGCGGATCGCCTGGGCTGCGGGCCGACCCGAGGCCGAGGCCCACTTCCGGCTCGCTGAACAGCAGCTGCTCAAGCGCCGAGCCGCCGAGCACCCGCGAGTTCGAGAGGTTCGGGGCTGGTTGGCACGGATCGGCTCAACCGCGCAGCCGTAGTACGAGCAGGGTGCGGTCGTCGTCGATCGGCCGAGTCCCGGTGTGGACAGCGATCGCGCGCATCAGACGATCGCGCATCTCCGCCGCGGAGATCGCTCCGCCACCGTGCAGCGCCGTCGCCACCCGTTCGTAGCCGAAGGGCTCGTCGCCGTGGTCGAGAGCCTCGACCAGGCCGTCGGAGAGGAACACCACATGGTCGCCGGGCTCGAGCAGGACCGATCCTTCGCCGTAGGCTTCCCCGATGCCGCCGAGAGGTGGCCCAGGCAGGACGAGCTCCTCGACACGGCCGTCGGTTCGAACCACCCAGGTTGGGACGTGACCGGCGTTGACCAGGCAGAGGCTCCGAGCTTCGAGATCGAGAGTGGCGAGCGTCGCCGTGACCATCGACCGGCCGCCGGACTCGAGCCGCTGCGCACGCACCATCCGGTGCAGACGCGAGAGGATCGCACGTGCGTCGAGGTGCTGTTCGACCAGCATTTCGAGAGCAGCTTTGACCATTGCCATTCGCAGGCCAGCGGAAAGCCCATGGCCGGAGACGTCGGCGATCACCACCGCCAGGCGGTGCTGGTCGATACGCAGAATGTCGAAGTAGTCGCCCCCGATTGCCGCGCTGGGCTCGAAGGAAAAGGCGAACTCGACGCCTTCGCCGGTCTCGAGTGCTTCGGGCAGGAGGCTGCGCTGGACCTGGCGAGCGAGCTCGAGCTCCTTGTGGAGCGACTCCTTCTCTGCGGCTTCCGCGACCAGCCGCTCGAGGCTCGAGGTCATCTCGTTGAACGACCGCTGCAGGTCGCCGAGTTGGTCCCGCCGCCGTACCGGAATGCGGGCACTGAAATCACCGGCGAGGACCTTGGCGGTGGCGGTCGAGAGGTGGTTGACTGATCGAGACACCCCGACGATGACGAACACCGCCATACCCACGGCCACGATGTAGACGTCGAACAGCAGGAAGGCGACCAGGAACAGAACGGCCCAGGCAGCCAAGTCGATTTCGGCGGCGCTGGCGAAGACCTGGCGGTAGACCGCCTGCGGCGAGGCGGTCAGCAACACCCCGACCGAGCGGGGGGCGCTGTCGGCCAGGGCCGGGTCGAGCGGTTGCGCCACCGCCAACAGGTCGGCCCAGCGCACCAGGGGGCGTTGCCACCAGCGCGGGTCCGGTGCCGCCGAAAAGAAACCCAGGGGCGGGGGAGCGGAGCGCCGCCACTGCTGGAGGTCGTTCCAGGTGAAGCCGAGCTCGCCGACCTGGATCACCATCGTGCCTCGTGGCCGCACCGAGGCCTCCCACCGTTCGAGCCGACCCCAGATTCCCGAGCGGGCCGCCAGCTCCGCCTGGAGGCTGTGACCGGTCCACAGAGCCAGCACACTCGCCCCGTTGTCGCCGTGGACCAGGGCGAACGGAGTGGGCCTTCCCTCGATCGCCGCCAGGACGATGGGCTCGGTGTCGGGCTCGTGCGTGGCCAGCCATTGCGGCAGATGGTCGGGGAGGTCGCGGTGGCCGGCGACCTTGATGCCCTCGCGGTAGCGGGCGATGGCGGCGCCGGCGATGGTCTCGTCGGGCCGCAGGCGGTCAGCGCGGCCGAGCTCGGCGGCAGCAACCGTGGCAAGCTCGTGCATCACCTCTTCGAGGGCGCCGCGGTAGACGTGGCCGGCGAGAATCCCTCCGGCGGCCCAACCGGTGAGGCCGAGCAGCAGCAGCACCATTGGGATCGGCAGCAGTCCCATCAACACGTAGGAAAGTGCCAGCTGGCGCGAGACGCGGTAGAGCAGGCGCCGCAGCACGAACCAGCTGAGCTGCAGTGCCACGACGACGATCAGGCCCGCTCCGGCCAGCGTCGCCAGGGTGTCGGCACCGGCGAGATGGGCCCCCCCGGCGATGGCGCCGAGCGCGATCAGCGGGCCGAAGCGGATCAGCCTGCGGAAGATGGAGGGAGGACGAGACATGATCTGTGAGCGACGCCGTCGTTCACTCTACGCTGTTGCCGAGCCGGCTGTTTCGGCTCGGGCGCGCACGGTGGCGAGCAGCCCGTCGCGTTCGGCGAGGGTTGCGGGCTTCCAACGGCCGCGCTCGACGCGGCGCGTCAGGGCTGCGGCGTTGTAGCGGACCGAGGTGACGTGGCGGCCGTCCTCGGCGAACACGTGGGTGCGACCCTTGGGGCCGACGACGATCCACGTGTGATGCGACGGGTCGCGAAAGAAGCGCTCCTCGGGACAGACTTCGAGATCCGCCAGAGCCGTCGACACCGGTCGCCCTTCGTCTCGGCGCAGCTCGGCGTGTTGGGTGCGACGCCTACGGGCGCGTTCCGGGCGCTCGAGATTGGCTGCCAGGCCGCCGAGGACGGAGTCGATCCGCTGCACGACCACCGCCCACGGGGCGGCCGTGGTTCGCGCGAAGTGCTCGAGCTGGGCGACATCCTCGCGCCCGTTCTCGATCGCTGCGGCCCATGGTGGAGACTCGATCAAGCCCCAGCGCGCCTGCAGCTCGGGCGCCACTACCGGGTGCAGGAAGATCTTGCGTTCGCGGCGTCGTCCGGTGCTGAGCAGCTGGAGCGTAATCGCCACGGTGCCGTCGATCCCGTGGATGCGAAACCACCCGGCGCTGACCTGGCCGAGGAGCTCGGGTGAGCCCGGCTGGGCGCGGAAGGCCGGGAGGAGCTTGGCGGTGAGGTCGGCCGGCCTTTGCGTCAGAGCGAGCACCGTGGGTGGACCGCCGAAGAGACGGTCGACGCGGGGATCGGCGCGATCGACGAGCAGCTGCCCGAAATCGACCCACTCCGGTCGCCCCGAAGGCAACCAGCCGGCGAAGACCTCACGCGGGCCGGCAGGCACGGCGTGCTCGCACAGGGCGTGGCCGCAGCGCAGGCAAAAGGCCGAGCCGGCGATCACGGCACGCTCGCGCTGCGCGGCCAAGCGCACGTCGGCCTCGATCACCCGGATGGCGCCGGCCAACTGCGCAGCCGCCTGACCAGGATCGAGAGAGATTTCGAAACGGCTGGCCGGCAACTTGGCCAAACCCGCAGCGTCGGCCAGACTCTGCTGGTAGCGCCGCGCTGCGGCGACGACGGAGGCCAACGCCGCTTCGAGCTCGGCGTGGGCAGCCGGTGCGGTGGTCACGGCTGCGGGCGTCCGTTGTCGAGGTCGGCGGCCGAGAGCAGCTGGGCGAGCACCTCGACGCCTCGTTCGACGACATCGGCCGGCGCCGCGGTGAAACACAGGCGAATGTGGGTGGGGTAGGGGCCGAAGCTCGGCCCCGGCGCGACCAGCAGGCCGCGATCGGCGGCACGTTCGAGAAACGCCCCGAGGCCGTCGGCGCCCAACGCTTCCCGAATGTCGAGGAACAGGAAGGTCGAGCCTTCCGGCGCCGCAATACCGAGGCGGCGCGCGGCTGCGGCGCCGGCCTGCCGGTAGCGCTCGCGGGCGTCGGTGAGCCAGGCGTCGGCGTGACCCTCGAGTGCCTTGAGGCCCGAGATCTGTGACGGTGTGGGCGTCGAGTACACGGTGTTGGTCGAAATCTTGCGGGCCGCCTCGAGCGCCGGCGCGGGCCCAACCAGCCACCCGCAGCGGGTACCGGTGAGCCCGTAGGACTTCGAGAAGGAATGCGCCGAAATCGTGCGCTCGGGAGCGAGCCGGCGCGTCGGCAGGTGCTCGCCGACGTAGACCAAGTCTTCGTAGACCTCATCCGAGAGGATCCACAGGTCGTAGCGGCGGGCGAAATCGACGATGGTTTCGACCCAGTCGGGAGGGAGCACGCGACCGGCGGGGTTGCTCGGCGTGTTGAGGTACACCGCGACCGACCGCGGGCTCAGGTGGGCTTCGAGGACTCGCCGCAGGGAGTCGGGGTCGTCGACCTCACCGGCGAGGCATGGCACCGGCACCGGCACGGCGCGGAAGCTCTTGACGATGCCACCGATCAGCGGCCAGAACGGCGCCAGGATCAGGATCTCCTCACCTGGATCGGCCAGCGCCCCGACCACCGCCCCGAGCGCACCCGTCGCCCCGGCGCCCACGAGGATCTGATCCGGCGAATGGGGCAGGCTGGTGCGGCGTTCGGCCTGGGTGGTCAAGGCCTCGATCAGCGGCGGCCAACCCTGTGGGCTGGTGTAGCGGTGCATGCCGGGGTAGTCGGCTTCGCGCAGATTCTCCATCCGGCACGCCGGGGCCGGCGCGAGGTAGGTGTCGCCGACGTGGAAGGGGAACACCTCCGAGCCGGCACGCTGCGCGCGCTCGGCCAAGGCACTGTAGACCGAGGCGGTGACGTCGTCGAGAGCGGGGGAGGTCGAGGGGTGGCGCGGCATCGTGGCGATTATAGGAGGCCCCTTGCCCCCGGCGGCTGGCAGGTCGGTCGGTTTGATTGGGGATCGGGGATCGGGTCCCGGGAGCAGGGAGCCGGTGAGACGGCAGCGGCGACCCTGCCCCGTGGCGGCGTGGTACGCTGCCGCGCCGGGGGGACTTGTGATGAGCCACGCGATTCCTGACCTTGCGCCGCCGGATCCGGCGGAGTACGCGCCCTTCTACCAGACCTACATCGCCAGGGTTGCGAGCGACCGCTCGATCGGCGAGCAACTGTTGTCCCAAGTGTTGCTGTTGGAGCAGGCCGACGCCCTGGTAGATCCCCAGCGTGAAGGCTTTGCCTACGCCCCAGGCAAATGGCAGGTGCGCCAGGTCATCGATCATCTGGGGCACGCCGAGCGGGTGTTCGGCTACCGCGCGTTGCGGTGCTCGGTGGGCGACCCAACGCCGATGCCGGGTTTCGACGAGAACCTGTTCGTCGCCGAGGCGCCGCCGCGTAGCGCTGCTGCGGCCCTCGAGGAGTTTCGCCACCTGCGCTACGCCAACATCGCCATGCTTTCGGCCCTGAGGCCCGAGCAGTGGTTGCGCACCGGCATTGCCAACGGCCAGGCGATCTCGGTCCGTGCGCTGGCCCACATCCTGGTCGGGCACGTCGAGCATCACTTGGCCGTGCTGCGGGAGCGCTACGGATTGGTGGTCTAAGAAGGTACCGGGGACCAGGTACCGGGTACCCGTCGGAGCGCGGGAACCACCATTCGTGCGGCTCCTTGGTGCACGCTGAACGAGTCTCCGATCCTCGATCTCCGAAACCCAATACCCGATCCCCAGTACCTTCGTGACTTACCCCGCCAGATCTCGCAACTTCTGCGACATTTCTCGGCTGCAGCTGCGCAAATATCTGCAAAGAGTAGATTTGCGCGGACTCGCGCGGGGTGCGATTGTTCGAGCCGAATTCGCACGGCTGCGGGTTCCGCAACCTCGAGGACCGCACCGTCGGCGGCTCGCCTCCGCTTGGCCGTGAGGTCGTGCGCTCCGCTACGCTCGGCTGAGTGG